>NZ_SSWO01000017.1:0-182301 GCF_004803625.1 Burkholderia sp. LS-044
CAATCCGGCGCCGGGCGGCGACGCCGGCGCGACGGGCAAGTCCGGCGCGTAAGCGTGCGGCGCGCAGGCGAACGCTCGACGGCGTACGCGCCTGCGCGGCTTCGTCCAGCGCGGCGCGTCCGATAGCGACCGCCGGCCGCCGTCGGCGATGCGCTGCCGCGGCCGGCCCCGGCCCCGCGTCGCGCTCCCGGCCGGACGGCCATGACATTGTTTGTCAAAGTCGGCCGGAACCGGCTTCGTGCAACGCGGTCGGCTTGCGTTTTCCGGCCCGATTGACGATCCTACGCACTTTCAGGCCCGCGCCGCTCGTCGTGCGCGCCAGCCAGCGGCGCCCGCACCGTGCACCGCAGCGGGGCAGCCGCATCGCGGGTCGCCTCGCATCGTCCGGCAACCTGCCCCGTCTCACCCGTTCTCCCCGGCGCCGCGCCGTTTCCCGGCCGGCATCCCGAACCCGCCCGCCGAGGGCTTTCGCTATTCCGTTTATGTTTCGTTCCCTGACGACCCTGATCAAGAAGTGGCGCGCGTCGCGCAATGCCGCTCACCAGCTCGATGCGCTGCTCGCGCACGCCGACGCCGATGCGTCGTACGCCGAGCGCAGCGAATGGCTGATCGAGCTCGCGCACTGGCTGCGCCGCACCGGCACGATGCAGGACGCGCCGGCCGATCGCGACGCCGATGCGCGCGCGTACCCGGCCCACGCGCGCTTGCGCTACCTGTTCCACGTGCTCGATCGCAACCCCGCATGGAAGGCGCATGCCGCGCGCATCCTGCGCGGCATCCTGCGCGAGTGCGACGGCATCTCGCTCCTGTGCGACGCCGGCATGCCCGTGCACTCGGGCTTCTTCGGCGCGCTGTTCGAGCGGATCGACTCGTCGCTGATCCCGCCGGCGCCGAACCGCCGCGAGCTGTCGGCGCTCTTCACGCTGATGTTCCCGACGCCGGAAGACGCGCAATGGATCGACGCGCTGCCCGACGATCTCCTCACGCGCCTCGCCGACCTGTTCTCGTTCGACGTCACCGACGAAGAGCGCCACGAGCCGGGTTCGTTCTCGCGCGACCTGCTGGCCGCGCTGCACAACCTGACCTGCCAGATCAGCTCGACCGGCCTGTCGCAGACGGTGCGCAGCCGGCTCTCCGACGACGACGCGCGCAAGCCGCTGGAAACGCAGCCGTTCTACCGCCTCACGCGCGCGATGCTCGCGGTCGAGACCGCGCACGCGGCCGTCGAGGACGGCGGCGACCCGAGCAAGCTGCTGCACGAGGTCAACTACCTGCGCGTGCTGCTCGACGAATGCCGGATCGCCGTCGACGAGGTGTTCTCGCACCTGTACCGCAACGGCGTGTCGGTCGACATCGTGTTCCAGGTCGAGCGGATGCGCATGCGCATCCTGCGCGCCGAGATGCTGCTCAACGCGTGGATGGCGCGCGACGACCTGCACGGGATGGCGCACCTGACGGCCGAGCTCGTCGACGCGAACCACAACAGCCAGAGCGTGTCGCACCTCGTGCGCAGCAACTTCTCGCTGTTCGCGCGCAAGCTCGTCGAAACCAACGCGGACACCGGCGAGCACTACATCTCGCGCGGCCGCGCCGAGTACCTGAAGATGCTGCGGATGGCCGCGGGCGGCGGCCTCGTCACCGTCGTGACGGTGTGCGTGAAGTTCGCGATCACGGGCGCGCACCTGCAGTCGATGCTCGAAGGGCTGCTCGCGGGCGTCAACTACGCGGCCAGCTTCATGCTGATGCACTTCCTGCACTTCACGCTCGCGACCAAGCAGCCTGCGATGACCGCGCCGACGCTCGCGCGCGAGCTGGACGACACGGGTCACGACGAAGGCGTGAAGGCGTTCGTGGCATCGGTGATCGCGCTGATCCGCACGCAGGCCGCCGCGATTTCGGGCAACGTGCTCGTCGTGCTGCCCGTGTGCCTGCTGGTGCAGCTGTTCGCCAGCAACCTGCTGCATGCGAACCTGATCTCGCCGGAGAAGGCGCACGCGACGCTGCACTCGTTCTCGCTGCTCGGCCCGACGCCGCTCTACGCGGCGCTGACCGGCGTGCTGCTGTGGGCGTCGAGCCTGCTTGCGGGCTGGGCCGACAACTGGTTCGTGCTGCACCGGGTCGGCGACGCGCTCACGTACAACCGCCGGCTGCGCCTCACGCTCGGCGCGGCCGGCGCCGCGAAGCTCGCGCATTTCTGCCGGTCGAACGTGGCCGGCGTGGTCGCGAACGTCGGCCTCGGCCTGATGCTCGGTCTCATCCCCGCGATCGTCACCGTGTTCATGTTCCCGTTCGAGGTGCGGCACGTGACGCTGTCGGCCGGTTCGATCGGGATCGCGCTCGGCGTGCTGGGCAAGGACGCGCTGGGCACCCCCGAGCTGTGGTGGGCCGGCGCCGGCGTGCTCAGCATGGCGATCCTCAACGTGCTCGTGAGCTTCGCGCTCGCGTTCACGATGGCCGTGCGCTCGCGCAGCCTGCGCCCGACCAAGGTGCGCGCGCTCGTCGCCGCGATCGTCCGCACGGTGCTGTCGAATCCGCTCGCGCTGTTCTGGCCGGGCAGCAGCCCGGCCGCCCGCGCCGGCCAGCCGGGTTCGCACTGAGCCCGCGGCGGCCTGGCGGTGCCCGCCCGGGCGCCGCCGGGCCGCCCCCGGCACGCATGCGCGGCGCCCGGGCCCGCGCCGCGGCACCGAAACGCGACGCAACGCCGGCCCCGGCCGCCCGCGCCGCGTACAATAGTGGACTTTTGCACGTCCTCACCCGCCTTATGTCCTCGCCCACCCTGTACGAATTCTTCGCCCCCTGCCCGCGCGGCCTCGAAGCGGCGCTCGCCGCCGAGCTGGCCGAAATCGCCGGCCGCCACCTGAACGGCGCGCCGTTCACCGCGGGCGCGCAGGTGCCGGGCGGCGTCCACTTCAGCGGCGGCTGGGCCGCCGGCATGGCCGCGAACCTCCATTCGCGGATCGCGAGCCGGGTCCTGCTGAAGATCGCGCACCGCGCCTACCGCAACGAGCAGGACGTCTACGCGCTCGCGCTCGAGCAGCCGTGGGAGCGCTGGTTCGCGGCGACGCAGACGCTGCGCGTCGACATCACCGCGATCAAGTCGCCGCTGAAGAGCCTCGAATTCGCGACGTTGCGCGTGAAGGACGCGATCTGCGACCGGATGCGCGAGAAGACCGGCGCGCGCCCGAGCATCGATACCGGTGCGCCCGACGTGCGCGTGTTCGCGTTCCTGACGGCCAACGAGTGCACGCTGTACCTCGACACGTCGGGCGAGCCGCTGTTCAAGCGCGGCTGGCGCCTCGACAAGGGCGCGGCGCCGCTGCGCGAGAACCTCGCGGCCGGCATCCTGCGCCTGACGGGCTGGACGCCCGGCACGGCGCTGTACGACCCGATGTGCGGCAGCGGCACGTTCCTCGCGGAAGCCGCGCAGATCGCGCTCGGCGTGGCACCCGGCGTCGAGCGCCGGTTCGGCTTCGAGAAACTCAAGCAATACGACATCACCGCATGGCAGGGGCTGAAGGTCCCGGCGCTGGACGCGAAGCGTGCGGCGCGCGGCAAACGCGGCGAAGCGCTCGGCGTGTACGGCAGCGACATCTCCGGCGACATGCTCGAGAAGGCACGCGCGAACCTCGAGCGCGCGGGCGTGCCGTCGGTGTGGCTCAAGCAGGTCGACGCGCGCGGGATGACGCCGCCCTGCGACGGCCCGGGCATCATCCTCGCGAACCCGCCGTACGGCGAGCGGATCGAGGTGCGCGGCCGCAGCGCGCGCGGCGAGGTGCGCGAGACGGGCCGCAACCGCGGCAACGACGACGCGTTCCGCCGCACCCACACCGACGCACCGGACAGCGAGTTCTTCAACGCGCTCGGCGATGCGCTGAAGCAGCGCTTCACGGGCTGGCAGGCGTTCCTGCTGACGTCCGATCGTTCGCTGCCGGGCCAGCTGCGGCTGCGCGAATCGGCCAAGACGCCGCTGTTCAACGGCGCGCTCGAATGCCGGCTGTTCCGCTTCGACCTGATCGCCGGCAGCGTGAAGGCGCGCCCGGCCACGCCGGAAGGCGACGCGTAATCCGCATCATGGTCGCGACGGGGCCGCCGATACGGCCCCTGCGCGACAACCGGAACGACGCCGTTACCGCATCCGCGGCAACGGCGGCGTTCCGTTTCAATGCTTCGACTTCTCCCGGCGCCCCGTCGTGAACGGCAGCGCCTGCCCCGTCTCGAGCAGCGTCTTGCGGCTCGACGGCACGACCGGCCACTCGCCGCGAATCTCGCGATCCATCTTCCATCTCCGAGCCCGGCACCAGCCCGTCGTGCGTGACGGTCGGCTTCACGACGCAGGTCACGCGCGATTCCCCACTCTCCCCCGACGAGCATGCGCCACGTGACGACCAGCCGGTGCGGCGGATCGTTCCCGACCTCTACTGACAATACGGTGTCAGCAGACCGCGATCACACTGCAATCCCGGCGCAATGCAAGGCTGGTTTCCGCACCGAACCCGAACAACAACGCAACAAGGAACTCGTCATGACGTCCGCAACTGCAACTGCCACCGCCACTGCCACTGCCACCCCCGAGCGCGCAATCGCGTGGTTCGACATTCCGTCCCTCGATTTCGACCGGGCGATCCGCTTCTACGAAACCGTGCTGCAAACGACGCTGCAGCGCGAAGTCATCGGCGGCGTGCCGATGGCCACGTTCGACCGCGACGCATCGAGCACGGGCGGCAGCATCGTGTTCGATCCGCAGCAGATCAAGCCGAGCGCGAACGGCGTGCTCGTCTACCTGAACGCCGGCGAATCGGTCGTCGCGGCGCTCGAACGCGCGAAGCGCGCGGGCGGCGTCGTGCAGGGCTCCGTCGTCGAACTGCCGAACAACTACGGCTACGTCGGCTACCTGATCGACACCGAAGGCAACCGCGTCGGCCTGCACGCGCCGAAATGCCACTGAGCGCAGCGGCCATCGGGCGCGCGCGGCGCTATCATCGCGAAGTCCCCATTGCCGTTGGAGCCGAGGTGCCGTCATGACGCGCCGTGCCGACCGCCTGTTCCAGATCGCCGAGCTGCTGCGCGGGCGTCGTCTCACGACCGCGCAGCAGCTGGCCGACTGGCTGTCGGTGTCGCCGCGCACGGTCTATCGCGACGTGCGCGACCTGCAACTGTCAGGGGTACCGATCGAAGGTGAAGCCGGCATCGGCTACCGGCTGAACCGCAACGCGAGCCTGCCGCCGCTCACGTTCACGGCCGAGGAGCTCGCGGCGCTCGCCGCCGGCGCACGCATGCTCGAAACCTGGGGCGGCGCGCGCTTCGCGAGCGGCGCACGCTCGGCGCTCGCGAAGATCGCGTCGGCGATGCCGGCCGACAAGCGCACGGCGCTCGACCGCCTGCCCGTGTTCGCACCGTCGTTCCACATCGACGAGACGTTTTGCGCGAAGGTCGATGCGATCCACCAGGCCATCGATACGCGCCACGTCGTCAGCTTCGACTACCGCGACCGGCTCGGCGCGCATTCGCAACGCCGCGTGTGGCCGCTCGGGCTCGTCTACTGGGGCGGGCGCTGGACGATCGGCGCGTGGTGCGAGCTGCGCGGCGATTTCCGCACCTTCGACATCGCGCGGATGGGCGACATCGTCGTGCACGAGCAGTTTCCGGACATGGAAGGACGGCGGATCGCCGATTACATGCGGATCGCGGAAGCGCCGATGCGCTGACGCGGCACGGCGGCGGGCGCACCGCCGCCGTTCCTGTTCCGGGCCGCCCGCCGCACGGCGCCCGGCCCGCCTTTCCCTACGCGCCGAACACCACCGTGCGCTTCGGCCGCTCGTCGACGTGCAGCGAGAACACGTCGGGCCGCGCGTAATGCCCGACCACGTCGAAGTCGTAACGCGCCCGCACGAGTTCGTCGGTATCGATACGCGCGGTCACGAGCCCGGCCGTGCCGATCAGCGGCTCCGTCAGCAGGTCGCCGAGCGGCCCGACGATCACGCTGCCGCCGCGGATCAGCGGCCGCTCCGGATCCCAACCCGGCACGTCGATCCCGAGTGCGCGCGGCGACGGCTGCACCTGGCACGCGCTGACGACGAAGCAGCGCCCCTCGTGCGCGATATGCCGCATCGAGCTCTGCCACACGTCGCGCTCGTCGACGGTCGGCGCGCACCAGATCTGCACGCCTTTCGCGTACATCGCGCAGCGCAGCAGCGGCATGTGGTTCTCCCAGCAGACCGCAGCACCCGCGCGGCCCGCGGCCGTGTCGACGACGGGCAGCGTCGAGCCGTCGCCCTGCCCCCAGATCAGCCGCTCGGTGCCGGTCGGCATCAGCTTGCGGTGCTTCGCGACGAGCCCGTCGCGCGGATCGAAGAACAGCGCCGTGCAATACAGCGTGCTGCCGCCGCGCTCGATCACGCCGACCACGAGGCTCGCGCCCGTGCGCTGCGACAGCGCGGCCAGCTCGTCGGTTTCCGGCCCCGGCACGTCGATCGCCTGCGCGGCGTAGCGCGCATACGCGTCGCGGCCCTCGGGCAGCCGGTAGCCGAGCCGCGTGCCGAAGATCTCGCCTTTCGGATAGCCGCCGAGCACGGCCTCGGGCAGCACGACGAGCGACGCGCCGCTGTCGCGGATCGCGGTTTCGTAGCCGAGGATCGTGTCGAGCGTGGCGCGCGTGCCGTCGGGCGATGCGCCGATCTGCAGCGCGGCGATGACTGAAGTGGACATGAAGGCGTCTCCGGTGAATGGGGTAACGCCATCTTTATCGATATGATGTCATCGATCAAATCGATAGAACGATAAGTGTCATGAATACGGATGATATCGCCAGCCTCGACCTGAACCTGCTGAAAGTGTTCGAGGCGCTGTACGAGGAAGGCGGCGCGAGCCGCGCGGCGCTGCGGCTCGGCCTCACGCAGTCGGCGGTGAGCGCGGCGCTCGCGCGGCTGCGCGTGATCTATGCCGATCCGCTGTTCGTGCGCACCGGCCGCGGGCTCGCGCCGACGCCGCGCGCGGACGAACTGAAACCGATCCTGTCCGACGCGCTCGACCGTTGCCGCGAAAGCCTCGCGATCGCGGCCGACGGCGGCGACCGCATCGGCCGCACGATCTCGATCGGGCTGTCGGACGACTTCGAGATCGCGCTCGGCCGCGCGCTGATCGACGCCGTTGCACGGGAAGCCGCCGGCATCCGGCTGATCTTCCGGCAGACGCACAGCGGCATCGCCGGCGACGCGCTGCTGCGCCACGGCGTCGACCTCGCGATCGCATCGGGCGGCTTCTCGGCGAACGGGCTCAGCCGGCGCGCGGTCGCGACGGGCGGTTATGCGTGCCTGATCGACCCGGCCGCCCGCCCACGTCCGCCGCGCACGCTCACGCTCGCCGATTTCCTGCAGCGCGACCACCTGCTCGTGTCGTCGGGCGGCGTGATCGGGATCGTCGACGAGGCGCTGGCCACGCTCGGCCACAAGCGGCGCGTCGCGGCGTCGACCACGCATTTCGCCGCGTTGCCGTACCTGCTCGCCGGCTCCGACGCGGTGGCGACGATTCCCTCGCACGCGGCGCGCGCGATCGCGCGATCCACACCGTTGCGCGCGCTCGCCTGCCCGGTCGACTTGCCGCATTACCCGGTCGAAATCGGCTGGCGCTCGAGCACGCAGCGCGACCCGGCGATCGTGCGCGTACGCGACACGATCGCCGCGTGCATCGCGAACCTCGTCGCACCATGAAAACGACCCGGCCGGCTTGCGCCGGTCGGGCCTGTCCTTCGAGGCTGCCCGTGAATCGGGGCAGGCCGCCTGCGTTACCGGCGCATGCATCAGTCGACCGCCTTCACCATGTCCTCGATGACCTTCTTCGCATCGCCGAACACCATCATCGTCTTGTCCATGTAGAACAGGTCGTTGTCGAGGCCCGCGTAGCCGGCCGCCATCGACCGCTTGTTGACGATCACCGTGCGCGCCTTGTACGCCTCGATGATCGGCATCCCCGCGATCGGCGATGCCGGGTCGTTCTTCGCGGCCGGGTTCACCACGTCGTTCGCGCCGAGCACGAGCACGACGTCGACCTGGCCGAATTCGCCGTTGATGTCGTCCATCTCGAACACGATCTCGTACGGCACTTCCGCTTCCGCGAGCAGCACGTTCATGTGGCCCGGCATCCGCCCCGCGACCGGATGGATCGCGTACTTCACGTCGATGCCCTTCTCGACCAGCTTGTCGGTCAGTTCCTTCAGCGCGTGCTGCGCACGGGCGACGGCCAACCCGTAGCCCGGCACGATCACGACCGTTTCCGCGTTGCCGAGCATGAACGCCGCATCGTCGGCCGAACCCGATTTCACCGGCCGCTGCTCCTTCGCGCCCGCGGCACCGCCGGCCGCCGCCTCGCCGCCGAAGCCGCCGAGGATCACGTTGAAGAACGAGCGGTTCATCGCGCGGCACATGATGTACGACAGGATCGCGCCCGACGAGCCGACCAGCGACCCCGCGATGATCAGCATCGCGTTGTTCAGCGAGAAGCCGATGCCGGCCGCCGCCCAGCCGGAGTACGAGTTCAGCATCGACACGACCACCGGCATGTCCGCGCCGCCGATCGGGATGATGATCAGCACGCCGAGCGCGAACGCGATCGCCGTCATGATGATGAACGGCAGCCACGACTGCGTGATGAAGAACAGGATGCCGAAGCCGAGCATCCCGAGCGCGAGCATCAGGTTGAGCAGGTGCTGGCCCGCATACACGACCGGCGCGCCCTGGAACAGCCGGAACGTGTACTTGCCCGACAGCTTGCCGAACGCGATCACCGACCCGGAGAACGTGATCGCGCCGACGAACGTGCCGATGAACAGCTCGACGCGATTGCCGTACGGAATGAAGTCCGGCGCGACGGCGTCCTGCGGCACGAGCCCGAACGCTTCCGGCTCCGACACCACTGCGTACGCGATGCACACGGCCGCGAGACCGATCAGCGAGTGCATCGCCGCGACGAGCTCCGGCATCTTCGTCATCTCGACGCGCGCGGCGACGAACGCCCCCACGCCGCCGCCGACGATCAGCGCGCCGAGCACCAGCGCGAGGCCGAGCGGCAGGTTCGCGCCGAGCCAGGCCGCCTGCCTGGCGATCAGCGCGATCGTCGTGAGGATCGCGACGGCCATCCCGGCCATCCCGAACAGGTTGCCGCGCCGCGCGCTCGTCGGGTTCGACAGGCCTTTCAGCGCCTGGATGAAACACACCGATGCGACGAGGTACAGCAGCGTGACGACGTTCATGCTCATCGCGCGCCCTCCTTGCCGCGCCCGGGCTGCCGGGGCGCCTTCTTGCGGAACATCTCGAGCATGCGCCTCGTCACGAGGAAGCCGCCGAACACGTTGACCGCCGCGAGCGCGACCGCGAGCGTGCCGAACACCTTGCCGGTCGCGCCGACGGTGAGTGCGGCCGCGAGCATCGCGCCGACGATCACGATCGCCGAGATCGCGTTGGTCACGGCCATCAGCGGCGTATGCAGCGCCGGCGTGACGTTCCACACCACGTGGTAGCCGACGTACACCGCCAGCACGAAGATGATCACGTCGATCACCGTGTGATTGACGACTTCCATGGTCTCCTCCGTTATCGGCGCGTGACTTCGCCGTCGCGGCACAGGAGCGTCGCGGCGACGATGTCGTCGGTCAGGTCGATGTTCAGCGTGCCCTCCTTCGTGACGATCAGCTTCATGAAGTCGAGCAGGTTGCGCGCATACAGCGCCGATGCGTCCGAGGCGACCATCGACGCGAGATTCGTGTAGCCGGCGATCGTCACGCCGTGGTGCGCGATCACCTGGTCGGCGACCGTCAGCGGGCAGTTGCCGCTCTTGCGGCCGTCGAATTCCGGGCCGCGGCCGGCCGCGAGATCGACGAGCACCGAGCCCGGCTTCATCGACTGCACGGTTTCGACCGAGATCAAGGTCGGCGCCGGGCGCCCGGGAATCAGCGCGGTGGTGATCACGATGTCGGCCTGCTTCGCGCGCTCGTGCACGAGCGCGGCCTGGCGGCCGAGCCACGACGGCGGCATCGGGCGCGCGTAGCCGCCCACACCCTGCGCAGCGTCGCGCTCCTCGTCGGTTTCGAACGGGACGTCGAGGAATTTCGCGCCGAGCGACTCGATCTGCTCCTTCACGGCCGGCCGCACGTCGGACGCCTCGATCACCGCGCCGAGGCGCTTCGCGGTCG
This sequence comes from Burkholderia sp. LS-044, assembly GCF_004803625.1. Classification (NCBI taxonomy): domain Bacteria; kingdom Pseudomonadati; phylum Pseudomonadota; class Betaproteobacteria; order Burkholderiales; family Burkholderiaceae; genus Burkholderia; species Burkholderia sp. LS-044. The sequence goes on from NZ_SSWO01000017.1 coordinate 10,184, forward strand.
CGATCGCCTGCAGGCCCGCGACGCCCGCGCCGAGGATCAGCACGCGCGCGGCCTTCACCGTGCCCGCGGCCGTCATCAGCATCGGAAAGAAGCGCGGATACAGCGCCGCGGCGACCAGCACGGCCTTGTAGCCCGCGATGTTCGCCTGCGACGACAGCACGTCGAGCCCCTGCGCGCGCGTCGTGCGCGGCGCGGCTTCGAGCGCGAAGCCCGTCACGCCGGCCGCGGCGAGCTTCGCCGCCTGCTCGCCGTTGAACGGATCGAGCATGCCGACCAGCACGGCGCCGCGCTTGAGCGACGGCAGCTCGGCGTCGGTGGGGGCCTGGACCTTCAGCACGATGTCGACGTCGAACGCGGCCGACTGGCCGGTCAGTTCGGCACCGGCGGCCGCATAGGCTGCGTCGGGATAACTGGCCGCGAGGCCGGCCCCTCTCGCGATACTGACCCGATGCCCGGCCGCCGCGTATTTCTTCACGGTTTCCGGCGTCGCGGCCACCCGCGCCTCGTTCGCCCGCGTTTCGGCAGGCACGCCAATATGCATCGTCAGTCCCTCCAGTCATCGCCGGCAGGTCGTTTCCGGCGATTTCCACCGCGCAACGAGCCGGGCAGCCGGACTACCGGCTCGCGAGCGACGGCACTCACGTTTCACTTTAGGCGAAAGCGGCGGTCGCACCCGCCTTTGCGCGCGATCGCGCGAGATCGACGCGTCAGCCTGGCCGGCGTGACCGCGCACCGGCGCGACGGACGATTACGAGGGTCGGATTCGTCTGACCGAACGCCGGGCAGCGTTCGGGCGCAACCGGTAAAATGCCGAACCATGAAACCCGAAATCTGGACCCCGCATGTGACGGTCGCGGCGCTCGTCGAGCATGCCGGCCGCTTTCTCGTGATCGAGGAAGAAACCTCGTCGGGCCTGCGCATCAACCAGCCGGCAGGCCATCTCGAAGCCGGCGAAACGCTGGCCGACGCCGTGATCCGAGAGACGCTCGAGGAAACCGCGCACCCGTTCACGCCCGACGCGCTCGTCGGCGTCTATCTGGCGCACTACGACCGTCCCGGCACCGCCGGCGCGACCTACCTGCGCTTCACGTTCTGCGGCACGGCCGGCGAGCCGGTCGCGGGCCACGCGCTCGACGACGGCATCGTCCGCACGCTGTGGATGACCGCCGACGAACTGCGCGCGTGCAGCGAGCGCCATCGCTCGCCCGCGGTGATGCGCTGCGTCGACGATTACCTCGCCGGGCGGCGCATTCCGCTCGATTTCGTGCATACGCATTCGGTCGCGCCGCGCCCCGAAGCATTCGAACGTCAGGCGGTCAACAAATGAGCAAGCGCCGTGTAGTGGTGGGCATGTCGGGCGGCGTCGATTCGTCGGTGACCGCGTGGCTGCTGAAGGAACAGGGTTACGACGTGGTCGGCCTGTTCATGAAGAACTGGGAAGACGACGACGACGGCGAATACTGCTCGACGCGCCAGGACTGGATCGACGTCGTGTCGGTGGCCGACCTGATCGGCATCGACGTGGAAGCCGTCAACTTCGCGGCGGAATACAAGGATCGCGTGTTCGCCGAGTTCCTGCGCGAATACTCGGCCGGCCGCACGCCGAACCCCGACGTGCTGTGCAACGCCGAAATCAAGTTCAAGGCGTTCCTCGATCACGCGATGTCGCTCGACGCGGAAATGATCGCGACGGGCCACTATGCGCGCGTGCGCGAGCGCGACGGGCGTTTCGAGCTGCTGAAGGCCTTCGACCATACGAAAGACCAGTCGTACTTCCTGCACCGGCTGAACCAGGCGCAACTGTCGAAGACGATGTTCCCGCTCGGCGAGATCCCGAAGACGAAGGTGCGCGAGATCGCCGCGCAGATCGGGCTGCCGAACGCGAAGAAGAAGGATTCGACCGGCATCTGCTTCATCGGCGAACGGCCGTTCCGCGATTTCCTGAACCGCTATCTGCCGACCAAACCCGGCCCGATGAAGACGCCGGACGGCAAGGTCGTCGGCGAGCATATCGGCCTCGCGTTCTACACGTTCGGCCAGCGCAAGGGCATCGGCCTGGGCGGCAGCAAGAGCGGCAGCGGCGAACCGTGGTTCGTCGCCGCGAAGGACATCGCGTCGAACACGCTGTACGTCGTGCAGGGCCACGATCATCCGTGGCTGCTGTCGCGCGAACTCGTTGCCGGCAACGTGAGCTGGGTCGCCGGCGAGCCGCCGGCCGAGGGCTTCGCGTGCGGCGCGAAGACGCGCTACCGGCAGGCCGACGCGGCATGCGCCTTCGGCGCCGCCGTGCCCGGCCCGGCAGGCGAAGCACGCTTCTCGCTCGCATTTGACGACGCGCAGTGGGCCGTCACGCCCGGCCAGTCGGCCGTGCTGTACGACGGCGAGATCTGTCTCGGCGGCGGCATCATCGAAAGCGCGGCAACCAGCGACCGGCAGGCGCTCGACGCGCCGGCACTCGCGGCCGCACGCTGACGCGCCGCAGGCGCCGCCCGAAAGCGGCCGCGCCCGCGGCCCCGCCCGCCTGTTCAGCGCATGTGCTGCACGGCCGCGTCGTAGCGCTCGCGCGCCGCGTCGAGCACCGGGAAATGACGCTCGGCCCAGCGATCGAGCGCCACGAGCGTGTCCACCAGCGATTCCGCCACCGGCGTCAGCCGGTATTCGACATGCGATCGCCGCGCGGCGATCGCGATCCGTTCGATCAGCCCGTTGCGCTCCAGCTCGCGCAGCGTCTGCGTGAGCACCTTCTGCGAGATGCCGCCGATGCGCCGCAGCAGCTCGCCGTTGCGCAGCGACCGCTCGGCCAGCGCCGGCAGGATCAGCAGCGTCCATTTGCCGGCGATCAGCGCGAGCGCGTCGCGCGCCGAACAGTCCGCCGCATAGACGTCGCCGGGAAAAGCCATGGTTACCTCCGGGTGCGTGATTGCGCGGCCCCGCTGCCGCCGGCCATCATCGTCGCATACTCACGGAGCCCGCCATGCATGCGCTGATCGTCGTCGCCCATCCCGAACCGCAGTCGTTCAACGCGGCCCTCTCCCATGCGGCGGCCGATACGTGGCGCGCCGCCGGCCATACCGCGACCGTCGCGGACCTGTACGCCGACGGGTTCGACCCGAGCGAGGCGCCGCGCCATTACGCCGATCGGCTCGACACGGCACGCTTCGACGCGCAACGCGAGCAACGCCACCACTGGGAGCGCGGCACGCTCGCGCCGGAGGTCGGGTATCACGTCGGGCTGCTGCAACAGGCCGACGCGCTGATCCTGCAGTTCCCGCTGTGGTGGTTCGGCGCGCCGGCGATCCTGAAGGGCTGGATGGATCGCGTGTTCGTCTACGGCGGCCTCTACAGCAGCCGCCGGCGCCATGACAGCGGCGTGTTGCACGGGCGCCGCGCGCTGCTGAGCGTGACGACCGGATCGTCGGCCGCCGCCTGCGCGCCCGACGGCCGCGAGGGCGACACGCGCCTGCTGCTGTGGCCGCTCATGCACGCGCTGCGCTACGTCGGCTTCGACGTGCTCGAACCGCACCTGATCCACGAGGTTCGCAGCGATCCGGCCGGCGACGCCGCGCGGCACCGCGACGCGCGCCTCGCGCAAGCGCTCGCGGACTACCGCGCGCGACTGCGCGCCTGGCACACGTGGCCGCGGGTGCCGTTCAACCGCGACACGGACTTCGAAGCCGGCGTCAGGCTGAAGCCCGACGCGCCCGCATACGGCCCGTTCATCCGTCACGCGCTCACCTGACGCGGCGGGCCGGCTCGGCAACGCGAGCTTCACGGGACCCGTAGTAGACTCTCGACCATCGTGGGCGCCGGCGGCGGCCAGGCACGGCTCGGGCACCCTGCCCGCCGGCCCGGCGCGACGCCGAGGGCGCCGACCTGCCGGCCGCCGCGCGACCGCTCGCGAGCGATGGCCATCCAGATAATTACGACGGAGTCCCCATGTTTTCCCGACGCTATCTCGCGATGTGGTGCGCGGTCCTGCTGTTCGTGGCCGTCGCGGCACTCGCCGCGCGGCACGCGATCGCGTGGCTGTGGATCCTGATTCCCGCCGCCCTCGTCGCGCTCGGCCTGTACGACCTGAAGCAGGACCGCCACGCGATCCTGCGCAACTACCCGCTCTGGGGCCACTTCCGCTTCCTGTTCGAATTCATCCGACCTGAAATCCGCCAGTATTTCGTCGAGGACGACACCGACGAGAAACCGTTCTCGCGCGCGCAGCGCAGCCTCGTCTACCAGCGCGCGAAGAACGTCGCCGACAACCGCCCGTACGGCACCGAGCTGAACGTGAAAGCCGTCGCGCACGAATGGATCAGCCACTCGCTCGCGCCGACGAAGCTGCCGAACCACGATTTCCGTGTCCGCGTCGGCGCGAATCGCGCGCAACCGTACGACATTTCGATCTTCAACATCTCGGCGATGAGCTTCGGCTCGCTGTCCGCGAATGCGATCCGCTCGCTGAACCTCGGCGCGAAGAAAGGCGGGTTCGCGCACGACACGGGCGAAGGCTCGCTGTCGAAGTACCACCGCGAGAACGGCGGCGACATCATCTGGGAAATCGCGTCCGGCTACTTCGGCTGCCGCAACGACGACGGCACCTTCAACCCCGACAAGTTCGCGAAGCAGGCCGCCGATCCGCAAGTCAAGATGATCGAGGTCAAGCTGTCGCAGGGCGCGAAGCCCGGCCACGGCGGCGTGCTGCCGGCCGCGAAGATCACGCCGGAGATCGCCGAGACGCGCGGCGTGCCGATGGGCAAGGACTGCATCTCGCCCGCGACGCACTCGGAATTCTCGACCCCGCGCGGGCTGCTCGAATTCGTCGAACGGCTGCGCACGCTGTCGGGCGGCAAGCCGACCGGCTTCAAGCTGTGCGTCGGCCATCCGTGGGAATTCTTCGGGATCGCGAAGGCGATGCTCGAGACCGGCATCGTGCCGGACTTCATCGTCGTCGACGGCGCGGAAGGCGGCACGGGCGCGGCGCCGCTCGAATTCACCGACCACGTCGGCGTGCCGCTGCAGGAAGGGCTGCTGCTCGTGCACAACACGCTCGTCGGGATCGGCGTGCGCGACCGCGTGAAGATCGGCGCGAGCGGCAAGATCATCACGGCGTTCGACGTCGCCCGCACGCTCGCGATCGGCGCGGACTGGGTGAACTCGGCGCGCGGCTTCATGTTCGCGGTCGGCTGCATCCAGGCGCAGACCTGCCATACGGGCCGCTGCCCGACCGGCGTCGCGACGCAGGACCCGGTGCGTCAGCGCGCGCTCGTCGTGCCCGACAAGGCCGACCGCGTGTACAACTTCCACCGCAACACGCTGCACGCGCTGCAGGAGCTCGTGCAGGCGGCCGGCCTCGCGCATCCGTCGGAGCTGCGCGCGCATCACATCGTGCAGCGCATCGCGCCGCACGAGGTCCGGCTGATGTCGCAGCTGCTGAAGTACCTGAAGCCCGGCGCGCTGCTCGACGGCAACACCTGCGGCTTTACGCTGTACGACAAGTGGTGGCCGATTTCGCGCAGCGATTCGTTCACGCTCGGCGAGGCCGTCTACGCGTCGATCGAATGATGCATGCGAGCGCCCCCGCCGCGAGGGCGGCCCGGCAAAAAGAAAAGCGCCCCGCGGGGCGCTTTTCTTTTGTCTGCCGAATGCGTGAATGCGTGTACGCGTCGCGTGCGGCTCAGTTCTGCGGCAGCGTGTCGGCGAACGACTGGCGCTGCAGCAGCTTCACGAAGTGCTTGTCGAGGTTCGGGTGGCGGTCGCGCCAGTTGAGCTCGGGCATCCGGAAGTCGAGATAGCCGAGCGCGCAGCCGAGTGCGATGTCGGCGAGCGTGTAATGATTACCGACGCACCACGTCTTGCCGCCGAGCCCTTGCGACATCGCGACGAGCGCGTCGTCGATCTTGCGCTGCTGGCGCGCGATCCAGCTCGCGCTGCGCTGCGCTTCGTCCCGCTGCGTGTATTCGAGGCGAATCGCCACGGCCGCGTCGAGCACGCCGTCGCCCAGCGCTTCCCAGCAGCGCACTTCGACGCGCTCGCGCCCCGACGGCGGAATCAGCTTGCCGACCGGCGACAGCGTGTCGACGTATTCGCAGATCACGCGGGAATCGAACACCGCGGCACCATCCTCCATCACGAGGCACGGGACCTTGCCGAGCGGATTCGAAGCATGAATATCCGTCTCCGGCGCCCACACGTTCTCGAGCTCCAGCTTGTAGTCGATCTTCTTTTCAGCCAGCACGATCCGCGCCTTGCGGACGTACGGGCTGCTGAGCGAACCGATTAATTTCATCATCTGCCTTTTTAAGGGAACCGCCGAGAGTATACGTTGTCGCCGATCATAACCGGCCGGCGTCGCGCGACAGAAAATCGCCCGACCGGCCTGTGGATGGTTTGCAACAACCGTCACGCGGACCGCCCGGCGCGGCTTCCCGCCCCCTCTCTCACGCGCGGCGTCACGCGGCGCTACAATCGCACGAATGAACGCGCCCCTCGATACCGCCATCGCCGTCGACGTCTACCGCCAGCGCCGTGAACGCGTGCTTGCCGCACTGCGTGCCGCCGGCGGCGGCGTCGCCATCGTCCCCACCGCGCCGGAACTGCTGCGCAACCGCGATACGGCCTACCCGTACCGGTACGACAGCTACTTCCATTACCTGACGGGCTTCACCGAGCCGGATGCCGTGCTCGTGCTGAACGCGGCCGCGCCGCACGGCGCGCCGGAGTCGATCCTGTTCTGCCGCGGCAAGAATGCCGACCGCGAGATCTGGGAAGGCTTCCATTACGGGCCCGAAGCCGCGCGCGATGCGTTCGGCTTCGACGCGGCGTTCGCGGTCGACGTGATCGATACGGAGATGCCGCGCCTGCTCGCCGACTCCGGCACCGTGCACTACCGGTTCGGCGCATCGGCCGACTTCGACCGCCGGCTCGCGGGCTGGATCGACGCGGTGCGCGCGCTGGCGCGCACGGGCGTCGCCGCACCGGACGCGATGCTCGACCTCACGCCGCTCCTCGACGACATGCGGCTCGTGAAGGACGAGCACGAGCTCGCGATCATGATGCGCGCCGCGCACATCTCCGCGCTCGCGCACCGCCGCGCGATGCAGGCGTGCCGCCCCGGGATCCGCGAATACGAACTCGAAGCCGAGCTGCTGTATGTGTTCCGCAAGCACGGTGCGCAGTCGCCCGCGTACGGCTCGATCGTCGCGGCCGGCGCGAACGCGTGCGTGCTGCACTACCCGGCCGGCAACGCAACCGCGAAGGACGGCGACCTGATCCTGATCGACGCCGCGTGCGAACTCGACGGCTACGCGTCGGACATCACGCGCACGTTTCCGGCCAACGGGCGCTTCTCGCCCGCGCAACGCACGCTGTACGACATCGTGCTCGCCGCCCAGCAGGCCGCGATCGACGCGACGCGCGCCGGCGTGCCGTTCGAAGCACCGCACGACGCCGCCGTGCGCGTGCTCGCGCAGGGGCTGCTCGACACCGGCATCATCCCGAAAACGCGCTTCTCGAACGTCGACGACGTGATCGCCGAGCGTGCGTACACGCGCTTCTACATGCACCGCACCGGCCACTGGATCGGCATGGACGTGCACGATTGCGGCGACTACCGCGAGCGGCTCGCCGAGCGCGACGGCAACGGCGCGCTGCCCTGGCGCACGCTGAAGGCCGGCATGACGCTGACGGTCGAACCCGGCCTGTATGTGCGCGCCGACGACGACGTGCCGCCCGAGTACTGGAACATCGGCATCCGCATCGAGGACGACGCGATCGTGCGCGAGCAGGGCTGCGAGCTGATCACGCGCGGCGTGCCCGTCGCGGCGGACGAGATCGAAGCGCTGATGCGCGCACTCGCATGACCGGCTGCCGCCGACCGTTACCTCCGTTTCACGAATCAAGATGACGACCGCCTCCTCCCCGGCCACGCCGGACTACGACCTCGCCATCGTCGGCGCGGGCCCCGTCGGGCTCGCGCTCGCCGGCTGGCTCGCGCGCCGCAGCGCCACGCAGCACGCATCGATCGCGCTGATCGATGCGCGTGAACCGGCCGCGAGCGCAAACGATCCGCGCGCGATCGCCGTGTCGCACGGCAGCCGCGTGCTGCTCGACACGCTCGCGTGGCCCGCCGACGCGACGCCGATCGAACACATCCACGTATCGCAGCGCGGCCATTTCGGCCGCACGCTGATCGACCGCGACGAACACGACCTCGCCGCGCTCGGTTATGTCGTGCGCTTCGGCTCGCTCGTGCAGGCACTCGCCGGCGCCGTGCGCGGCACCCGCGTCGACTGGCTCACGTCGACCACCGCGCGCGAGCCGCAGCAGGATGCCGACGGCGTCACGCTGACGCTCGATGGCCCGCAAGGCGAGCGCACGCTGCGCGCACGCATCGTCATCAATGCCGAAGGCGGGCTGTTCCACGAACAGCGGGCCGATACCGGCAAGCATCGCCGCGACTACGGCCAGACCGCGATCGTCGGCACGGTCACGGTATCGGCGCCGCGCCCGAACGTCGCGTGGGAACGCTTCACGCACGAAGGCCCGCTCGCGCTGCTGCCGCTTGGCGGCCCGCGCCAGGCGGAGTATTCGCTCGTGTGGTGCTGCACGCCCGACGAAGCGGCGCGCCGCGCCGCGCTGCCCGACGACGCATTCCTGCGCGAGCTCGGCAGCGCGTTCGGCGAGCGCATGGGCGACTTCGTCGCGATCGCGGGCCGCGCGTCTTTCCCGCTCGGCCTGAACGCCGCGCAGACGCTCGTCAACGGCCGCGTCGCGATCATCGGCAATGCCGCGCAAACCCTGCACCCCGTCGCGGGCCAGGGGCTCAACCTCGGGCTGCGCGATGCGCATACGCTCGTCGACACGCTGTCCACGCAAGGCTTCGAAGCGACCGCGCTCGCCACCTTCAACGCGCGCCGCGCACTCGACCGGCGCTTCACGATCGGCGCGACAGACACGCTGGCACGCCTGTTCACGATCGACTCGGGCCCGCTCCCGCTGCTGCGCGGTGCCGCGCTGACCGCACTCGAGTTCGTGCCGCCGCTCAAGAAGGTGATCGCGCGCCAGATGATGTTCGGCCAGCGCAACTGACGCGCGGCGCGCACAGTCGCGCCACTCAAACCGGGTCAAATCGGCGGGGCATGGGAATACGGTAAAATGCGCGTTTCCGTCTGCCCTTTTCATGCCCGCGCCCGCCGCGGGCGGTGCCATTGCGATGCCCGTTATCGGCTCTCACGTATTGCGTAACAACCTGTTCGTCGCCCCGATGGCCGGCGTGACGGATCGTCCGTTCCGCCAGCTCTGCAAGCGGATGGGGGCCGGTTACGCCGTGTCCGAGATGGTCGCGTCCAACGCGCAGCTGTGGAAAAGCGCGAAGACGATGCGGCGCGCGAACCACGAAGGCGAAGTGGAGCCGATCGCGGTCCAGATCGCGGGCGCCGATCCGGCGATGATGGCCGAAGCGGCCCGCTACAACGTCGACAACGGCGCGCAGATCATCGACATCAACATGGGCTGCCCGGCGAAAAAGGTCTGCAACGTCGCGGCCGGCTCCGCGCTGCTGCAGAACGAGCCGCTCGTGCAGCGCATCGTCGAGGCGGTCGTCGCGGCGGTCGGCACGGGGCCCGATGCGGTGCCCGTCACGCTGAAGATCCGCACGGGCTGGGATCGCGAGCACAAGAACGCGATCACGGTCGCGCGCCTGGCCGAAGCCGCCGGCATTTCGATGCTCACCGTGCACGGCCGCACGCGCGCCGACCTGTACCGCGGCGACGCCGAATACGACACCATCGCGGCCGTGAAGGCGGCGGTGCGGATTCCGGTGGTCGCGAACGGCGACATCACGTCGCCCGCGAAGGCGAAGGCCGTGCTCGACGCGACCGGCGCCGATGCCCTGATGATCGGTCGCGCTGCGCAAGGTCGGCCATGGTTGTTCCGCGAAATCGATCATTTCCTGCAAACCGGCGAGCTGCTGCCCCCGCCGCGGATCGACGAGATCCAGCACGTGATGAACGAACACCTGGAAGACCACTACGCGTTCTATGGTGAATTCACGGGAGTCCGTACTGCGCGCAAGCACATCGGCTGGTACACTCGCGGCCTTTCCGGTGCCAACGGGTTCCGGCACAGGATGAACACGCTCGATTCCACCCGCGAGCAGCTCGCCGCCGTCAATGCATTCTTCGAGGCGCAAAAGGCGCTGTCGGACCACCTCGTCTACGTCGACGACGAAGAGGAAAACGGCCAGGGCGAGTCGGACGACCATAACCAGTTAGCAGCATGAGCAAGCACAACATCGAACAATGTGTCCGCGAGAGCCTGGACGTGTATTTCCGGGATCTAGACGGCTCCAATCCGCACGACGTCTATGAAATGGTGATGTCCTGCGTCGAAAAGCCGATGCTCGAGGTCGTGCTCGTACAGGCAGGCGGCAACCAGTCGCTCGCCGCGGAGTACCTCGGCATCAATCGCAATACGCTGCGCAAGAAGCTGCAGCAGCACGGCCTGCTGTAGGCAGCCGTCCCGTCCCCGTTTCCCTGGCTATTGGTGGTTCCATCATGATCAAGCAAGCGCTCATTTCCGTTTCCGACAAGACCGGCATTGTCGACTTCGCGAAGTCGCTGTCCGACCTCGGCGTCAAGCTGCTGTCGACGGGCGGCACCGCGAAACTCCTCGCCGACGCCGGCCTGCCCGTGACCGAAGTGGCCGATTACACGGGCTTCCCGGAGATGCTCGATGGGCGCGTGAAGACGCTCCACCCGAAGGTGCACGGCGGCATCCTCGCCCGCCGCGACCTGCCCGAGCACATGCAGGCGCTGGAACAGCACGGCATCCCGACGATCGACCTGCTCGTCGTGAACCTGTATCCGTTCGTCGCGACGATCGCGAAGGACGACTGCACGCTCGCCGACGCGATCGAGAACATCGACATCGGCGGCCCGACGATGCTGCGCTCGGCCGCGAAGAACCACCGCGACGTGACGGTCGTCGTCGATCCGGCCGACTACGCGGTCGTGCTCGATGAAATGAAGGCGAACGGCAATGCGGTGGGCTACGCGACCAACTTCCGCCTCGCGACGAAGGTGTTCGCGCACACCGCGCAATATGACGGCGCGATCACGAACTACCTGACGAGCCTGACCGACGAGCTGAAGCACGCTTCGCGCAGCACGTACCCGGCCACGCTGAACCTGGCGTTCGACAAGGTGCAGGACCTGCGCTACGGCGAGAACCCGCACCAGAGCGCGGCGTTCTACCGCGACCTCGCGACGCCGGCCGGCGCGCTGGCGAACTACCGCCAGCTGCAAGGCAAGGAACTGTCGTACAACAACATCGCGGATTCCGACGCGGCGTGGGAATGCGTGAAGACGTTCGACGCACCGGCCTGCGTGATCATCAAGCATGCGAACCCGTGCGGCGTTGCAGTTGGCAACGATTCGGCCGACGCGTACGCGAAGGCGTTCCAGACGGATCCGACGTCGGCCTTCGGCGGCATCATCGCGTTCAACCGCGAAGTCGACGAAGCGGCTGCCCAGGCCGTCGCGAAGCAGTTCGTCGAAGTGCTGATCGCCCCGTCGTTCTCCGACGCCGCGAAGCAGGTGTTCGCCGCGAAGCAGAACGTGCGCCTGCTCGAGATCGCGCTGGGCGACGGCCATAACGCATTCGACCTGAAGCGCGTGGGCGGCGGCCTGCTCGTGCAGTCGCTCGATTCGAAGAACGTGCAGCCGAGCGAGCTGCGCGTCGTCACGAAGCGCCAGCCGACCGCGAAGGAAATGGACGACCTGCTGTTCGCGTGGCGCGTCGCGAAATACGTGAAGTCGAACGCGATCGTGTTCTGCGGCAACGGCATGACGCTCGGCGTCGGCGCCGGCCAGATGAGCCGCGTCGATTCCGCGCGCATCGCAAGCATCAAGGCGCAGAACGCGGGCCTGACGCTGGCCGGTTCGGCTGTCGCGTCGGATGCGTTCTTCCCGTTCCGCGACGGCCTCGACGTCGTCGTGGCGGCCGGCGCGACCTGCGTGATCCAGCCGGGCGGCTCGATGCGCGACGACGAAGTGATCGCCGCAGCCGACGAGCACGGCATCGCGATGATCCTGACGGGCGTGCGTCACTTCCGTCACTGATCGCGGCCTGCGGCCCGCGCGGCCGCTGCACGGGAACCCGGCGGCATTGCACCCGCCGGGTTTTTTATTGCGTTGCGCCGGCGCACGCAACCGTGCGGCCGGCGCCGCACACCATTCGTTGTAGTATCGCTGCATCACGCCATTCTCCTCACTCATGCGAATTCTCGGCATCGACCCCGGCCTGCGCGTCACCGGTTTCGGCATCATCGACGTCAGCGGCCACCGGCTCGCCTATGTCGCGAGCGGCGTGATCCGTACGCCGACCGCCGACCTGGCCACCCGCCTCGGCACGATCTTCCAGGGCGTCTCGACCATCGTGCGCGAGCACGCACCCGATCAGGCCGCGATCGAAAAGGTGTTCGTCAACGTGAACCCTCAGTCGACGCTGCTGCTCGGCCAGGCGCGCGGCGCCGCGATCTGCGGCCTCGTCGCGGGCGGCCTGCCCGTCGCCGAATACACGGCGCTGCAGCTCAAGCAGGCCGTGGTCGGCTACGGCCGCGCGACCAAGACGCAGATGCAGGAGATGGTCACGCGGCTGCTCAATCTCTCCGGACAGCCGGGCTCCGACGCGGCCGACGCGCTCGGCATGGCGATCTGCCACGCGCACGGCGGCGACACGCTCAGCACGCTCGGCGGCCTCGCGCCGGCGCTCGCGAAGAAAGGGCTGCGCGTACGGCGCGGGCGGCTGGTCGGCTGACATCGCGCGTGCCGGCGTGCGGTTCGCCGGATCGACCGTGTCGACCGTTTCGACCGGACGCGGCACACCCACGACACCCGTTGCCCCGGCCTGACGGCCGATCCCGTCGGCATTGCGCCGCACGTGCGCTACACTCGCGCTTTATTCCTCGCATCCCGCCCTCCATGATCGGTCGCATCGCCGGCATCCTGCTCGAAAAGAACCCGCCTCACCTGCTCGTCGACTGCAACGGCGTCGGCTACGAAATCGACGTGCCGATGAGCACCTTCTACAACCTGCCGCAAACGGGCGAGCGCGTCGTGCTGCTCACGCAGCAGATCGTCCGCGAGGACGCGCACCTGCTGTACGGCTTCCTGACGCCTCAAGAGCGCACGACCTTCCGCGAACTGCTGAAGATCACCGGCATCGGCGCGCGCATGGCGCTCGCCGTGCTGTCCGGCATGAGCGTGCAGGAACTCGCGCAGGCCGTGACGATGCAGGACGCCGCACGCCTCACGCGCCTGCCCGGCATCGGCAAGAAGACGGCCGAACGCCTGCTGCTCGAACTGAAGGGCAAGCTCGGCGCCGATCTCGGCGCGCTCGCCGGCGCCGCGTCGCCGTCCGACCACGCAACCGACATCCTCAACGCGCTGCTTGCGCTCGGCTATTCCGAAAAGGAAGGCCTGGCCGCGATCAAGAACGTGCCGGCCGGCACCGGTGTATCCGAAGGCATCAAGCTCGCACTGAAGGCGTTGTCGAAGGCGTAACGCGCGTTCAATCCGGCCGTCGAAACCAGTGTCGCGCGGCGCGGCATCGCGCGCCAGTCGGCCGTTCGGCCAGGTGGGCGGGAGTGCGGCGCGCGGTACAATGGCCGCATGATTGAAACCGACAAACTCGCCACCGAGCCGCGGATCATCGCCGCCACGCCCGCCTCGTCGCACGAGGAGGTGTTCGAACGTGCGCTGCGGCCGCGCCAGCTCGACGACTACGTCGGCCAGGAAAAGGTGCGCGGCCAGCTCGAGATCTTCATCGAAGCCGCCAAGCGCCGCTCCGAGCCGCTCGACCACGTGCTGCTGTTCGGGCCGCCGGGCCTCGGCAAGACGACGCTCGCGCACATCATCGCGCGGGAAATGGGCGTGAACCTGCGCCAGACGTCCGGCCCCGTGCTCGAGCGCGCGGGCGATCTCGCCGCGCTGCTGACGAACCTCGAGGCGAACGACGTGCTGTTCATCGACGAAATCCACCGGCTGTCGCCGGTCGTCGAGGAAATCCTGTATCCGGCACTCGAGGATTACCAGATCGACATCATGATCGGCGAAGGCCCGGCCGCGCGCAGCGTGAAGCTCGACCTGCAGCCGTTCACGCTGGTCGGCGCCACCACCCGCGCCGGGATGCTGACCAACCCGCTGCGCGACCGTTTCGGGATCGTTGCGCGCCTCGAGTTCTACGACGCCGATCAACTGTCGCGCATCGTGCGGCGCTCGGCATCGCTGCTGAACGCGCAGATCGATCCGAACGGCGCGCTGGAAATCGCGAAGCGCTCGCGCGGCACGCCGCGGATTGCGAACCGGCTGCTGCGACGCGTGCGCGACTTCGCGGAAGTGAAGGCCGACGGCCAGATCACCGCGGCCGTCGCCGATGCCGCGCTCGCGATGCTCGACGTCGATCCGGTCGGCTTCGACCTGATGGACCGCAAGCTGCTCGAGGCGATCCTGTACAAGTTCGACGGCGGCCCGGTCGGTATCGACAACCTCGCGGCGGCGATCGGCGAAGAGCGCGACACGATCGAGGACGTACTCGAGCCCTACCTGATCCAGCAGGGCTTCCTGCAGCGCACGCCGCGCGGGCGCGTCGCGACGCTGCTCACGTATCGCCACTTCGGGCTTTCCGTGCCCGACGCCGGCCGCACCGAACGCGGCGAGTGGGATACCCCCGACGGGAAGTAACCCGTCGCCCGAGCCGCACCCGCCATGACGACGCCGCCCAGCCACCACCCCACCGCACCCGCACCGGGCCCGCGCTGGGCCGAGCCGATCCGCAAGCGGCTCGTGGCCGGCGTCACGCACCTGACGGCGGGCGGCGGCGGCCCGTCGCTCGACCTCTCCTCTCCGCCCGGAGACCCGGGGCTGTTCGGCCCCGACGCCGTCTGCTGGCGCGTACATGCCGACTTCACGTCGATGATGACGGGCGGCATCGCCGCACTGCTGCTGCAGGCGCTCCATCCGCTCGCCCTCGCGGGCGTCTGGGATCACTCGTCGTTTCGCACCGACATCCTGGGTCGCTTGCGGCGCACCGCCACGTTCATCACCGGTACGACCTTCGGCAGTCGCGCGGACGCCCTCGCACTGATCGAGCGCGTGAAATCGATCCACGCGCACATATCGGGCACCGCACCGGACGGCCGGCCGTATCGCGCCGACGATCCGGCGTTGCTGACCTGGGTGCACGTCGCGGAAGTATCGAGTTTCCTCGCCGCGCATCTGCGCTACGTGAATCCGGCCCTGCCGGGTGAATTGCAGGATCGCTACTACGCCGAGAC
The DNA here is from genome assembly GCF_004803625.1 of Burkholderia sp. LS-044. NCBI lineage: Bacteria > Pseudomonadati > Pseudomonadota > Betaproteobacteria > Burkholderiales > Burkholderiaceae > Burkholderia > Burkholderia sp. LS-044. Next base: position 25,512 of record NZ_SSWO01000017.1, read on the forward strand.
GGCACTGGTCGCCGAACTGCTCGGCGCACACGAGGTTCCCCGTTCGCGTGCCGAGGTGGCCGCGTATCTCGCACGCATGCAGCCCGAACTCGAGGCCGGGCCGCGTACGTTCGACGTGATGTCCATCCTGCTGAACGTGCCGGTCGCGAAGCCGGTGCTGCGGCCGGCCGCGTCACTGGTGATGCATGCCGGAATCGACCTGCTGCCGCCATGGGCGCAGCGCATGCTCGGCGTGTCGACGTTCGCGCCACTGCGGCGCGCGGTGGTCCGGCCCGGCATACGGGTCGTCGCGCCCGTGCTGCGCTGGGCGCTCGTGAACGGCGCGTCAAAGCGTGCGCGCCGCCGCGCGACGGCAGCACCGCCCGACAGCGCCTCATCCACCTGACGATCCGCCTCTTCCCGTCATTTCAATTTGCTGTCAAATACCTGTGACAAGCTGACGGGCTTGCACCCGCGCACGGTCGCACGCGCCGTCCGTCCCGCCTGTCCGTGACCCGCGCGGTGTTCCGCCAATCCGACCGACACCCGATACCCGCGATGCCACGCCTGCCGATCCGTTTCGCCCTCGCCGCCAGCCTGTCCGCCGTCCTCGCCCTCGGCGCCTGTGGAGGCGACGATGTCGCCGCCGTCGCGCGTTCGGACGCGCAAACGCCGTCCGGCGGCACCCCGACCGCGCCCGCCCCGGCGCCGCCCGCCACCGTCACGCCACAACCAGGCAAGTGGAAGGCTGCCCGAGCGGGCGACCTGATCGACGTGACGCTCGGCGACCTCCATCCGACGCAGGGTGCAATCGGTTACGACCAGATCTACTACAAGCTCGGCCGCTACGAACTGCAGCCCGACAAGAAATTCGACGACTTCTGTGCGGACGAAGGCCTCGGCGGTGTCGCTGCGGCGGGCTACACGGCCAAGTCGGTACTGCGCGATCCCGCCAGTTACGCGTGCAAGACGACCGACGCGAACGCCCGCGACCGGTCGGTGCTGAACCCGGTCGTGATCGGCCCGAACGGCGATGCGCTGTACCTGACCGACGGCCACCACGGCCTGTCGACCTACTACGAGACGCCCGACGGCGGCCCGGCGCTGCACGTGCACGTCGTCGTCAAGGACAACCTCAGCGACTACTCGGGCGACGCGTTCTGGCAGCAGATGCAGAGCCGCGGTTATCTGCGCCTCAAGAACGGTGACGGCAAGCCGATCACGGCCGCCCAACTGCCGACCGGGCTCGGCCTGAAACTCGGGATGACGAACGACCGCTACCGCTCGCTCGTCTATTTCACGCGCGACATCGCCTACAGCAAGCCCGCACAAGCCACCGACTACCTCGAGTTCTACTGGGCCGACTGGCTGCGCGCGCAACCGGGCACGTTCTCGCTCGACGGCTACGACCTGACGCGCGCCGGCGCAACCGATCCCGATCCGGCAAAGGCCGACACGGGCTACCTGAACGCGGCCTGGAATGCGTCGGCGCGCATGGTCGCGGCCACGGACCCCGTGATCGACGGCAAGACGGGCGCCGACCTCGGGCGCGCGGACGCGATCAACGGCGGGAAGAAATACAACAAGGGGGAATTCGACAAGCTGCGCCAGCCGATCGCGGCGGACAAGCCCGGCAAGATCGCGTACGCGCTCGACTACAAGACCCGCCACGCGCTGCCGCAGTAAGCGGCGAGCGCCACGCAGGAAGGAAGCCCCGGCCGGCCATGCCGGACGGAGCCTGCCGGTTCAGAGCACCTTGCGGTACCCGTCGTCGTCGCTCGCGGCGTCCAGGTGCGAGACGTCGGCCCACTGCACGACCTGCGCGCGGCCATCCGCGTAATCGACGACGTTGATGCTCGTGTTGAGCAGCTGATAATTGCGGGGCGCCGACAGTTCGATGCCGTTTGCAAACCGGTACACGCTGTCGAGCACGCCGCCGTGCGCGACACACGCGATCCGGCCGCCCGGGTGCGCGGCCACGATCGGCTCGAGCGCGTGCAGCACGCGGTGATAGAACTCACGCTGCGACTCGCCGCCTTCCGGCGCGAAGCCCGGATCGCGCGTCTGCCACGCCGCGTATGCGTCCGGAAACAACGCCTCGATCTCGGTACTGTCGTGCCCCTGGAATGCGCCGTACGAGCGTTCCCGCAGCCCTTCCCGCAGCAACAGCGGCAACCCGAGCGCATCGGCGAAGGGCTGCGCGGTCTGTTGCGCGCGCATCAGGTCGCTCGAATAGACCGCGTCGATCCGTGCACCGTCACGCGCGTCGCGTGCGAGCCGCGCGGCCAGCTTTTGGGCCTGCGCGAGCCCCGTATCGGCCAGCGGGATGTCGATATGGCCCTGGATGCGCTTGATGCGATTCCAGGCCGTCTCGCCATGGCGGATGAAAAGAATCTGCGTGGTGGCCATCGCGGGGCGTCTCCGGGGAAGAATCAGGGCCGCACTTGCAGCCAGAATGTCACGGGGCCGTCGTTGACGAGCGACACCTGCATGTCGGCGCCGAACTCGCCCGTCTCGACGACCGGATGGCGCGCACGCGCGGCCGCGACGAAATAGTCGAAAAGCCGCGCGCCTTCGTCGGGCGGCGCGGCCGGCGTGAAGCTCGGACGCAGCCCGCTGTTGGTATCGGCCGCCAGCGTGAACTGCGACACGAGCAGCAAGCCGCCTGCGCGGCCCTCGCCGTCGATATTCGACACCGGCAGGTTCATCTTGCCGGCGGCATCGCTGAACACGCGGTAGCCGAGCATTTTCGCGAGCAGCTTGTCGGCCGCTGCATCGGTGTCGCCGCGCTCCGCGCAGACGAGCGCGAGCAGGCCCGCGCCGATCTCGCCCGTCGTGCGGTCGCCGACGCGCACGTCGGCGCGCTTCACGCGCTGGATCAGCGCGATCATGCGGTCAGCGTGACGCGCGCGAAGCGGCGCTTGCCGACCTGGACGACGAACTCGCCGGCTTCGACCTTCAGGCCCTTGTCCGACACGGTCGCGCCATCGATCTTCACACCGCCCTGCTCGATATTGCGCAGCGCTTCGCTCGTCGACGGCACGAGCCCCGCCTGCTTCAGCAACTGGCCGATCGCGAGCGGTGCGCCCGCGAGCGTGACCGACGGGATGTCGTCCGGCACGCCGCCCTTCGCGCGGTGGTTGAAGTCCTCGAGCGCACGTTCGGCGTCGGCCTGCGAGTGGAACCGCGCGACGATTTCCTGCGCGAGCAGCACCTTGAAGTCGCGCGGGTTGCGGCCGCCTTCGGCCTCGCGCTTGAAGCCGGCGATCTCGTCGAGGCCGCGGAACGACAGCAGTTCGAAGTAACGCCACATCAGCGTGTCCGAGATGCTCATCAGCTTGCCGAACATGTCGGTCGGCTTCTCGCTGATGCCGACATAGTTGCCCTTCGACTTCGACATCTTCTCGACGCCGTCGAGGCCTTCGAGCAGCGGCATCGTGAGAATGCACTGCTGTTCCTGGCCGTACTGCTTCTGCAGCTCGCGGCCGACCAGCAGGTTGAACTTCTGGTCGGTGCCGCCCAGCTCGAGATCGGCGTTCAACGCGACCGAATCGTAGCCCTGCATCAGCGGGTACAGGAATTCGTGGATCGAGATCGGCACGCCGCCCTGGAAGCGCTTCGTGAAATCCTCGCGTTCGAGGATCCGCGCAACCGTGTAGCGCGACGCGAGCTTGATCATCCCGTCCGCGCCGAGCGGCATCGACCATTCGCTGTTGTAGCGGATCTCGGTCTTCTCGCGATCGAGCACGAGCGCGGCCTGCTCGAAGTAGGTCTTCGCGTTCGACTCGATCTGCTCGCGCGTGAGCGGCGGGCGCGTCGCGTTGCGGCCCGACGGATCGCCGATCAGCGACGTGAAATCGCCGATCAGGAAGATCACCGTGTGGCCGAGGTCCTGCAGCTGACGCATCTTGTTCAGCACGACGGTGTGGCCGATGTGGATGTCGGGTGCGGTCGGATCGAGGCCGAGCTTGATGCGAAGCGGCGTGCCCGTGGCCGCGCTGCGCGCGAGCTTCTGCGCGAACTCTTCCTCGATCAGCAGTTCGTCGACGCCGCGCTTCGTGACGGCGAGCGCATGCCGGACTTCGTCGGTGATCGGGAAAACAGGCTTGGAACTGGGTTCGGTGCTCATCGGTGCCAGGAAGAATGTCGCAAAAACAGGGATTTTCCCATAACTTGCGCGCCCATCGCTTAACGGCGCGCCGCGTTGCGCGGATAATCGGGCGCAAGGCGCGCGGCACCGGCCCGCGCCGCACGATCCAGGAGAACCCAACGTGCCGCAACGACAACCGCAAAACGCCCATCCGGCCGACGGCATCTACTTCGGGCTGATGTCGGGAACCAGCATGGACGGCGTCGATGGCGTCGCCGTGCGTTTCGAGGCCGGCAAGGCGCCGGTCGTGCTCGCGGAAGCGTTCGTCGGCTTCGCGCAATCGCTGCGCGACGTGCTGTTCGCGCTGCAGCAGCCCGGCGACGACGAGATCGACCGCGAATCGCTCGCCGCGAACGCGCTGGTCGCGCGCTATGCGGTGTGCTGCCACGAATTGCAGCGCACGGCCGGGCTGTCGCGCGACGAGATCCGCGCGATCGGCGTGCACGGCCAGACCGTGCGCCATCGCCCCGAGCGCGGTTATACGCGGCAGATCAACAACCCGGCACTGCTCGCCGAGCTGGCCCAGGTCGACGTGATCGCCGATTTCCGCAGCCGCGACGTCGCGGCAGGCGGCCACGGGGCACCGCTCGCGCCGGCCTTCCATGCAACGGTGTTCGGCGCAGCGGGCGAGACGCGCGTCGTCTGCAATCTCGGCGGGATCAGCAACATCACGATCCTGCCCGGCGAAGGCGGCGACGTGCGCGGTTTCGACTGCGGCCCCGCGAATGCGCTGCTCGACGAATGGGCGACCCGCCATCTCGGCAAGCCGTACGACGACGGCGGCAAGTTCGCGGCGCGCGGCACCGTCCATGCAGCGCTGCTCGACGCGCTGTTCGACGAGCCCTATTTCGCCGCACCGCCGCCGAAAAGCACCGGGCGCGACCTGTTCAATCCCGCCTGGCTCGACGCGAAGCTCGCCGCGTTCTCACACGTCGCGCCGCAGGACGTGCAGGCCACCCTCACCGCGCTCACGGCCGTTTCGGTCGCGCGCGAGATCGCACGGCACGCAGCGAGCTGCAAGGCCGTGTTCGTATGCGGCGGCGGCGCACGCAATCCGGTGCTGCTCGATGCGCTCCGGCACGCGCTGCACGAGGCCGGCGTGCCGGCCACGGTCGATACGACGGCGGCACTCGGCGTGCCGCCTCAGCAGGTCGAGGCACTCGCGTTCGCGTGGCTCGCGTACCGTTTCACCGCGCGCCAGCCCGGCAATCTCGCGACGGTCACCGGTGCGGGCGGCAACCGCGTGCTCGGCGCACTCTATCCGCGCTGATGCGATGCCGGCCGCGTGGCGAGCGCCGCATGGAAAACGGGCACAAAAAACGGGGCATGATGCCCCGTTTTTCATTCCGGCGAACCGGCGTGGATCTGTCGTGCGCTCAGACCGAGAACGACGAGCCGCACCCGCAGGTGGTGGTCGCGTTCGGGTTCTTGATCACGAACTGGGCGCCGTTGAGGTCGTCCTTGTAGTCGATCTCGGCGCCGACCAGGTACTGGTAGCTCATCGAGTCGATCAGGAGCTGGACGCCGTTCTTGTTCATCACGGTGTCGTCCTCGTTGACTTCCTCGTCGAACGTGAAGCCGTACTGGAAGCCGGAGCAGCCACCGCCCTGCACGAACACGCGCAGCTTCAGGTCGGGATTGCCCTCTTCGTCGATCAGTTGCTTGACCTTGTCGGCTGCGGCGTCGGTGAAGACGAACGGAACCGGCATTTCGGCCGTCGTTGCTGCGGATTCGGTAACAGCGTTCATTGCGAACTCTCCAAAAAGCTTTAGCCGCTATTGTAGGGCCGATCAGAAGATCGTGCTGAAGTCCATGAAATCAATAGGTTCTTGTCGATTTCATCAAACACGCATGCGCAGGCCGCGGCAGCACGCGCCTGGAAACGGGCATAAAAAAACCGCCAGCGCGAAAGCTGGCGGTTTTTCCGGCGGACGCCGCCCGGGAGCGGCGCGGCCATGAAGCGGAATTAACGCTTCGAGAACTGCTTGGCGCGGCGTGCCTTGCGCAGACCGACCTTCTTACGCTCGACTTCACGTGCATCGCGCGTGACGAAGCCTGCGTTCGACAGCGACGGCTTCAGCGTCGCATCGTAGTCGATCAGTGCACGGGTGATGCCGTGGCGCACTGCACCTGCCTGACCCGTTTCGCCGCCGCCGTTCACGTTCACCTTGATGTCGAACGTCTGGCCGTGGTTCGTGAGTTCCAGCGGTTGACGCACGATCATCAGCGACGTTTCGCGCGAGAAGTAGTCAGCGATGGGCTTGCCGTTGACGATGATGTCGCCCTTGCCAGCCTTGATGAAGACACGTGCGACTGCGCTCTTGCGGCGGCCCGTACCGTAGTTCCAGTTACCGATCATGTGGGTCCCCTTAGATCTCGAGCGCCTTCGGCTGTTGAGCCGAGTGCGGATGCGTCGCTTCTGCGTAGACCTTCAGCTTCTTGATCATCGCGTAACCGAGCGGGCCCTTCGGCAGCATGCCCTTGACCGCCTTCTCGAGCGCGCGGCCCGGGAAGCGTTCCTGCATCTTGCCGAACGTCGTTTCATAGATACCGCCCGGGTAGCCCGAGTGACGGTAGTACTTCTTGTCCAGAGTCTTGTTGCCCGTGACCTTCAACTTGCTCGCGTTGATGATGATGATGAAATCACCAGTGTCGACGTGCGGGGTGAACTCAGGCTTGTGCTTGCCGCGCAGACGGCGTGCCACTTCGCTGGCAACACGGCCGAGAACCTTATCCGTCGCGTCAATCACGTACCATTCGCGCGTCACCTCATGGGCTTTTGCGGAAAACGTCTTCATGATCGATCCAAAAAAATTGCTTTGCCCGATGTGTTCTTCCTGCTTGTCTGTGTGCGCTTCGAGGCGCGGTGCAGGCTCTCCCTGTTCTTTTTCCGTGGGCATGAATGCGGAAAAGCCCTGAATTATAAAGGAAATACCGCAACGCGGTCAAAGGGAATCCGCTCCCCGTGTCCACGGCGGCCGAAATGGGCCAAAATCCGGTCGTGCCCCGACAAGCCAGGCGAACCGAGCGCCCGGGGAGGCACCCATCGACACGCGGCACATGACCTTGCCGCGCCAGACCGGCCGAACACGGAAAACAACAAACAAGCATGATGAATCAACGACTTACACCCTTCTTCGCGGCCGTGATGCTGGCCGCCGCGGCACCTGCCGTCGCCGCCCGCGCCGACTGCGAAGCCAAGCTCGAAGCCCTCGATACACGCCTTGCCGAAGCCCGTGCCGCGCATGCCGAGGATCGCGTCGCCCGCCTGCGCGCGGTGCGCGAACGCGTCCGCCACTTCTGCGCACGCGGGCACGGGCATGCGTCGGCCGTCCACGCGCCGGCGCCCGATGCGCGCCCGCGCGGCACGCCGCCCGACGCGACCTCGCAGCCTGCCGCAAGGCAGCCCGCGTGACCCTGTCGGCGCGCGCAAACCGCGCGCCGATGTTTGCATGGGACGAAAAAAAGCCCGAACGGCTGGTTCGGGCTTAATCCACCATAGGAGGAGGGTGGAGGAGACATTCGGAGGTTGCCGCAGCGCGACAACCAATGAGGCTCATTATACGAACGCGTCGTAGACTCCACAAGAAAATTTGCATTGCGAAATCAAACGCCACAATATGAAATTTAATGCGGCGCGTTTGAATCACGACTTTTCTCTTTGAAATCAATGACCTGATTCCGGAAAGCACGATCAGGAGCCGCCCTCATCTAGAGCAAAACCCCTAAGTCCGGAGGGGAATTGGCTGTCCGGGGCGCCACTCACGCGGTGCCCGCGTTGCGCGTCGTGCACCGCATCAGCCGGCCGTTGCGCCGCGGGCTACAATGCCGGATCGAATCCGAATCAGGCAACGCTGGAGTGCAAGCATGGAATGCAAAGTAAGCTGGATGGGTCAGGACGGCATGGCGTTTTCCGCCGAGACCGGCAGCGGCCACCTCGTCGCGATGGACGGCGCGCCCGAAGGCGGCGGTCACAACCTCGCGCCGCGCCCGATGGAGATGGTGCTGCTCGGCACCGGCGGCTGCACGGCCTATGACGTCGTGCTGATCCTGAAGAAGAGCCGCCAGGAAGTCAGCGGCTGCTCGGTCACACTGAAGGCCGAACGCGCGAGCGAAGACCCGAAGGTGTTCACGAAAGTGCACTTCCACTTCACCGTCACCGGCCGCAACCTGAACCCGGCCACGGTCGAACGCGCGATCAACCTGTCGCACGATAAGTATTGCTCCGCGTCGATCATGATCGCGAAGACGGCCGAACTCACGCATTCGTTCGACATCGTCGCCGGCTGACCGCACGGCGAGCACACATGAAAAAAGGGCCGGCGCTCCATTGGGAGACGCCGGCCCTTTCGCATTCGAACGGCAAAGCAGGCCGATAAGCCGGATTCTGTGCACGCTGCGCGCCGAAGCACGCAACGCGTGGCAGCCATTCCTCTAGGCGCGCCATTGCTGACGCGCTCAAGCTTCCTACCCGCAGACGAGACGGGGGCCCCGTCCTGCATCCGAAGATGCGCGCCTGCCTACTTGGAATTGCTCCGGGTGGAGGTTACCGTGCCGGCGAACGTCGCCGTCGCCGCGGTGCGCTCTTACCGCACCGTTTCACCCTTACCTGATCCCGGCTTGCGCCGGGCCATCGGCGGTTTGCTTTCTGTTGCCCTGTTCCGCGTGTCGCCACGGATGGCCGTTAGCCATCACCCTGCCCTGTGGAGTCCGGACTTTCCTCGCCCCCGCGCGCCCGAAGGCGGCGAGGCCGCGACTGCCTGGCCTGCTTTGCGACGCGCATTCTAGCACTGCGCGCCGCCGCCGGCAGCGCGCGAGCGGCGGCCGCTGCGAAATACGGCCGGATCGTCGTAGAACGCGGGCTCGACATTCGCATCGCACCAGCCCGGCACGCCGAGCACCGGAAGCGGCGCGAAATCGCGGCTCGTCAGCGCGCGCGTCGCGAGTTCCGCGGCGACACGGGCGTCGACATGCGCGATGCGTTGCGCGTCGGGCCACGAAAAATAGTCGGCGCCCACTTCGACGATCCACGTGTGCGCGGTGCAGGATTTGTAAGGCGCGACGAGTTTCTCGAGCAGCGCATGGCCGACCAGCCGCGCCTCGCAGCGCGTGCCCCACGCATCGCGCGCGGCGACCAGCAGCCGCAGCCAGTCGAACCCGCGCAGCGCGTCGGCGAGCGCACGGTCGGCCGTCACGAACAACGCGGCGTTCTCGTCGAACAGCGTGAGCGCGTCGCGCAACGTGCCGCGCACGGGGCCGACCCCGCCCGCCGCGTCGATCGCCGCGGCCTGGCGCGCGTTCAGTGCGGCCTTGACGCGCGGATACGCGAACCAGACGAGCGCGTTGAAGAAGTCGTGCAGATTGTGGCGGGTCGGGACACCGCCCGTCTCTGCGATATGGGTCTCGTACGCGACGCCGGGCGGCAATGCTGCCTGCGGCACGAACCGCAGCGGCCGGCCACGGCCGCTGGTGCGCGGGCCGTCGGGCCCGGTATCGCCCAGGGTGCCGTTCAGCGCGTCGAGCAGCGCGGCCTCGCCCGCCCTTGCGGCCGCCTGTACAACGCGGCCGGGGCCCGCGTACGGCGCGAGCCACGGCACGGACCAGTCGATCCGCGCAAAATCCGCCGCCCCGCTACCGGCCGCCTGGCCAGGTTCGCGCGGCGGCGCGAAGGTCACGCCAGTTTCCAGCCGATCGTCTCGCCGCCGCGCAGCGGCACGACGGGCGTATCGCCCGCGAAGATCTCGCGCGGCAACTCCCATGCCTCGCGACGCAGCGTGACCGTCTCGGCGCTGCGCGGCAGCCCGTAGAAATCGGCGCCGAAGAAGCTCGCGAAACCTTCCAGCTTGTCGAGCGCACCGGCGTGGTCGAACGCTTCCGCATACAGTTCGAGCGCATGCAGTGCCGTATAGCAGCCCGCGCAGCCGCACGCGGTTTCCTTCGCGTCGCGCGCATGCGGCGCGCTGTCGGTTCCGAGGAAGAAGCGCGGGTTGCCCGACGTCGCGGCCTCGACCAGCGCGACGCGATGCGTCTCGCGCTTCAGCACCGGCAGGCAGTAGTAATGCGGGCGAATCCCGCCGACGAACAGCGCATTGCGGTTGTACAGCAGGTGATGCGCGGTGATCGTCGCGCCGAGCAGGCCGGGCGCCGCATCGGCGTCGCGCACGTAGTCGGCCGCGTCCTTCGTCGTGATGTGTTCGAACACGATCTTCAGGCCCGGGAAATCGCGGCGCAGCGGCGTCATCACGCGGTCGATGAAGACCTTCTCGCGGTCGAACAGGTCGATCGATGCGTCGGTCACCTCGCCGTGCACGAGCAGCGGCATGCCGGTTTCCTGCATCGCCTCGAGCGTCTTCGCGCATTTCGCGAGATCGGTGACACCGTGGTCGGAATTCGTCGTCGCACCGGCCGGATACAGCTTCACGCCGTGCACGAAGCCGCTTTCGCGCGCGCGGCGGATCTCGTCGGGCGGCGTGTTGTCGGTCAGGTACAGCGTCATCAGCGGTTCGAACGTCATCCCGGCCGGCAGCGCGGCGAGGATGCGCTCGCGATAGGCCTGCGCCTGCGCGGTGGTCGTCACCGGCGGCTTCAGGTTCGGCATGACGATCGCACGGCCGAACTGGCGCGCGGTGTGCGGCAGCACGGCGGCCAGCATGTCGCCGTCTCGCAGGTGCAGGTGCCAGTCGTCGGGACGGGCGAGCGAGAGCGTCGCCGGGGAGGAAGCGTTCGAGGCAGTCATAGGAGGCGTCGTGAGGAACGTGCTTGCCGTTGGCGGGGCCGGAACACGCGTGCGCGGGCCGACTGACGGCAAACCGCAACACGGGGCCTTTGGCCAGCGGAATCCGCTTTTTACCGCTCAGGGCTCGGTGATATGCTAGAAGCCGCATTGTACCGGGGTTCGCCCGGTTCGTTACCCCCCGCCTGAGCCTGCTGCCCCAAGTAAAATGTGCCAACTCTTAGGAATGAACTGCGCCGCGCCGACGGACGTCACATTCTCCTTCACAGGTTTCGCGGCCCGGGGCGGGCTCACCGATCACCATGCCGACGGCTGGGGCATCGCGTTCTTCGAGGACAAGGCCTGCCGCCTGTTCATCGATCACCAGGCATCGGCCACGTCGCCGATCGCCGAAATGGTGAAGCGCTACCCGATCAAGTCCAAGAACACCATCGCGCACATCCGCAAGGCGACGCAGGGCCACATCCTGCTCGAGAACAGCCATCCGTTCATGCGCGAGCTGTGGGGGCGGCACTGGATCTTCGCGCATAACGGCGACCTCCAGGACTACGCGCCGGACATGGACGGCAGCGTCTATCATCCGGTCGGCACGACCGACAGCGAACAAGCGTTCTGCGTGCTGATGCAGGGGCTGCGCGAAGCGTTTCCCGGCGCGCAGCCGCCGTTGCCCGAGCTGTTCGAGCGCGTCGGCGAGCTGACACGCGGCATCACCGATCACGGCGTGTTCAATTTCCTGATGTCGAACGGCCAGGCACTGTTCGCGCACTGCTCGACGCGGCTGCACTACCTCGTGCGGCGCTGGCCGTTCTCGACCGCGCATCTCGTCGACGAAGACCTGTCGATCGACTTCGCGAAATACACGACGCCCGAGGATCGCGTCGCGGTGATCGCGACGCAACCGCTCACCGACAACGAAGTCTGGACCGCGTTCGAGCCGGGCGAACTGATCATGTTCCAGTGCGGCGACGTCGCCGCGCGGATGCGGATCCCGGTGCCCGAACGCGTGCTCGAGAAGCTGCGCAATCCGGCGCTCGACGCATCGGCGTCGGCGCCGCGTGACACGCGCGAGGCGCTCGCCACCGCCGCCGACGTCGATTCCGACGACGCGATCGACTTCTGAGCCCCGCGCGCCAGCGCCCTTCCCCTGTCAGCCGCTGTCCTGCAAATCGACGGCTCGCCGCCGGGTCATATCGCTCGCCCCGCGCCGATTCCGGTTCATCCGGGCCAGATTCCCGTATATCGAAGCGAAGCAGCACAACATTCGCCCGATTCGATTCGTTTCAATATAAAACGATCCAGGCGAGAAAATAATAAATCACTCAATCGGAATGCAGATAATCCGGGAACCGCATTTTAACGTATCGACCTGACGCAAACCGTGCGCCACCCCACTGATCCCGCGATCGCAAATTCGCACGCAAATAATCGGTCGAATCCTTACCCTGCAAGGCCTTCAGTTCGATTCGTCACACAATCAAAAAATACCGAATAAAAGCAGCACTATTGCCGCATTTGTTAGCTTCCCGACAATTCACCTCCTTCCCGATCAGTAGAGTCCGCTCATCCTCGGTGTAACGAATCGCGAATGACGGAGATACGGCCACGGACGCCACACATCCATTCACGCCATTCCCCACCGCGGATTGCGATTTCACCGCACCGCGGTGAAAACCACATCAAAACAAGAGAGAGGGGCTTGTCGTGAATCACTCATTTCGATCGATATGGAGCGAGACCACCGGCTGCTGGGTCGCGGTTGCGGAAACGGCGCGGGCGCGCGGCAAGCGGTCGGGCAGCCCATCCGGTGCAGGCCTTCGCGCCGCCCACGCGGCAGCGCGCCGGACGCCGCTTCGCGCCGCGGCACTCGGTGCCGTGCTGGCCATGCTGTCGGCAAGCTCCGCGTACGCATCGACGTGCGGCAGCGGCGCGGCCGTCGCGAGCGGCGGTACCTGCGCGCTCGGCAGCTTCAGCCCGACCGTCAATGACAACCTCGCCGGCGCCACGACCGTGTCGGGCGGCGACCGCGTCGGCCTGACGGGCGCATGGACCGGCGCAACCGGCGACATGGGCTATACGCCGATGCCGTTCGCCAACACGCCCATCATTTCAGGCAATCCGGATCAGCCGCTGGTGTCGCTCGGCGGCAAGACGCAGAGCGTCGGCACCCCCGACTCGATCACGGGCGGCCATACGTCCGTCGCCACTTACGACTCGACCGCGTTCGTCGCGTCGAACGCGGGCTCGACCGTCGTGCAGGTCTATCACGACGTGAACGGCGACCAGTACGTGAACACGCGCATCGGCACGGTCGCGAATTCGGGCGGCACGCTCGACGTATCGATCGGCAATCCCGCGAACGCGCCCGCGGCGACCGGCAACGCGATCACGATCGCGGCCAAGCAGACCGACCTGACCTACGCGGACGGCACCGGCTCGACACCGAGCGTCATCAACTGGAATTCACGGAACCAGGTCTGGTTCATCACCGGCGACTATCTGGCAAGCGGTGGCCCCGTCGGCCGCATCGAGCTCGACGTGCCGACCTACGCGGGCACCTTCACCGCGTTCGACGGCAGCAAGTGGACCGTCACCGACGCCGCGTCGCTCGCCGCGTACAACAACTTTCTCGTGCATTCGGTCCAGAACGGCGCACTCGGCTCGCAGGCAGCCTACGACAATGCGTTCGGCCAGGCCGTGACGTTCGCCACGCAAACCTTCGAGTATGCGAACAACGTGTCGCCCGACGACAAGAACGCGCTCCCCAGAAACTATCCGTCGGTGATGCACGGCACGGGCGCGAACGCGACGCTGCACATCGGCAAGGACGGCCAGATCGACTTCCGCGGCGCCAATACGATCGACGCGAGCGCGGCCGTCGTCGCGGAAAACGGCGCGCACTTCGTCAACGACGGGCGCCTGTCGGGCGACTTCACCCTGGTGCGCCTGTTGAGCGGCGCGAGCGGCGTCAACAACGGCGTGATTTCGTCCGGTTACACGTCGGGCGACAATGTCGGCACGGGCGGCACCGCACCGCCCGACAATTTCGGCCTCGATACGTACGTCGAAGGCAGCGGCGTGTATGCCAACGGTACGGGCACCACGTTCGTCAACAACGGCGTGATGAACGTCGGTGCGTGGAATCTCGACCACAACCGGCTCGACCTGCAGAACTACGCGATCGCCGCGACCGACGGCGCGAGCGCATCGAACGTCGGCACGATCAACGTCGGCGTCAACGCGACGACGCTCGACAGCCAGGTGATCGGCGGCCTCGTCGCCGGCGGCAGCTTCACGAACGAAGCCGGCGGCACGATCTATCTCGGCCGCGCGGCCCAGTACGATGCCGGCACGCCGGAGGCCGCGAACGACGTCGCGCTGTCCACGCACGCATACGGCATCCTGCTCGGCCCGTCGGGCACCGCGAACAACCTCGGCACGATCGTGATCGGTTCGCAGACGCAGAACGGCGCCGCCATGGCGAGCATCAACTCGTCGTCCGGCACGCTGACCAACGCGGGTTCGATCGTCGTCAACGGTGCCGCGCCCGGCACGCCGCTCGCCAACGTCGGCATGCTCGCGGCCAACACGGCGGCGACCGTGACCAACACCGGCACCATCACGCTGAACGGCGTAAACGGCATCGGCATCATGGTCGTCGGGACCGGCACGAACGCGACGGCCGCGACCTCGACCGGCACGATCAACGTGGCCGGCGGCCTCGATCCCGCATCGGGCACACGAAACTACGGCGTGTGGGCCGAGGGGCCGCACGCGAAAGCCACGCTCGACGGCGCACTCAACCTGACGGGCACCGGCGCGATCGGCGTGCACGCGCGCTCGGGCGCGACGATCGACGTCGGCGCCAACGCGGTGCCGGCGTTCATGTCGGGCACCAGCCAGATCGGCTTCTATGCCTATGGCGCCGGCTCGAAGATCAACGTCGCCGCGCAGCACCTGAGCGTCGACACCGACGATTCGACGCTGTTCCGAGTCGCAGGCGGCGCTGCCTACACGGGCGCGTCGGCAGCCGGAACGCTGACGACCGACGTCAACGGCCAGCGCGCGCACGGCGTGCTCGCGACCGACGCCGGCACCGTGCTGTCGACCGGTAACGCGATCTACAACGTCAACGGCGCGAACGGGATCGCGATCGGCGTCGAGGGCGGCGCGCAAGGCACGATCGACGCGGGCGCGACGATCAACCTGAATGCCGCAGGCGCGATCGCAGGCGTCGTCGACGGCCAGGCGCACGACCTCGCCGGCGCCAATGCCGGCGCGCCGGTCGCGACGACGCTGACCAACGACGCGGCCGTTACGTCGTCGACCGCGGGCGTGACGGGCTTCGTCGCGCAGAACCTCGGCACGCTCGAGAACCGCGACTCGGTGCTGCTGACGGGCGCCGGCTCGACGGGCGTCGTGGTCGGCACGCTCGGCACGGTGAACAACGCGTCGACGATCCGCGTATCGAACGGCGCCGGTGCGCTCGTGCAGGGCGCGTCGGCCACGCTGGCCAACGCGGGTTCGATCGAAGCCGATGACGGCGTCGCGGGCGTGCGTCTGACGGGTGCCGGCGCATCGGTCGCGCTGTCGGGCACCGGCACCGTGATCGCGAACGGCAGCGCCGACGGCGTGCTGATCGACTCGACCGTATCGGGCGGCGGGATCGCGGCCGGTGCGGCGTCGATCGCGGCCGGCGGCTCGGGCAGCGGGATTCACAACCTCGGCACGAATACGACGATCGCGCTGTCCGGCACACAGGTCACGACGACCGGCGGCGGCGCGAACGGCATCGTGTCGACGGGCGGTGGCGCGCGCATCGCGGCCGACGCGGCGACGGTCGTGCGCACCGCCGGCAGCAACGCGCTCGGCGTCCACGTGACGGGCGCGGATTCGACGCTCGCGGCGACCGGCACGACCGTCGCGACGACGGGTGCCGGCGCACACGCGATCGTCATGGATGGCGGTGCGACGGCCCTGCTGTCGGCCGCGAAGATCGCCGCATCGGGGAGCCTGGCCGACGGCATCGTCGCACGCAACGGCGGCCGCATCGGCGATACGGGCTCGACGATCGCCAGTGCCGCCGGCAACGGCGCAACCGCCGACAGCGGCGGCGTGCTCGCACTGACCGGCACGACGCTCAAGGGCGCGGCGGCCGGCGTGCTGACGTCCGATACGCTCGCAAACAGCGCGACGAGTTCGGTGCTCGTCGACGGCGGCAGCGTGACGTCCGCGACCGGCCCAGCCTTCGCCGCGCGCGGCGGCACGGCCGACATCGCGGTGCGCAACGGCACGGTCGTGACGGCCGGCAACGGTACGCTGCTCGACCTGTCGAACGGCAGCAACGCCACCTTCACCGCCTCGGCCGTGAACCTGGCCGGCGACATCGTCTCGGACGCCTCGAGCACCGGCAACGTGCGCCTCGCGAACGGCACGACCCTGACCGGCAAGATCGACCCGGTCGCACTGACCGTCGACTCCACCAGCACGTGGCGCATGACGGGCAGCTCCGTGCTGAGCAGCCTGAACAACGCGGGCCTGGTCGCATTCGCCGCACCGACCGGTTCGCCGACGCTCGCGGGCAGCTACAAGACGCTCACGACCGGCAGCTACGTCGGCAACGGCGGCACGATCGCGCTCAACACGTTCCTCGGCGCCGACGCATCGCCGACCGACCGGGTGATCGTGAACGGCGGCACGGCAAGCGGCACGACGGGCCTGAAGATCGCCAACACGGCCGGCACCGGCGCGCAGACGAAGGGCGACGGGATTCCGGTGGTCGTCACGACCAACGGCGGCACGACCACCGCATCGGCATTCCAGCTCGCCGGGCCCGTGCAGGCGGGCGCGTACGAATACCGGCTCTATCGCGGCGGGCAAGGCGACGCGAACGGCTGGTACCTGCGCTCGCAACTCGATCCGTCGGACCCGGGCGACCCGATCCACCCGTCCGGTGGCGGCGACGGCGGCGGGAACGGCAACGGCAACGGCGGCACGCTCGCGTATCGCCCCGGGGTCGCCGGCTACGCGCTCACGCCGCTGCTGAACGCCGACTACGGCTTCTCGACGCTCGGCAAGCTGCACGAGCGCGTCGGCGACATCGCCAACCTCGACAAGCAGCAGCCCGGCAATCGCGACGGCGTATGGGGGCGTATCGGCGGCCAGAGCCTCGACGCGAACGCGGGCCGCTTCGCGGCCGACGAGCGCACCTTCTTCGCGCAGTTCGGCAAGGACTGGACGCTCGACCAGGCGCCGAACGGCGCCGGCAGCACACATGCGGGCGTGACGGCCAGCATCGGCGTGTCGAACGCGAGCTTCAGCGACATGGCACGCGCCGATACGGCCAACCTGTCGACGTCGACGGGCTCGGTCGAGATGCACGCGCAGAGCGTCGGCGGCTACTGGACGAAGTACCTGTCCGACGGCACGTACTTCGACAGCGTCGGGCAGGTCACGCACTACGGCAACCGCTATCGCGACAGCTACGGCAACGAGGCGTCGCAAAACGGCTTCGGCGTCGCGCTGTCGCAGGAAGTCGGCAAGCCCTTCGCGATCGGCGGCCTGCCGGTCGCGGTCGAGCCGCAGGCGCAGCTGATGTACCAGTACCTGAAGCTGAACGGGTTCAACGACAACGTATCGGCGGTATCGGGTACGACGACGAACGCGCTGCGCGGCCGCGTCGGGGTGCGCATCTTCCGGCCGAACCTGCAGTCCGGTTCGGGCGGCAGCGCTGCCACGCCGTACTTCACGGCCGACGTGCTGCACGACTTCCTGTCGCCGGGCCAGACCGTCGTCGGCGGCACGCCGTTCGCGACGCATCTCGGCCGCACGTGGTACGAACTCGGCGTCGGCGTGACCGCGAGCTTCGGCAAGTCAGGCGAGCTGTACGCGAACGCGAAGATCGCGCGCAACATCGGCGGCGACTATCGGCGCGGCATCGTCGGGCAGGTCGGCTACCGCTACAGCTGGTAACGCCCGCGAACGGCGGACAGCGGACGAAAAAAAACCGCCCGGCGCTCGGCCGGGCGGTGTTCGCATCGACGCGCGTGAACGCTCAGTGCAGGATCTTCGCGAGGAAGTCCTTCGCGCGTTCCGATTTCGGATTCGAGAAGAAATCGTCCTTGCGGTCGTCCTCGACGATCGCGCCCTTGTCCATGAAGATCACGCGATGCGCGACCTTCTTCGCGAAGCCCATCTCGTGCGTGACGACCATCATCGTCATCCCTTCCTGCGCGAGTTCGACCATCACGTCGAGCACTTCGTTGATCATCTCGGGGTCGAGCGCGGACGTCGGTTCGTCGAACAGCATCGCGATCGGATCCATCGACAGCGCGCGCGCGATCGCGACACGCTGCTGCTGGCCGCCCGACAACTGGCCCGGGAACTTGTGCGCGTGCGCCTTCAGGCCGACGCGGTCGAGCAGCTTCAGGCCCTTCTCGTTCGCCTCGTCCTTGCCGCGGCCGAGCACCTTGATCTGCGCGAGCGTCAGGTTCTCGGTGATCGACAGGTGCGGGAACAGCTCGAAATGCTGGAACACCATCCCGACCTTCGAGCGCAGCTTCGACAGGTTCGTCTTCTTGTCGCCGACCGACTGGCCGTTCACGAGGATCTCGCCCTGCTGGAACGGCTCGAGACCGTTCACGGTCTTGATCAGCGTCGACTTGCCCGAGCCCGACGGGCCGCACACGACGACCACTTCGCCTTTCTTGACCTCGGTCGTGCAGTCGGTGAGGACCTGAAACTGGCCGTACCACTTCGAAACGTTCTTGATGGAAATCATCTTGTGACCTTTTTCTGGAGACCCTTGACGAGAGCAGACGCCAACGAGCAAATCACGAAATAGCATGCGCCGGCGAACAGGACCATCTCGACGGTCGTGCCGTCGCGATCGCCGATGTTGGCCGCCGTGCGGAAGAAGTCCGCGAGGCTGATCACGTACACGAGCGACGTATCCTGGAACAGGACGATCGCCTGCGTGAGCAGCAGCGGCACCATCGCGCGGAACGCCTGCGGCAGGATCACGAGGCGCATCGCCTGCGCGTAGTTCATGCCGAGCGCGAACGCGGCGTTCACCTGCCCGCGCGGCACCGCCTGGATACCGGCGCGGATGATCTCGGAATAATACGCGGCTTCGAACAGCGAGAACGCGACCATCGCCGATGCAAGCCGGATGTCGATCGTCGGCGACAGCCCGAGCACGCCCTGCAGCACCTGCGGCACGATCAGGAAGAACCACAGCAGCACCATCACGAGCGGGATCGAGCGGAACACCGTCACGTACGCCTTCGCGAACCACGCGAGCGGCTTCACGCCGGACAGCCGCAGCAGCGCCAGCAGCGTGCCCCAGACGATGCCGACGACGATCGCGATCAGCGTGATCTTGAACGTGACGACCGCGCCCGTCCACAGCGTCGGTATCGCGCCGGGAATACTACTCCAGTCGAACTGATGCATCACTTGCCTCCGATATAGCCGGGCAGCCGCGTGCGGCCTTCGATCCAGCGCATGAACGCCATCACGACGAGGTTGATGATCACGTAGGCGAGCGTCACCGCGATGAAGGATTCATACGTCTGCGCGGTGTAGTCGACGAGCTGGCGCGCTTGCGCGGACAGGTCGAGCAGGCCGATCGTCGACGCGACCGCGGAGTTCTTGAAGATGTTCAGGAATTCCGACGTGAGCGGCGGCACGATGATCCGGTACGCGACGGGCAGCAGCACATAGCGGTACGTCTGCCATTGCGTGAAGCCCATCGCGAGGCCGGCGGCGCGCTGGCCCTTCGGCAGCGCGTTGATCCCCGAGCGCACCTGTTCGCACACGCGCGCGCCCGTGAACAGGCCGAGACAGATGATCGACGCGGTGAAGAACTGCGTGGTGGGCGGCAACTGCTTGATCCAGGTGCCGATCGACGCGGGCAGCAGCTCGGGTATCACGAGATACCAGACGAAGAACTGCACGATCAGCGGAATGTTCCGGAAGATCGACACGTACACGGTGCCGATCGCGGACAGCCATTTGTTCGGCACGGTGCGCAGCACGCCGAACAGCGACCCGACGATCAGCGCGATGACCCAGGCGACGAGCGACACTTCGATCGTCACCCAGAAGCCGGACATCAGCCATCCGAAATAAGTCGTCGGCTCGCCGGTCGACACGGGGCTCAGGAAGATGCCCCAGTTCCAGTGGTAAGACATGGGCAAGACTCCAGCAAAAAGAGACGGAAGAAGCGTGGCCTCTTCCGTCTCATTAGCGTCATTTCTGCATCAACGGCCGTGCGGTCAGTCGAGCGCCTTGTCGTTCGGGTTCGCGTACAGCTTCTTCATCGAATCGGACAGCGGGAAGTTCAGGTTCAGCCCCTTCGGCGGGATCGGGTTCTCGAACCACTTCGCGTAGATCTTCGCGGCTTCGCCCGACTTCTCGACTTGCGAGATCGCGTCGTCGACGACCTTCTTGAAGTCCGCATCGCCCTTGCGCATCATGCAGCCGTACGCTTCTTCCGATTGCGGCGTGCCGACGATCACCCACTCGCCCGGCTGCTTCGCCTTCGCGCGCTCGCCTGCGAGCAGCGCGTCATCCATCATGAACGCGACCGCGCGGCCCGATTCCAGCGTGTTGAAGGAATCGCCGTGATCCTTCGCGCTGATGATGTTCATGCCGAGTTGCTTGTCGTTGTTCATCTTGCGCAGCAGGCGCTCCGACGTCGTGCCGGCAGTCGTCACGACCGTCTTGCCCTTCAGGTCGGCGAAATCCTTGACGCCCGAATCCTTCTTCGTCATCAGGCGCGTGCCGATCACGAAGATCGTGTCGGAGAACGCGGCCTGCTGCTGGCGCTCGGTGTTGTTGGTCGTCGAGCCGCACTCGATGTCCACCGTGCCGTTCTGCACGAGCGGGATGCGGTTCTGCGACGTGACCGGGATGTTCTTGACCTGCAGGTTCGGCAGGTTCAGCTTCTTCTTCACCGCGTCGACCACCTTCAGCTGGAATTCGCGCGAATAGCCGACAACCTGCTGGTTCTGGTCGTAGTAGGAGAACGGAATCGACGATTCGCGGTGGCCCAGCGAGATCACGCCCGTGTCCTTGATCTTCTTCAGCGTGCCCGTCTCCTGAGCATGCGCGCCGCTTGCGAACGCGCAAAGCGCCGCGACCATCAGGACTGCCTTTTGGTATTTCATTTTGGTCATCTCCTTGGCTAAAACCCGCGCCAGTGTATCAAAGTAATATTTTTGAAAGTACTGTTGTTTACCGCACGTCGCAGCGCCCCTGACAAAGCCTCCCTCCCGGCTCCAGGCGCCCCGAATGCGCGCGCGGGCGATGCCGGATTCGGCACCGCCCGCGAGGGTTCATATCCGCAACCGGGTGGATTGCGTCATGAATGGATCATAGTCAATGATCAGGGGTAGAGGCCACGCATTTCGCGCGCCATCAGGATGCGCTTGCACGCCACGATGAACGCCGCCGTACGCACCGACACCTTGTGCTCTTCCGCGACCGCCCACACGCCGGAGAACGCTTCGCGCATCACGCGCTCGAGACGGTGGTTGATCTCGTCTTCCGTCCAGAAGAAGCTCGAGAAATCCTGCACCCACTCGAAGTACGACACGGTCACGCCGCCCGCATTCGCGATCACGTCCGGGATCACGAGCACGCCGTTCGCGGTCAGGATGTCGTCCGCCGCCGTCGTCGTCGGGCCGTTCGCGCCTTCGACGATGATCTTCGTGCGGATCTTCGCTGCGTTCTTCTCGGTGATCTGGTTTTCCAGTGCCGCCGGGATCAGGATGTCGGTTTCGACCGTCCAGAACTCGTCGTTCGGCATCGGCTCCGCGCCTTCGAAGCCCGCGACGCCGCCCGTGCGGGCAACGTGGTCGAGCAGCTTGTTCGAATCGAGGCCGGCCGGCTGGTAGATCGTGCCCGTGTGATCCTGCACCGCGATCACCTTCGAACCCGCTTCCTGGAACAGCTTCGCCGCGATGCCGCCGACGTTGCCGAAGCCCTGCACCGCGATGCGTGCGCCTTCGATTTCCAGGCCCTTCTTCTTCGCCGCTTCGGAGCCGACGACGAACACGCCGCGGCCCGTTGCTTCCTTGCGGCCGAGCGAACCGCCGAGCGCGATCGGCTTGCCGGTCACGACGCCGGTCGACGTCTGGCCCTGGTTCATCGAGTACGTGTCCATCATCCACGCCATCACCTGTTCGTTGGTGTTGACGTCCGGTGCCGGAATGTCGGTGTTCGGGCCGATGATGATGCCGATTTCGCTGGTGTAGCGGCGCGTGACGCGCTCGAGCTCACCACGCGACAGCTTGCGCGGGTCGACGCGGATGCCGCCCTTCGCGCCGCCGTACGGCACGTTCACTGCTGCGTTCTTCACGGACATCCATGCCGACAGCGCCATCACTTCCGACAGCGTCACGTCCTGGTGGTAGCGCACGCCGCCCTTGCCCGGGCCGCGCGACACGTTGTGCTGCACGCGATAGCCTTCGAAGTGCGCGACGGTCCCGTTGTCGAGCTCGATGGGGCAGTCGACGATCAGGATACGCTTCGGACGCTTCAGCGTTTCGAGCCAGCGCGACAGCGAGCCGAGGTACGGTGCGACGCGATCGACCTGCTGAAGGTAGTTGCCCCACGGGCCGAGATCGTCGGCGTGCAGGTAGGACGGGATGGACTGCTGTTGCGAAGACATGGATGCTCCAACGTTCAACGAAGTGCGCACATTGTCGAAAAACCCGTTTTTTTTATCCAATGCCGTTTGCTTATTCGATTATGCGTTTCTTGCATGATCGCGATTTTTCGCAAATCTGCGGTCGATTTGCGCAAGAACGCCCGCGATCGGCCGTGCATCGCGTGCTCGAGAAATCGTGTTGCGCGGGCGCGGGCCGGCCGCCGGGCAGGTGCCCGACAGGCACCGCAAGCCCGACGACAGCCGGCCGGGCCGGACGATCGACGGTTAACCGCCCACGGTTAACCCGCGGATTCGCGCAGTTCGTCGCGCACGACGTCCCACAGCGCACGCACGAGCTTCTGTCGTGGATCGTCGCCCTGCAGCGCGAGCTTGTCGCAGTACAGCCGGATCTCCATCGTCAGCGTGAACGGATGCGCGCCGCCGCGCACCGACCGGTCGAGCCGGATCAGGCGGCCGCCCGCCACCGCATCCTCGACCGCGCTGTGCGGCAGGAACGCGACGCCGTGGCCCGCGAGCGCCATCGCCTTCAGCCCTTCGGCCATGTCGGTTTCATAGACGCGATCGAGGAACAGCGGCGTCGACGCATTCGCGACGATGACCTCCGTCATCCGGCCGAGATACGCGTTCGGCGTATATGACAGGTACGGCACGCGCGCGTCGGCCGTGCCGGGCAGCGTATAGCGCGGCCGCCCCGCGCGGCCCGGGGCCGAGAACGGGCTGATCGGCTCGCTGCCGAGGATCAGCATGTCGTAGCGCGCCGGGTCGAGCGCAACGGGATGGCTCGGATGGTGGTAGCCCATCACGAGATCGCAGCCGCCCTCGACGAGCGACAGCACCGCATCGTGCACGTTCAGCGCGCGCAGCCGCGTGTGAACCTGGCCCATCTTCGCCTCGATCCGCTGCAGCCAGCGCGGGAAATACGTGAGCGACAGCGTGTGCGGCACCGCGAACTCGATCGTCGGCACCGGCGCGCCGACGTGGCCGCGCAGCAGCGTGCGCGCCTCGTGCGCCTGCGACAGCATCGTCAGCGCCTGCTCGTAGAAGATCTGCCCGGCCTGCGTCAGCCGCGTCGGATAGACCGAACGATCGATCAATTCGGTCGCGAGCCATGCCTCGAGCGCCTGGATACGCCGCGAAAACGCCGGCTGCGACACGTGCCGCAGCTCGGCGGACCGGCTAAAGCTGCGCGTTTCCGCGAGCGAAACGAAGTCTTCGAGCCATTTCAGTTCCATGCAGGCGGGCGCGGCGGGCGGCGGTCGGGAAGAAGCCTGCATTCTACCGGCGGGCGGGCCCGGCCGGCGGCCGCGCAAGCGGCCCGGCGCGCTGCCGGATGCGGGCGCCGGCATGGCGTCGGCACGCGGCGGCGGCGGCTCGCCGGGCGCGGCCGGAATCGTCCCGCGCCGATGGTAAAATGCCGGATTCTCCCTCCTCGCTCGACCCGGCCCTCAAAGCCCGCCCGATCATGTCCGACACTCGTCCCGATACGCTTTTCGCCCTCACCGCGCTCTCGCCCATCGACGGCCGCTACGCCAGCAAGACCGAAGCGCTGCGCGACTGGCTCTCCGAAGCCGCCTTCATGCGCCACCGCGTCACCGTCGAGGTGCACTGGCTGATCGCGCTGTCGCGCGCCGGCTTCGCGGAAGTCCCGCGCTTCTCGGAAGCCTCCGAGCAGTTTCTGCTGCAGCTCGCCGAGCGCTTCACCGCCCACGACGCCGCGCGCATCAAGGAAATCGAGCGCGTGACGAACCACGACGTGAAGGCCGTCGAATACTGGCTGAAGGAATCGGTGAAGGGCCAGGAAGAACTCGAAAAGGCCAGCGAATTCATCCACTTCGCGTGCACGTCCGAGGACATCAACAACACGTCGCACGGGATGATGCTCGCCGGTGCGCGCACGCACGTGATCGTGCCGGCGCTGCGCACGGTCCACCAGCGCCTCGTCGCGCTCGCGCACGCGCTGGCCGACCAGCCGATGCTGTCGCGCACGCACGGCCAGCCGGCCAGCCCGACGACGCTCGGCAAGGAGCTCGCGAACGTCGCGGCCCGTCTCGACCGCGCGATCGC
This sequence comes from Burkholderia sp. LS-044, assembly GCF_004803625.1. Classification (NCBI taxonomy): domain Bacteria; kingdom Pseudomonadati; phylum Pseudomonadota; class Betaproteobacteria; order Burkholderiales; family Burkholderiaceae; genus Burkholderia; species Burkholderia sp. LS-044. The sequence goes on from NZ_SSWO01000017.1 coordinate 50,112, forward strand.
GCGCATCGAGAAGGTCGAGATCCTCGGCAAGATGAACGGCGCGGTCGGCAACTTCAACGCGCACCTGTCCGCGTATCCGGAATTCGACTGGGAAGCGTTCTCGCGCGACGTGATCGAAAACCGCCTGAAGCTCACGTTCAACCCGTACACGATCCAGATCGAGCCGCACGACTACATGGCCGAGCTGTTCGACGCCGTGGCACGGGCGAACACGATCCTGCTCGACCTCGACCGCGACGTGTGGGGCTACATCTCGGTCGGCTACTTCAAGCAGAAGACGAAGGCCGGCGAGATCGGCTCGTCGACGATGCCGCACAAGGTCAACCCGATCGATTTCGAGAACTCGGAAGGCAACCTCGGCCTCGCGAACGCGACGCTGCGCCACCTCGCCGACAAGCTGCCGGTGTCGCGCTGGCAGCGCGACCTGACCGACTCGACGGTGCTGCGCAACATGGGCGTCGCGCTCGGCTACTCGCTGCTCGCATACGACTCGCTGATCCGCGGCCTCGACAAGCTCGAAGTGAACCCGCAGCGCCTGAACGAAGATCTCGACAACTGCTGGGAAGTGCTCGCCGAGCCGGTGCAGACGGTGATGCGCCGCTACGGCATCGAGAACCCGTACGAGCAGCTGAAGGAACTGACGCGCGGCAAGGGCATCACGCGCGAAGCGCTGCAGGAATTCGTCGGCACGCTCGCGATCCCGCAAGACGCGAAGGATCGCCTGCTCGCGATGACGCCTGCGTCGTACATCGGCAAGGCCGTCGAACTCGCGAAGCGGATCGCGTAAGCGCCCGTCTCCGTACGTAAAAAAGCCCGATGCGAGCAATCGCATCGGGCTTTTTCATTGCGTGCCGCGTCCGCTCAGAACGAAATCATCCGCCCCGGATTGAGCGCGCTCATCACGCTCATCGCAGCCTTCGCGGCCGGGATCGCGATCGGCGACAACTGGCGCCCAAGCGGAATCGCGCGATGGTCGATGCCGGTCAGCATCGAGAAATCGTCGTTGCGTCCGACGAAATCGTCGCAGATCGCCTTGCCGATCCGCACCGTCTGCGCGACGCCGTGGCCGCTCCAGCCCTGCACCATGTACATCGGCACGCGGCCGTCGGTCTTGCGGCTGTCGGTCGCGCCGTTCAGCGTGAAGTCGCTGACGCCGCTCCAGCAATAATCGAGCGCGAACTGGCCGTCGACCTGCGGGAACACCGTGTTCAGCCGCGTCAGCAGATACGCGTTGACGTCGGGCTGCGCCCAGCACGTGCCGGTGCCCTGCCCGCCGAACAGCAGGCGGTTGCCGCGTACCGGCCGGTAGTAGTCGATCTGGAACTGCGTGTCGTACACGGGCATGCCGGCCGGCATCAGCGTCGCGACGTCGACGTCGAGCGGCGCCGTCACGCTCACATAGGTAAAGAACGGCACGGTCGTCGCGGCGCCGTCGTCGAGCAGCCGGAACGTCGTGTTGTGCAGCGCGAGCACGACGCCCTTGCGGGCGGTGATCGTGCCGCCCGGCGTCGTCGCGACGACGCCCGCGGGCGTCTCGTCGAGCTCGAGTACCTCGGTGCCCTCGTACAGCGTGCCGCCGTTAAGGCGGAAACCGTGGACGAGCCCGCGCACCAGCGCGAGCGGATGGATCTGCCCGCCGATCGCATCGATCGCCGCGCCGTGGTACAGCCCCGAACGCACGTATTCGTCGTGCAGCTGATGGCGGCCGACGAGCGTCACGCCCGCGTCGCCGAGATGACGGCGCGCATCCGAGCCGTCCAGCAGCGCACTCATGTGCCCGGGGTGGACGGCCGCCGTGATGTGCCCGCGTTTGCGGTCAAGCTCGAGCGCGTAACGCGCACCGATCGTATCGATCAGGTCCATCGATTCGGTCGACGCGAAGCGCCACAGCCGCTTCGCGTCGTCGTGCGACAGGTGGTCGATCATGTCGGCCGCTTCCCAGCGCGCGAGGCCGGGCGTCAGTTGCCCACCGTTGCGCCCCGATGCGGCCGAGCCGACGTGGTGCTTGTCGACGAGGATCGTGTCGACGCCCGCTTCGGCGAGATGCAGTGCGGCCGATGCGCCGAGCAGACCCGCGCCGATCACGAGCACGTCGCATACCGCGTCGTGCGCGAGCGGCGCGGTGTTTTCATGGCGCGACAGCGACGCCTCGTACCAGTTCGCCGGGCGCTCGCCGTCGTGACGGGCCGGATCGCACCAGTTCCAGTTGTCTTTTTCGATGTTCAGTTGCGTTTGCTCGAAACGCGATTCGCCCTGGATCAGGGGTTGATTGTTGAAAGTCATGATTGCACTTGCATGGTCTTGGGCCGCCTGTCGAAGAGCCTTCTGGCTTCGCGGGTGGGGCAGCCGGTTCCACATGGGTGTCAACGAGAAAAGGGGCGCGATGGCCCGTGTTGACGGCGGGCACGCTCGTGCCGCCTGGATCCCGGACTGTGCGAAAGCACGTATTGAAAGGTGCCGGGACACCCAATTTCTACACCGCAGAAATAATTCTACAGTGTAGAATCAGCTTTCGTCAAGTTTACAGCCGGTGCCGCACCGGCACACCGGCCCGTATCGATGAAAGACAAACCCGCCCAGGGCCCGCGCGGCCTCGACAAGGATGCGATCGTCGCGGCAGCGCTCGCGCTGCTCGAAGACGTCGGCGAAGCCGCGTTCAGCGTGCGCAAGCTCGCGCAGTCGGTCGGCTGCGACCCGATGAGCGTGCTGTACCACTTCAAGTCGAAGGAAGGCCTGAGCCGCGCGATCGCGAACGCGCTGTCGCGCTCGCTCGTGCCGGTCGACGCCACACTGCCGTGGCGCGAACGGCTGCGAGATCTCGCGCGCCAGTACCGCGCGCTCGCGCTGCGCTACCCGGCCGCGTTCGCACTGCTGCAGCGGCACATGAGTACCGGGCCGGCCGATCTCGCGCACATCGAGGCCGTGCATCGCGCGCTGGCCGACGCCGGCATCCCGCGCGCGGCGCTGCCATCGGTTTGCGTCGGCTGGTATGCGAGCGTGATCGGGCTTGCCGCGGCCGAAGCCGGCGGCCTCACGCGCGCCGCGAACGACGTCGAGCTCGCGGAAATGGAAGCGCTGTCGGACGCCGCGCATCCGCTCGTCAAGGCGGCCGCCCCGCTCTACGCGCAGCTCGATCCGGCAGCCGTGCACGACACGATGCTCGACGTACTGCTCGACGGCATCGCGAAGCAGGCGCCCACGGCCTGACCGGCCCGCCGGCCGCCAACGCAAAAGGCGCCCCGAGGGGCGCCTTTTGCGTGATGAATGCCGCGAACCGCGCTCAGTGCTGCTGCGCGATGCCGATCTTCAGCATGACCTGATCGACGATCTGTTCGGGCGTCAGCTCGATGCTGACCTCGATCGCTTCGTCCGGGCCCGGTTCCTCGAGCGTGTCGAGCTGGCTCTTCAGCAGCGACGGATCGAAGAAATGGCCGGTGCGGCTCTTCAGGCGCTCGTGCAACACCTCGAACGAACCCTTCAGATATACGAACCGCACGTCGGTGTCGGTGCCGCGCAGCACGTCGCGGTACGACCGCTTCAGCGATGAGCACGTGAACACGGCCGTCTCGCCCGCGCGCTGCTTTTCCTCGATGGCCGCGCGGATCGTGCGCAGCCACGGCCAGCGGTCGTCGTCGGTCAGCGGAATGCCGTGATGCATCTTTTCCTTGTTCGCCGCGCTGTGAAACGCGTCGCCGTCGGTATAGCTGCACGACAGGCGTTCCGCCAGCATTTCGCCGATTCGCGATTTGCCCGCGCCCGACACGCCCATTGCGATCAGAATCATTGACTACCCCTTGTTACAAAACCATGCTCAGCAGCAGCGTGAAGCTCAGGCCGAGAATCGAGATGATCGTTTCGAGCAGCGTCCAGGTCTTGAACGTCTGGCCGACCGTCATCCCGAAATATTCCTTGATCAGCCAGAAGCCGCCGTCGTTCACGTGCGAGAAGATCAGCGAGCCCGAGCCCGTTGCGAGCACCAGCAGCTCCGGACGGACCGCCACCCCCGATGCCGCCGCGATCGGTGCGACGATGCCGCAGGCCGTCGTCATCGCGACCGTTGCCGAGCCCGTGGCCAGACGAATCAGCGCGGCGACGAACCAGCCGAGCAGCAGCGGCGACAGGTGCGCCTGCGTGGCCGTTGCGACGATCTGCTGCGAGATCCCGCTATCACGCAGGATACCGCCAAAGCCGCCGCCCGCGCCGACGATCAGCGTGATCCCGGCGATCGGCGCCAGGCACTCGCCGCAGAACTTCTGGATCTGGTCGCGGTTGAAGCCCTGCAGCTTGCCGAACGTGAAGAAGCTCACGAGCACGGCGATCAGCAGCGCGACGTCCGAGTTGCCGGCAAAGCGCAGCAGGTTGTTCGGCAGCGTCTTCGGCGCGAACAGCAGGTCGGCCCAGCTGCCGACCAGCATCAGGATCACCGGCAGCAGGATCGTGAACAGCGTGATGCCGAAGCCCGGCAGTTCGCGCTTCTTGCCTTCGGTGTGCGTGTCGACGAATTGCGCGGCGAGCGGGTTGTTCTCCGGCAGCTTCACGAACTTCGAGATCGTCAGCGCGAACAGCGGGCCCGCGACGATCGCGGTCGGCACGCCGACGATCAGGCCGAATGCGATCGTCTTGCCGATATCGGCGCCGTACTGCTGGACCGCGAGCAGTGCGGCCGGGTGCGGCGGGATCAGCCCGTGCACGACCGACAGGCCGGCCACCATCGGCAGGCCGACGACGAGCAGCGACTTGCCGGTGCGCTTCGCGACGTTGAACGCGATCGGGATCAGCAGCACGAAGCCGACTTCGAAGAACACCGGCAGGCCGACGATGATCGCGACGAACATCATCGCCCAGTGGATGTTCTTTTCACCGAACCAGTCGATCAGCGTGGTCGCGATCCGTTCGGCGCCGCCCGATTCGGCCATCATCTTGCCGAGCATCGTGCCGAGGCCGACGACGATCGCGATGTGGCCGAGCGTATTGCCGTTGCCCGTCTCGAACGACTTGACGATCTTGTCCATCGGCATCCCGACCACCAGGCCGAGGCCGAGCGACACGATGATGAGCACCAGGAACGGATAGATCTTGAACCGCGCGATCATCACGATCAACGCCACGATCGCGATCACGGTATAGATGAGCAGCATGCTGCCTTGGACAGCCCCCATGTGGACTCCTCCTTGGGATTATTCGAACCGGGCGATCGTTGCGAGTATGCCCGGCTATGCAGGTCTCCGAAACAGCGGGGAGACCCCCACCGTCAGGACGCTGAATTTTACTTATCTTTACGGTTCGCGGATAGAACCGGTTCCATCAGCAAAAACCCTCGGTAAAACAAGCACTAAGCGCTTGTCTTCCGAGGGTCAAACCATCATTCCGTACAAGTCTTAACGGGGAAGCTGGCTCGCGGCTTGCGCGAGACGCGTGACTTCGGCCCAGTCCTGCGCGGCGAGCGCGGCCTTCGGCGTGAGCCACGAGCCGCCGACGCACACCACGTTCGGCAGCTTCAGGAAATTCGGGGCGGTTTCGACCGTGATGCCGCCGGTCGGGCAGAACTTCAGCGCCGGGAACGGGCCGTGGAACGCCTGCAGCATCGGCACGCCGCCCGCTTGTTGAGCAGGGAAGAATTTCACGATCTCGTAGCCGAATTCGAGTGCCTGGATGATGTCGCTCGGCGTCATCACGCCCGGCAGCAGCGGCAGGCCCGCGTCGAGCGACGCGAGGTGCAGCTCTTTCGTCAGCCCCGGCGACACGCCGAACTTCGCGCCCGCGCGCTTCGCCTGCTCGCAATGCTCGGGCTTCGTGATCGTGCCGACGCCGACGACGATGTCGTCCGCGAGCTGGCTCGCGCGCTGGATCGCTTCCAGGCCGGCCGGCGTGCGCAGCGTGATCTCGAGTACCTTCACGCCGCCCGCGTGCAACGCGCGCGACACGTGTTCACCCTGCTCGACCGAGTCGAACGCGAGCACCGGGATGACCGGGCCCAGCTTCACGATTTCAGCAATCGTCTTCATTGAATTGGCTCCTTGAAATTCATGCGGCGACGTGGGCGGCCGATTCGCCGACCAGCGCGCCGAAAACCGATGCGCCCTGCTCGGCCGGCGCGGCGGCCGCGCGGAACACGCCGAACAGTTCACGCCCGAAACCGACCTCGTTCTCGGCCTGGTGCAGCGGCTGCGCGACCGGGCGCGCCTGCCACTCGGCGGCGTCGACCTCGATGTCGAGCACGCCGGCTTCGGCGTCGATCACGAGCGTATCGCCCGTCTTCACCTTGCCGAGCGGGCCGGCCAGCAGCGCTTCCGGCGACACGTGGATCACGGCCGGCACCTTGCCCGACGCGCCCGACATGCGGCCGTCGGTGACAAGCGCGACGTGGAAGCCCTGATCCTGCAGCACGCCGAGCAGCGGCGTCAAACGGTGCAGCTCGGGCATCCCGTTCGCGCGCGCGCCCTGGAAGCGCACGACCGCGACGAAATCGCGCTTCAGCTCGCCGCGATCGAAGGCTTCCTGCACGGCTTCCTGCGAATCGAACACGATCGCGGGCGCCGTCACCTTGCGGTGCTCGGGCGCGACCGCCGAAATCTTGATGACGCCGCGGCCGAGCCGGCCCTGCATCAGGCGCAGGCCGCCGTCCGGCTGGAACGGGTCGCGGATGCCGCGCAGCACCTTCGTGTCGTGGCTCTCGGCCGCGCCGTCGACCCACGTCAGCTTGCCGTCGATCAGCTTCGGCTCCTTCGTGTAGTGCGACAGGCCCTTGCCCGCGACGGTCGTCACGTCTTCATGCAGCAGCCCGCCTTCGAGCAGGTTGCGCACCAGGAAGGCCACGCCACCCGCGGCGTGGAAGTGGTTCACGTCGGCCTTGCCGTTCGGGTAGATCTTCGCGAGCAGCGGCACGACGGCCGACAGTTCGTCGAAGTCGTTCCAGTCGATCAGGATGCCGGCCGCGCGTGCGATCGCGACGAGGTGCAGCGTGTGGTTGGTCGAGCCGCCCGTCGCGAGCAGCGCGACGATCCCGTTGACGATCGCCTTCTCGTCGATCACATGGCCGATCGGCGTGTAGTGGCCGCGTTCGACGGTCAGGTCGAGCACGCGGCGCGCGGCCTCGGCCGTCAGCGCGGTGCGTAGCGGCGTGTGCGGATGAACGAATGCCGAGCCCGGCAGGTGCAGCCCCATCAGCTCCATCAGCATCTGGTTGCTGTTCGCGGTGCCGTAGAACGTGCAGGTGCCGTGGCCGTGATACGCGGCCGATTCGGCTTCGAGCAGCGCGTCGCGGCCGACCTGGCCGGTCGCGAACTGCTGGCGGATCTTCGCCTTGTCGTCGTTCGACAGGCCGCTCGTCATCGGGCCGGCCGGCACGAAGATCGTCGGCAGATGGCCGAACTGCAGCGCGCCGATCAGCAGGCCCGGCACGATCTTGTCGCAGATGCCGAGGCAGAGCGCCGCGTCGAACATGTTGTGCGTGAGCGCGATCGCCGTGCCCATCGCGATTGCCTCGCGCGAGAACAGCGACAGCTCCATCCCCGGGTTGCCCTGCGTGACGCCGTCGCACATCGCCGGCACGCCGCCCGCGAACTGCGCGACGCCGCCGTTCTCGCGCGCGGCCGCCTTGATGATCTCGGGGAAATCCTTGTACGGCGCGTGCGCGGACAGCATCTCGTTGTACGAGGACACGATGCCGATGTTCGGCTCGCGGATCGCCTTGATCGAGAACTTGTCGTTGCCCTCGAGGCCCGCGAAACCGTGCGCGAGGTTCGCGCACGACAGTGCGCCGCGTGCCGGGAACTTGCCCTGCGCGCCGTCGATGCGCTGCAGATAGGCGGAACGGGTCGATTGGCTGCGGGCGATCACGCGTTCGGTGACCTTCGCCAGAGTGGGGTGTAGCGATGTCATGCTGGGCGCTCCTGTATGCCGGCCGACACCGGCGGTTGGAATCGTGGGGACGATCGAGTGCATCGAACGAACGAAGCCAGTCTAGTAGAAAAACTACAAGCGCGCAATGTCGATCCGCACGTGCGCAACCCTTATTCCCGCCACCAGCAAGGCTTTACCTAGTGAAAACCCTAATCATCGGTATCCCACGTGCCATGAAATGCCGACAAATCAGCTAGCAATTTGATGTAGATTTTCTACAATTCGATTGCGATACACTCGCTCATCCGAACCCGATTTCTGCCTGCCCGTCCATGCTGCCCCGCATAGAAGCGATCCGCGCCGAGTTGCGCCCGTCCGAGCGCAAGCTCGCCGACTACATCCTCGCCGCGCCGCGCGAGGTGCTCGACCTCGCGATGACCGAGCTGTCGACGCGCGCGGGCGTCAGCCAGCCGACGATCGCGCGGTTCTGCCAGGCGCTCGGCTGCAGCGGCTTCCGCGAATTCAAGATCCGGCTCGCGCAGAGCGTCGCGCCGGGCGTGTCGTCGGTCTATCGCGACGTCGAGCCCGACGAACCGGCGCCCGGCATCATCGGCAAGGTGTTCGACCGTACGATCGGCGCGCTGATCGAGGTGCGCAACAGCCTGTCGGCCGGCAGCGTCGCCGAAGCGATCGCGCTGCTGTCGAACGCATCGCGGATCGAGTTCTACGGCGCCGGCGGCTCCGGCATCGCCGCGCAGGACATCCAGCACAAGTTCTTCCGGCTCGGCGTGCCGAGCGTCGCGTATTCGGACCCGCACACGTTCTCGATGTCGTCGGCGCTGCTCGGGCCGCACGACGTCGTCGTCGCGATCTCGAACACCGGCCGCACGCGCGACATCGTCGACGCCGCGCGCTCCGCGCTCGCGTGCGGCGCGAAAGTCGTCGCGATCACGCAGAGCCATTCGCCGCTCGCGAAGCTCGCGACGGTGAGCCTCGCGTCGAACGTCGCGGAGGAAACCGACGTGTTCTCGCCGATGACGTCGCGGATGTCGCATCTCGCGATCGGCGACATCCTCGCTGTCGGCGTCGCGCTGTCGCGCGGCCCCGCGCTCATGGAACGGGTCGGCCGCGCGAAGGAAGCGATCACGCGGCGCCGGATCGACGACGGCACGAAGGATTGAGCAGGCGGCAGGCAGCGCGCGCGTAAACGACGAACGGCGCCCCGAGGGGCGCCGTTGCGCAGGGTTCCGCACCGGCAACCGCGCCGGCCACGCCGCTCAAAACGGCTTGATCACGACCAGCGCGACCGCCGCGAGCATGCCGAGCACCGGCAGCTCGTTGAACACGCGATACCACTTGTCGGTGCGGCGGTTCTCGCCACGCTCGAACACCCGCAGCAGGTGCCCGCAATAGGCGTGATAGACGATGAGCAGCAGCACGACCGTCACCTTCGCGTGGATCCAGCCCTGCCCCTGCCCGATGCCGATCGAAAGCCACAGCCACAACCCGCAGGCCAGCGCCGGCACCGCGATCATCGTCATGAAGCGGAACAGCTTGCGCGCCATCAGCAACAGGCGCCGCACGGCGGCCGGATCGGTTTCCATCGCCAGGTTCACGTAGATGCGCGGCAGGTAGAAGAGCCCCGCGAACCACGCGGCGATCAGAACGATATGGAACGTCTTGACCCAGAGCATCGCCATCGGTTGTGTGCCTCGCTTGTTATTGGCGGCCTTCGCCGTGCCCGAGCACGACGTACTTCAGCGACGTCAGCCCTTCCAGGCCGACGGGGCCGCGTGCGTGCAGCTTGTCGTTCGAGATGCCGATTTCCGCGCCGAGGCCAAATTCGAAACCGTCCGCGAAACGCGTCGACGCGTTGACCATCACGCTCGCCGAATCGACTTCGCGCAGGAACCGCATCGCGCGGTCGTGATCCTCGGTGACGATCGCATCCGTGTGATGCGAGCCGTAATGGTTGATGTGCTCGATCGCGGCGTCGAGGCCGTCGACGACCTTGATCGCGAGCACCGGCGCGAGATACTCGGTGTGCCAGTCTTCCTCGGTGGCATCGACGAGCGGGCCGACGCCCGCATCGGCGAGCACCGCGCGCGCGGCCGCATCGACGCGCAGCTCGACCTGCTTGTCGCGATACAGCTGGCCGAGCGGCGGCAGCAGCTTCGCCGCGACACCGCTCGCGACGAGCAGCGTCTCCATCGTGTTGCAGGTGCCGTAGCGGTGCGTCTTCGCGTTGTCGCAGACGGTCAGCGCCTTGCCGAGGTCGGCGCGATCGTCGACGTACACGTGGCAAATGCCGTCGAGGTGCTTGATCATCGGCACGCGGGCCTCGTTGATCAGGCGCTCGATCAGGCTCTTGCCGCCGCGCGGCACGATCACGTCGACGTATTCGGTCATCGTGATCAGCTTGCCGACCGCCGCGCGATCGGCCGTCGCGACGACCTGCACCGCATCCTGCGGCAGGCCGGCGGCTTCGAGCCCTTCGCCGATCAGCTTCGCGAGCGCCGCGTTCGATTCGAGCGCTTCGGAGCCGCCGCGCAGGATCGTCGCGTTGCCCGACTTCAGGCACAGCGCGGCCGCGTCGATCGTCACGTTCGGGCGCGATTCGTAGATGATGCCGATCACGCCGAGCGGCACCCGCATCTGGCCCACCTGGATTCCGCTCGGGCGGTACTTGAGGTTGCCGATCTCGCCGATCGGATCGGCCAGCGACGCAACCTGGCGCAAGCCCTCGACCATCGTCTTCAGCGCCTTGTCCGACAGCGTCAGGCGATCGACGAACGCTGCATCGAGCCCCTTTTCACGGGCACGGGCGACATCGCGAGCATTCGCGTCCTTCAGTGCCTGCGCGTCGCGTTCGATCGCGCGAGCCACGGCGTCGAGTGCCGCGTTCTTCGCGGCCGTGCTGGCGCGCGCCATCGCGCGGGAAGCGTGCCGGGCGCGACGGCCCAGGTCGGTCATGTACTGATCGATATCCATCGTGTGACTCGAGAAGCGCGCCGCGCTGGGCGGCATGAATTCGTGGGGAAGCGTGGACGGCGGCCGGAGAGCCGCGCCCGTGATCGAAACATTGTATGCGGGTTGCGCAGCGCGCGCTGAAGGCCCGGACGGGACTTAGCGTCGCACGCGGCCCGCGGTCGGCGGTCGCTCGCCGCGGGCACCGGCCACCGTCATCGCGAGCTGGAACAGCCCGTCCCACGGATCGGGCGGCGGCTCGTCCTGCGTGCGGCGGCCCGGCACGACGGCCGTGAGCCCCTTGACCTGCCGGTCGAGCTTCGCGGCAAACGCGAGTGCCTTCTCGAGCACGGCTTCCGACACACGGTTCAGCGCGGGGCCGATCAGCCGCTCGCGCGGCCCCCACACGCGGTTCTCGCGCAGCAGCGTCGCCAGCGGCTTGCCGGCCGTCGTGCCGCGCTTGATCCGCAGCAGCGTGCGCAGTTCCTCGACGACGGCCCACATCACCAGCACGATCGCCTCGCCCTCGCCCTTCAGCCCGTCGATCATCCGCGCAAGCCGCGCGGCGTCGCCGGCGAGCATCGCTTCGTTCAGCTTGAAGACGTCGTAACGCGCGACGTTCAGCACCGCGTCGTGCACCTGCTCGAACGACAGCGCGCCCTGCGGATACAGCAGCCCGAGCTTCTGGATTTCCTGGTGCGCGGCGAGCAGGTTGCCTTCGACGCGCTCGGCGATGAACTGCAGCGCGCGCCGCCCGTCTTCGCCGGGCGCGGCGCGCTGGCCCTGCATCGCGAGACGCTGGCCGATCCAGTTCGGCAGCTGCGCGCGGTCGACCGGATCGATCTTCAGCGCGACGCCACCGTTCTGCAGCGCGGTAAACCAGGCGGATTTCTGCGTGGCCGCGTCGAGGCGCGGCAACGTGACGAGCATCAGCGCGTCTGGGTTGGGCGTGGCCGCGAGCGTCTTCAGTGCGTCGGCGCCTTCCTTGCCGGGCTTGCCCGACGGAATGCGCAGCTCGATCAGCTGGCGCTCGCCGAACAGCGACATCGCCTGGGTCGCGCCGAGCAGCACGCTCCAGTCGAAACCGCGCTCGACCGTATGCACCGAACGCTCGGTGAAACCGGCCGCACGCGCGGCTGCACGAATGCGGTCGCACGCCTCCTGCGCGAGCAGCGGCTCGTCGCCGTACACGGTATAGAGCCCGGCCAACCCCTTCGCGAGGTGCGGCTCCAGTGCATCAAGTCGCAATTGCATCGGTGCGTATGCCGTCGATCAGAGCGGCGGCGGCGGCAACGGCGCGCGCGGCGCGACACCCGGCACCACGTCTTCCGGCGCCGGCGTCAGCGAGTGGACGATCGCGAGACGCCGCATCAGCTGGTCGACCGCGTCGTTCTGCATGTCGCCGTACAGGATGTCGGCTTCCTGCGCCTTCGCGTTCGTGTACTGGTCGCTGTACGTCATCGCGCGATTCAGCGCGATCGCGCTCGGCGGGATCAGCACGGTGCCGTCCTTGCTCGTGAGCGTGTAGCTCAGCGTATAGAACAGTGCGTATTCCTGCGCCGAGCCGAACTTGTTGAGCGTCAGCGTATTCTGCCCGCGCGACTCCCACATGCGCAGCACGGCATCGGCGTCGTCCGCCGACTTGACGATCTTCGTGTCGCTGCCGGCCTCGACGAGGCGCACGAAGCGCGCCTCGACCGGCGCCGGCGCGCCGACGATCAGCAGGTGCTTGAACGCGTAGTCCTGCTGGCCGCGCAACTGGAAGCCGCATGCCGACAGCGCGACCGCGCTGCCGACGGCGAGCATCAAAAACGATCTGCGGATCACCTTCGCTCCTTCTGGGTACGTCCGACGGCCGGCGGCCGTCAGACGACGATGTTCACGAGGCGGCCCGGCACGACGACGATCTTCTTCGCCGGCTTGCCGTCGCTGAACTTCGCGAACGCTTCGTCGGCCACCGCCGCAGCTTCGATCGCCTCGCGGCTCGCGTCCTTCGCGACCTTCAGCGCGCCGCGCACCTTGCCGTTCACCTGCAGCACGAGTTCGATCTCGGCCTGCTCGAGCGCGGCCTCGTCGACCTTCGGCCACGGTGCGTCGAGCAGCGGGCCGAATTCGTCCGCATAGCCGAGCGCCTTCCACAGCTCGAACGTGACGTGCGGCACGACCGGGTACAGCACGCGCAACAGCACGCCGTACGTTTCGCGCAGCACGCCGGGCGTCGCGCCCTTCGCGCCGTCGATCGCGTTCAGCATCTTCATCGCGGCCGACACGACCGTGTTGTACTGCAGGCGCTGGTAATCGAAATCGGCCTGCTTCAGCACGCTGTAGATTTCGCGGCGCAGCGCCTTGTCGGCTTCGCCGAGCGCGGCCGCATCGAAGCCCGCGCGCGCGGCGAGCGCTTCACGGTTCGTCGCACCGAAGCTCCACACGCGGCGCAGGAAGCGGCTCGCACCCTCGACGCCCGCGCCCGACCACTCGAGCTGCTGCTCGGGCGGCGCGGCGAACATCGTGAACAGGCGCGCGGTATCGGCGCCGTACTGGTCGATCAGCACCTGCGGATCGACACCGTTGTTCTTCGACTTCGACATCTTCTCGATGCCGCCGAGCACGACCGGCTGGCCGTCCGTGTTCAGCGTCGCGCCGACCGGGCGGCCCTTGTCGTCGTGCGTGACCGTCACGTCGGCCGGGTTGTACCAGGTCTTCTTGCCGGAAGCGTCTTCACGGTAGAACGTCTCGTTCAGCACCATCCCCTGCGTGAGCAGGTTCTTCGCCGGCTCGCCGAACTTCACGAGGCCGAGGTCGCGCATCACCTTGGTCCAGAAGCGCGAATACAGCAGGTGCAGGATCGCGTGCTCGATGCCGCCGATGTATTGATCCATCGGCATCCAGTAATCGGTGCGCGCGTCGACCATCGTCTCGGCGTCCGGCGCCGTGTAGCGCGAGAAGTACCACGACGAATCGACGAAGGTGTCCATCGTGTCGGTTTCGCGCTTCGCGGCCGCGCCGCACTTCGGGCACGAACAGTTCAGGAACGCTTCCGACTTCGCGAGCGGGTTGCCCGAGCCGTCCGGCACGAGGTCTTCCGGCAGCACGACGGGCAGATCCTGCTCGGGCACCGGCACGTCGCCGCACGACGGGCAGTGGATGATCGGGATCGGCGTGCCCCAGTAGCGCTGGCGCGATACGCCCCAGTCGCGCAGGCGCCACGTGACCTGCTTGTCGCCGAAACCGCCGGCGTTCAGGTCGGCCGCGACCGCGTCGACGGCTTCCGTGTAGCGCAGGCCGTCGTACTTGCCGCTGTTCACGCAGACCGCGGTTTCCTTGTCGCCGTACCACTCCTGCCATGCGTCGAGCGAGTACTGCTGGCCTTCGGCCGAGATCACCTGCCTGATCGGCAGATCGTATTTCTTCGCGAACGCGAAATCGCGCTCGTCGTGGCCCGGCACGCCCATCACCGCGCCTTCGCCATAGCTCATCAGCACGTAGTTGCCGATCCACACCTCGACCGGCTCGCCGGTCAGCGGGTGCGTGACCGAGAAGCCCGTCGCGACGCCCTTCTTCTCCATCGTCGCGACGTCGGCCTCGGCGACACCGCCGCGCTTGCATTCGTCGATGAACGCGAGCAGCTCGGGCTTGTCCTGCGCGAGGCGCGTGGCCAGCGGATGCTCGGCCGCGATCGCGCAGAACGTGACGCCCATGATGGTATCGGCGCGCGTCGTGAACACGCGCAGCAGCTTCTTCTCGCCGTCGAGTTCGTACGGGAAGCCGAAGTTCACGCCGAAGCTCTTGCCGATCCAGTTCTGCTGCATGATCTTCACGCGCTCGGGCCAGCCGAGGCCGTCGAGGTCGTTCAGCAGCTCATCCGCGTACTGCGTGATGCGCAGGTAGTACATCGGGATCTCGCGCTTCTCGACGAGCGCGCCCGAGCGCCAGCCGCGGCCGTCGATCACCTGCTCGTTCGCGAGCACGGTCTGGTCGACCGGGTCCCAGTTCACGGTGCCCGTCTTCTTGTACGCGATGCCCTTCTCGAGCATCTTCAGGAACAACCACTGGTTCCACTTGTAGTAGTCCGGCTTGCACGTCGCGATCTCGCGCGACCAGTCGATCGCGAGGCCCATCGACTGCATCTGGCCCTTCATGTAGTCGATGTTGTCGTAGGTCCACTTCGCGGGCGGCACGCCGTTCGCCATCGCGGCGTTCTCGGCCGGCATCCCGAACGCGTCCCAGCCCATCGGCATCAGCGTGTTGTAGCCGTTCATCCGCAGATAGCGGTACATCACGTCGTTGATCGTGTAGTTGCGCACGTGACCCATGTGCAGCTTGCCGGACGGGTACGGCAGCATCGACACGCAGTAGAACTTCGGCTTCTGCGAATCTTCCTGCGTCTTGTAGGCATCGGCTGCGCGCCAGTCGCCCTGGGCGGCGGCTTCGACGTCGGCGGGTACGTATCTCTCGTGCATGGTGTGGTTCGGACTAGGCTTTAAGCGGCGCGACGGCGCGCGCAGGAGTGGATCGAAAATCGTGCTTGCCCGGCGGACCGGCAGGTTCGCTGTTGCCGGACCTGTTCACGGTTTCCGGGAATTTTCCGGGCAACCCGCAGCATGCCCGGGTAGCCTGGAAAATTCCGGGTTACCTGTGAAAAGAGCCTGCCAACCGGGAAAAACGTTGATTATACCGCCCGCGCCGGCCCATTCGACCGGTCTTGCGGCGGGCGGCCCGATCCTGCGCCAGGGACAGGCCCGCCGGATCCGCTCAGCGGTTGGCCGGCACGGCAGGCGCCGCCGCGGAACCGCCCGCCTGCGGCGGCACGTCGGTCACGAAGCCGATCCGCGTGAGGCCGGCGGCCTGCGCGGCGCCCATCACCCGCGCGATCACGTCGTAGCGGGTCGCGCGCGACGCTCGCAGCCGCAGCTCGGGCGGCGCACCGCCCGCGGCGGCGGCCCGGAAGCGCGCGGGCAGCGCGTCGAGCGCCACCGGCGTGTCGTCCCAGTACAGCTTGCCCGCGTCGTCGATCGACAAGGTGACGGATTGCGGCGTGTCGCGCGCGACGCTGGCCGCGACCTTCGGCAGGTCGAGCCGGATCGCGTGCGTCATCAGCGGCGCGGTGATGATGAAAATGACGAGCAGCACCAGCATCACGTCGATCAGCGGCGTCATGTTGATCTCCGCCATCGGCGCGGACGTCTTGTGGTGCTCGAGTCCGCCGAATGCCATGGTCGCTCCTCCGGAATGGACGCGTCAGGCTTCCTGCGCGCACACGAACACGTGCAGGTCGCGCGCGAAACCGTCGAGTTCCTCGGCGAGCTGCCGCACGAGCCGCCCGAGGATGTTGTAGGCCAGTACCGCGGGAATCGCGACCACGAGCCCGAACGCGGTCATGATCAGCGCCTCGCCGACCGGCCCCGCGACGCTCTCGATCTGCGCCTGCCCGCTCGCGGCGATGCTGCCGAGCGCGTGATAGATGCCCCACACGGTGCCGAGCAGCCCGACGAACGGCGCGGTGCTGCCGATCGACGCGAGCAGCACCTGGCCGAACTCGAGGCGCCGCTGCGAGCGCAGCATCGCGTGCCGCAACGCACGCAGCACGCGTTCGCCGCGCTCGACGCGCGCGGCCAGCGCGGCCGGGTCGTGATCGTCGGCCGCATCGCGCGCGGCTTCGGCGAGCGGCACGAACACGCGCTCGCGGTCGGCGCCGGCGAGCGCGGTTATGCCCGCGTCGAGCGACGGCGCGCGCCAGAACGCGGCGAGCGCGCGCGGCCCCTGCCGCTTCGCGCGGACCAGCAGCCAGGCTTTCATGAGGAGGAAGCACCAGCTGGCGACGGACATCGCCAGCAGCACATAGGCGACGGCATGCGTGATCGCATCGCCGCTTTCGAGGTAGTGGACAACGCCGGTGGGTATCGCCATCGGAGTTTCCCCGTGGGGTCAGCGCAGGCCGAGCACGTCCTGCATGTCGAACAGGCCGGCGCCGCGCGCCGACAGGAAGCGGACCGCGCGCAGCGCGCCCTGCGCATACGACACGCGGCTCGACGACTTGTGCGTGATCTCGATGCGCTCGCCGATCCCGGCGAACAGCACGGTGTGATCGCCGACGATGTCGCCGCCGCGCACCGCCGCGAAGCCGATCGACGACGGATCGCGTTCGCCCGTCACGCCGTGGCGGCCGTACACCGCGCAATCGTCGAGCGAGCGCCCGAGCGCGCCGGCGACCGCTTCGCCCATCATCAGCGCGGTGCCCGACGGCGCGTCGACCTTGTGGCGGTGATGCGCCTCGATGATCTCGATGTCGTAGCCGTGCGAGAAGTGCTTCGCCGCGAATTCGAGCAGCTTCAGCGTGACGTTCACGCCGACGCTCATGTTCGCCGCGAACACGATGCCGATCTTGCCCGCCGCGGCCTGCAGCCCGGCCTTCTGCTCGGCGGTGAAGCCGGTCGTGCCGATCACGAGCTTCACGTCGTGGCGCAGCGCGGCCTCGATATGGGCCATCGTGCCTTCCGGACGCGTGAAGTCGATCAGGTAGTCGGCCTGCGCGAACACGGCGTCGAGATCGGCGGTCAGCCTGACCCCGGTTTCCTTGCCGAGGAACGCGCCGGCGTCCTGGCCGAGGAACGGCGAATCGGCGCGGTCGAGCGCGCCGACGAGCTGCGCGTCGGAATCGTTGAGAACGGCTTCGATCAGCATCCGGCCCATACGGCCCGATGCGCCGGCAATCGCAATCTTCATGGCTTTCTACACGACAGGTCTAAAGGCGGGCGGCGCATGCCGCCCTGTTTCCGCGCGCGGGCTTATTGCGCCGGCGCGGTGAGCGGCTGGTTCTGCAGCGTGTCGGAGCCTTGCGGGCCGACCGGCGGCGACGCCTCGTTCGACGCGTTCGGCGGCGGCGGACGATGGAACTGGAACTGCGGCTGGATCGCCGGAACCGCGCCCGGCGGCTGGCCGCCCGGCACCGGCGCACCGCCGGCAGCCTGCGTGGACGGCGTGAACCGCCGCGCAGCCGTGCCCTGGCCCGACACCTGGTTGGTCGCGCGGTTCGCCGCGCGGGCGGCCTGCGCGTTCGCATCCTGGTCGACCACCGCGCCGGACGCCGGCACGGTGGACGGGCTCGCGACCGTCTCCGGCGCCGGCGCGCTCGCCGCCTGTGCGGCGCTCGCGGCGGCGGCAGCCTCGGCGGCCTTCTTCGCCGCTGCGGCCGCCTTCGCCTTCTTGCCGCCACGGTCGCCGTCGATGTCGGCCAGCAGGTCGAGTTCCGAAGGCAGGTTGTCCGCCCCCGTCCAGCCCGCGACGCGATCGCCCGAGAACGTCACGACGAGATCGCGCTGCTGGACGACCGCCGTCGAGCCGCGCTTGAAGTAGAAGAGGTAATCCCAGCGGTCGGCGTGGAACATGTCCGCCAGCAGCGGGGTGCCGAGCAGCGCGCGTACCTGCTCGCGCGACATGCCGACCTGCAGCTGCGAGGCTTTCTCCTGCGACACGAAGTTGCCTTGCACGACGGTGATCCGGTAGGGGGTGATGCTCTGCGCGATGCGCTGCGTCACGCTGTCGTACGACGAACAACCAGCCAGCGCGGCAACGGCGGCGGCAGCGATGATGACACTCCGCATGCGGCTCCTCTGAAAGTGCGAAAGAGATTCTGGAATCATTTCCCTCACCGTGCAGGCCCGCGTCGCAGGCCGCGCGTGTTTCTGGAACGGCGAAAAGCCGGTAACATTGAAGCCCTGCATTGTACTCTAGGGATGCCTAGCCATGACCAATCCGACGGATCTCAAGAATATCGGGCTAAAGGCCACCCTACCGCGCCTCAAGATTCTCGAGATCTTCCAGCAAAGCCCGGTGCGCCACCTGACCGCAGAAGACGTCTACCGGAACCTGCTCAACGAGCAGCTCGACATCGGGCTTGCCACCGTCTACC
Source organism: Burkholderia sp. LS-044 (assembly GCF_004803625.1). Taxonomy (NCBI): domain Bacteria; kingdom Pseudomonadati; phylum Pseudomonadota; class Betaproteobacteria; order Burkholderiales; family Burkholderiaceae; genus Burkholderia; species Burkholderia sp. LS-044. The sequence goes on from NZ_SSWO01000017.1 coordinate 68,830, forward strand.
GCGTGCTGACGCAGTTCGAGCAGGCCGGCCTGCTGTCGCGCAGCAACTTCGAATCCGGCAAGGCCGTGTTCGAACTGAACGAAGGCTCGCACCACGACCACCTCGTGTGCCTCGATTGCGGCCGGGTCGAGGAATTCTTCGACGCCGAGATCGAAAGCCGCCAGCAGGCGATCGCGAAGGAGCGCGGCTTCCGGCTCCAGGAGCACTCGCTCGCGATGTACGGTTCCTGCACGACCGAGAACTGCCCGCACCGCAAGCACTGAGATCCAGCCGCGCGCGCGGCGCATCCAGGACGGCCCGGACGGCGATTCGCCTTCCGGGCCGTCTTCTTTTCGGGATACGCAGGAGGCGCCCGCCCGGGGAAACCGGCGGCGCACCGCCGCCCCACGGGCGGGCCCGCCCAGGCTTTCGCACACCCTTCGCGTTGCCTGCCCGGGCGGCCCCGGGTGACATCAGGCCGCCGGAGGGGCCGGCCTGCCCGCCTTCGTCATGCCGCGCCCGCGCAGGCCGGTTCGAACTCCAGCGCCCACGCGCGCTCGAGCGGGATTTCGTCGCAGTTCGGCTGCGGGCCGCCGCGATCGACGATCACGAAATCGCTGACCGCATCCAGCGCGAGCAGCGGATGGTGCCAGACGCCCTTCGCATAATTCACGCCCTGCCAGCCTTCCGCGAGGAACGCGCGCATTGCGTCGGGCCGGAACTCGCCGGCCGGCGCGACGACGATCGCGTAACGCGACACCGCCGCGAGCGGGATGAACGCCTGGCTGCCATGCGGATGGCGCTCCATCAGCGTGACCGCAACCGGCAGCGCACGCGGCTGCGCGCGGAACACACTGACGAGCGGGCGGCCGCCGTCCGCGCACACGTCGATCGTCGCGAGATCGTGGAAGCGCTCGGTCGTGCCGCCGTTGATCGGGAAATGGCGCGCGCCTTCGAGCGCGATCACGTCGCCGAACGGCGCGAACGCTTCGCGGGTCAGGCGCTCGACGCGCAGGATGCGGGATCCGCTCATGCCGTTGCCCTCCTTCAAGCCGGCTCGCCCCACAGACGCAGGCGCGACACGCCGCCGTCCGGGAAGATGTTGAAACGCACGTGCGTGACGGGGCCGAGCGCCGCAAGCTGGTCGAACGTGTGGACGTGGTCCATCGACAGCTTCTGCTCGCCGAGCAGTTCGGCCCAGAACATCGCCTGCGTGACGAGCGAGTCGTCGGTGCCGCCCGCCACCCTCGCGGCCTGCAGCGAGCAGCGGTCGGGGAAATTGCCCTTGAAGAACGCGGTATCGACCTCGACGCGCCGGATGATGCCCGGCCGCGCGAGCGCGACGATCGCCCAGTCGTTGCCGGGCTCGCGGCGGCGCCGCGTTTCCCAGCCGTCGCCCATGTTCGCGCCGCGCCCCGGCATCAGCATCTGCGATGCCGGGCCGAAGTGCTGGTTGTTCGCGGCCACCAGGTAGCCGCCGTTCTCGATCGCCGCGAGATCGACGAGCTCGCCGGCCGGCACCTGGCGCCAGTCGCGCTGCGGCTGGCCGTACACGCGCAGCCGCGCGAGGCCGCCGTCCGGGTACAGGTTCACGCGCAGGTGCGTATAAGGCTGCGCATCGTCGACGCTCACGTAGCGATGCGAATTGCCCTGCAGCGTCGTCGCCGGGACGATCGTGCGCCATTCGGCGTTGTCGGACGGCGTGTCGCCTTCCGCGACGCACGCGTCGATCGACGCGGCCGGCGGAAAGTTGCCGGTGAAATGGCTCGTGTCGAGGTCGACGCCGTGAATCACGCCCGGCCGCGCGAGCCGCACCACGCAGAAGTCGTGGCCGGTCGTGCGCTTGCGGCGCGTTTCCCAGCCGTCCATCCACTTGCCGTGGTCGTCGTACTTGCCGGGAATGAACACGGCCGGCTCGGGATTCAGCATGCGCTCCTTCGGCGCGAAGAACTCGTCGCTGGCAAAGAGCGCCTGCGCCCCGAGGCGCGGGTCGGCGAGGTTCATGTAACGCCGCGTAAACGCCGGCGCATCCGGATCGAGGATGGGGGCTGCCATGTCGTCTCCTGTAGTTTGATGAAGGGCCGGCGCATCGAGGCGCCGGCCACATGAATGCCAGGTGCGCGGGGCGGCCCGGGGCAAGGCCGCCCGCGCGGGGTCGCGCTCAGAGCGCGTGAGCCTGATCGCCGGCGACCGGCGCCGTGCGGTCTTCCTCTTCGGCCGGCACGTAGCGCAGCTCGCGGTTCAGCACGCGCTTCGCGCGGGCCCGGTCGATGTCGTTCTCCCACACCGCGACGACCACCGTCGCGACGCAGTTGCCGATCAGGTTGGTCAGCGCACGGGCGATGCCGACGAACCAGTCGACCGGCAGGATCAGCACGAGGCCGAGCACAGGAATCGCGGGGATCGCCGACAGCGTCGCCGCGAGGATCACGATCGCCGAGCCCGGGATCCCGTGCGCGCCCTTCGACGTGACGAGCGACACGAGCAGCACGACGATCAGGTCGTGCGTCGACAGCGGCGTGTTGGTGGCCTGCGCGATGAACAGCACGGCGAGCGTCAGGTAGATCGAGAAGCCGTCGAGGTTGAACGAATAGCCGGTCGGGATCACGAGGCCGACCGTCGAATCCTTCACGCCCATGTATTCGAGCTTGCGCATCACCTGCGGCAGCACCGCGTCCGACGACGCCGTGCCGAGCACGATCGACAGCTCCTCGCGCAGGTAGCGGATCAGCTTGAACACCGAGAAGCCCGCGAGCCGCATCACCACGCCGAGCACGACCGTGACGAACACGAAGCAGCTCAGGTAGAACACCGCGACCAGGTAGCCGAGCTGCTTGAGCGACGCGACGCCGTACTTGCCGGTCGTGAACGCGATCGCGCCGAGCACGCCGAGCGGCGCGAGCTTGATGATGAAGCCGATGATCCGGAAGAACACGTGCGACAGTTCCTCGATCAGCGAGTTGACGCGTTGCGCCTTGTCGCCGAGCAGCGACAGCGCGGAACCGAACAGCACCGCGAACACGAGGATCTGCAGGATGTCGCCCTTCGCGAACGCGTCGATCGCGGTCTCGGGGATGATCTTCATCAGGTAGCCGGCCGTATCCTTCAGGCTCTCGGCGTTCTTCGCGTACGACGCGAGCGACGACGCGTCGAGCGAGCGCAGGTCGATGTTCATCCCGACGCCCGGGCGCGTGACCCACGCGAGCACGAGGCCGATGCCGAGCGCGAGCGTCGTCATCACCTCGAAGTAGATGACGGCCTTCAGGCCGACCCGGCCGACCTTCTTCAGGTCGCCCGCGTTCGCCATCCCGCTGACCACGACGCAGAACACGATCGGCCCGATCACCATCTTGATGAGCTTCAGGAAGCCGTCGCCGAGCGGTCGCAGCGACTCGGCGAAATGCGGGAAGAACGCGCCTAGCGCGATCCCCAGGATCAATGCGACGACTACCCGGCCAAACAGCGAATTGAGGAATTTCGACACGGCGCTCTCCCGATCCAACGGTTGCAGTTTCGTCTGTTCATACTGGTAAGACCAGTGATGTTATGGTCGATAGTAGGAAGCCGATATAGTGGCGTCAAGGACGGACAAAATAGGGATTTCCCACCCCCTCCCCACCCGCCTGACACGCACCTAACAGGGGCAGATCGTGGCTTTCCCGTAGGGCGTCCATGCACCGCCTGCGTGCGGATTACAATGCCGGTCAGACCGGCCAAAGTTCACCTCATGAAAAACGTTCCGCATACCGTGACCGACGCCGCCATCGCGACGATCCGCGACCGGATCGAGGCAGGCGTGTATCCGGTCGGCAGCCTGCTGCCGGCCCAGCGCCAGCTCTCCGAGGAGCTGGAGATCAGCCGCGCGTCGCTGCGCGAGGCGCTGTCGACGCTCGAGGCGCTCGGGATGCTGCGCATCCGCGCGGGCAAGGGCGTGTATGTCGAAAGCGCGCAGGCCACGGCCGCCCATGCGTGGCGGTTCGCCGAGCAGTCGTCGCCGCCCGATACCTACCAGATGCGCTACGCGCTCGAAGGATTCGCCGCGCGAATGGCCGCGCACGTCGTCACCGACGACGACATCGCGTGGTTCGAGGACAATCTCGCCGACCTGCACGTCGCGCTCACCGAAAGCGAGCTCGACGCGGCATCGCAGCTCGACTTCGACTTCCACATGCGGATCATCCATCTCGCGGGCAACGCGGCGATCGAATCGATCCTGCGCAGCAGCGCCGACATCATGAAGGAAAGCCAGCGCATGCCGTTCTACCGGCGCGAGCTGCTGCTGTCGACGTGGACCGAGCACCGCGCGATCGTCGACGCGCTGATCGCACGCGATGCGGCCGCCGCGGGCACCGCGATCGAAACGCACATCGCGAACGCCGCGCAGCGCGCGGGCATCTTCTTCCCGACACCGCGCACCTGACGGCCCGGGCGGCCACGCGCCGCGCGCGCCGCCCCGTCGCACCGGTCAACCTCCCGACGGATCCCGATACGCGAGCGCACGCTCGATGAACGCGCGCGCCGCGACGCTGCGGTACGCGCCCTTGCGTGTCAGCAGCGCAGCCGTGCGCGCGGGCAGCGGCGGATCGATCTCCAGCGCGCACAGGTCGGCACTCTCGCGCGCGACCGCGTCGGGCAGCACCGTCGCGAGCCGGCCGCACCGCACGAGCTCCAGCACCGCGCTGACCGTATTCGTCTCGATCGCGATCTTCGGCCTCGCGCCGTGCTCGATGAAATAGCGGTCGATGCTCTCGCGCGTCGCGAACGCGCGGCTCAGCAGCACCAGCGGCTCGCCGCCGAGCTCGGCCGGCGTCAGCGCGCGGCGCCGCCGCGCAAGACGGTGCGTACGGCCCGTCACGAGCGCGAGCGGCTCGTCCCACAGCGGCAGTGCGTCGACGTCCGGCGCGCGCGGCGGCATGAACGCGAAGCCCGCGTCGAGCCGGTCGTCGGCGAGCAGCGCCTCGATGCGTTCCTGCGGCATCGCGTCGATCGTCAGCGCGACGTTCGGATAGTCGGCATGGAACGCGTCGATCAGCGAGCCGCTCAGGTAGGCCGCGAAGGTCGGCATCATCGCGAGCCGCAACGACCCGCCGCCGAGGCCGGCGACGTCGTGCAGCGCGCGCTGCCCCGTATCGAGTTCGTGCAGCGCGGCACGCGCGTGGCGCGCATAGACCTCGCCGAACTCGGTGAGCTGCACCGTGCGGCCCGATCGGTCGAACAGCTGCACGCCGAGCGTTTCCTCGAGCTGGCGGACCTGCTGCGACAGCGTCGGCTGCGACACATGCAGCGCGTCGGCCGCGCGCGTGAAACTGCGCTGCTCGGCGACGGCCAGGAAATAGCGGATGTGGCGGAGTAGCATGGCGGCCGACGTATTGGTTTTGCCAATGAAGAGCATAACGATCCAGTCTTGGACGCTATGGTTCGATTCCCGCATCATACGCACATCCGTTCCGGCGCATCGCACCTGCTTTCCGCACCGGAACGGCCCGCCCGGGCCCGCCTGCCTGCGCCCGCCGCACGACGATCCGCCGCCCGCCCGATCCGGGCCCGGCCGCGATCCGCCCGGCGCGCATCGGTTCACCGCCGATCCGTTGACGCCGGCCCCGATTTCCGTCACCCCGCGCAGCCGACGGCCCCGTGCCGCCGGCCGGCGCCGCTGTTTTTCGCGACCATGGAACCGCATCAAGACAACCACCCTCCCCTGACCCGCGGCATGACGCTGCTGTTCGCGTGCGCGTGCGGCATCGTCATCGGCAACATCTATTACGCGCAGCCGCTGCTCGCCGCGATCGCGCACAGCTTCGGCCGCGCGCCGACCGAACTCGGCTATCTCGTCACGCTGACGCAGCTCGGGTATGCGGCGAGCCTGCTGCTGATCGTCCCGCTCGGCGACGCGGTCAACCGCCACACGCTGATCGTGCGGCTGCTGATGCTCAACGTCGTCGCGCTGGCAGCGGTCACGTTCAGCACGAACTTCACGATGTTCGTCGTCGCGAACGTCGCGGTCGGCTTCGTCACCTGTTCGACGCAGCTGCTGGTGCCGTTCGCGGCGTCGCTCGCCGACGCGCGCTCGCGCGGCCGCGCGGTCGGCACCGTGATGAGCGGGCTGCTGCTCGGCATCCTGCTCGCGCGCGTCGCGGCCGGTGCGATCGCCGACGGGTTCGGCTGGCGGGCCGTGTACGGCATCGCCGCGGTGATGGTGCTCGCGCTGACGGCCGTGCTCGCCGTGAAGCTGCCGAAGGATCGCCGCGACGCGCGCCTCGACTATGCGGCGCTGATGAAGTCGCTCGTCGCGCTGGTGCGCGCGCAACCGCTGATCGCGCTGCGCTCCGCCTACGGCGCGCTCGTGTTCGCGTGCTTCAGCCTGCTGTGGACGGGCCTCACGTTCCTGCTGAGCCAGCCCCCGTACAGCTATTCCGAAGGGCAGATCGGCCTGTTCGGCGTCGTCGGCGCGGTGGGCGCGCTCGCGGCGACGTCGGCCGGCCGGCTGGTCGATCGCGGACACGGCAATGCCGCGACGGGGTTGTTCGCGGCGGCCGTGCTCGCGTCGTTCGCGCTGATCGCGACCGGCGCGCACTCGCTCGCGGCGCTGATCGCGGGCATCCTGCTGCTCGACGTCGGCGTGCAGGGCGTCCACATCTCGAACCAGAGCGTGATCTATGCGCTGGCCGGCAACGCGCGCAGCCGCGTGACGACGATCTACCTGACGAGCTACTTCATCGGCGGCGCGCTCGGGTCGTTCGCGGCGAGCGTCGCGTACGGCATCGACGGCTGGCGCGGCGTGTGCATCGCGGGCGCGGCGCTCGCGGGCGTGCTGGTCGTGTCGTGGCTCGCGTCGCAGCGCGCCGGCGCGCGGCAGGTCACGCAGTAATTCAGCGGGGCGTTTTCTCGTCACCATGAAAAAGGGCACGCCCCGCGAAGCGCGGGCGTGCCCTTTTCACGATCGCGTCGAGACAGTCGCGCGCCAGTGCGCGACCGTCACGCAGCCTCGTCGACGAAATCGATCAGCACCTTCATCGCACGCTGCCGGTCGCCGGCCAGTTCGAACGCGAGGTTCGCGTCGCGCATCGGGAACACGCGCGTGACGGCCGGCCGCAGGTCGACGCGCCCCGCATTGATGAGCTGCACCGCGAGCGCGAATTCCGCGTGAAAGCGGAACGAACCGCAGATCGACAGCTCCTTCGCGACCACGACGTTCTGCGGCAGGCTGACGTCGCCGCCGAGCCCGAGCTGCACGACGACCCCGCGCGGACGCATTACGTCCAGCCCGTCGCGCAGCGCGCGCGCATTGCCCGAACACTCGATCATCACGTCGAACGTGCCCTTGTCGGCGCTGTAGCGCTCGACCCATCCGGCGTCGGCCGCCGCGTTGATCGTGCGGTCGGCGCCGAGCGCGCTCGCCACTTCCAGCGGCGCCTCGACGACGTCGGTCGCGACGATCTCCGCCGCGCCGTGCACGCGCGCCGCCGCGACCGCGAGCACGCCGATCGGCCCGCAGCCCGACACGAGCACGCGCTTGCCGATCAGCGGGCCCGCGCGCGACACCGCATGCAGCCCGACCGCGAACGGTTCGGCGAGCGCCGCGAGCGACATCGGCACGTGATCGGCAACCTTCACGCACTGCACCGCGTCGCACACGAGCGCGTTGCGGAATGCGCCCTGCACGTGCGGCATCCGCATCGCGCTGCCGTAGAAGCGCATGTCGAGGCACTGGTTCGGCAGCCCTTCGAGGCAGTAGCGGCACGCACCGCACGGCCGGCTCGGATTGACCGCGACGCGATCGCCGACCTTCACCGACGTCACGTCCGGCGCGACTTCCGCGACCGTGCCGGCGACCTCGTGGCCGAGCACCATCGGCTGCTGCAGACGGATCGCACCGAAGCCGCCGTGCCGGAAGTAATGGAGATCGGAGCCGCAGATGCCGCCCATCGCAACCTCGACGCGCACCTGACCCGGGCCGATCTCGCCCGCGTCCTGCTCTTCCACCCGCAGGTCGTTCGGCCCGTGGATCACGACACACATGCAACGCATACGCATGACAGCCTCCTCAGACGACCGGCGTGACCAGCGGCGCGCCGGCGAAGTGCGCGGCAAGGTTGTCGCGCACCAGCCAGCCCATCGCCTGGCGCGTCTCGATCGTGCCGCTCGCATGGTGCGGCTGCAGCAGCACGTTCGGCAACGCGAGGAAACGCGGGTCGATGCGCGGCTCGTTCCAGAACACGTCGAGCGCCGCACCGGCGATCGCACCGCGCTCGAGCGCGTCGAGCAGCGCGGGTTCGTCGACGGTCGTGCCGCGCGACACGTTCACCAGATAACCTTGCGGCCCGAGTGCGTCGAGCACGTCGGCGCCGACGAGGTGACGCGTCGCCGGCCCGCCCGCGAGCGTGACGATCAGCAGGTCGCACCAGCCGGCCAGCTCGGCGAGGTCGCCGAAAAAGCGGTGCGGGCTGTCCACGCGCGGCGCGACGTCGAAGTAGCCGAGCTCGACGTCGAAGCCCGACAGCCGGCGCGCGATCGTCGAGCCGATCCGGCCGAAGCCGACCACGCCGACGCGCTTGCCGTACAGCCGCGTGACGAGCGGCATGTCGCCGTCGCGCCAGGCACCGGAACGCACGTACGCGTCGCCGGCGCCGATACGGCGCATCATCGCGAGCGCGAGCCCGACGCCGAGGTCGGCCACGTCGCCGGTCAGCACGTCGGGCGTGTTCGTCACGCGGATGCCGCGCTCGCGCGCGGCGGCCAGGTCGATCGCATCGGTGCCGACGCCGTAGCACGCGATGATCTCGAGCTTCGGCAGCGCGGCGATCAGCGCGGCATTCGCGCCGAGATCGCCGCGCGTCGCGATCGCGCGCACGCCGGCGCCGTGCTCGGCGAGGAACGCCGCGCGGTCGGCGGCTTCCCACAGCCGGTGGACGTCATAGCCTGCCGACAGCCATGCGTCGTCCCACGGCTGGTAAGGGCCCGTCATCAGCAGTTCGGGCCGCTGGGTCAATTCGTGCGCCATCTGCGCTTGCTCCTGTCGAGGTAAGTTGAATGCAAAGGCAGGCCGGGCCGCGTCAGCCGCCCGGCCCGTTCATGCGTGCCGCGCGAGCGCATCGGTGCCCGGGGCCTGCGCCACCTGTGCCGCGTCGAGCGGATCGTCGAGATCGCGGTTCAGCGTTTCGGGCATCCGCGACGTCGTGAACAGCGTGATCAGCGTCAGCAGCACCAGGTACGCGGCGATCGGCACCCAGGCGCGCACGCCGGCCGCGTGATCGCCGCCGTGCAGCGCGATCACGGTCGCGATGATCGTCGCGCCGACGAGCGGCGCAATCCCGCCCGCGAGCACGGCCGACACCTCGCGCGAGAACGACACGCCCATGTAGCGATGGCGCGCGCCGAACAGTTCGGGCAGCAGCGCGGCCTGCGCGCCGAGCATCCCCCAGTTCGCGAAGCCCTGCGCGACCGAGATCGCGATCACGCTCGCGACCACGTTCCCCTGGCTGAAGATCCACCACACCGGGAACGCGAGCGCGAGCTGCAACCACGCGAACGTGCGATACACGCGCACGCGGCCGAAGCGGTCGCTGAGCCGGCCCGCCAGCGGCACCGTACACGCGCCGACGGTCGCCGCGCACACCAGCGCGAGCGCGCCGATCGGCCCCTTCATGCCGATCACGCCCGCGAGATAGCTGACGGCGAGTGCCTGGTAGATCGACGAGCCGCCGTTCTCGGCCATCCGCAGGCCGATGCCGATCAGCAGCGAGCGCTTCGAATGCTGCACGGCGCTCTTCAGCGGATTCGCCAATACCTGCGCACGCTTCTCGAGCCGCACGAAGGTCGGCGACTCGTGCAGCCGCACGCGCATGTAGATCCCGACCGCGACGATCACCGCGCTGAACAGGAACGGCACGCGCCAGCCCCAGCCGTCGGTGACGCGGTCGAGGTTCGCGAGCCGCAGGAAATAGACCGCGGCCGCCAGCACCGTGCCGAGCTGGATGCCCAGGAACGGCAGCGACGCATAGAAGCCGCGCTTGCCGGGCGGCGCGTATTCGGTCATCAGCACCGCGGCGCCGGCCTGCTCGGCTCCGGCACCGAGGCCCTGCAGGATGCGCAGCAGCACGAGCAGGCCGGGGGCCCAGTAGCCCGCCGTTTCGAAGGTCGGCAGCACGCCGATCAGCGTGCTCGCGACGCCCATCAGCAGCACCGTCGCCGTCAGCACGAACTTGCGGCCGATCCGGTCGCCGAGCACGCCGAACACGACCCCGCCGAGCGGGCGCACCGCAAAGCCGACGAAGTAGGTGCCGAAGCTCGCGATCAGCCGCGTCTCGGCAGTCTGCGCGGGAAAGAACAGCGGCCCGAAAACCAGCGCCGATGCGAGCGTGTACAACGCGAAATCGTAGTATTCGAGCGCGCTGCCGAGCGAGCAGGTCCATGCCGCGCGGTTGAGCTGCTTCGTGTCGACGCCGCGGCGCTCGACGGTCTCGCCCGGCGCACCGGACCCTGCATCGTGCCGCGCGGGCGGCGGGGAAATGCGATCCATCGTTGTCTCCTGTCTCCTGCCTTCCGTTCCGGAACCCGGCGCGTACCGCGACCGGGACATCGGCCCGCTCGTGCGGCGGGCTCTTCTGGGAATTCGGATGCCGGCCGCGGCCGGCGCAACGGCGCTGCGCGCATGGCGCGCTCGCGCCGCCGCTCAGACGGCGCTGGTCAGGCCGCCGTCGACGAACAGCGTCTGGCCGTTCACGAAATCGGATGCGGCCGATGCGAGAAAGATCGCCGCCCCGCACAGCTCGTCGACGCGCCCCCAGCGGCCGGCCGGCGTGCGCTTGCACAGCCAGTCCGAGAACGCGGCGTCGTCGACCAGCGCGCGGTTGAGTTCGGTTTCGAAATAGCCGGGCGCGAGGCCGTTCGCCTGGATGCCGTGGCGCGCCCAGTCGGCGCACATCCCTTTGGTCAGCATCCGCACCGCGCCCTTGGTCGCGGCATACGGCGCGATCGTCGGCCGCGCGAGCTCGCTCTGCACCGAGCAGATGTTGATGATCTTCCCGCGGCCGCGCGCGATCATGTGCCGCGCCACCGCCTGCGCGACGTTGAACACGCCGTCGAGGTTCACGCGCATCAATGCCTGCCAGTCGTCGGGTTCGAATGCGTCGAGCGGCGCGCGGCGCTGGATGCCCGCGTTGTTCACGAGGATGTCGATCGCGCCGACGCGCGCCTCGAAATCGTCGATCGCCGCACGCACCTGCGCGTGCTCGGCGACGTCGAATACCGCGTAGTCGGCCGTGAAACCTTCCTCGCGCAGGTGCCGCACGAGCGTCGCGGCCTTCTCCTCATTGCGATCGTTGATGACGATCGCCGCGCCGGCTTCGGCCAGCCCGCGGGCGAGCGTCAGCCCGATCCCGCGTCCGGAACCGGTAATCAGTGCGCGGCGGCCGTCGAGGCGGAACCGTTCGAGCGCGTGGGTCATGCGTGTCTCCTCGTGCCAGTCGAGCCGGCGGCCCATCGCGGCCGGTCTCGCGTTGACGGTATCTTCGGCCGCCGGCCGGGCACCGCGCCAATGGTCTTTTTTGATCCGGTTATCATGAAATCTGATTACCGCTCACGCCTGCCCGCCGCCCATGGAACTCAAGCAATTGCGCGCCTTCGCCACGCTCGCGGAAGAACTGCATTTCGGGCGCGCCGCGCAGCGCCTGTTCATCGTGCAGCCCGCGCTGAGCATGCAGATCAAGGCGCTCGAGGAAGAACTCGGCGCACGCCTGTTCGAGCGCGACCGCCACAAGGTCGAACTGAGCGAGACGGGGCGCGTGTTCCTGCCCGAGGCACGCGCCACGCTGCAGCAGGCCGCGCGCGCGGAACAGATGGCGCGGCTGTCGAGCCGCGGCGAGATCGGCACGCTGCGGATCGCGTTCGTGTCGTCGGTGCTGCCCGCGCTGCTGCCGGCCGTGCTGCGCACGATGCGCGAGCGTTATCCGCTGATCACGCTCGAACTGAAGGACATGCCGACGCCCGACCAGGTCGCCGCGCTGCGCGACCGGCGGATCGATTTCGGGATGATCCGGTTGCCGGCCGCGTATGCGGGCATCGACACGCGCGTGGTGCTCGAGGAAGGCTTCGTCGTCGCGCTGCCGCTCGACCATCCGCTCGCCGCGCACGACGCCATCCCGCCGGCCGCGCTGCGCGGCCAGCCCGCGTTCGTGCTCGCGCGCCGCTACGCGCCGGGCTTTCACGACGACATGCTGCTCGCGCTGAGCCGCGCGGGCACGACGCTCGAGATCGCGCAGGAGTTCGGGGAGTTCACGACGATGCTCGCGCTCGTCGCGGCGGGGATGGGAATCGGGCTGATGCCGGCGGAGGCTGCCAGCGCGCTGCCGCCGAACGTGCTCGCGCGGCCGCTCGACCTGGCCGGGCACCGCACCGGAATCGGCCTCGCGTGGACCGATCTCGACAGCCCGCTGAAGCGCGCGTTCGTCGACGCACTCGAACACGTGACGGCGAACGCCGGGCAATAAAAAACCCGGCCGGAAAACCGGGCCGGGCTCGTTCGCCACGCCGGCCGCCTTGCGGCGGCCGCGCAACGTGCGGGATTACTTCGCGTTCGCGAATGCGACAGCCGTATCCAGCATGCGGTTCGAGAAACCCCACTCGTTGTCGTACCAGCTCGACACCTTCACGAGGCGGCCCGACACCTTGGTCAGCGTTGCGTCGAACGTCGACGAAGCCGGGTTGTGGTTGAAGTCGATCGACACCAGCGGTGCGTCGTTGTAGCCGAGGATGCCCTTCAGCGCGCCTTCCGATGCTTCCTTCATGATCGCGTTGACTTCCTCGACCGTCGTGTCGCGCTTCGCGATGAACGACAGGTCGACGATCGACACGTTGATCGTCGGGACGCGGATCGCGTAACCGTCGAGCTTGCCGTTCAGTTCCGGCAGCACGAGGCCGACGGCCGAAGCGGCGCCCGTCTTCGTCGGGATCTGGCTGTGGGTAGCCGAACGCGCGCGGCGGAGGTCTTCGTGATAGACGTCCGTCAGCACCTGGTCGTTGGTGTACGCGTGGATCGTCGTCATCAGGCCGGTTTCGAGGCCGATCTTGTCGTTCAGCGGCTTGACGAGCGGCGCGAGGCAGTTCGTCGTGCACGATGCGTTCGAGATGACGGTGTGCTCGGCCTTCAGCACGTCGTGGTTCACGCCGTAGACGATCGTCGCGTCGACGTCCTTGCCGCCCGGTGCCGAGATGATGACCTTCTTCGCGCCGCCCTTCAGGTGCGCGCTCGCCTTTTCCTTCGTCGTGAAGAAGCCCGTGCATTCCATCACGACGTCGACGCCCAGCTCGCCCCACGGCAGTTCTGCCGGGTTGCGGTTCGCCAGCACGCGGATCTTGTCGCCGTTCACGACGAGGTAATCGCCGTCGACCGACACTTCGCCCGGGAACTTGCCGTGCGCGGTGTCGTACTGGGTCAGGTGCGCGTTGGTCTTCGCATCGCCCAGGTCGTTGATCGCGACGATCTCGAGATCGTGCTTCTTGCCGTTTTCATAGAACGCGCGCAGCGTGTTGCGGCCGATACGGCCGTAGCCGTTGATTGCGACGCGAATCGTCATGGTCTATCTCCTGATGGCTGAAAAAATTCGTTTCGTGCAGCTTCACGTGCGACGCGCGCGAGGGGCGGCGCGCGTCGCGTATGTCTTTAGGCCAGCACGGCCTTGGCGGTCTCGACGACGTGCTCGACGGTGAAGCCGAAGTACTTGAACAGTACGCCGGCCGGTGCCGATTCGCCGAACGTGTCGATCCCGACGACGCCGCCTTCGAGGCCGACGTACTTGTGCCAGAAGGCGGTCACGCCCGCTTCGATCGCGACACGGCGCACGCCGTGCGGCAGCACGCGTTCACGGTATTCGGCGTCCTGGCGGTCGAACACGTTGGTCGACGGCATCGACACGACGCGTGCCGCGATGCCTTGCTGCGCGAGCGGCTCGACGGCCTTCATCGCGAGTTCGACTTCCGAGCCCGTCGCGATCAGGATGATCTTGCGCGCGACGATCTCTTCGTCCCAGTCCTTCAGCACGTAGCCGCCCTTGTCGATGTTCGCGATCTGCGCATCGGTACGCGGGTTGAATGCCAGGTTCTGGCGGCTGAAGATCAGGCTCGACGGACGGTCGGCGGCGACCGCGTGGGTCCACGCGACGGCCGTCTCGACCGTGTCGGCCGGACGCCACACGTCGTGGTTCGGGATCAGGCGCAGGCTCGACACGTGCTCGATCGACTGGTGCGTCGGGCCGTCTTCGCCGAGGCCGATCGAATCGTGCGTGAACACGAAGATCGACGGCACCTTCATCAGCGCGGCCACGCGCAGCGCGTTGCGGCTGTAGTCGGAGAACGTCAGGAACGTGCCGCCGAACGGCTTGTGGCCGCCGTGCAGCGCGAGGCCGTTGATCGCGGCGCTCATGCCGAATTCGCGCACGCCGTAGTTGATGTGGTTGCCCAGCACGACGCCCGGGCCTTCCGGATTCGCGCGGACGGCCTTCGACGCCTTCCAGTTGGTCAGGTTCGAGCCGGTCAGGTCGGCCGAGCCGCCGAGCAGCTCCGGCAGCGCGGCAGCCAGCCCTTCGATCGCCTGCTGCGACGCCTTGCGGGTCGCAACCGTCTCGGCGCGCTCGTTCGCGCCGGCGATGATCGCCGCGGCCTTTTCAGCCCAGTCGGCCGGCAGCTTGTTGGCCATCCGGCGCTCGAATTCGGCGGCTTCTGCCGGGAACTTCGCGCGATAGGCGGCGAACGTCGCGTCCCATTCGGTTTCGGCGCGCTTGCCGGCTTCCTTCGCATCCCAGGCCGCGTAGACTTCCTGCGGGATCACGAACGGCTCCCACTTCCAGCCGAGCGCTTCGCGCGTCTTCGCGATTTCTTCCGCGCCGAGCGCCGCGCCGTGCACGTCGTGGCCGCCGGCCTTGGTCGCCGCGCCCTGGCCGATCACCGTCTTGCAGCAGATCAGCGTCGGCTTGTCCGACAGCTTCGCCTTCGCGATGGCCGCGTCGACCGCGTCGACGTCATGGCCGTTCACGTTCGGGATCACGTTCCAGCCGTAGGCTTCGAAGCGCTTCGGGGTGTCGTCGTGGAACCAGTTCACGACGTCGCCGTCGATCGAGATGCCGTTGTCGTCGTACAGCGCGATCAGCTTGTTCAGCTTCAGCGTGCCGGCGAGCGAGCAGGCTTCGTGCGAGATGCCTTCCATCAGGCAGCCGTCGCCGAGGAACACGTACGTGTGGTGATCGACGATCTTCGCGCCGTCACGGTTGAACTCGTCGGCCATCAGCGCTTCGCCGAGCGCCATGCCGACCGCGTTCGCGAGACCCTGGCCGAGCGGGCCGGTGGTCGTCTCGACGCCCGGCGTGATGCCGTATTCCGGGTGGCCCGGCGTCTTCGAGTGCAGCTGGCGGAAGTTCTTCAGCTCTTCCATCGGCAGGTCGTAGCCGGTCAGGTGCAGCAGCGAGTACAGCAGCATCGAGCCATGGCCGTTCGACAGCACGAAGCGGTCGCGGTCCGCCCAGTGCGGGTTCGTCGGGTTGTGCTTCAGGTGGCGCGACCAGAGCGCGACGCCGATTTCGGCCATGCCCATCGGCATGCCGGGGTGGCCGGAGTTCGCTTGCTGGACGGCGTCCATCGCGAGCGCGCGGATCGCGTTGGCCATCAGGGTGGTGGAGGCGGGAGACGAAGTCGTCATGTCGAGTCCGGAGAACGAGTCGAGGAAACGGGGCACGGCGGCATCCGGAAGCTCGGGCGTCGATCGTTCCCGGCGCGCGGTGCGGCGCCTGACGGACGCGAAGCGGACGGAGCCTACGGACGAGGCTGCAAAGCTCGTCATTTTAACAGATGGCCTGACATTTCCCTTGTCGGCGCGTAGTGTTCCGGCACGGTTTTCCGTCAAACCGCCCGCCTCCTATAATTCAGACGTCGGAACTCCCTGCCCTGGCGGCCCGCCCGTGAGCACGACCCTTCTCTTTCATCCCACGCCCGACGCCGCGTACGGCTTCCCGAACGCCCGTCGGCTCGCGCACGTCGCGTCGCCGCACCAGCAGATCGAAGTCTGGGAAACGCCGCAGCTCGGCCGCCTGTTTACGCTCGACGGCCGGCCGATGACGTCGGTCGGCGACGAATACGTGTATCACGAGTGCATGACGCACCCGGCCGCGCTCGCGCATCCGTGCCCGAGGAAGGCGCTCGTGCTCGGCGGCGGCGACGGCGGCGCGGCGCGCCAGTTGCTCAAGCACGCATGCATCGAGCGGATCGTCGTCGCGGAGCTCGACGACGAGGTGGTCGGCATGGCGCGTCGTTATCTCGACGACGTGCACCAGGGCGCGCTCGACGATCCGCGCGTCGAGGTCGTGATCGGCGACGCCGCGCATTTCGTCACGTCGACCGTCGAACACTTCGATCTCGTCGTGTTCGACCTCACGCCGCCCGATTCGCCGGCGGCCGGCCTCTATACGCGCGAGTTCTATGCGCGACTCAAGCGGATCCTCACGCCGTGCGGCGCGATCTCGATGCACCTCGGCTCGCCGCTGTTCCACACGGCGCGCATCGCCGCGCTGCTCGACGACCTGCGCGCGAGCTTCTCGGTCGTCGATCCGTTGTCCGCGCACGTGCCGCTGTACGGCTCGCAGTGGCTGATGGCGATCGCGAGCGACACGCTCGACGCGGCCGCGCTGTTCGCGCACGACGTCGACGAGCGGCTCGCCGCCCGCCGCGTCCAGGGTTTGCGTTACTACGACGCCCGGCTGCATGCGTCCCTCTTTGCCCTGCCGCGCGCGCTGCGCGATACACTGGGCGTTCGCCGCTGAGCGTCGGCGCGGCGCCTCGCTCCGCTTTCCCGTCGTGTCTTCGCAAAATGCGTGACGTGCGGCACGGGGCGAATCGCCACGGACGCCGCGCCGCCCCCTGAACGAACGCCGAAGCATGGAATCAGCGCAAGCGCCGAAGCGCCCACACAGGAGATTTTCATGACCGATCCACGTCCGGCCAACGTGCCTTGGTTGACACCCTACCTGGCCGTACGCAACGCGCGCGCGGCCATCGATTTCTTCAAGGCCGCATTCGGCTTCGAGCTGCGCGACGTGCACGACGAGGACGGCGCGATCATGCACGTCGAGATGGCCTACCGCGGCCAGCTGATCGTGATGTTCGCGCCCGAGGGTGCGTTCGGCTCGACCGCACTCACGCCGAAGAGCGCGAACGCCACCGCGCCGCAGTCGTTCTACCTGTATGTCGACGACGTCGACGCCACCTGGCAGCGCGCGCTCGACGCGGGCGCGAAATCGCTGAGCCCGCCGCAGGACCAGTTCTGGGGCGACCGGTTCGCGCAGATCGAGGATCTCGACGGCTACCGATGGGCGCTCGGGCGCCGTCTCGACGCATGACCCCAACCGCTACACGCATGAACGAAGCCACCACCACCGCGGCCGTGCCGCGCTTTTTCGTCGACGCGGCACTGCGCGCCGACGCCACGCTCGCGTTGCCGGCCGATGTCGCGCGCCACGCGCAGGTGCTGCGCCTGCAGCCCGGCGACGTGCTCGCGCTGTTCGACGGCACCGGCGGCCAGTACCGCGCGCGGCTCGTCGAGATCGACAAGCGCAGCGCGCTCGCGCAGATCGACACGTTCGAGCCGGCCGAAGCCGAGCCGCCTTATCGCGTGACGCTCGCGCAAGGCATCGCCGGCGGCGACAAGATGGACTGGGTGATCGAGAAAGCCGTGGAGCTCGGCGTTGCCGCGGTCGTGCCGCTGTCGACCGCGCGCGGCGTCGTGAAGCTCGCCGGCGAGCGCGCGGACAAGCGCGTCGCGCACTGGCGCGGCGTCGTGCGCGCGTCGTGCGAACAATGCGGGCGCAACCGCGTGCCCGACGTCGCGCAGATCGCCGGCTTCAACGCGTGGCTCGATACGCTGCCGGCCGCGCCGGCCGACGGCGAGCTGCGGCTGCTGCTGTCGCCGCGCGCGAGCATCCCGTTCGCGTCGCTGCCCGACGCGCCGCCTGCGGCAATCGTCACGCTGCTGATCGGGCCGGAAGGCGGGCTGTCGCCCGACGAGGAAAACGCGGCCCGCGCACGCGGGTTCACCGCGCTGTCGCTCGGGCCCCGCGTGCTGCGCACCGAGACGGCCGGCGCGGCCGTGCTCGCCGCGCTCGCCGCGCGCTGGGGCGGGTGGTGATCGCGAGACGCGGCCGGGCACGCCCCGCGGCATGACGCCGGCGCACGGCGACGCGTGTCAGCGCGCCGCGCTGAACGGCTCGATGTCGATGACGGGGGAAGTCTGGAGCGCGGATGCCAGCGCGTCGAGGTTGTCCGCATCGAGCGCGAGCGCCGGCCCGGTGATCCGCAGTTTGCGCGCCGGCGGCGTCGCCCGGATCGCCGTGATCAGCGGGCCGCGATAGCGCAGGTTCATCATCATCTGCACCGCCTGCACGATGCTGACCGGCCTGCCGCCCTGCTGGAACGTGGCCGCGTCCACCGTGTCGTTCCAGCCCTGGATGAAGCCGCCGGCGTCGATCCGCGTGTTCAGGTCGATCCACCGCTGCTTCTTCGCGTCCGCGCTGTCGTCCGACGCCCGCAGCGCGTCGGACGCGCGGCTCACGTCGGCATCGTGCTTCGCGCGCCATGCCATGTAGCCGAGCGCGAACACCATGTTGTCCGGCAGGATGTCGTCGTCCTGCACGACGTCGAACAGGCGCCGCGGCGCCTGTTGCGCGACGAACGCCGGCGTCAGGATCCACACGCTCCCGTAGCGCAACGCGCCGGTCGTCCTGCCGAGCGCGGGCTCGCCGCTGTCGACCGCGATGCGCGTCAGCAGGCCGGCGTCGACCAGTTCGTCCAGTTGCGCCGCCAGCGCCGGCGACGCGTGAATCGCGGCGGCCACCGCCGCGTACTGGTCCGGTGTCGAGCGCGTGCGCAGATCGGCGAGCAGCCGCTCGACGGCCGCGTGCGCCGCCGGCGAAACCGGCAGCGCGACCGGCTCGGCGGCGTTGTCGCCCGCCACAGCCGCTCCGCACATCGAAACGGCCACCGCGACAACCAGCATCCCTCGCGTGAGGATCTTCATCGTTCACTCCCCGTTCGAATGCACGGCATGCCGGCCATGTGCAGCGGCCGGGATCGCGTCGCTTACTTGTCGGCTTCTCCGCCCGCCGAGCCGATCGGCCCCAGCAACGCATCAACCAGCGGCGACAGCACGTCACCCGGAGAACCCGTGAGCCAGCCCTTCTCGTTCGTGCCGTAGAGATCGACCTGCCCCGTCACGGGGCGGCCCATCGGGGCCTCGTCGTAGACGCGCGCCATGCCCGAGAAAAACGCGGCGAGGAAGGCCGTCCGGGCCTTGTCGGTCTTCAGGCGCGGGTTGCCCAGCTTCTCCTTCAGCGCCTTCACGCCGGGCTCCACATCGACGACACGGCACGAAAAATCGACCGTCGCGATCGATTCGCCCGCCACGTACTCGTTCGGCCTCTGCGTCGAACCGGTCGCCTTGCATTCGGAACGGGCCAGCACATGCTGATACGACGTGATCGACGCGCTGATCGGTTCGCGCAATGCCGCACGAGACCTGGCCGGCATCTTCGACAGCAGCGCGGCGATCATGTTGTCGCGCATCGTGTCGCCGAGCTTCGGGATCGCCGCGACGTCGAGTGCGTCCTTGCCGTCGAAGCGCGTGCGCATGGCATCGTTGAACCGCGCCGCCTTGGCGACGTCGCCGTTGACGAAGGTGCCGAGATACAGATCGGTGGTCTGCTCGGGCGTCAGCACCGCCGCGTGCGCGGCACCGCCCGCGACGAGCGCGAACAGCACGGCCGCGCGCGTCGCGCGGAACAACGGAAAACGCGCGCCGCGGCGCGCATGAAGGGAAACGTCCATCGGTCGGGTCATGTCGGTATCGAATCGATCGGGCCGGCGCGCCAGCCTCATTGCTGGCTGGCGGCGACCGCCGCGACAACCGGGCCGGACAGCGCATCGACGACGGGCTTCAGCAGGCTTTCGGGGCTGTCGGTCGTCCAGCCCTTGCTGTCCGAACCGACCATCTCCACCTGCCCCTTGATGCGCCGGCTGACCGGAGCGTCGTTGAACGCGCGCGCCACGTCCGTGAACGTCGTCCTGACAGCCGCGAAGCGCTGCTGGTCGGTTTTCGCGTTCGCGCGCGCTTTCGTGGCCGCGTCGCCCGGCGGCGTGACGTCGGCCACCTTGCACTCGAAACTGACCGTGGCGTGTTCCTGCCCCTTCCCGCCTGCACCCGGCGTGCGCTTGACGCCGGTGACGTTGCATTGCGAGCGCCGCAACGCGCCCGTGTACGCGACCAGCATCGAGTCGAGCGACGGCGCCAGCGCCTCGCGCGCGGATTCCGACATCAATGCCAGCGTCTGCCCGAGCATCTGTTCGCGCATGTCGCCGTACATGTCGGCCGGCAGCAGCATGTTCCGGGCCTCCTTCGGATCGGCGGTCTCGCGCACCGTGTCGTTGAATTGCTCGACCTTCGCCGCGTCGCTGTTGACGATGGCGCCCAGATAAACGTCGACGGTCTGTTCGGGTGTGAGCGCCGCGGCCTGCGCGGCAAGCGGGATGCCGAGCGACAGCGCACACGTGGCCAGCGCGCGGACGAGCGGACGGCGCGCACGGGCGCGCGCCGCAAATCGGGTAGCGGTCATGGGAAAACGGCCCTCTCTCGAATGATTGGTGTTGTGCGCCCGGCGCGGCGGCCGCGGCCGGGCTGACCGATTGTCGCGGAAAAAGGTGCGCGATGAAAGGCTTTTGTCGGGCCGGGCGCGGCGCGTGCAGCGCATCGCGCGCGGACGCAAAAAAGCCCGCTCGAAGCGGGCTTTGGGCGGGTGTTTCACCGGATCGGCCGTTGGCCGACCCGTGCTTATGCGAACGAGTAGAACACGCGGAACGCGACCTTGCGCTCGGCCCAGAATTCGGCCGCCTCGCGGAACACGTCGAGCAGCGTCTCGCGCCCTTCCTTGTCGAATTTCTGCGCGATCGGCAGCCCTTCGAGGACGATCACGAAACCGGGCTGCGCGCCGGCCTTCGCGACGAGGTCGGTCAGGCAGTCGTACAGCGCGTCGTAGTTCTTCCCGAAATGCTTCGGGAACAGGAACGATGTCGCGATCGTTTCCATCACTTCCTGCTTCGACTGCGCGGCGCCGCAATACGCATACAGGAAATGCTGGCCGAGCCGGCCGGCTTCGTCGGCAAGATCCTGCACGCGGAACGCGCGGATCGACTGCACGAGATTGGGTCGCACGGTCGTGAAAAGGCTCATAGGCTCCTCGTTCGATGAAAGCCCGGGCACGGCTTCCTGTTGCTCCGGCGTGCCGCCGGCCTGCGCCGCCGCGTGCAGTTGAATCACGCGCTGAAACAGGTTGCCGTCGCCGGCCGCGAACAGTTCCGCCGCCGCCGTTTCGTGCGCGTAGATGGAGTCGCTCATGCCATTCGTCCCGAAGTCATTCAACAATACGTTTAAAACTGTTGTAGTGGTCGCCCGTGTAATAACAGTTGTCGATCCGGCGCAACGGCCCGCCACAGACGATCCGGCGCGCGCCGCGATTGCGGGCACGTGGCGTCGGTACCGTGTACTCATGGTAGTAGCCGCGCTTCGCTTTTGGCAGGATCCGCTCGCGGTTGCCAAACACGACGCCGTCTTTCTCGTACGGATAGGGGCCGCCGGCGCCGATCAGGCCCAGCGTGGTCACGGCCTCGCGCGGAAGACTGGCGGTCGGGATCGTATCGAGCCCGCTCGCCGCGACGTCGGCCGGAACGGCCTCCCGTGCGTAAGCGGCGGAAACCAGACTGCCCGTCGGCGTGCCGACGATACCCATCGCGAACATCGCGAAGACGGACGCGAGCGCGCCGTTGCGGAGCCACTTGCGTGCCATGAACCAGGGTTCCCGCTGTTAAATCAAGTAGTTGACGACCAACAAAGGCGTTAGCGTAGCGTTATTGGCCGCGCGAATCAATGTCCGTTTGGGAATCGAAAGCATCGCGATGTCCGGAATTACGCATTTTTTACCGAAATCACACTACATTTATCTTACACAAGATAAAATAAAGGCGGCATCTCTCGTACGGCAAGACCTGCCTCCTTGCCGCGCTCGCTACCAGGAGTGGAGAGATGCTGCTGTTGCCTTGAGGGAAGCGCGTTTGCGCCCTGCCCGCGGCGTGCCCATTGCGGGCACGCCTCTTTTTGCTTTTGTTTACAATTTCGCCCGACGCGCCACGCCGGTTCGACCGGCCTGGCGCGTTCGTTTTGGCTCAGCGCGCGGCGTTCACGTCGGCGACCAGCAGCGCCGCCATGTTGACGATGCGACGAACGGTCGCCGATTCGGTCAGCACGTGCACCGGCTGTGCGGCACCCAGCAGGATCGGCCCGATCGCGATGTTGTTGCCCGCAGCCGTCTTCAGCAGGTTGTACGCGATGTTCGCGGCGTCGATGTTCGGCAGGATCAGCAGGTTCGCTTCGCCTTCCAGCGTCGATTCCGGCAGGATTTCCTTGCGCAGTGCCGCGTCGAGCGCGACGTCGCCGTGCATCTCGCCGTCGACCTTCAGCTCCGGTGCACGTTCCTGCAGGATCGCGAGCGTATCGCGCATCTTCTTCGCCGAAGGTGCGTTGCTCGTGCCGAAATTCGAGTGCGACACCAGCGCGACCTTCGGCTCGATGCCGAAGCGGCGCACTTCTTCCGCGGCCATGATCGTGATCTCCGCCAGTTCCTCCGGGGTCGGATCGACGTTCACGTGCGTGTCGACGAGGAAGATCTGGCGGCCCGGCAGCACGAGGCCGTTCATCGCCGCGTACACGCTGCAGCCCGGGCGCTTGCCGATCACCTGGTCGATGAAGTGCAGGTGGCGGTGCGTGGTGCTGATCGTGCCGCAGATCATCCCGTCCGCTTCGCCCTTCTTCACCAGCATCGAGCCGATCAGCGTGGTGCGGCGGCGCATCTCGACGCGCGCGAGCTGCTCGCTGATGCCCTTGCGCGCCATCATCTTGTAGTACGTCTGCCAGAAGTCGCGGTAGCGCTCGTCGTGCTCGGTGTTGACGACCGTGAAATCGGTGCCCGGCGTCAGGCGCAGGCCATAGCGCTGGATACGGTGCTCGATCACCGACGGGCGGCCGATCAGGATCGGCTTCGCGAGTTTTTCGTCGACGATGATCTGAACGGCACGCAACACGCGCTCTTCTTCGCCTTCCGCGAATACGACGCGCTTCTTCTCTTCCGGCGCGGCGCGCGCGATCTGGAAGATCGGCTTCATCGTCGTGCCGCTGTGGTACACGAACTGCTGCAGGTGCTGCTTGTAGGCTTCCATGTCCTCGATCGGGCGCGTCGCGACGCCGCCGTCCATCGCGGCCTGCGCGACGGCCGGCGCGATCTTCACGATCAGGCGCGGATCGAACGGCTTCGGAATCAGGTATTCGGGCCCGAACGACAGGTCCTGGATGCCGTACGCGGTCGCGACGATGTCGCTCTGCTCGTGCTGCGCGAGCTCGGCGATCGCGTTGACGGCCGCGATCTCCATTTCACGCGTGATCGTCGTCGCGCCGACGTCGAGTGCGCCACGGAAGATGAACGGGAAGCACAGGACGTTGTTGACCTGGTTCGGGTAGTCGGTGCGGCCGGTCGCGAGGATCGCGTCGGGGCGCACTTCGAGCGCCGCTTCCGGCAGGATTTCCGGCGTCGGGTTCGCGAGCGCGAGGATCAGCGGGCGCTCGGCCATGCCCTTCACCATCTCCGGCTTCAGCACACCGGCGGCCGACAGGCCGAGGAAGATGTCCGCGCCGTCGATCACTTCGGCCAGCGTCCGGGCTTCCGTTTCGCGGGCGAAACGCTCCTTGTCCGGGTCCATCAGCTCGGTGCGGCCCTTGTAGACCACGCCGGCCAGGTCGGTCACCGTGATGTTCTCGAGCGGCAGGCCGATGTCGACCAGCAGGTCGAGACACGCGAGCGCGGCCGCGCCCGCGCCGGACGCGACGAGCTTGACCTTCTTGATGTCCTTGCCGACGACCTTCAGCCCGTTCGTGACGGCCGCGGCCACGACGATCGCGGTGCCGTGCTGGTCGTCGTGGAACACCGGGATCTTCATCCGCTTGCGCGCTTCGCGCTCGACGATGAAGCAGTCAGGCGCCTTGATGTCTTCCAGGTTGATCCCGCCGAAGGTGGGCTCCAGCGCGGCGATCACGTCGACGAGCTTGTGCGGATCCGACTCGTTCAGCTCGATGTCGAACACGTCGATGCCCGCGAACTTCTTGAACAGCACCGCCTTGCCTTCCATCACCGGCTTCGACGCGAGCGGCCCGATGTTGCCGAGGCCGAGCACCGCCGTGCCGTTCGTGACGACGCCGACCAAGTTGCTGCGCGCGGTGAAGCGTGCCGCGTTGAGCGGATTCTCGACGATCTCCTCGCACGCGTACGCCACACCCGGCGAGTACGCGAGCGCGAGATCGCGCTGGTTGATCATCTGCTTGGTCGGGGCGATCGCGATTTTCCCGGGGGTCGGGAATTCGTGATAGTCGAGGGCGGCTTCGCGGAGCTTGGCTTTGGAGGAGGATTGGGTGGACATGTGTCTCGTGACGGGCGGATTAGAATAACTGTTCGACGGCATTGTAGCGCCAATCATCGGCCGCCAGACCGGCGATTCGGGTGCAACAGCCGCGACAAAAATGGTCCGGATGGTGCAGAAGCGCCGCCGTTCGCCTCGTACAATGCCGTTCCTTCAACCGTTCCGGATCGCCCGCCGTGCCAGCCGCCCTCTCCGAGTTTTCACTGATCGAACGCTTCTTCACGCGCCGCGCCGCGCAGGGGGCGCGCGCGTCGACGCTCGGCATCGGCGACGATTGCGCGCTGATCGCGCCGCGATCCGGGAAATTGCTGGCCATTTCGACGGACATGCTGGTGGAAGGCCGCCACTTCTTCCCCGATGTCGCGCCCGATGCGCTCGGCCACAAGACGCTCGCGGTCAACCTGTCCGACCTCGCGGCGATGGGCGCCGAACCGCGTGCCTTCACGCTCGCGTGCGCGCTGCCGCGTGCCGACGCGGCGTGGCTGGAAGCATTCAGCAACGGGCTGTTCGCGCTCGCCGAGCGCTACGGCTGCGAGCTGATCGGCGGCGACACCACGAGCGGCCCGCTGAACCTGTGCGTCACCGTATTCGGCGAAGTCGCGCCCGACGCCGCACTGCGGCGCGATGCCGCGCGCGACGGCGACGACGTCTGGGTGTCCGGCACGCTCGGCGACGCGCGCGCCGGCCTCGGCGTCGCGCGCGGCGAATGGGCGGCCGGCGCGGCCGAAGCCGCTGCGTTCCGGCGCGCGCTCGAGCGCCCCGAGCCGCGCATCGCGCTCGGCCTGGCGCTCGCGGGCGTCGCGCACGCGGCGCTCGACATCTCGGACGGCCTCGCCGGCGACCTGCAGCACATCCTCGCCCGCTCGCACGTGCGCGCCGAGATCGATGCCGACGCGGTGCCGCGCTCGGCCGCGCTCGCGACGCTGCCGCCCGACGTGCAGCGACGCTGCACGCTGGCCGGCGGCGACGACTACGAACTGTGCTTCACCGCGCCGGCGGCGGCCCGCGCGGCGGTCGAAGCGGCCGGCCTGACGGCCGGCGTGCCGGTCACGCGAATCGGTACAATACGCGCGTTGTCCGCGCCGTCGGAACAGCCCGCGATCGCGTGGCGCGACGCCGCCGGCGCGCCCCTCGCCCTCACGTTGCACGGCTTCGACCACTTCCATGCAGACTGACCCGACGCCCGCGCACGCCGCGGCCGAGCCCGGCGCCGCACCTGGCGGACACGCGCCGCGGCGCGCGACCGCGCGCTTCATGCTGTCGCACCCCGCACACCTCGTGTCGCTCGGCTTCGGCAGCGGGCTCGCGCCGCTCATGCCCGGCACGTTCGGCTCGCTGTTCGGCTGGCTCACGTTCGTCGTGCTCAACCGCTACCTGACGGTGCCCGAATGGTGGGCGCTGATCGCGGTCGGCTTCGCGGCGGGCACGTGGCTCACCGGCTTCACCGCGAGAAAGATGGGCACGTCCGATCCGGGCGCCGTCGTCTGGGACGAAATCGTCGCGATCTGGCTCGTGATGCTGTTCGTCACGCCCGCGACCTTCATCGGCCAGCTATGGGCGTTCGTCGCGTTCCGCATCTTCGACATGCTCAAGCCGCCGCCGATCCGCTATTTCGAGCGCCGCCTGAAAGGCGGGCTCGGCATCATGGTCGACGACCTGGTCGCCGCGTTCATGACGCTGCTCGTGATCGCCCTGTGGCGCTCCGTCGTCGGCTGACCGATTTCCCGACTCCCGTTTCCCGACGCGCATGCCAACCGATTCCGTCGTCCACCAGCTTGCGATCCGCGCAGGCAACAAGCTGCGTGACGAGCACCTGACGCTCGCCACCGCCGAATCCTGCACCGGCGGCATGATCGCCACCGCGATCACCGACATCTCCGGCAGCAGCCAGTGGTTCGAGCGCGGCTTCGTCACGTACTCGAACCAGGCCAAGATCGACATGATCGGCGTGCCGCCCGACCTGATCGACAAGCACGGCGCCGTCAGCGAGCCCGTCGCGCGCGCGATGGCCGAAGGCGCGCTGCGCAACAGCCGCGCGCAGGTCGCGCTGTCCGTCACCGGCATCGCGGGCCCGGCCGGCGGCAGCGAGAAGAAACCGGTCGGCACCGTGTCGTTCGGCTGGAGCAACCGGCTGCATACCGACGTCGAGACGCTCGTGTTCAAGGGCGACCGCGATCAGATCCGCACGCAGGCGGCCGCGCATGCACTGCGCGGGCTGCTGAAACTGCTCGACGAGCGCGAGGGCTGACCGGCCGGGGCGCCCGCCGCGCCCCGGCCGGCCCGCTTACTGGATCGCGTCGGGCTTCACGACGATCCAGTTCTTGTCCGCCGTGACCGGCAGGCCGAGCGACTTCTGCCGCGCGGCCGATTCATCCGACCACGCGCGGATCTGCGCCATCTGCTTGTCCTTCTTGTTCACCCACACGCGCACACCGCCGCGCGCGACGTCGGTCGCGTTCAGCAGCATGTAGCCGTCGGACGTCGGCGTGTCGCCCGCGACGAGCACCGGCTTCTTCCACTGGTCGATCCAGCCGACGATCGAGCCGAGCTTGCCTTCGTACCACGTCATCGGGTTCATCAGGAACGGCGTGATCACGAGGCTGCGGTTCGCGGCCTCGTCGTACTTGCCCGCCTTGATCTGCAACCGGGACGTCGTCAGCGCGCCGGTCGCCGGGTTGCGCAGCAGCGTCGTCACGCCGATCACGTTCTGCGGCTTCACGTTGTAGCCGTACTTCGGGTCGGACAGCACGAGCCGCGCGAGCTCCTCGTGCGCGGCCGTCATCACGTAGACCTCGATCCCGTTCTCGCGCAGCGCGTTGTACAGCTCCTGCATCCCGCGGAAGAAACGCGGCGGGTTCACCGTGCCGTCGGCCACCTTGTCGCCCTGCCAGTAGCGGATCGGGATCGGCTTGCCGTCGGCGAGCATCGCGTCGACGTGGCGCTTCAGGTCGGCCAGCGACTGCCCGGCGAACGCCTGCGCGATCCACGGGTAGCAGACCAGGTCGTCGATCTCGCAGAGCCGGTAGTAATAGCTCGTCAGCGATTCCTTGTAGTCGGCGGAATCCTTGAACGGAATCAGCTTCAGCGACGGGTCGAGCGTGTCGCGCGTCAGCACGCCGCGGTTCTCCAGGTACGGCAGCAGCGACTCCTCGAGGTCGTAGCGGTAGGTCGTGTTGTCGGCGTCGAACACCGCGTAGTCGCCGCGGTTCGCGTGCGCGGCGATCATCGCGTTCAACGCCTTCGCGCTGTCGGCCGGCCAGTGCGACAGGTCCGCCGCGTGGGCGAAGCTCATGCACAACGACGCGGCAAGCGCGCTCAGAAGACGTCGGGACAGCTTGGGCATGGCGTCACTCCCTTTCTTGACAGTTTCGTTACAGATCGATGACAAGCGCGAGCATCGCGCGATTGGCGCGCGGACATGCGGTGCGGAAACGACGGGAAATTGCCCGTGCGCGTCAGTGCGACGGCCGGGAAGGCGGGAAACGGTGGCGGTAAAGCGGAGAAAGCGGCACGGGCCCGCGAACGCGGGCCTGCCGGAACCGGCTGCCCGCGCGGGCAGCCGGCGCCAGCGTCGATCAGCGATGCGCGTTGATCGTGTCGCGGGTCTTCTGCGCGGCGAGCGCCGCGGCTTCGGCGAAATCCTCGCCCTTGCTCGCGTACAGGATCGCGCGCGACGAGTTGATCATCATGCCGGTGCCGTCGGCCGTGCGGCCTGCGTTGACGGTCGCCTGCACGTCGCCGCCCTGCGCGCCGATGCCGGGGATCAGCAGCGGCATGTCGCCGACGATCCCGCGCACGATCTCGATTTCCTTCGGGAACGTCGCGCCGACCACGAGGCCGAGCTGGCCGTTCTTCGCATTCCACTTGTTCGCCGCGAGATCGGCCACGACCTGGTACAGCGGCCGGCCGTTCGTGTCGAGGAACTGCAGGTCGGAGCCGCCCGGGTTCGACGTGCGGCACAGCACGATCACGCCCTTGCCTTCGTGCTCGAAGTACGGCTCGACCGAGTCGTAACCCATGTACGGGTTCACCGTGACGGCGTCCGCGCGATAGCGCTCGAACGCTTCGCGCGCGTACTGCTCGGCCGTGCTGCCGATGTCGCCGCGCTTCGCGTCGAGGATCACGGGCAGGCCCGGGTGCTGGAGGTGGATGTGCGCGATCAGGCGCTCGAGCTGGTCTTCCGCGCGATGCGCGGCGAAGTAGGCGATCTGCGGCTTGAACGCGCTCGCGTATTGCGCGGTCGCGTCGACGATCTGCCGGCAGAATTCGAAGATCGCGTCGGGCTGGCCCTCGAACTGCACGGGAAAGCGCGACGGCTCGGGATCGAGGCCGACGCACAGCAGCGAATTCGTGCGCTGCCACGCGGCGCGCAGCGATTCGATGAAAGTAAGCGGGGAAGACATGGCGGGTACTCGCGGCAAACCGTTGGTAGACCGCGTATTTTACCCGCGTCGCCGGCGCGCCTCGCGTGTCGCGCCATTGCCGCGCGCATCGGCGCGCTCGACGGTGAACGCGAACCGCCGCGTGAGCCGCTCGCCGGGCGCGAGCAGCGTCATCCCGTGCGCGGTCGCGCCGCCCGGCAGGTTCACCGCGTTGATCGGATGATCGACCGGCTCGAAGCAGAAGAAATCCTCGCCGGGCGGGGTATAGAGCACGTACGCATCGGCGTCGGCCGCCACCGTCAGCGACAGTCCGCGGCGCGGCCAGCTCACCGTCGCGTGGCCGCCCCAGCCGGTGAATGCGTGATTGACGAGCGCGGCCGGCAGCGGATACGCGACGCCGAACTGCCAGGCCGGCGGCACGCTCACGTGCCGCACCGGCAGGAAATCGGCGCCCGACAGCCACAGCCCGCCGGCGGCCGCGGCCAGCTCGGTCACGTCGTCGCGCACCAGGAACGGATGCACGCCGAGCCCGAACGGCAATCGCGCGCGCCCCGCATTTTCGATCGTCAGCGCGATCGACAGCGTCGTATCGTCGAGCTCGAACGACTGGATCGCGCGGAACGCATACGGCGCACCGGCGGTGCGATCGAGCGACAGCTGCAGCGACGTGGCGGTCGCATCGTCCACCTGCCACGGCGCGAGCCAGCCGTCGCCATGGATCGGCAGCGGCTCGTCGCGGCGGTTGCGCGGCACCGCGACGCTGCGCCCGTCGCATTCGAAACGCGCGCCGCCGATGCGGTTCGAGTAAGGCAGCAGCGGGTAGCACGCGAGCTGGTTCGGGTCCGTCGCCGTCTCCGGGTGGTCGCAGCGGCGGAACACCGGCATCAACGCGCCGTTGTCGCCGCGCCAGTCGAAGCGCGCGATGCCGCCGCCGAGATGCGGCAGCACGTCGAGCCGCAGCGCCGCGTTCGACAGCGTGACGGCCGCCGCATGCGCGGCGCCGACGCCCTGCGCGAAGGCGGCCGTCTGCGGGCCGGGGCTGACCGGCTGCGCGGCGGCGGCCAGGCGCGCGCGGCGCGACTGGCTGGTGGACGACGATGCGCGCGAGGACGTGGCGGTCATGATGAACTCCTTTCCTTCGTCGAAGAAACGATGCGGGTCGTGCGAACGGTCAGGCCCAGCCGCCGTCGACGATCACGTCCTGCGCGGTGATCATCCGGCTGTCGTCGGCCGCGAGGAACAGCGCCATCCGCGCGAGATCGGCGGGCAGCAGTTCGGCGTCGATGCACTGGCCGGCCTTGATCGCCGCGCGGCCCGCGTCGTCGAGCCACAGCCGGCGCTGCTTGTCGGTCATCACCCAGCCCGGCACCAGCGAATTCACGCGGATGCCGAACGGGCCGAGGTCGCGCGCGAGACCGCGCGTCAGCCCCTGCACGGCCGCCTTCGCCATCACGTAGACGGGATAACCGCCGTTCTTCAGCATCCAGCTGATCGAGCCGAGATTGATGATCGCGCCGCCGCCCTGCTGCTTCATGTCGTCGATCACCGCCTGCGCGGCGAAGAACTGGTGACGCAGGTTCACCGCGATGCCCGCGTCGAACGATTCGGGCGTCACGTCGCCGATCGCGTGGCGCGCGTCGTTCGCCGCGTTGTTCACGAGCACCGCGATCGCGCCGATGCGCGCGCGGATCGCGTCGATCGCATGGCGCAGCGCGCCGACGTCGGTCAGGTCGCACTGGATGAACAGCGGCGCGTGGCGTACGTGCGCGAGGCTGTCCGCCAGCGCGGCGCCGGCGCTCGCGTCGAGGTCGACGAACGCGACGCGTGCGCCCTGCAACGCGAAGTGTTCGACGAACGCCGCGCCGATGCCGGTCGCGCCGCCCGTGATCAGCACCGCGCGATCCTCGAGGCTCGGATACCGTGCATAGCGCGCGTGGCTCGTGGTGTGCGCGTCGTGCGCGGAAATGTCGATGGTCATGCGGTTCGTCTCCGTCAGGGCAGGCCGGGTCAGTCGCGAACGCCGCGGTTCTTCAGCTGGTCGAGCAGCACGGCCGCGAGCAGGATCGCGCCGCGCACGAGGTACTGGTAGAACGCGTCGATGTTCAGCAGGTTCATCACGTTCTCGACCGTGCCCATGATGAGCACGCCGATCACGACGCCGGAGATCGTCGCGCGGCCGCCCATCAGCGACACGCCGCCGAGCACGCACGCGGAGATCACGTTCAGCTCGAAGCCCTGCGCGGCGTTCGGCTGGCCCGACGTGATGCGCGACGCGAGGATCACGCCCGCGAGCGCCGTCACCGCGCCCTGGATCAGGAAGATGTACACGCGCGTGCGTTCGACGTTGATCCCCGCGAGACGCGACGCCTCGGGATTGCCGCCGATCGCGAGCGTGTTGCGGCCATACACCGTCTGGTTCAACAGCACGCCGAACGCGATGAAGCACAGCAGCGTGACCCAGATCGGCAGCGACACGCCGAAGAGCGTGAGCCCGCCGAGCGCGATGAACGTATCCGACGACACGCCGACCGCCTGCCCCTTCGACACGATGAAGCCGAGCCCGCGCACGATCTCCATCGTCGCAAGCGTCGTGATCAGCGCGTTGATGCGCAGGTACGCGATCACCGCGCCGTTCACGAAGCCGATCGCGGCGCCGGCCGCGACCGCGGCGACGATCGCGACGAACGTGTTGTCGGTCGCGTTCAGCACCATCGCGCACAGCACGCCCGAGAACGCGACGGTCGAGCCGATCGACAGGTCGAAGTCGCGCGACGCGAGACAGAACATCATCGTGCACGCGACCATGCCGATCTGCGAGATCGACAGCGCGAGGCCAAGCATGTTGTCGATCGAGAAGAAGTGATCGACCGTCAGCGACATCGTGATGAACATCACCGCGAAGATCGCGATCAGGCTGTATTCGGTCAGGTGCTGCCACCACTTCTGGCGGTCGCTCTGCTGCGGCACCAGCGCGTCGGCCGTGGGCTTCACGGCGGCGCTGCCGAGGTTTTCGTTGACTTGCATGATTGTGTCTCCTGCTCCTGCATCGCGCGGCCCGTGCCGCGCGTCCGATTCGATTGTCGTGTCCCGCGTCAGGCCGCCTCGACGGCGCTCGTCTGCGGCAGCGCCAGGCTCAACACCGCGTGCTCGTTCGCCCGTTCGCGCGGCAGCTCGCCCGCGATCCGGCCTTCGCGCATCACGACGATGCGGTCGGACACGCCGAGCACTTCCGGCAGCTCCGACGACACCATCACGATCGCGCAGCCGCGCTCCGCGAGCCGGTAGATCACGTCGTAGATCTCGTGCTTCGCGCCGACGTCGATCCCGCGCGTCGGCTCGTCGAGGATCACGACCTTCAGGTCGGGCTCCGCGAGCCAGCGCGACAGGATCGCCTTCTGCTGGTTGCCGCCCGACAGGAAGCGGATCTTCTGGCGCCGGTTCGGCGTCTTGATCTTGAGCCGCTGGATGAAGCGGTCGGCGGTTTCGCTTTCGGCCTTGCGGTTGATGAACAGCCCCGCGCGCAACGAATGGCGGCGGCAGCTGATGTTGATGTTCTCCGCGACCGACGCGATCGCGATGATCCCTTCTTCCTTGCGGTCCTCGGGGCACAGCACGATGCCGTGGCGGATCGCGTCGCCGGTGCGCTTCACGTCGATGCGCGCGCCGTCGAGCGTCAGCACGCCCGCGCGCCGGTGGTCCGCGCCGTACACGAGCCGCATCAGCTCGCTGCGGCCCGCGCCGACCAGCCCGAAGAAGCCGACGATCTCGCCCGCGCGCACCGAGAAGCTCGCGGGTTCGCGCAGGGCATGGCCGTCGACGCCTTCGGCGGAGAACCGCACGTCGCCGAGCGTGCGCGGCGCGTAATGGTAGATATCCGAAATCTCGCGCCCGACCATTTCGGCGACGAGCCGTTCGCGCGGCACGTCGGCGAGCGATTCGTGCGACGCGATCTTGCGCCCGTCGCGGAAGATCGTGCACGCATTGCAGAGCCGGTAGATCTCGTCCATCCGGTGCGAGATGTAGATCAGCGCGCGGCCCTGCGCGCGCAGGTCGTCGACGAGCTTGAACAGCACCTCGGTCTCGCGATGCGACAGCGAACTGGTCGGTTCGTCGAGCGCGATCACGCGCGCATTGCGCATCAGCGCCTTGCAGATCTCGACCATCTGCCGCTGCGCGATCGACAGCCGCCCGAGCTTCGCATCGGGATCGAGGTCGACACCCATCGCCGCGAGCCGCTCGCGCACGTAGCGCTTCGCCTCGCGCTTCCTCACCCAGCCGAACGCATTCGGCAGGCGGCCGAGCAGCAGGTTTTCCGCGACCGTCAGGTCGGGCACGTACTGCAGCTCCTGGTGAATCACCGCGATGCCGGCCGCGATCGACGCGGCCGCATTCGCGAACTGCACGGGCTGGCCGTCGACCAGCACGCTGCCCGCATCGGGCTGGTATTCGCCGCCGAGAATCTTCAGCAGCGTCGACTTGCCCGCGCCGTTCTCGCCCATCAGGCCATGCACCTCGCCCGCATGCACGTCGAACGAGATGCCGTCGAGTGCGCGCACGCCGGGAAATACCTTGCCGATATTGTCAAAACGCAGTGCCGCTGACACGTCGTCTCTCCACTTCCGGAATCGATCGACCGCCGGCCGCCGCATCGCCGCGGCAGCCGGCGGGCCGCTTACTTCGACGCGAGCCCCATCTCGTCGCGCACCTTCGACACGTTGTCGCGCGTCGCGAGCATGCCCGTCGTCAGCGTCAGCGCCGGCGGTGCCTTGCCCTGCGTGATCCACGCGTACATCAGGTCGGAGGTTTCCTCGCCGTGGCGCTTCGGGCTGATGATCACGGTGCCGTAGAAGCCCGTCGGCTGCGGCTTCTTGAACTCGTTCAGCGCCGAATCGGAGCCGCCGATGCCGATGCCGATCATGTTGTCGGCCTTGAAGCCGCGCCCTTCGGCCGCACGCACCGCGCCGAGCACGGCCTCGTCGTTCAGGCCGTACGCCACCCAGTGCTTGAACTGCGGGTTCTTCGTGAGCGCGATGTTCGCCGCGTTGAACGCGTTCTCCGTGTCGGTCTTCGCCTGCGGCGCGGCGATCACGTTCGCCTTCGGGAAGCCGGCGGCCACCAGCGCGTCGGTCGCGCCGCTCGTGCGGTCGTGCGCGGTCGGCAGCTGCTCGTAGGTGATGTCGATCGCGCCGACGTCCTTCATGTCCCAGCCGCGCTTCTTGATCTCGGCCGCGATGCCGTCGCCGACCTGCTTGCCGATGTTGTACGCGGAGATCCCCATGTGCGGCACCGACTCGATCGGCTTGCCCGCGCCGTCGACGAGGCGGTCGTCGACCGTCATCATCTTCAGGTTGTGCGACTTCGCCTTCGCGACGATGCCCGGCCCGAGCTTCACGTCGGGCGTACAGATGATGAAGCCCTGCGCCTTCTGCGCGGACAGGTTGTCGATCGCGCTCATCACCTTCTCGCCGGACGGCGCACCGATCTTCACGAGCGTGAAGCCTTTCGCCTTCGCCGCCATCTCGGCGAACTTCCACTCGTCCTGGAACCACGGCTCTTCCGGCTGCTTCACCAGGAAGCCGATCTTGACCGGATCGGCCGCATGCGCAACCGGGCTCCCGATCACCACCGCGGCCGCAGCGGCCAGCGTTACGAACGTTCTGCGTTTCATCTCCAGTGTCTCCTTGTCTTCATCGAACAGGATGCAGCCGCTTGTTGGTTTCGACGCAGCGTGCGCGCGGCCGTCGCACGTGCGGTCTTTCGAATCGCTACGTCAATCGTGTCAGTCGTGGTACAGCGCCGCACGCCCGCCGTCGACGGTGATGCATGCGGCATTGATGAACGGCGCCTCGTCGGACGCCAGGAACACGGCCGTCATCGCGACCTCCTCGGGCCGGCCGATCCGCTTCATCGGCTGCAGCGCGAGCGTGTCGGCGCGCGCGGCGGCCGGATCGGGCTGCGCGTCCCACCAGTCGCGCGTGAGTTGCGTCTCGATGTAGCCCGGCGCGATCGCGTTCACGCGGACGTTGCGCGCCGCGTATTCGATGCCGAGCGCACGCGTGAGACCGAGTACGCCGTGCTTCGCGACCGGGTACGGAAAGCAGCCCGGGATGATCCTGAATGCATGCGTCGACGCGATGTTCACGATGCTGCCGCGACCGCGTTCGACCATCCCTTCCAGCGCCGCGCGGCAGCCGTGCCACACGCCGTCGAGGTCGACCGCGAAGCAGCGGCGCCAGTCGTCGTCGGTCATCGTCAGCGGATCGGCGAACACGTTGATGCCCGCGTTGTTCACGAGCACGTCGAGCGGGCCGAACGCCGCCTCGGTCCGCGCCACGGCATCGCGCACCGCATCCTGGCGTGCGACATCCGCCTGCAGCGCCAGGACGCGCGCGCCGGCGATGTCGTGTGCAATCCCGGCGGCCGTGCGCTGCGCCTGCGGGAGGTCGAGATCGACGAGCGCGACGGCCGCGCCCTCGCGAACGAACGCGCGGGCGATCGCGGCGCCGATGCCTCGGCCCGCGCCCGTCACCATCGCGACCTTGTCCGCGAGGCGGCCCATCATGCGGCTCCGCCGCGCGCCGCGCGCAGGCCGGCCTGGAACGCGCGCGCGTTCGCGGCAGTCTCGTCGGCCGGCTGGCCGGGCCGGTACAGCGCCGAACCGAGCCCGAAGCCGTTCGCGCCGGCCGCGAGGAACGGCTGCATGTTGTCGGGTGCAATCCCGCCGACCGGGATCAGCGGCACCGCGCGGTCGATCACCGCGCGCCACGCCTTCACGACGACCACGCCCAGCTGCTCGGCCGGGAACATCTTCAGCACGTCCGCGCCGTTCGCGAGCGCCGCGAACGCTTCCGTCGGCGTCGCGACACCCGGCGCGCTCGCGAGGCCGCGCTCGCGTGCGCGGCGGATCACGGCCGCGTCGCTGTGCGGCATCACGATCAGCGAGCCGCCCGCATCCTGCACGCGATCGACATACTCGGCGCGCAGCACCGTGCCCGCGCCGACGATCGCGTCGTCGGGCAGCGCGCGCCGCAGCGCCGCGATGCTGCCGAACGGCTCCGGCGAATTGAGCGGCACCTCGACGATCCGGAAGCCGGCTTCGTACAGCGCACGGCCGTGGTCGGCCGCTTCGGCGGGCGTGATCCCGCGCAGGATCGCGATCAGCGGACACGCGTCGAACGCGCGCATCAGCGCGGCGTGAGGCGTATACGGCGCGGGTAACGTAAGGTCGGACGGCATCAGGGGTTCCTCTGCAATCGGTTCATTGGTCGGCGCAGACGGGCTCGCCGTCCGCGCGCACGAGCCCGGCGCGTGACGCAATCCGCCACAGGCCGCGCTCGGTCGCATGCGCGACGACTCGCGCGTGCGGGTGGCCGAATTCCTGGAGCGCATCGGCGTAGCGCGCGCACAGGCCGTCGTCGCCGATCAGCAGCAGCGGCTGGTCCGCGAGCGCGATGCCGCGCTCCGCGAGCATCGCGTCGAGCGCGTTGAGCTCATGGCCGATCAGCAGGCCGGACAGGTAGTCGCCCTGCGCATCGGGCGCGAGCCGGTCGGTCAGGCCGAGCGTGCGCGTGCTGAAAATCGTCGCGAGCAGCCCCGTGTGCCGCGCGCCGCGCGCGACCGATACGCCGCGCACGAACGCCGCGCGATCGGGCGACGCACCGGCGCGCATCGTGCGGCCGAGGATCGTGTGGTCGCGCAGCACCGCGAACAGCTCGCCGGTCATGAAGGTCTGGAACCGTTCGATCAGCCCGTCCGTCACCCACGCCCATTTCGCATGCGTGCCCGGCAGGCCGATCAGTACCCCTGAACGATCGGCGCCAAGCGTGGGATCGCTCGCGAGTGCGCCGACTATCTGAGTCTCTTCGCCGCGCATCACGTCGGGCAATTCGCCCGTGGCGATCACACCCGGCACGATCGAGATCGTCGCCCCGCGCGAGGTCGTCACCGTGATGAGGCCCGCGACGAGCGCGTCGGCTCCGGCCGGCACCGCGACATACGGCGCCTCGCGCCAGCCCTGTGCGCTGCCGACCATCCCGGCGGCGAGCACCGGCAGGCCGGGCGAGCGGTCGAGCCAGTCGCCGCAGGCTTCCTCGAACACCGCGTCGAACGCGCGCGCGCCGCCGCCCGGTACATGCATGACGCCCGCCGGACGGCTGCGCGTGTCGATGAGCGCGCCGTGCGCGTCGTACAGATACGCGCGCAGCGAGGTCGTGCCCCAGTCGAGCGCGATCAGCGACGGGGGGGCGGAGGTGGCATCCGGAACGGGCCGGGTCGAAGTCGTCATCGTTTGATCCTGCGGGTACCCTGCGGCGGGCTCCAGCCCAGTTCCGCGGAAATGGCTCGCGCTTCGCGCTGCACGAGCGGAATCAGTTCGTCCATCCGGTCGTGCGGCATGTACGGAATCGTGCTCGCCACCGACACCGCCGCGACGACCGCGCCCGATGCGTCACGGATCGGTGCCGCCACGCAGCGTATCGACGCCTCGTTCTCCTCGAGGTCGAACGTATAGCCGCCCGCTGCGTAATGGGCCATGCGCTGCAGGAACGCGCTCGTCTCGGGCCGGTTGTCGGGCTTGAAATTGACGCCGGCCAGCGCGCGCCGTGCGGCCTCGAACAGCGAGCGCCACAGGTCGGGATCGAGGTCGAGCATCATCGCCTTGCCGATGCCGGTCGACGCGAGCGGCATCCGGTGGCCGACGCGCGAGCGCATCTCGAGGCCGCGCGTACCGGGAATCTTGTCGATGTACAGCACGTCGTCGCCGTCGCGCACGCCGAGATGGATCGTGTCGAGCGTCGCTTCCGCGAGCGCTTCGAGGTGCGGGCGCGCGACCGCGGTGAGCGGCATCTGCTCGAGCGCGATCGTGCCGAGCTCGATCAGCTTCGGGCCAAGCAGGTAGCCGCCCTGCACCTGGCGCAGGTAGCGCGCCTGCACGAGGCTGCTGACGAGGCGGTGCGTCGTGCTGCGCGTCGTGCCGAGTGCGGCGCCGATCGCGCGCATGTCGCGCGCGCCGTTCGCGATCGCCTCGAGGATCGCCAGACCGCGCAGCAGCGTCTGCGTACCGGCCTGCTGGGCAGCGAGATCGAGCGGCGTGCTGGTCGCGCCGATGCTGTCGGTCAGCGACGCATCGTCCGGCGTCGCGCGCCGGGCGTCGAGGGCAAGGGAGTCGGGCATCTTGGTCATGGGGCGGGCTTCTTCAACGGAACCGGTGAAGCCGTTCGCGCGACGCCGGAACTGCGTCCGGCATCGCGGCGAGGCGGCGGTCGATGCACCGAATAAAGCGCCCGGCGAACTTCATGGAAGGTGTCTCCGTGTGCGTCGGGCGCCGCGCGATGCGTGGGTCCGAAGCTGTCGATGTGCTTCGGATTGTAGGAGCGCACGCACTCGCCTCCAATATTTGAATGCGTTGCCCAGATAATGAGAATTCGGCGGAAATCCGCGGCAGGCACGCCGTAACGGCCGCGCCATGTGCACGGGGGCGGAACCCGCCGTGTCGCAGGTTCCGCCCCCGTTGGTTCACCGCGCGCCGCGCTTACTGCTGGCTCGTGCTGCGTGCCTGCATGTAGCGCTGTACGTCCGCGAACGACACGCGGCCGTTGCCGCTCGAGTCGATCTGCCGGAAGTGGTTCGCGACATAACCGAGGCCGGCCGCGCGCGCCTGCGATTCGGTGATCGAACCCGTGTTCTGCGAGTCGGCCGCGCTGAACTGCCGCGCGAGCTTGCGCACCACCTGCGCATGCAGCGCGGCGCCCGTCGTCTGCGTGCCGGCGGTCGGCTTGCGCGCGGCCGGCGGCACGTACGGATCGCCGAGCTGCGCCTGGCGCGCGCGCGCCGGCGCGGCGGCGTCGCTCGCCTGCGCGAACGCGGATACGGATGCTGCGGCGCCGACACATGCGAGCGCCGCGGCAACGACGATGAAACGATTCTTCATATCAGGCTCCAGTCTGGAATGAGGTCGTCGACGGCCGGTGCGGCGCCACCGCGGGCGCCTGCCGCCGGCCGGCGCAGCATCAGTGCGCGGCCGCGTTGTAGAAGGTCACGAGGTCGGCTTTCTCCTGCGGACGCGACGTATCGTCGAGATAGACCATGTGTCCGCCCTGATAGTCCCTGATCGTCAGGTTCGGTTGCGTCCCGAGCCGCGCGAGGTCGAGCTCGGTCTGGTAGAACGGCGTCGCGATGTCGTGATACCCGTTCAGCGACAGCACCTTCAGCTGCGGATTCAGCGTCAGCGCCGCGGCGAGGTCGGGGATCGTGTCGGGCATCGCGAGCCCGTCGTGCGTCCAGTCCCACGTGTTGATCGCGTTGCTGCTCAACGAATACGCCGACTGCGCGGTGTACTTCAGCTCGTTCGGCAGGTACTTGCCGATCGTGTCGGTGAACGGCTTCGTGATGAACGAGCTCGACGGATCGCCGTCCGCGGCAAGCGGGCTCGACACCGGCACGTTCACGCGCGCGTCGTAGCGGCCGATCAGCGTGCCCGGGATCAGCGACAGCTGGAAGCTGTTGTCGAAGAAGGTCGGGATCACGTTGAAGTCCGCATTCCACAGCGACTGCTTCACGCCGGTCGAATTCACCATCGTCGTGACGAGGGCCGGCGGCGGCGGCGTATGGCTCGCCAGGTACGCGTTCACGGCGGGTGCGTAGCTGCCGGCCGTCAGCAGGCGCATCTGGTCCGCATACTGCGGCAGGTTCGACGGGTTCGGGTTGTCGAGCTGGTAGTACGCACCGACGGTGCCATACGACGGCACGAAACCCGCGCAACTCACCGGGCTCGACCCGTTGTTCGAGTTGCCGATGTAGTCGCTCGCCATGTCGCAGTTCGTGTTGTAGTTCAGGATCGACGACTGCAGCACGATGCCGTCGAGCTTCACGCCCGCGGTCTCGAGCAGGTTCGCGAGCACGTCGGTGCGCGGCGTGCCGTACGATTCGCCGAACAGGTATTTCGGCGAGGCACTGCGCTGGTTCACGGCGAGGTAGCGCGTGACGAAATCGCGGAACGCGCCGCCGTCCTGGTCGACGCCCCAGAACGTCTGGTTCGTGTTCGGCGCGATCGCTTCGGAGAAGCCGGTGCCGATCGCATCGACGAATACGAGGTCGGTCGTGTCGAGCAGGCTTTCCTGGTTGTCGACGAACGGGAACGTCGACGTGTTCGCGTTCGGGTCGCCCGTCTGGATCCGGCGCGGGCCGAACGAGCCGAGGTGCAGCCACACCGATGCCGAGCCGGGGCCGCCGTTGTACAGGAAGGTGACGGGCCGCTTCGCCGCGGGCTGGTTGTCGGCCGTATAGGCGACATAGAAGAACGAGGCTTCGGGCGCGCCCGTCTGCGGATTGCGCGCGACGAGGTGGCCGGCCGTGGCCGTGTAGCGGATCGTCTTGCCGTTCAGCGTGATCTGGTGATGCGTGACGGCGGCCTTTTCAACCGCGGCGGAGGCGTCGAGCGACGCGTTCGCGCTCGACGAATAACTGTTCGGATCGTTGTACGCCCTGTCCACCTGACCGGCGGGATCGGCTGAGTTGTCGGCGCTGGCAGCAGCGGACGATGTCACGTCGTCGTTGCAGGCCGTCAGAATCAGCGAAGAAAACACCACTCCCAACAACAGCTTCGCTTTGCTCGCTGGCATCGTTGCTTTCCTTCTCTCGGATGTTTTTTGTATCGAGCAGCCGGATAAGCCGCCCCCCGCCTCGATCGCGGCCGATAAGCCGAGGCGCTGGCCAATATACGCGAGCCCGTCAGCTTTGAAAAATTTTGAAATATTTGGCCGGCGGCCGGTGCGGCGCACACCTTTCAGGAATGCTTCGGTTCGCGAAACGTTGCATTTCACGTGCCTTTCACGGACTTTCGCGTTTACCCTGGAATACTAAAAATTCCAGGATTTCGTGCCATATCAGCCAACAAACGCGCGTGATCGCGAGCATTGCTCAGCAAAGCGAAATAGACGGATTCGTCTAATGGATGTGACCCGAAATGCGCGTGACGCGCATGCGCTGCAGCGCACAAACGGCCCGCGAGCGACCCGCGTGCAGCGCACGGGCGTCGAAACGGTCAATGTGACGGCGCGCTCGCGCCGTTCACTCCGATTGCGGCAGTTCGGCCGCGCCCATCCGGCGGGCGATGACTGCCGCGCGCTGCGCCTGGTAGGCCGAGCCGCGGTGCGCGTCGAACCAGCGCGGCTTCGGCAGCATCACCGCGAGGCGCGCCGACTGCCACGCGCCGAGCCGGCTCGCGGGAATCCGGTAGTAATAGCGTGCGGCCGCCTCGGCACCATACACGCCGCGTCCCCACTCGACGGAATTCAGGTAGATCTCGAAGATCCGCTCCTTGTCGAGCACCGTTTCGAGCATCCACGTGATGATGAGCTCCTGCCCCTTGCGGATGTAGCTCTTCTCGCG
This sequence comes from Burkholderia sp. LS-044, assembly GCF_004803625.1. Lineage (NCBI taxonomy): Bacteria > Pseudomonadati > Pseudomonadota > Betaproteobacteria > Burkholderiales > Burkholderiaceae > Burkholderia > Burkholderia sp. LS-044. The sequence goes on from NZ_SSWO01000017.1 coordinate 110,127, forward strand.
CGACAGGAACAGGTTGCGCGCGAGCTGCTGCGTGATCGTCGAGCCGCCCGCGACGATCCGGCCGCGCGCCTTGTTCTTCTCCCACGCCTGCAGGATCGCGTCGACGTCGTAGCCGTTGTTGGTCGCGAAGGTCGAGTCTTCCGACGCGATCAGCGCGCGCTTCAGGTTGCGCGAGATCTGGTCGTAAGGCACCCACTGGTGCTGGATCTGCGCGGGCGGCTTGTCGCGCGACAGCCACCACGCGTCGGTGCGCATGAACGCGGTCGAGCCCGGGTTCACGAACGACCACAGCGCGATCTGTACGAGATAGAACAGTTGCGTCGCGAGCCACGCACCCGCGAACACCGATCCCGCATAGACGATCCAGCGCGTCGGGCTCACCGTCCGCGTGTGCTGCGTGCCGCTCACCGCCACCACGTGCCGCGCCCCGTTCAGCTCGCCGCGAGCGCCTGGCGCAGCGCGGCCAGCACCGGTGCGCCGTCCGGACGCACGCCGCGCCAGATGAAGAACGATTCGGCCGCCTGCTCGACGAGCATCCCGAGCCCGTCGGCGGTGCGCGCGCCGAGCGACGCCGCATGCTGCATGAACACCGTCGGCTGCGCGCCGTACATCATGTCGTACGCGAGCGTGCCCGCGCCGAACGCGGCCGCGTCGCACTCCGGCAGCGCGGCATCGAGGCTGCCGGCCGTCGCGTTGATCACCACGTCATATGGCTCCGCGCGCACGACGTCCGGGCCGCCGCCCGCGAGCGTGCAGCCCGCATCGTGGGCGGCCTGCATGAACTGGCCGACGAGCGCCTCGGCCTTGCTCGCGGTGCGGTTCACGATCGTGATCGACAGCGGCGCGCGGTCGAGCAGCGGCAGCACGACACCGCGCGCCGCGCCGCCCGCGCCGAGCAGCAGGATGCGCGCGCCCGCCAGCGACACGCCGAGATTCGCTTCGATGTCGCGCACGAGGCCGACGCCGTCGGTGTTGTCGCCATGGATACGGCCGTCGGCGTCGATGCGCAGCGTATTCACCGCGCCCGCCGCCGCCGCGCGCGGCGACAGCGTGTCGGCAAGCGCATGCGCCTCGAGCTTGAACGGCACCGTCACGTTCGCGCCGCGACCGCCTTCGGCGACGAATGCCCGCACGGCCGCGTCGAACCCGTCGACCGGCGCGAGCCGGTGCGTGTATTCGACCGGCTCGCCCGTCTGCGCGGCGAACTGCGCGTGGATGAACGGCGACTTGCTGTGCGCCACCGGGTTGCCGAACACGACATAGCGGTCGGCGCCGCTCGTCGACGCAGCTGCGGTCATGATGCGCGCCCCTCTTCTTCGGCGTTGCCGCCCGTGGCTTCGCCGCCTTCACCACCTTCGCCGGCTGCCGCGCCGTCCGCCTCCGCCAGCGCTTCCGCCTCGGTTTCGGCCGTCGCGTCTTCGGCGTCGATCAGCGTGTCGTCGCCGCCTTCGGCGTCATCCTCTTCGTCGGCCGCGTCGCCGCTCGTCACGGTCGGCGCATCGAGCACGTTCAGCAACCGCACCGATGCCTCGATCGTCAGCTCGTCGAGCGACATCACGTCGAGCAGCACGCGCGTGCCGCGGGCATGCACGCCGAGCCCCGGCACATGCAGCAGCAGCGGAATTTCCTCGAGGCGCACGAGATCGCCCTTCACCACGCTCGCGACGACCTGCTTCTTCTGCTCCTGCGCGAGCCAGCGCAGGCACCAGAAGTACTCCATCCGGCGCTGGTAGTCGGCGTAGGCCGTATACGTGTCGTCGAAGCCCTGCACGACCGCGTACAGGTCGGCGTCCTTTGGCTTGAACGGTGCGGCGAGCTTCGCGGTGACGCCGTGCTGCACGCACGCGAGCAGCTGCCACTGGTTCACGAGGTCGACGTAGCGGCGCAGCGGCGACGTGCTCCAGGCATACTGCGCGACGCCGAGACCTTCGTGCGGCGCGGCCGTCGTCTGCATCCGCGTGCGCTTCGGGCCCGGTGCGCCGAAGCCGCGCTGCGAGCGGTAGATGCCCGGCACCGTGTGATCGTGCAGGAACGCACCCCACGTCGAGTTCGCGAGGATCGCGAGCTCCGACACGATCAGGTCGAGCGGCGAGCCGCGGCGGCGCGGCGTGATCGTCACGTGCTCGCCTTCGACGTAGAAGTTGTAGTCGGTGTTGCGCTGCACCTCGCGCTTCAGGCCGTAACCCGCGCGCGCGACCTGGCGCTTCTCGAACAGCGCCTGCGCGAGCGGCCACAGCACGGCGATGTCGTCCTTGTGCGGGTAGTCGCCGGTGCCGGCCGCGAGCGTCTCTTCGTTGACGAGCTCGTCGAGGTTGTTGTGCCGCAGGTTGTTCTTCACGAACACGAGCTCGGCGCGCGTCTCGTTCGCGACGATCTCCTGCGTTTCGCGGTTGACGATGATGTACAGCGACAGTGCCGGGCGGTAGTCGCCCTCTTTCAGCGTGAACACGTCGACGACGTCGTCCGGCAGCATCGTGATCTTGTCGCCCGGCATGTAGACGGTCGACAGGCGCGTGCGCGCGATCGCGTCGATCGCGTCGCCGCGCACGATGCCGAGCGCCGGCGCCGCGATGTGCACACCGATGCGCACGCGGCCGTCGGAGAGATGCTCGACCGAGAATGCGTCGTCGATTTCGGTCGTCGTGATGTCGTCGATCGAGAACGCCTCGACGTCCGCGCGCGGCAGGTCGTCCGGCAGCGGGCCGACCGTGACGGCCGGGAAGCCCGTGCCGTGCGGGAAGAACTCCGCGAGGAAGCGCGCCTCGTGCAGCGCGCGCGGCGACGCGATGCCGCCGCAGTCGAGCATCAGCCGCGCCGGCGACACGCCGCGCGCACCGGCCGCCGCCTCCATCGCCTTGTATTCGATCGCGTTCTTGTCCGGCCGCGTCAGCAGCCCGAGCACCTTGCCCGCGAACGCTTCCGGCAGCTTGCCGGCCTTCAGTTCCTCTTCATACTGCGCCTGGACGAGCGCCTGCTGGCGCTTGCGCTCGAGCGACGCGAGCGCCATCTTGAGCTGCTCTTCCGGCGCGCGCTGGTACTGGCCGCGCCCCTTGCGGCGGAAGTAGACGGGCGAGCCGTGCAGTCGCAACACCAGCGCCGCACGCTCCACCGGGCCGTACGTCGCGCCGAAGTATTCCGCGGCCAGCGCCGTATACGCGAACTCGTCGGTCGGCGCGCATTCCCACAGGAAATCCAGGTCGATCTGCTGCGCGGCCGTGTCGGCTTCCTGCATCAGTTCGCCCGCGGCCGGCTTGTCGAATTCGATCAGCACGTCTTTCGCGCGCACCTTGGCCCGCCGCCCACCGGGCAACTCGACCTGAAATGCGTCGCCCTGGCGCGACAGCACGCTGCCCGCCTTGAAACTGCCCGATTCCTCGAAGAAAACGTTCACTCAGTACTCTCGTTCAGACTGCCGGGCGCCGCGTCCGCGGCGCCGCATGATGATGGGAATTCGATCGGCACATGGCCGGATTAAGACGTCTTTCCGTCGCAAAACGCGAGAACGTCGTCGACATAGTCGGCAAATTCGCTGATCCCGTGATCGCTGCCTTCGATCACGCGCGTCTTCGCGCCCGGGTAGTGCGCGAGCATCTCGCGGTAATCGAGCACTTCGTCACCGGTCGCCGCGAACAGATAGTAGCGTTCGGCACGCGTGATTGCCGGCACGCGCAGCGCGTCGAGTTCATGCAGGTGATGGCGCTCGACGACGATCGTGCCGCCGCCGTGCCACAGCGGCTGTTCGCCCAGGTGCTGCTCGAGATCGCGCTGCGGCACGATGGCCGGATTCAGCAGCACGGCCTTCCAGCCGTGTTTTTCGGCCAGCCAGGTCGCGTAATAGCCGCCGAGCGAGCTGCCGATGACGGTCACGTCGCGCGCGCCCGCCACCTCGGCTTCCGCGACCGCGATCGCTTCGAGCGGCGACACCGACAGCGACGGGCACCGCCACTCGCCGCTGCGGCCGAGCTCGGCCATGCGCGCGGCGAGCTGGCGCGACTTCTGCGATTCCGGCGACGACCGGAAGCCGTGCAGATACAGGATCACGAGCGGCTCCCGAGCGCATCGAGCAGCTTCTGATGAACGCCGCCGAAGCCGCCGTTGCTCATCACGAGCACGTGGTCGCCCGGGCGGGCGGCTGCGACGACGGACTTCACCAGCAGGTGCAGGTCGTCGAACGCGTGCGCGCGGTCGCCGAGCGGCGCCAGCGCCTCGGCCAGATTCCAGCCGAGCGCGTCGCGCCCGGCCGGCGCGCCGTAACCGAACACGAGATCGGCGTCGGCCAGGCTCGCCGGCAATTGCGACTTCATCACGCCGAGCTTCATCGTGTTCGAGCGCGGCTCGAGCACGGCGAGAATGCGGGAATTCTGGCGGCCGATGCGTGCACGAAGGCCGGCGATCGTGGTTTCGATCGCAGTCGGATGGTGCGCGAAGTCGTCGTAGACGGTCACGCCGTCCACGCTGCCGCGCACTTCCATGCGGCGCTTCACGTTGCGGAACGACGCGAGGGACGCGGCGGCCTGCGCGGGCGGCACGCCGACGTGGCGCGCGGCCGCGATCGCCGCGAGCGCGTTCATCCGGTTGTGATCGCCCTGCACCTGCCATGCGACTTCGCCGACGCGTTCCGCGTGCGAATACACCGCGAAACGCTCGTCGACCGGCACGCCGTCCTCGGCCGGCAGCGCCTGCCAGCCGCCGTCGACGCCGAACCGCTCGACCTCGCTCCAGCAGCCGCGCGCCAGCACACGCTCGAGCGCGTCGGAACGGCCGTTCGTGACGATCCTGCCGACACCGGGCACGGTACGCACGAGATGGTGGAATTGCGTCTCGATCGCGGCGAGATCGGGGAAGATGTCGGCGTGATCGAACTCAAGGTTGTTCAGCACCGCGGTGCGCGGCCGGTAGTGGACGAACTTCGAGCGCTTGTCGAAGAACGCCGTATCGTATTCGTCGGCCTCGATCACGAAGAAGCTCGAATCGGTGAGCCGCGCCGACACGCCGAAGTTCAGCGGCACACCGCCGATCAGGAAGCCCGGGTTCAGACCGGAGTCTTCCAGCAGCCACGCGAGCATCGACGACGTGGTCGTCTTGCCGTGCGTGCCTGCGACCGCGAGCACCCACTTGCCGGCCAGCACGTGCTCGCCGAGCCATTGCGGGCCGGATACATAAGGCAGGCCGCGATCGAGGATCGCCTCCATCAGCGGATTGCCGCGCGTGACGACGTTGCCGATCACGAACAGATCCGGTTTCAGGTCGATCTGCTCGGCGCCGTAGCCCTCGATCAGCGTGATGCCCTGCGCCTCGAGCTGCGTGCTCATCGGCGGATAGACGCCCGCGTCGCAACCCGTCACCGTGTGGCCCGCCTCGCGCGCGAGTACGGCGAGACCGCCCATGAAGGTGCCGCAGATGCCAAGAATGTGGATGTGCATAGATGAATGCTTTCGCGCCGCCGGGCGCCGTCGATTCGGAAAAGATGTGTGTGCGGCGCGCCGGACGGGCCGCGCGGCCGGCGCCCGGCCAACGGCTTTTGCCGCGACACAAAGAGCACTATTGTAACTGACGGCCTGCCGTGCCCGGCGGCCCGAACGATGCGCGCGAGCGGCGCCGGCACGCCGGGCGGCAGGCCGCCGCACCCGCGCTCGGGCGCCGCGGCGATCGAGTATGATTGCCGGATCATGTCTCGCAAACCTCTTGTCGACCCGCGGCGCCTCCGCGAGGAAATTGCCCAGTCCGCCGCCCGCCTGATCGCGGAGGACGGCCTCGACTATGCCGGCGCAAAACGCAAGGCCGCGCGCCAGTTGCTGGGCGACTCGCGCGTTGCAGGCGAATGGCTGCCGGATAACGACCAGATCGAGGAAGAACTGCGCGAGTACCTCGCGCTGTTCCAGAGCGACACGCAGCCGGACGAACTGCGCCGCCTGCGCGAAGTCGCGCTCGACTGGATGCGCCGGCTCGCCGAGTTCCATCCTTATGTGACGGGTGCCGTGCTGAACGGCACCGCGAACGCGCATTCGGATATCCATTTGCAGGCATTCACCGACAACCCGAAGGACGTCGCGATCTACCTGCTGAACCAGAACGTTCAGTACGACGTGTCCGAGACGCGGCATTTCGCGGGCCGCGCCGACGTCGAGACGCTCAGTTTCCTGTGGCGCCCGCGGCGCGACGTGGATGCGATCGGCATCCATCTCGCGCTCTATGCGAGCGACGACCTGCGCGGCGCGGTCAAGGCCGACGCGCGCGGCCGGGTCGCCCGTGCGGATGCCGCCGCGCTGCGCGCGCTCGTCGAAGCAGGCAAGGCCCCTTCCGAACCGGAATGATTCAACGATGATGATGAAACGCATGTTGGCGCTCGCGGTCGTCGCGGCCGCCGCCGTTGCCGGCGGGCTCGCCGCCGGCCATTGGTTCCGCGGCACCGCCGATGACGGGGTCGCCGTCGCCGCGCCCGCCGCACAGGGCAGCCCGGTCGAACAGTTGTGGGCGGCCTCCCTGACGGGTGTCGACGGCAAGCCGGCCACGCTGTCCGCCTTCAAGGGCCAGAAGGTCGTCGTCAATTTCTGGGCGTCATGGTGCGGCCCGTGCGTCGAGGAGATGCCGGAGCTCGTCGCGCTGTCGCACCAATACAAACAGAAGGGCATCCGTTTCATCGGGATCGGCGTCGATTCCGAACAGAACGTGAAGAACTTTCTGCAGAAGGTGAAGGTCGACTATCCCGTCTTCGTCAGCGGCTATGCGGGCGCCGATCTGGCCCGCAATTTCGGAAATACCGCCGGCGCGTTGCCGTTTACGGTCGTCATCGACCAAACCGGCAAGATTCGCGAGACAAAATTGGGACAAATCCAGCCGGCCGAGCTGAAAAAGACGCTCGACGCGCTGTAACCTGTCCGAACGGCAGCCCGGACGTTGTCGGCGATTTGCCCGTCGATCGCCGCAATTTCGCGTGAATTCGCCGATACTTTGCATGCGCGCCGGTAATTCTTGCAGGTCCCGCGCGCTCGGCCGTTCGGCAAAACTAGACAAATTTCTCTAAATAGCGCTAAAGTTCGCGCAATTCCGCAGAAATAGAAGCGACCATGACACGATTGCTGGTGCTGCACGGCCCCAACCTGAACCTTCTCGGCACCCGGGAACCGGAGGTGTACGGCCGCGTGACGCTCGCACAGATCGATCAGGCGCTTGCCGCGCGCGCCCGGGAAGCCGGCGCCGAACTGTCGTCGTTCCAGAGCAACCATGAAGGCGCGCTGGTCGACCGCATCCAGGCCGCGCGGGAGGAACAGACCGATTTCATCCTGATCAATCCGGCCGCGTATACGCACACGAGCGTCGCGATCCGGGACGCGATCGCCGGCGTTGGCATCCCGTTCGTCGAGGTTCACCTGTCGAACGTGCATCGCCGCGAAGCGTTCAGGCACCACTCCTACTTTTCCGACCAGGCCGAAGGCGTGATCTGCGGGCTCGGCTGGAAAGGTTATCTGTACGCGCTCGAGTACGCGCTGGACAAGCTGCAAGGCACGTCGCGCGGCTGAATTCGCGATCTAGATTCAGCGCCGGCCCCTAACCGGCGCTTTCACGTATTGAAAGGGGAATTCCCGATGGATCTTCGTAAGCTGAAAACTCTGATCGACCTCGTTTCCGAATCCGGCATCTCCGAGCTGGAAGTGACGGAAGGCGAAGGCAAGGTGCGCATCGTCAAGAACGCGCCGCCGGTCTACGTGCAGCCGACGGCTGGGTATGCCCCGCAAGTCAGCGCGCCCGCTCCGTCGGTCGCGCTGCCGACCGAAGGCGCTGCCGCGCCGGCCGCTGGCGGCGCTGCCGCACCGGCTGCCCCGCAGGGCCACGTCGTGACGTCGCCGATGGTCGGCACGTTCTATCGCGCGCCGTCGCCGGGCGCGGACCCGTTCGTCCAGGTGGGCGACACGGTCAAGGAAGGCCAGACGATCTGCATCATCGAAGCGATGAAGCTGCTCAACGAGATCGAGTCGGACAAGGCCGGCGTGATCAAGGAAATCCTCGTCGAGAACGGCCAGGCCGTCGAATACGGCCAGCCGCTTTTCGTGATCGGCTAAGTCCGCCGCGCGGCCTGCGGGCCGCGCTCCGCCGATGCTCGCCAGGCGCCGTTCGCGCGCCCCTCGAAGAGACGAATACTCGCTATGTTTGAAAAAATCCTCATTGCCAACCGCGGTGAAATCGCGCTGCGCATCCAGCGTGCGTGCCGCGAGCTCGGCGTCAAGACGGTGGTCGTCTACTCGGAAGCCGACAAGGAAGCCAAGTACGTGCGCCTCGCGGACGAAGCCGTCTGTATCGGCCCGGCCCCGTCGAACCTGAGCTACCTGAACATGCCGGCGCTGATCAGCGCCGCGGAAGTCACCGACGCCGAAGCGATCCACCCCGGCTACGGCTTCCTGTCGGAGAACGCCGATTTCGCGGAACGCGTCGAGCAGTCGGGCTTCACGTTCATCGGCCCGCGCCCGGAAACGATCCGCATGATGGGTGACAAGGTCACCGCGAAGCAGACGATGATCAAGACCGGCGTGCCGTGCGTGCCGGGCTCGGAAGGCGCGTTGCCGGACGATCCGAAAGAGATCGTCAAGATTGCGCGCGCGATCGGCTATCCGGTCATCATCAAGGCGGCGGGCGGCGGTGGCGGGCGCGGGATGCGCGTCGTGCACACCGAGGCCGCGCTCGTCAACGCGGTCAACATGACCCGCGAGGAAGCCGGCCGTGCGTTCGGCAACCCGCAGGTGTACATGGAGAAGTTCCTCGAGAACCCGCGCCACATCGAAATCCAGGTGCTGTCCGATGCGTACAAGAACGCGATCTGGCTCGGCGAACGCGATTGCTCGATGCAGCGCCGCCACCAGAAGGTGATCGAGGAAGCGCCGGCGCCCGGCATTCCGCGCCGCCTGATCGACCGCATCGGCGACCGCTGCGCGGACGCCTGCAAGAAGATGGGCTATCTCGGCGCGGGCACGTTCGAATTCCTGTACGAAAACGGCGAGTTCTACTTCATCGAGATGAACACGCGCGTGCAGGTCGAGCATCCGGTTTCGGAGCTGATCACGGGCGTCGACATCGTGCAGGAACAGATCCGCATCGCGGCCGGCGAGAAGCTCACGCTGCGCCAGCGCGACATCCAGTTCCGCGGACATGCGATCGAGTGCCGGATCAACGCCGAAGATCCGTTCAAGTTCACGCCGTCGCCGGGCCGGATCACGTCGTGGCATACGCCGGGCGGCCCCGGCGTGCGCGTCGATTCGCACGCCTACAATGGCTATTTCGTGCCGCCGAACTATGATTCGATGATCGGCAAGCTGATCACCTACGGCGCGACGCGCGAGCAGGCGATCAGCCGGATGCGCATCGCGCTGTCCGAAATGGTCGTCGAAGGCATCCAGACCAACATCCCGCTGCACCGCGAGCTGATGATCGATTCGAAGTTCGTCGAAGGCGGCACCAGCATCCACTACCTCGAAAACCGGCTCGCCCAGAAGCAGCAGGTCGCACCGGAAGAAGCGTAAGCATGAGCTATCGCGAACTCGTCGTCGAACTGGCCCGTGAGCACGCGGAGGCACTGTCCGACGCGCTGCTCGAACTCGGCGCGCTGTCGGTGTCCGTGGAAGACGCCGACGCCGACACGCCCGACGAACAGCCGCTCTTCGGCGAGCCGGGCCTCGTGCCCGACCGCACCGCGTGGCAGCATTCGCGCGTGGTCGCGCTGCTCGCGGCCGAGCATGAGCCGGCCGTGCTGCTCGCCGCGGCTGCCAACGAGATCGGCATCGCTGAAACGCCGACGTTCGTCGTCCGCGAAGTCGAGGAACAGGACTGGGTGCGACTCACGCAATCGCAGTTCGAGCCGATCCCGATCGGCGAGCGGATCTGGGTCGTGCCGTCGTGGCACGATGCGCCCGATCCCGATGCACTCGTCCTCGAACTCGATCCGGGCCTCGCGTTCGGCACCGGCAGCCACCCGACCACGCGTCTGTGCATGGAATGGCTCGAGCAGTCGGTGAAACCCGGCCAATCGGTGCTCGACTACGGTTGCGGCTCTGGCATTCTCGCGATCCTCGCGAAGAAATGCGGGGCGAACCCCGTCATCGGCATCGACATCGATCCGCAAGCCGTCGAATCGGCACGGCAGAACAGCGAACGCAACCGTGCGGAAGTCACGTACGGGCTGCCGGATGCGTGCCCGGACGGCGAATTCGACATCGTCGTCGCGAACATCCTGTCGAATCCGCTGAAGCTGATGGCGTCGATGCTCGCATCGAAGGTCAAGCCGGGCGGGCGCATCGCGCTGTCGGGCGTGCTCGCGCGCCAGGCGGACGAAGTCGCGGCCGTCTACGCGCGCTACGTCGACATCTCGGTCTGGCGTGAACACGAAGGTTGGGTATGCCTCGCCGGAACCCGGCGCGAAAGCCATTAGAATAGCGCTGTCCTTCACTCTGGCCAGCAGGCCGCCCGGCTCGACATGCTTCTTGCGACGCGCTGCCCTCATTGCGAAACCGTCTTCCGGCTGCAGCAGGAACAGCTCTCGCTGCATCAAGGGCTCGTGCGCTGCGGGCATTGCCACGAAGTCTTCAACGCATCCGAGTCGCTCGTTCCCGAGCACGCGCAGCAGCCCGAGCCGGCCCTGACCGAACCGGCTGCCGCGCCGGACGAAGGCAACGCGCACCATCCGGCCCCGCCGGCCCGGCTGTTCACTACCGATGCGCCGGCCGGGGCATCTTCCGACACCGATTACAAGCCGGAAGGCTGGGACATGTGGGCGCCGTGGCTCGACGCCGGCGTCGACCCGTCGCTGCAACACAACGTGCAGACCGTGCGCACCGAGCCGCTGATTCCGCTCGCCCTTCCGTCCACCGACGCCGGCGTCGTTCACTTGTCGGGTGCGCCCGCGCCGTTCGCCCCCTCCCCGGCCGAGCTGGACACTTCCGCTGCCGTCGCGCAACCAGCCGAATCGCTGCAGACGCAAACGCCGCGGGATACCGAACCATCGGCCGCGCCCGTCGAGCGCGACCCGCGTGAGCCACGCTTCGTCGCACACCGTCCGTCGGACGCAGATACCGCTCACGATGCCGCCGAACCCGTTGGCACCGCACACTTCGCCGTGCCGGACGACGAACGCGCGCCGCGCGAACCGCGTTTTGCATTTGCACCGGCACCGGCCATCGCAACAGCCGGATCCGAACCCGACACCGGTACCGGCGCAAAGGCACCGCACGAAGAGAAGCCAGCCGCGGCCGCCAGCGCGCCGGCCGCACCGTTCCCCGCTGCGCTGACCGACGACGATCGTCCTCACTTCGCCGTCACGCGCGAGACGCGCGCCCCGCAGCGGCGCGGAATGCTCGGCGGCTTTTTCGGCGGCCTCGTCGCCGCCGTGCTGGCCGTGCTGCTCGTCGCGCAACTCGCGTGGTGGCAACGCGAAACGCTGATGATCCACTGGCCGGTCACGCAGGGCTGGTTCCGGCAGGCCTGCGCGCCGCTCGGCTGCACGGTCGCGCCGCCGCGCGCGATCGACGGCCTGCGGCTCGACGCGACCGACCTGCGCCAGCTCGACGGCCCGCGCGAGCTCGAGCTGAAGGTACCGCTGACGAACCGCTACCGCGTCGCGCTCGCCTACCCGTCGCTCGAACTGACGCTGCTGGACGACACCAACCACGTGACCGTGCGCCGCGTACTCGCACCGCGCGACTACGTGCGCCCGGGCACGCCGATCGACGCCGGGTTGCCGCCCGGCACGACGCAGACGATGGTCGTCCGCCTCGAAACGAACGGCACGCCCGCCTCGAATTTCCGCGTCCAGATCTTCTATCCGTGACGCACCGCGGCGCGCGCATGCGCGCCCGTCTCAACCCGCGCGCCCGAGCGGCGCGCTCATTCGGAGCACGAACATGAGCAAAGTTACGCTGGGTGGCAACCCGATCGATCTCGCCGGCACGTTCCCGGCCGTCGGCGCGCAAGGCGCCGATTTCAAGCTGGTCGGCAAGGATCTCGCCGACCTGTCGCTCGCCAGCTTCGCCGGCAAGCGCAAGGTGCTGAACATCGTACCGAGCCTCGACACGCCGACCTGCGCGACGTCGACCCGCAAGTTCAACGAAGCCGCATCGTCGCTCGACAACACGGTTGTCGTCGTCGTGTCGGCCGACCTGCCGTTCGCCGCGACGCGCTTCTGCACGACCGAAGGCCTCGAGAACGTCGTGACGGCTTCGACGTTCCGCACCGGCCGCGCATTCGCGAACGCATACGGCGTCGACGTGACGAGCGGCCCGCTGAACGGCCTGACCGCCCGTGCGGTCGTCGTGCTCGACGCGCAGGACAAGGTGATCCACGCGGAACTCGTCAGCGAAATCAAGGACGAGCCGAACTACGATGCAGCGCTCGCCGCACTGAAGTAAGCTTTCTTCCGCTTTCCCCTGCCGCGCCGCGCCTTTCGCGCGGCGTTGTCGCGCAGGGTCCCTCATTTCTACAGGAACGCACACCTTGGCTACGTTGATTTGCGGCTCGATCGCCTACGACTCCATCATGACCTTCGAAGGGCGGTTCCGCGAGCACATCCTGCCCGACCAGGTGCACCTCATCAACCTGAGCTTCCTGGTGCCGACGATGCGCCGCGAATTCGGCGGCTGCGCGGGCAACATCGCGTACGCGCTGCACCTGCTCGGCGGCGATGCACGCATGATGGGAACGGTGGGCGCGCTCGACGCGCAGCCGTATCTCGACCGGCTCGACCAGCTCGGCCTGCGCCGCGACCACGTTCGCGTGCTGCCCGATACCTATACGGCGCAGGCGATGATCACGACCGATCTCGACAACAACCAGATCGCGGCGTTCCACCCGGGCGCGATGATGCAGTCGCACCTGAACCACGCGGGCGACGCGCCGGACATCAAGCTCGCGATCGTCGGCCCTGACGGCTTCGACGGGATGGTGCAGCACGTGGAAGAGCTCGCCAAGGCCGGTGTGCCGTTCGTGTTCGATCCGGGCCAGGGCCTGCCGCTGTTCGACGGTGCGACGCTGCGCCGCAGCATTGAACTTGCGACCTATGTAGCGGTCAACGACTACGAGGCCAAGCTGGTGAGCGACAAGACGGGATGGTCCGAAGATGAAATCGCCAGCCGGGTCGACGCCCTCGTCATTACGCGTGGCGAGCACGGCGCGACCATCCGCCATAAGCAGGGTGCGGAGCAGATTCCGGTCGTACCGGCCGAGCACGTCGCCGATCCGACCGGCTGCGGCGACGCCTTCCGGGGCGGCCTGCTGTACGGCATCGAGCATGGCCTCGACTGGGCAACCACGGGCCGCCTCGCGAGCCTGATGGGCTCGATCAAGATCGCCCACCAGGGGCCCCAGACTTACGTACTGACGCGCGCCGAGATCGACGCGCGCTTCGAGACTGCATTCGGTTACAGTCTCAAATGAATATTGTGGGAGAGCAAAGATGTTGACGAAAAAGACCCTCACGCTCGCGGCCATGCTGACGGCCTCGCTGACGCTCACCGGTTGCTTCACCGCGCCGGGCTCGGCGGATGTCTATAGCGTCGGCCAGGCGCAACGCGAACAGACGGTTCGCATGGGCACGGTCGAAAGCGTCCGTGCAGTGCGCATCCAGTCCGACGGCGGCGGCAGTGCGATCGGCACGCTCGGCGGCGGCGCACTCGGTGCGGTGGCAGGCAGCGCGATCGGCGGCGGCAAGGGATCGATCCTGACCGCGATCGCGGGCGGTCTCGTCGGTGCGGTCGCGGGCAACGCGGTCGGCGAAAACCTCAGCACGGCGAACGGTGTCGAAATCACCGTGCGCCTCGACAACGGCGATCTGCGCTCGATCACGCAGGCAGCAAGCGGCGAAGCGTTCCGCGCCGGCGAACGGGTGCGACTGCTGTCGAGCGGCGGCGTCACGCGCGTCACGCACTAACAGGTACCTCAGCTCGCGGCGCAAGCCGCGGTCGAACGCATGTGCGAAGCTGCACATGCGTTTTTTTTCGTCCGTACTCGCCGCGGCCCGCATACGGGCAGCCGGCACACAGGCTCCCAGGCACATCGACAAACACGGACGAAAAAAATCCCGCCACCTGAGCCAGATGGCGGGACTGATTGAGTAGCGCTACTCAACCCACGGACACCATGTGAGTGTCCGGGTGGTACGGGTCAGCCTCGATTACGGACGGCTGCCGGTCGGGAACGGCCATGCCGCTGCCGGGTTGAGCGCGGTCTTCACGCCCGATGCCGGCGCAACCGATGCGGTCGACGCGGTCGTTGCCGGCGCAGCCTTCTTCACGACGGCCTTCTTCGGAGCTGCAGCCTTCTTGGCCGGTGCAGCAGCCTTCTTCGCCGGAGCAGCGGCCTTCTTCGCAGGAGCAGCGGCAGCCTTCTTCGCAGCAGGCGCAGCCTTCTTCGCGGCAGCCTTCTTCGCAGGCGCGGCCTTCTTGGCAGCAGCCTTCTTAGCAGGCGCGGCCTTCTTCGCAGCAGCCTTCTTCGCCGGTGCGGCCTTCTTCGCAGCAGCCTTCTTCGCCGGTGCTGCCTTCTTCGCAGCAACCTTCTTCACTGCGACTTTCTTGGCTGCAACCTTCTTCGCTGCGGCCTTCTTCGCCGGTGCTGCCTTCTTCGCAGCAACCTTCTTCACCGCGACCTTCTTGGCTGCAACCTTCTTCGCTGCGGCCTTCTTCGCCGGTGCTGCCTTCTTCGCGGCAACCTTCTTCACCGCGACCTTCTTCGCAGCAACCTTCTTCACTGCAGCAGCCTTCTTCGCCGGAGCAGCAGCCTTCTTCGCAACGGTCTTCTTGGCAGCAACTTTCTTAGCAGCCGGTTTCTTCTTGGCGGTAGCCATGTTGTTCTCCTTCAGGTTCAGATGAGAGTCAGTTCAAACTACACCCTTCGTCAAAACCCGCTTCCCGCGGACGCTGTTCAGGACGTGCGCTTCGAAGCGGGCTATTCATCGGCGTACGCGGATACCACGCGCTTACGCTAATGAATACGGTATGGCGCGCGTGACCACCCGGCCTCGCGCGCCAAATCAAGTCGGTAGCCGGCGCACCTCGCGCCGCTACCCCTAATCGCTTGATCAAGCGGACCGCCACACGGCCGTCCGCTTTTTCCGGAGGGAAGTTTGCCCATCCCACTGAAGGGTTCGCAAAGTGCCTGTCGTGTCGTTGGGCCGTTAAGGCACCGGGCATGCTTTGCATCAGGCGTTCTTGCTCCTAAACCTTGGGCCGGGGCCGAGAGGCCACCGGCTGCTCACATCATGTGACGGGTTCGCTGCTGCGGGTTATTCCCAGGACAGCGCACCGCCCGTCTGATACTCGATCACACGCGTCTCGAAGAAGTTGCGTTCCTTCTTCAGGTCGATCATCTCGCTCATCCACGGGAACGGGTTTTCCTCGTTCGGGTACAGCGGATCGAGGCCGATCTGCTGGCAACGGCGGTTGCTGATGAAGCGCAGGTAGCTCTTGAACATCGACGCGTTCAAACCCAGCACGCCGCGCGGCATCGTGTCTTCGGCGTAGCGGTATTCGAGTTCGACAGCCTGCTTGAACAGCTCGCGGATCTCGGCGCGGAATTCCGCGGTCCAGAGATGCGGGTTCTCGAGCTTGATCTGGTTGATCAGGTCGATGCCGAAATTGCAGTGCATCGACTCGTCGCGCAGGATGTACTGATATTGCTCTGCAGCACCCGTCATCTTGTTCTGGCGGCCGAGCGCGAGGATCTGCGTGAACCCGACATAGAAGAACAGGCCTTCCATGATGCAGGCGAACACGATCAGCGACTTCAGCAGCTTCTGGTCCGCTTCGAGCGTACCGGTCTTGAAGGCCGGATCCGTCAGCGTGTGGATGAACGGGATCAGGAATTCGTCCTTCGCGCGGATCGACGTGACCTCGTGGTACGCGTTGAAGATCTCGCCTTCGTCGAGACCGAGCGATTCGACAATGTATTGGTACGCGTGCGTGTGGATCGCTTCCTCGAACGCCTGGCGCAGCAGGAACTGCCGGCACTCGGGCGCCGTGATGTGGCGGTACGTGCCGAGCACGATGTTGTTCGCCGCGAGCGAATCGGCCGTCACGAAGAAGCCGAGGTTGCGCTTCACGATGCGGCGCTCGTCCTCGGTCAGACCGTTCGGGTCCTTCCACAGTGCGATGTCGCGGGACATGTTGATTTCCTGCGGCATCCAGTGGTTCGCGCAACCGGCCAGATACTTTTCCCACGCCCACTTGTACTTGAACGGCACCAGCTGATTCACGTCAGTCTGGCCGTTGATGATGCGCTTGTCGGCGACATTGACCCGCGCTTCCGAACCGCCGGCGGGAACAGCCGATGCTTGCGGTGGCACCGCAAGATCGCCTTCGAAAATGTCACGGACCTGATGGGCGGCAGGCGTTGCAGCCTGCATTCCGACAGCCATCCCGGCGGAGGTGCGCATTGCGTTTTGCTGCGCTCCGCTCGCGGGGGTTACGGCAGTCTTCTCGTCATCCCAGTTGAGCATAAATTCTCACCATCAATTTAGAACGGTTTGTACCATCTTTTCCTGAGCGATAAAAGGGTTCGCTCACGAAAAATCCTTTTTTCGATTCGCGTTGCGACCTCGATACAACACTTTGAGCAACGCATCGTCATTCATGCAGCGCGCGATGTGAGTCGCGCGTGTATCGCGAGGTGCGCTCGACGCATCGAACGCTGATCGAAACACGACGTCGTCGGGGATGTTTCGATCGCTTGTCACTGCCTGCAACGCAGGTGCCGCGTTACAGATTCCTTATCATTTTTTTAGTTGAGAGCGGCGCACACTTCAACCTCGATCGGTCGTCGTGTGCGCCGCCCTTGCCTGCTTCTCAGGTCAGGCGCACTGCGTTACTGGCACGCTTCGCATTCGTCGAAGCCAGGATCGCCCGGACGCATCGTGCACACCGGACCATCCGCCTCGACCGGCGCAAGCGCCGGCGCTGCGTTGACCGCGCCCGACGACGCATCGCCGCCCGCCGCACCAAAGCCGCCCGCTGCGCCTTGCGCGCCGCCGCTGCTCGAGCCGCCGCTCGTCGGCACTGCGTTCAGTGCGCCGTGCGCGACCGTCGATTTCTCGACGTGCGTCGCCGCCATCGTGCGGAGGTAGTAGGTCGTCTTCAGGCCGCGCAACCATGCGAGCTTGTAGACCTCGTCGAGCTTCTTGCCCGACGCGCCGCCCATGTAGATGTTCAGCGACTGCGCCTGGTCGATCCACTTCTGGCGACGCGATGCCGCTTCGACCAGCCACGTCGGGTCGACTTCGAACGCGGTCGCGTAGATCGCGCGCAGGTCGGCCGGGATGCGGTCGATGCGCGACAGCATGCCGTCGAAGTACTTCAGGTCGGCGACCATCACTTCGTCCCACAGGCCGCGTTCCTTCAGGTCGCGGACGAGGTACTCGTTGACCACCGTGAATTCGCCCGACAGGTTCGACTTCACGTACAGGTTCTGGAAGGTCGGCTCGATACAGGCCGACACGCCGATGATGTTCGAGATCGTCGCCGTCGGCGCGATCGCGACGCAGTTCGAGTTGCGCATGCCGTGTGCGGCGATCCGCGAACGCAGCGACGTCCAGTCGAGCGACTCCGACGTGTCGACCTCGACGTAGCCGCCGCGCGCTTCCGTCAGCAGCTTCAGCGTGTCCTGCGGGAGGATGCCGCGATCCCACAGCGAGCCGCGGTAGCTCGAGTAGCGGCCGCGCTCTTCGGCCAGCTCGGTCGACGCGTAGTACGCGTAGTAGCAGACCGCTTCCATCGAACGATCGGCGAACTCGACCGCCGCTTCCGACGCGTACGGCGTGCGCAGCAGGTGCAGGCAGTCCTGGAAGCCCATGATGCCCATGCCGACCGGACGGTGCTTCAGGTTCGAGTTACGCGCCTTCGGCACCGCGTAGTAGTTGATGTCGATGACGTTGTCGAGCATGCGCATCGCGACGCTGATCGTGCGCTTCAGCTTCTCGTGGTCGAGCGCGTAGCTGCCGTCGGCCTGCTTCACCAGGTGGGCGACGAGGTTCACCGAGCCGAGGTTGCACACCGCGATTTCGGTGTCGCTCGTGTTCAGCGTGATTTCCGTGCACAGGTTCGACGAGTGGACGACGCCGACGTGCTGCTGCGGCGAGCGCACGTTGCACGGATCCTTGAACGTGATCCACGGGTGGCCCGTCTCGAACAGCATGCCGAGCATCTTGCGCCAGAGTTGCTGCGCCGGGATCTTCTTGAACAGCTTGATCTCGCCGCGCGCGACCTTCTCTTCGTAAGCCGTGTAAGCCTTCTCGAAATCGGCGCCGAACTTGTCGTGCAGGTCCGGGCAGGTCGACGGCGAGAACAGCGTCCAGTCGGCGCCTTCCATCACGCGCTTCATGAACAGGTCGGGAATCCAGTTCGCCGTGTTCATGTCGTGCGTACGGCGGCGGTCGTCGCCGGTGTTCTTGCGCAGCTCGAGGAATTCCTCGATGTCGAGGTGCCACGATTCGAGGTACGCGCAGACCGCGCCCTTGCGCTTGCCGCCCTGGTTCACCGCGACGGCCGTGTCGTTCACGACCTTCAGGAACGGGACCACGCCTTGCGACTTGCCGTTCGTGCCCTTGATATGCGAGCCGAGCGCACGCACGCGCGTCCAGTCGTTGCCGAGGCCGCCGGCGAACTTCGACAGCAGTGCGTTTTCCTTCAGCGCTTCATAGATGCCGTCGAGATCGTCCGCGACCGTCGTCAGGTAGCACGACGACAGCTGCGAGCGGTGCGTACCCGAGTTGAACAGCGTCGGCGTCGAGCTCATGAAGTCGAAGCTCGACAGCACGTTGTAGAACTCGATCGCACGCGTCTCGCGGTCGATCTCGTTCAGCGACAGGCCCATCGCGACGCGCATGAAGAATGCCTGCGGCATTTCGATGCGGGTGCCGTCGACGTGCAGGAAGTAACGGTCGTACAGCGTCTGCAGGCCGAGGTAGCCGAACTGCAGGTCGCGGTTCGCGTCGAGGGCTTCGCCGAGGCGCTTCAGGTCGAACTGCAGCAGCTTGTCGTCGAGCAGGCCGGCGTCGACGCCGCGCTTCAGGAACTGCGGGAAGTATTCCGCGTAACGGGCCGGCATCTCGGCCTGGACGACTTCCTCGCCGAGGATCTCGCGACGGATCGTGTGCAGCAGGATGCGGGCCGTGACCTGGCTGTATGCCGGGTCCTTCTCGATCATCGTGCGCGCTGCGAGGATCGCCGAGTCGTAGACCTGGCTCATCGGCACGCCGTCGTACAGGTTCTTCACCGTTTCGGCGACGATCGGGTCAGGGTTAACCGCAGCGCCGAGGCCGTCGCATGCCGACACGATCAGCGCGCGCAGCGCGTGCAGGTCGAGCGGACGCGTGACGCCGTTGTCGACGACGTTGATGCCGGTGCTCGACTCGCCGCCCGCTGCCGCTGCTTCCTCGCCCGCATGCTGGCGCTCGAGGTGACGCTTCTCGCGATACAGCACGTACGCACGCGCGACGTTGTGCTCGCCGCCGCGCATCAGCGCGAGTTCGACCTGGTCCTGGATGTCTTCGATATGGAACGTACCGCCGTTCGGGCGGCTGCGTACGAGCGCGCGCACGACGTTGTGCGTCAGCTGTTCGACCTGCTCGCGCACGCGCGCCGATGCCGCGCCCTGCCCGCCATTGACGGCCAGGAAAGCCTTGGTCACCGCGATCGCGATCTTCGAAGGTTCGAACGATACGACGCTGCCGTTGCGGCGGATCACCTTGTAGTCGGCGAACGTGGCCTGCGGCGCGAGCGCCTTCGCGCCCTGTTCGGTCCCGCCGAGCGGACGGCTCGAGGCGCTCTCGTACTGGGACGTCGCGTTGTCGGTGGTTTGCATGTGCAAAGCTCCTGGTGTTGGATGGTGCGGAGAGAACCGCGGATTAAAACGAACGCTGCGCAACGCGGTGCGCGAGCGGTAAGAGGCGAGCGATGCGCCGGGGAAGCCGGTTCGGTCGATGCGCGACAACCGAGCCGGTCGTGTGCTTCGTCATGTATACCCTGCCCCGTCGAAGTTCGCTGCGCTGATCGCGACGCCCGGACCGCCCGGCCTGACGCGCCGCCCTGAGAACCCTGTCCGCCAGCGTTGGCCGCCGGCCGGTGCCGCTCGGGTTTCCCCTGCGACACACACTATATCTAGTGCAGAACTGCTCAACTGGCACCAAGTATAGTGGACATTCGGAGGACGTCCAAACGGATAATTTACGATGGAGGTCTTGACATCGCTCACGCGCAGACACGACAAGGCATTGGTCGGAGAAAAAACTTTCTCCGGTCAAAAAACCCCGCGATCAGTGCTGACGGAAAGGAAAGTATTCGGCGGAAAACCCGGCATCGCTCGCGAAGCGTTGCCAATCGAAATGCGGGCCCGGGTCGGTCTTGCGACCCGGCGCGACGTCCGAGTGCCCCGCGAATGCGTCGACCGGGTAGCGTGCGGCGAGCGCGCGGGAGAGTGCGGCGAGCGTCGCGTACTGCGCGTCGTCGAACGGCACGTCGTCCGCGCCCTCGAGCTCGATGCCGATCGAGAAGTCGTTGCAGCGCGGCCGGCCGAAGAATTCGGACGAGCCCGCGTGCCACGCACGCTCGTCGCACGACACGAACTGCACGAGTTCGCCGCTGCGGCGGATCAGGAAGTGCGCGGACACGCGCACGCCGCGCAGGTGGCTCTGGTAATAGGGGTGCGCATCGCAGTCGAGGCGATTCAGGAACAGTGCCTCGATCGCGTCGCCGCCGAACTCGCCGGGCGGCAAGCTGATGTTGTGGACGACGACGAGCGTCGGCACCGCGCCCGCGGGCCGCACCTCGTAATTCGGCGACGGCGCGTGGCGCGCTTCGCGCACCCAGCCGTGTGCGTCGACCGACAGTCGTGCTGCGTCGTTCATCGGGCGTCGTGGCCGCTCGCGCGTGCGCCGTGGCGCTGCGCGTGCTCGGTGCTGCAGAAGTATTCGCCGCCCGCGACGACGGCATCGCCCTTCGGCGCATGCACGCCGCATTCGGCGCAGCGCACCATCGGCTCGGGCAGCGAGCGAGCGGCGTCGCCGTTCGGCCGCGCAGCCCCGCCGGTGCCGGGCGCGCCGTCGTAACCGGCGCCGCGGCCGGTGCGCGCCTGCGCGTGCTCCTGCGCCTGGCGCAGCTTGCGCGCGAGCCACGAACCCGCGAAGAAGAGAAGGATCAGGAGAAGAATCTGTCGCATCGGAAACCTGCGTTCAAACCACGGAACGGTGCAGCAGCACCTCGAAAACGAACCGGCTGCCGACATACGCGAGCAGCAGCGCGGCGAACGACACGAGCACCCAGCGCGCGGCACCGCGGCCACGCCAGCCCGACGTCTTGCGGGCGACCAGCAGGCCGCCGAACATCAGCCACGACAGGATCGCGAATACGGTCTTGTGGTCGAGCCGCAGCGCGCGCGCGTCGACCTGCTCGCTGAACAGGATGCCCGACGCGAGCGTCAGCGTGAGCAGTACGAAGCCGGCGCCGATCAGGCGGAACAGCAGCTTCTCGAGCGTGAGCAGCGGCGGCAGCGTCTCGAGCCAGCTCGCGATCCAGCCCGTCGAGCCGTCGCGTCCGCCGCTCCTCAGCGACTGCAGGCGCCGCTCGACCATCAGCATCAGGATCGCGTGCAGCGCGGCGATCGCAAACAGCCCGTATGCGATGTTCGCGATCAGGAAGTGCAGCTTGAACAGCGGCGCTGCGGCATAAGGAAGCACCCGCACGCCGCCGAACACGAGCGGCAGCAGCGACGCACCGCACGCGAGCGGCAGCACGAGCAGCCGCAGGCTGTCGAGCGGGAAGAAGAAGCTCTCGATCCAGTAGATGCCGGCGCCGAGCCAGAACATCGCGGACAGCGCGAACGCGAAGCCGAACACCATCGCGTCGTGCGGGAAGATGGTCGTATGGAGCAGCACGCCGTGCGCGACGAGCGCGGCGAACAGCAGCGCGCGGCCGGCCCCGCTCATCCCGGACGCGGCGGACGCGGGAACCGGCACGGCCGGCACGCTCGCGACGAGCGGCGTCGCGCCCTGGCGGTGCGTGCGCCAGCCTGCGACGGCAAGGCCGCCGTAGAGGAATGCGGTGAGGGCATACAGTACAATATCCATGTTCGAAGTTTACACTAGGCCCCCTTCCCGCGACGGCTCCCTTTGTTCGGTTCCGCCGCGCCTTCGGGCCCCACTGTCCATCGCTCCCCATGCTCGACAATCTCACTCAACGGATGGCGCGCGTCGTCAAGACGCTGCGCGGCGAGGCCCGGCTTACCGAGGCGAACACGCAGGAGATGCTCCGCGAGGTGCGTCTCGCGCTGCTGGAGGCCGACGTTTCGCTGCCGGTCGTCCGCGAATTCATCGCCAAGGTCAAGGAAAAGGCGCTCGGCGAAGAAGTGATCAGCAGCCTGTCGCCGGGTCAGGCGCTCGTCGGCGTGGTCCAGAAGGAACTGACCGCCGTGATCGGCGGCGACTACGAAGGCAAGGCCGCCGAGCTGAACCTCGCGGTCACGCCGCCCGCGGTGATCCTGATGGCCGGCCTGCAGGGCGCGGGCAAGACCACGACCGCCGGCAAGCTCGCGAAGCTGTTGCGCGAGAAGTACAAGAAGAAGGTGCTGACCGTGTCGTGCGACGTGTATCGCCCGGCCGCAATCATGCAGCTGAAAACGGTGAGCGAACAGGTCGGCGCCGACTTCTTCCCGTCCACGCCGGACCAGAAGCCCGTCGACATCGCGGTCGCGGCCGTCGACTGGGCGAAGCGCCACTACCATGACGTGCTGATCGTCGATACGGCCGGCCGCCTCGGTATCGACGAGGCGATGATGCAGGAAATCGCCGCGCTGCACGGCACGCTGAAGCCGGCCGAAACGTTGTTCGTGGTCGACGCGATGCTCGGCCAGGACGCGGTCAATACCGCGAAGGCGTTCAACGACACGCTGCCGCTCACCGGCGTCGTGCTGACCAAGCTCGACGGCGATTCGCGCGGCGGCGCCGCGCTGTCGGTGCGTCACGTCACGGGCAAGCCGATCAAGTTCGTCGGCGTGGCCGAGAAGCTCGACGGTCTCGAGGTGTTCCACCCCGACCGGATGGCAAACCGGATCCTCGGCATGGGCGACATCCTCGCCCTCGTCGAGGAGGCGCAGCGCGGCGTCGACGTGCAGGCCGCGCAGAAGCTCGCCGACAAGGTCAAGAAAGGCGGAGACTTCGACCTGAACGATTTCCGCGCGCAGATCTCGCAGATGAAGAACATGGGCGGCCTGTCGTCGCTGATGGATAAACTTCCGGCGCAGTTCCAGCAGGCGGCGGCCGGCGCCGACATGGGCCAGGCCGAGAAGTCGATCCGCCGGATGGAAGGCATCATCAGCTCGATGACGCCCGCCGAGCGCGCGAAACCCGAGATCATCAAGGCGACGCGCAAGCGCCGCATTGCAGCCGGCGCGGGTGTGCCGGTGCAGGAAGTCAACCGGATGCTGAACCAGTACGACCAGATGCGTACGATGATGAAGAAGCTGAAGGGCGGCAACATGCAGAAGATGATGCGCGGCCTGAAGGGCATGATGCCCGGCATGCGCTGATTCCGCCCATCGGCCGGCGCGCGGGTTTTTGCTGTAGCGCGCGCCGTCCGTTCTGCTTCATTCTTATTTGTATACCGACTGCCCGCCAGAACACATGAACCGCGAAGAAGCCCTCCACATTTTCAACCACTCCGAAGAGATCGTCTCGGCCGACGCCGTCAATGCGTCGATCTCCCGGATGGCCGACGCGATCCGCGCCGAGATCGGCGATGCGTTCCCGCTCGTTCTCTCGGTGATGGGCGGCGCCGCGGTGTTTACCGGGATGCTGCTGCCGCATCTCGATTTCCCGCTCGAATTCGACTACATCCACCTGACCCGCTACCGCAACACGACGCAGGGCAGCCCGGAAATGCACTGGCGCGTCGCGCCGCGCGAATCGGTGAAGGACCGGATCGTGCTCGTGCTCGACGACATCCTCGACGAAGGCGAGACGATGGCCGCGATCCGCGACCGCATCCTCGACATGGGCGCGAAGCGCTTCATGTCGGCCGTGCTGTGCGAGAAGACGCTCGCGAAGGCGAAGCCGCTGCACCCCGACTTCTGCGGCTTCGCGGTGCCAGATCGCTACGTGTTCGGCTGCGGGATGGATGCGAAGGGCTACTGGCGCAACCTGCCGACGATCCGCGCGCTGACCACGGACGTCTGAGCGCCCCGCTCCGCACTATATAAATAGAAAGCGGCGCTCCGGTTTCCCGGAGCGCCGCTTTTTTGTGGGCACGCGCCGCCAGCCTACAGCTGGTGCACGAATGCGCGGATGCCGCCCAGCATCATCTCGACCGAAATCGCGACGAGCACGAGGCCCATCAACCGCTCGAACGCCGCGACGGTCCGTTCGCCGATCCATTGCTGGATCCGCTCGGCCAGCACCAGCGTCACCGCGCAGACGATCATCGTGACCGTCAGCGCGCCGACCCACTCGAGCATCTTGCCGGGCCCCTGCGACGTCAGCAGCATCACCGTCGCAAGCGCCGACGGCCCGGCGAGCGCCGGAATCGCGAGCGGCACGATGAACGGCTCGCCGCCCGCGCGCGGATCGCTGCCGAGTGCGCCGTCCGGATGCGGGAAGATCATCCGCAGCGCGATCAGGAACAGCACGATCCCGCCGCCGAGCCGCAACGACAGGTCGGTGAGGCTCATCATCCGCAGGAAGCGGTCGCCGACCAGCATGAAGAACAGCAGGATCACGAACGCGATCCCCACTTCACGCAGGATCAGCTTCACGCGCCGCTCGCGCGGCACATCCCGCATGGCCGAAATGAACAGCGGGATGTTGCCGAGCGGATCGGTGATCAGCACCAGGAGCACGGTGGCCGACAGGAAGGTGTATTCCACCGCGTTCCCCGGTCGGTGCGCTTAGCGCGCGAGCGCGGTGCGGATCTTCTCCGCGACCGTCGCCGCAGCCGCGTCGGCCGGCAGCAGCGTCGCTTCGGCGTCGCGGCGGCCCTGATACTCGATCTTGCCTTCCTTCAGGCCGCGCTCGCCGATCACGAGGCGATGCGGCACGCCGATCAGCTCCCAGTCGGCGAACATCACGCCCGGGCGCTCGCCGCGATCGTCGAGGATCACGTCGATGCCGGCCGCGGCGAGTTCCGCGTACAGCTTGTCGGCGGTCTCGCGCACCATGTCGCTGCGGTCATAGCCCATCGGGCACAGCACGACTTCGAACGGCGCGATCGATTCGGGCCAGATGATGCCGCGGTCGTCGAAGTTCTGCTCGATCGCCGCGCCGAGAATACGCGTGACGCCGACGCCGTAGCAGCCCATCAGCATCGGCTGCGGCTTGCCCGACTCGTCGAGGAACGTCGCGCCCATCGCTTCCGAATACTTGGTGCCGAGCTGGAACACGTGGCCGACCTCGATGCCGCGGCAGATGTCGATCACGCCCTTGCCGTCCGGCGACAGGTCGCCCTTCTTCACGTTGCGCACGTCGGCGACGTCCGGCTCGAGCAGGTCGCGGCCCCAGTTCACGCCGGCGATGTGATAGTCGACCTCGTTCGCGCCGACGACGAAGTCGCTCATGTTCGCGACCGTGCGATCGGCGATCACCTTCACCGGCTTCTTGGTGCCGACCGGGCCGAGATAGCCCGGCGGCGTGCCGAACCACTCGACGATTTCCTGCTCGGTCGCGAAGCGGTGGTTCTTCAGGCCCGGCAGCTTCGACACCTTGATCTCGTTCAGGTCGTGGTCGCCGCGCAGCATCACGAGCCAGATGGTCGGCTCGGCGCCTTCGTTGTCGGTCGCGAGCACGATCGACTTGATCGTGCGCTCAAGCGGGATGGCCAGCAGTTCGGCGACGGCTTCGCATTTCGCCTTGCCCGGCGTCGCGACCTTCGCCATCGCCTCGGCCGGCGCCGCGCGTTCGGCACTCAGCGGCAGCGCTTCGGCCGCTTCGACGTTCGCCGCGAACTCGGACGTCGGGCAGTACGCGATCGCGTCCTCACCGGTGTCGGCGATCACGTGGAATTCGTGCGAGAAGTTGCCGCCGATCGAGCCGCTGTCGGCCGCGACCGCACGGAACTCGAGGCCGAGGCGCGTGAAGATGCGCACGTACGCGTCGTACATCTTGCGATACGACTCGTTCAGGCCGGCCGCATCCTTGTCGAACGAGTACGCGTCCTTCATGATGAATTCGCGGCCGCGCATCACGCCGAAGCGCGGACGGATCTCGTCGCGGAACTTCGTCTGGATCTGGTAGAAGTTCACCGGCATCTGCCGGTAACTCTTGATCTGGTTGCGCGCGATGTCGGTGATGACTTCCTCGTGCGTCGGCCCGATCACGAAGTCGTTGTCCTTGCGGTCCTTGAAGCGCAGCAGCTCGGGGCCGTACTGTTCCCAGCGGCCCGACTCCTGCCACAGTTCGGCTGGTTGCACGGCCGGCATCAGCAGCTCGATGGCGCCCGCCCGGTTCATTTCCTCGCGCACGATCGCCTCGACCTTGCGAATCGAACGCAGGCCGATTGGCAGGTAGTTATAGATACCGCCGGCGACGCGACGGATCATGCCGGCGCGCACCATCAGCTTGTGGCTGACGATCTCTGCGTCGGCGGGTGCTTCTTTCAGGGTGCCGATAAAGAAACGGGAAGCTTTCATGCGGACGGTTCCAAAAACGGCGCCCCCAGGCGGGGCGCCCGAAAAAGTTTCAAGGTGAAAAAGCTGCGCGCGGCGAACAGCAATGGACGACGATGGCGCAGACGACGTAGCAGACTAATCAGGGACAATTCAGCCGGTGTACCCCGCGCGGATTCGCTCCGCTACGGTGCGCAGCGCCCGTTATCTGTTTATAATCAAAGCAATTTTAAAGGATTCGAAGGTGGTTGTATGCTGGATCGTGAAGGCTTTCGCCCGAACGTCGGCATCATCCTCTTGAACGCGCGCAACGAGGTGTTTTGGGGCAAGCGGCTCCGCGAGCACTCCTGGCAGTTTCCTCAAGGTGGGATCAAGTACGGCGAGACCCCCATGCAGGCGATGTACCGGGAACTGCACGAGGAAACGGGCCTGCATCCGGAACACGTCAAGATAATCGGCCGCACTCGCGACTGGTTGCGTTATGAGGTGCCTGACAAGTTCATCAAACGCGAAGTACGCGGTCATTACCGCGGCCAGAAGCAGATCTGGTTCCTGCTGCGGATGGTCGGACGCGATTGCGACATTTGCTTGCGCGCGACCGACCACCCGGAGTTCGATGCGTGGCGCTGGAACGAGTACTGGGTGCCGCTCGATGCGGTGATCGAGTTCAAGCGGGATGTCTATCAGTTGGCGCTGACGGAACTGTCGCGCTTCCTGCGCCGCCCGGCGCAGCGAGCCGAGAAGCCGCGTGGGCCGCGTCTGTCGCGCTATCCGCGCGTCATCGGCGCACAGGCCCAGCAGACGCTGACGATTGTCGACGCATCGGTAGTCTGTTCGGAGATCGAAGTGGAAGCGAGCACGCTCGACGAGATGCCGCCCCGCGTGATCGTCGGCAAATGACGAATCGAACTGCATGACCGGGCGCGACCTTGGTGTCGCGCCCTTTTTTTACGAGGAATGCATATTGAAAGCGATTGCTCTCGCGCTCGCATCGATTGCCGCGGTGGCCACGCTGGCAGGTTGCGCGAATTCGAAGACGCCGACCAACAAGGATGACAGCGAGTTCGTGTATCTGTTGGACCGCCAGGGAACGTGGAAGGAAAACACGGTCGACTCGCTGCCGCCGCTGCCGCAGGCGAGCGACCTGCTGCCGTTCAACGTCTCGCAGAACACGCCGCTCAAGTTCTTCGTCGACGCGAAGTCGCTCGCGGTCGGCACCGACGGCGTCGTGCGCTACGCGGTCGTCGTCACGAGCCCGGCCGGCGCGCGCAACGTGAACTACGAGGGCATCCGCTGCGACACCTACGAATGGCGCCAGTATGCCGGCCTGAATTCGGACCACGACGGTTGGGATCGCACGGTCGAGAACGATTGGCAGCGCATCGAGAACGGCGAGCTGAATGCCTACCACTCGGCGCTGTATCAGGATTACTTCTGCGCGAACAAGATGCCGCAAGGCTCGACCCGGCAGATCCTGGAGAACATCCGGTTTCACCGTACCGCGATGAGCCAGTTGCGCTGATGGCGCGCGGCGCCCGCCGCCGCTCTTTCTGCCCCGCTGCATGAAAAAGCCCGCATCACGCGGGCTTTTTCATTTGACGGCCTGAACCGGCAAGGCGAATGATCACACCAGCACCAGATTGTCGCGATGGATCAGTTCGGGCTCCAGCATGTAGCCGAGCACGGATTCGATCTCGCCGCTCGGCTTGCGGTGAATCAGTTTCGTCTCCGCGCTGCTGTAGTTCGTGAGCCCTCGCGCCACTTCGCGCCCGTCGGGGCCGACACACGCGATGACTTCGCCGCGCGCGAACGCACCCTGTACGTCGATCACGCCGATCGGCAGCAGGCTCTTGCCGCCGGCCGTCAGTTTCTCGACCGCGCCCGCATCGATCACGACATGGCCGCGCACCTGCAGGTGATCGGCCATCCACTGCTTGCGTGCCGCCATCCGCGCGGTACGTGCGATCAGTTGCGTGCCGATCGCCTCGCCGGCCGCCAGACGCACGAGCACGTCGGACTCCCGGCCGCTCGCGATCACCGTATTTGCACCGCTGTGCGCCGCGCGCTTCGCCGCGAGGATCTTCGTCAGCATCCCGCCGCGGCCAAGGCTCGAGCCCGCACCGCCCGCCATCGCCTCGAGTTCCGGCGCGCCGGCATTCGCTTCCGCGACGAGCGTCGCGTTCGGATCCTTGCGCGGATCGGCCGTAAACAGCCCCGACTGGTCGGTCAGGATGATCAGCGCATCGCCTTCGATCAGGTTTGCAACGAGCGCACCGAGCGTGTCGTTGTCGCCGAACTTGATTTCATCGGTGACGACCGTGTCGTTCTCGTTGATGATCGGCACGACGCCGAGCCGCAACAGCGTCAGCAGCGTCGATCGCGCATTCAGGTAGCGCTCGCGGTCCGCCAGGTCGGCATGCGTCAGCAGGATCTGCGCGGTGCGGATGTCGTGCTCGGTGAAGCGGCTCTCGTAGACCTGCGCAAGCCCCATCTGGCCGACCGCGGCGGCCGCCTGCAACTCGTCGATTTCCCGCGGCCGCTTGCTCCAGCCGAGCCGCTGCATCCCTTCGGCAATCGCGCCCGAGCTGACGAGCACGACTTCCTTGCCCTGGGCGCGCAGCGCGGCGATCTGGGCCGCCCAGCGGCCGATTGCAGCATGATCGAGCCCCTTGCCGTCGTTGGTCACGAGGCTGGAGCCCACCTTCACCACCAATCGCTTCGAATCCGCGATGATCGAACGCATCCTGCACTGTCTCCTGTATCTGATGCCTGCCCGGCCGGGCGCGATTGAGCGCCGACGCCGGGCGGCACGCCCGGCGCGCTCCGGAACCACTCAGGCGTCGTCGCCCGGCGCGGCCTCGCCCTTCGCAGGCGGCGCGTCGCGGAAACGCACGTCCGCCGCGAGATCTTCCGCCTCCGCCGCGCGATGCGCGTCCGAATGTTCGGAGAGGTAGTCGTAGATCGCGTAGCACAGTGCTTCACAGCCCTGGCCCGTCAGTGCCGAAATCTCGAACACCGGGCCGTCCCACTCGAAGCGCTCGAGGAAATCCGCGACGCGCGCCTTGCGCTCGTCTTCCGGCACCATGTCGAGCTTGTTGAGCACGAGCCAGCGCGGCTTCTCGTAGAGCGCCTCGTCGTATTTGCGCAGCTCGCCGACGATCGCCGTCGCTTCGGCAACCGGATCGACGCTTTCGTCGAACGGCGCGAGATCGACCAGATGCAGCAGCACGCCGGTGCGCTGCAGGTGGCGCAGGAACTGATGGCCGAGGCCCGCGCCTTCGGCGGCGCCCTCGATCAGCCCCGGGATGTCGGCGATCACGAAGCTCTTGCTCGGGCCGACCCGCACCACGCCGAGATTTGGCGCAAGCGTCGTGAACGGGTAGTCGGCGATCTTCGGCCGCGCATTCGACACCGACGAGATGAACGTCGACTTGCCTGCGTTCGGCATGCCGAGCAGGCCGACATCGGCGAGCACCTTCAGCTCGAGCTTCAGCATGCGACGCTCGCCGGGCTTGCCGTCCGTCTTCTGGCGCGGCGCGCGGTTCGTGCTCGACTTGAAATGCAGGTTGCCGAGCCCGCCAGCGCCGCCCTGCGCAAGCATCACCTGCTGGTCGTGCTCGGTCAGGTCGGCGATCAGCTCGCCGGTATCCATGTCGCTGATGATCGTGCCGACCGGCATGCGCAGCGTGACGTCGTCGCCACCCTTGCCGTAGCAATCCGAGCCTCGCCCGTTTTCGCCGTTGCGCGCCAGATGCTTCTTCGCGTAACGGTAGTCGATCAGCGTGTTGATGTTGCGGTCGGCGATCGCGTACACGCTACCGCCCCGACCGCCGTCGCCGCCGTCCGGCCCGCCGAACGGGACGAATTTCTCGCGGCGCATCGACGCACTGCCATCGCCTCCGTCGCCGGCGATGACTTCGATTCGTGCTTCGTCAATGAACTTCATTCGTCACTCCGCCCAGTATTTCCGCTATTGTGCCGCGCGCCGGCACGCTTGAACAATCTGCCGTTCGGCCGATCGTACGCCGGTTGCGCAACGGTCGCCGGAACGCGCATGCGCCCGGCGGCCAAATAAAAAAAGGCCCCGCGAAGACTGCGGGGCCTTTCGGCTACGAAGCCCGTGGGTGCCTGAATTAGGCAGCCGCCGGGACGACGATGACCAGATGCTTCTTGTCCGCGCCTTTCGTCGCGAACTTGACGTGACCGTCGACCAGCGCGAACAGGGTGTGATCCTTGCCCATGCCGACGTTCTCGCCTGCGTGCATGCGCGTACCGCGCTGACGCACGATGATGCCGCCGGCATTGATTGCCTGGCCGCCGTACACTTTCACGCCGAGACGTTTCGACTCGGAGTCGCGGCCGTTCCGGGAAGAGCCGCCTGCCTTTTTGTGTGCCATCTGATTGCTCCTTTACCGAGGCGCTTACGCGTTGATCGCGTCGATGCGCAGCTCAGTGTAGTTCTGGCGGTGGCCGCCGTGCTTTTGGTAGTGCTTCCGGCGACGCATCTTGAAGATGGTGACCTTGGCATGACGACCGTGCGACACAACGGTGGCCTTGACGGAAGCCCCACTGACCAGCGGCGTACCGAACTTAATCGATTCGCCTTCGCCCACTGCGAGAACCTGGTCGAGCGTGATTTCAGCGTCAATGTCAGCCGGTATCTGTTCTACTTTGAGTTTTTCGCCAACGGCAACCTTGTACTGCTTGCCGCCGGTTTTTATGACCGCGTACATTGAGAACCTCACTCTGGATCCAATTTTTCCGCACACCACGCGCGGAAAACACGTGATTATACATGGGGTTAGCACCGAAGTCAAAACCGATCGACGATTGCCGCGCGCGGGCCTCGGCCGAACGGCCAAATTCGCGGCTGCGGCACGTGTGACAGACCGGGATATCTCGGATTCGACTTATAATCCGCGGCATCACCCAATTCCATCATCATGTCGTCGTCCACCGCCTCCCCCACCCTCAGCGCCGCCCACCTGCTCGCTCCGATCACCAGCGACATGGAGCAGGTGAATCGCGTTATCCGGCAAAGCCTCGCGTCCGACGTACTGTTGATCAACCAGATCGCCGAGTACATCATCGGCGCGGGCGGCAAGCGGCTGCGCCCGGCGTTGCTGCTGCTCGTCGCCGGTGCACTCGGCGAGACGTCGCACCAGCGGCACGTGCTGGCCGCCGTCGTCGAGTTCATCCACACGGCCACGCTGCTGCACGACGACGTCGTCGACGAATCCGAGCTGCGCCGCGGCCGCCAGACCGCCAATGCACTGTTCGGCAACGCGGCGAGCGTGCTGGTAGGCGACTACCTCTATTCACGCTCGTTCGAAATGATGGTCGGCGTCGGCAAGATGCGCGTGATGGAGATCCTGTCCGAAGCGACGACGATCATTTCCGAAGGCGAGGTGCTCCAGCTCCTCAACATGCACGACGCGGACGTCGACGAAACGCGCTACATGCAGGTGATCCGCTACAAGACGGCCAAGCTGTTCGAGGCATCGGCACGCCTGGGCGCGGTGCTCGCGGGCGCCGATGCGCCGACCGAGGCCGCCGCCGCCGAATACGGCCGCCGGATCGGCACCGCATTCCAGATCATGGACGACTGGCT
Organism: Burkholderia sp. LS-044; assembly: GCF_004803625.1. Taxonomy (NCBI): domain Bacteria; kingdom Pseudomonadati; phylum Pseudomonadota; class Betaproteobacteria; order Burkholderiales; family Burkholderiaceae; genus Burkholderia; species Burkholderia sp. LS-044. Next base: position 142,348 of record NZ_SSWO01000017.1, read on the forward strand.
CGACTACGCGGGCACCGTCGAGGCAATGGGCAAGAATGCCGGCGACGACCTCCGCGAAGGCAAGCCGACGCTGCCGCTCATCTATCTGATCGAGCGCGGCACGCCCGAGCAGGCAGCGCTGGCACGCGAGGCGATCGAACAGGGCGGCACCGATCGCTTCGACACGATTTTCGAAGCGATCACGCGCTCGGGCGCACTGGATCACACGCTCGAATGCGCGCGCCAGGAAGCGCAGGCGGCCGCGGCCGCGATCGCCGCATTCCCCGATTCGATCTACAAGGAGAGCCTGCTCGCGCTGTGCTCTTACTCGACGTCGCGGCAGTCCTGATTGCATGTCGTGTGTCGCCGCCACGGCTGCGACACACGTTCGACACGGGAAAATCACCCGTCTCGAAAAATTTTTTCTCCAAGGGCTTCCCTTCTTGAAGAAACGTCGTTATAGTTATGTTCTTGCTTGACGACGCAGCGGTCTTGAAGAAGACGGCGAAATCGGAAGAGTACAAATCGGGGTGTAGCTTAGCCTGGTAGAGCGCTACGTTCGGGACGTAGAGGCCGGAGGTTCGAATCCTCTCACCCCGACCAGATTTTGAAAAAACCGTGCACCACGTGCACGGTTTTTTTTCGTCCGGCCGCCGCGGGCCCCTCGTGTCGCGCACGACACATCACGGTCGCCGGCCTCTGCTATATTCCCTCCATCCCTGTCCTTCACTGCTCCTTCCAACGCGTGGACCAAATTCCCTTATGGGCGCAAATCGGCGCCGTCTTCCTGCTTCTCCTCTGTTCCAGCTTCTTTTCCATTTCCGAGACCGCGATGATGGCGCTCAACCGCCATCGGCTGAAGCATCTCGCCGGCCAGGGCGCGCTCGGCGCGAAAACCACGCAGGGGCTGCTGACGCGCACTGACCTGCTGCTCAGCGTGATCCTGATCGGCAACAACCTGTTCAACACGATCATCCCGGTCCTGACGACGTCGCTCGCGCTCCATACGTTCGGCCGCAACAATCTCGCGCTGTCGATCGCGACCGGCATCGTCGCGTTCCTGATCATCGTGTTCGCCGAAATCGCGCCGAAGATCGTCGGCGCGACGTTCCCCGAACGCATCGCACTGCCCGCGAGCCTCGTGATCGCGCCGCTGATGCGCGTGTTCAAGCCGGTCGTCTGGTTCGTCAACGCACTCGCGAACGGCGTGCTGTGGGTGCTGCGCATCAACACGAAGAAGGGCCGCGACCAGCGGATGTCGGCCGACGAGCTGCGGGCCATCGTGCTCGAGTCGAGCAGTTTCATGCCGACCAAGCACCGCAGCATCCTGCTCAACCTGTTCGACCTCGAGAACATCACGGTCGACGACGTGATGGTGCCGCGCCGCCAGATCGAGTCGCTCAACTTCTATGCGCCGCTCGACGACGTCCTGCACCAGCTCGAAACCTGCTATCACAACCGGCTTGTCGTCTACGAAGGCGACATCGACAAGGTGCTCGGCGTGCTGCACGTCCGCAAGACGCTGACCGCGCTGCACAACCAGGAGTTCGACCGCGAGACGCTGCGCACGCTGCTCGCCGAGCCGTACTACGTGCCGTCGGGCACGCCAGTGGTCCAGCAGCTCCAGTTTTTCCAGGAAACGCGACAGCGGACCGCGCTCGTCGTCAACGAGTACGGCGAACTCGAAGGGCTCGTCACGCCCGAAGACATCATCGAGGAGCTGATCGGCGAATTCACGACATCGATGCCGCGCAGCGAACGCGCGGGCGGCTGGGACGAGAACGGCGAATGCATCGTCTCGGCGAGCATGCCGCTGCGCGAACTGAATCGCTGGCTGCACCTGAAGCTGCCGACCGACGGGCCGAAGACGCTGAACGGACTGGTCCTCGAAATCCTCGAGGAAATTCCGGAAGACGACGTGTGCCTGAAAATCGGCGACGTGATGCTCGAGGTGATGCGCAGCGACGATCAGGCCGTGCGCACCGTCAAGCTCTTCAAGCCGCGCGGCTCGCGCACCGCACGCGCCGCCGCGCGTTAGCCGAACGGCCGACTGCCGGCGCCGCCCGCGACGCGCGACCATCTGCTGGTCACGGTCAACTGGCGGCCAGCGTGCCGGCTCACATGCATTTCACTCCTCCCGGGGCGCCGCTGCGCACGCAGCCGCCGCCCGCTCATTCCGATGCGTCGCCCGTCACCGCACCGCGCGCGCTCGACGCGGCCCAGCTCGACGACGCGCCGGCTGTGCGGCTGCTGACGGACACGCTTCACGCTGCACGCGTGCGCGACGCATCCGACATCCACGTCGAACCGTTCGAAGCCGGCTGGCGCATCCGCCTGCGCATCGACGGCGTGCTGCATGAACATGCGCGGCCGCCTCTTCATCTGCGCGACGCGCTCGTCACGCGGATCAAGGTGCTCGCACGCATGGACATCGCCGAGCGACGGCTCCCGCAGGACGGCAGGCTGCGTATCGCGATCGACGGCGGTACGCGCGGCGACTACCGGGTCAGTTCGCTGCCGACGTTGTTCGGTGAAAAGCTCGTGCTGCGGCGCCTCGAAACCCTGCCGACCGACCTCACGCTCGCCCGTCTCGGCTTCGACGCGCAACAGGCGGCCGCGATGGAAGCCGCGATACGCGCACCGCATGGCCTCGTGCTCGTCACGGGCCCGACCGGCAGCGGCAAGACGCTGTCGCTCTACTGCGCGCTGCAGATGCTCGATCGCGACGCGCACAACGTCTGCACGGTGGAGGATCCCGCCGAGATCCAGCTCGACGGCATCAGCCAGGTCGGCGTCGCCGAAAAGGCGGGGCTCACGTTCGCGACGGCACTGCGCGCGCTGCTGCGGCAGGATCCGGACATCATCATGGTCGGCGAGATTCGCGATGCGGAGACGGCCGACGTCGCGATCAAGGCCGCGCAGACCGGCCATCTCGTGCTGTCGACGCTGCACACGAACGACGCGCCGGCCGCCGTCGCGCGGCTGCTCGATATCGGGGTCGCCCCGTACAACCTCGCGGCCGCGCTGCACCTCGTCACCGCGCAGCGCCTCGTCCGGCGGCTGTGCACCGCCTGCCGCATGCACTCGGACGCACCGGTGCCCGTATTGCGCGAAGCCGGCTGCGACCCGGTTGCGCTCGCCGCAGGATGGCGGCCGTTCGTCGCGCGAGGCTGTTCGGCCTGTCACGGCATCGGCTATCGCGGCCGTATCGGCCTGCATCAGACGATGCCGGTATCGCCCCGGCTGGCGGAACGCATCGTCGCCCGGGCAAGCGTCGGCGAACTCGCGCAATGCGCGGCGGCCGAAGGCGTGCGCAGTCTGCGCGACGCGGCGTTCGCGCGTGTCCAGGACGGCACGACGAGCATCGCGGAAGCCATCGCCGCGACACCTGCTGCATGAGCATGCGCACAACGCCGCGCGAAAGCCGCTTCGGATGGCGCGGCCGCCATCGCGACGGCACACCACGCCGCGGGATCATCATCGCGTTCGACGCTGCGAGTGCACGCGCCGCACTCGCGCGCGACGGCATCGCAGTCTTATCGCTCGACATCCGCGGGCCGGCCCGGCCGCCAATGGCCGGCACGCGGGACATCACGCGCTTCACGCGTCAGCTCGCGAGCCTGCTGCAGGCCGGGTTGCCGCTCGCGCCGTCGCTCGAGATGCTCGCGCGCACGCGGCCACGCGACGGCCTGCCGCGAATCGCCGCCGGTCTCGCCCGCGAGATCGTCGGCGGCCATCGCTTCGCCGATGCACTTGCACGCTATCCGGCGCAGTTCGGCACACTGTATCGCCAGCTGATCGAGGTCGGCGAAGCGTCAGGCTCGCTCGGCGTCGTGCTGACACGGGTCGCGGAGCACCGCGAGCGCGCCGACGCGCAATGGCGCAAGCTGCGGGCCGCGCTTGCCTATCCGGCGGCCGTCATCCTGTTCGGGCTCGCAATTTCGGCCGCGTTGATGGTGTGGGTCGTACCGACGTTCCGCCAGATCTTCGACGGTTTCGGCGCCGCGCTGCCGGCACCGACCCGTGCGCTGCTCGCGTTGTCCTCGGCACTGTCGGCGTGGGGCGGTGTGCTGGTTGCCGGTACGGCGGCAGCCGCGCTGGCCGCCCATCGCGCGCTACGGCTATCGGCACCGCTGCGCCACGCCGTCGCGCGGCGCCTGCTGCACGTCCCGCTCGCGGGGAGCGCGATGAGCCGGTTCGCGGCCGCGCGCTGGTGCCGTTCGCTGGCGACGCTGCTCGGCGCCGGCGTGCCGCTCGCAGACGCCTTCGCCACGCTCGAACGCACGGCCGGCCATCCCGTGTTCGAGCGCGCCACCGCCCACATCGCCGCCCACGTGCTGCGCGGCGCGCGTCTCGCGGACGCGATGCAGTCGGCCGGCTGCTTTCCGGACGACGTCGTGCAACCGATCGCCGTCGCCGAGGAGACCGGTGCGCTCGACACGATGCTCGCCGACATCGCCACGCTGTGCGAGCGCCAGCTCGACGCGCATCTCGATACGCTCGCCGCGCTCGGCGAACCGCTGATCGTGATCGTACTGGGCGCACTCGTCGGCGGCCTCGTGATCGCGATGTACCTGCCCATCCTTCAGCTCGGCAACGTGGTGTAGCATCGCAACCGATTCTGTCGCCTTTTAGTCCGAACCTTGAGCCTCATGACACCCGCGCCCTTGTCCGCCGTTTCCGATTCGCCCGAGAGCACGCTGCTCGCGCTGGCGATGCTGCCGGCCGCACTGCAGTACGCGTTCGCGGTCATCATCGGCCTGTGCGTCGGCAGCTTCCTGAACGTGGTCGTGCACCGGCTGCCCGTGATGATGCAGCGCGCATGGCAGGCCGAGATCGACGAAGCGACCGGCAACACGAGTGCCACTCCCGAAGACGGCTACCCGCCGCGCTACGACCTGTGGCACCCGCGCAGCGCCTGCCCGCATTGCGGCCACGTGCTGCGCGCATGGGAAAACATCCCGCTCGTCAGCTACCTGATCCTGCGTGGGCGCTGCCGACGCTGCGGCCACGCGATCGGCATCCGTTATCCGCTCGTCGAGCTTGCGTGCGCGCTGCTCGCCGCCGGCTCGCTCGCGGCATTCGGCCCGACCGTCGCCGCGCTCGCCGCGTTCGCGCTGTGCGCCGCGCTGCTCGCGATGAGCGCGATCGATATCCGGACCGGCTACCTGCCCGACTCGATGACGCTGCCGCTCCTCTGGGCCGGGCTCGTGCTGAACCTCGGCGGCACGTTCACATCGCTGCGTTCGGCCGTGATCGGGGCCATGGCCGGCTACCTGTTCCTGTGGTCGGTCTACTGGCTGTTCAAATGGCTGCGCGGCATCGAGGGCATCGGTTTCGGCGACCTGAAGCTGCTCGCCGCGCTCGGCGCATGGATGGGCTGGGCCGCACTGCCGCAGGTCGTGCTGTTCGCCGCTGTGACGGGCGCGGTCGTCGGGCTCGTCGCGACCTGGCGCGGTCGCATGCGCTTCGAGGAGCCGATTCCGTTCGGCCCGTTCCTCGCGGCAGGCGGTGTCGCGACGCTGTTTTTCGGCACCCCTTTCTATTCGGCGCTCGGAGGCTGACATGTTCGCAATTGGACTCACCGGCGGCATCGGCAGCGGCAAGACGACCGTCGCCGACCTGTTCGCCGCCCGAGGCGCATCGCTGGTCGACACCGATCTGATCGCCCATCGCATCACCGCGCCGGGCGGCCTCGCGATGCCCGCGATCGAACAGGCATTCGGCCGCGACTTCGTTGCCGCCGACGGCTCGCTCGACCGCGCGCAGATGCGCGCACTGATCTTCAGCGACGACGACGCGCGTCGGCGCCTCGAAGCGATCACGCACCCGCTGATCCGGGCGGAGACCGATCGTGAGGCGCGCGAAGCGCAGGGCCCATACGTGATGTTCGTCGTGCCGCTGCTCGTCGAATCCGGCAACTGGAAGGCGCGCTGCGATCGCGTGCTCGTCGTCGACTGTCCGGTCGAAACGCAGATCGCACGCGTGATGCGGCGCAACGGCTTCACGCGCGAGCAGGTCGAGGCGATCATCGCGCGGCAGGCGTCGCGCGAGGCCCGCCTCGCGGCGGCCGACGACGTCATCGTCAACGACGCGACGACGCCCGATGCGCTCGCCGCGCAGGTCGATGCACTGCACCAACGCTATCTCGGGTTCGCGGCCGCCGCGCACTGAGCCTCGCGCGCGATCGTGATGGTGTACGAAATTGGCGCGTTGCTAGGGTAGAGCGTGGGCATTAGAATGTCCTGCATTGTTTCAATCCCTACCCAAGAGGCGAGCGCGCTTGATTCTTTACGAGTATCCGTTCAACGAGCGAATTCGCACGCTGTTGCGCCTCGAAGATCTCTTCGAGCGCTTCGCGTTCTTTTTGGCTCAGGAGGACCCGCGTGAACACCACGTCGCGCTGACGACGCTGTTCGAAATCGCCGAGGTAACGGGCCGCGCGGACCTGAAATCGGATCTGATGAAGGAGCTCGAACGTCAACGCCAGACGCTCGCCCCCTTTCGCGGCAATCCGGGCATCGAGCAGAACGCGCTCGAAGCCGTGCTCGGCGAAATCGAGCAGACGCTCGCGAATCTCGCGCAGATGCAGGGCAAGACCGGGCAGCACCTCGTCGACAACGAGTGGCTCGCCAGCATCCGCAGCCGTGCGGTGATTCCGGGCGGCACGTGCAAGTTCGACCTGCCGTCGTACTACGCATGGCAGCAATGGCCCGCCGAGCAGCGGCGCCAGGACATCGCGAAATGGATCCTGCCGATGCTGCCGCTGCGCGATGCCGCTGCGATCGTGCTGCGGCTCGCGCGCGAATCGGGCCAGGCGTCGAAGGTCATGGCGATGCAGGGCAGCTACCAGCAGATGCTGTCCGGCCGCACCTACCAGTTGATGCAGGTGCGCGTGGCGCCGGAATTGCGCGTCATTCCCGAGGCAAGCGCCAACAAATACATGCTGTGGGTACGGTTCACCACGCAGGACGGCGATGTGCGGCCTCGCGCGGTGGACATCGACGTGCCGTTCCATCTGACACTGTGCAATCTGTAACGGCCGCGTGCCGGATCGCTTTCGTATGACTACCGTTGTGAAATGCCCGTCGTGTGGCGCCGAAGTGCGCTGGACGCCCGAAAATCAGTTCCGTCCGTTCTGCTCGGCCCGCTGCAAGCAGCTCGACCTCGGCGCCTGGGCCGCGGAAAAGTACCGGATCGGGGGATCCTCCGACGAGGGGCCCTCGTCGGAAGAAGACGGCACGGACGGCCGCCGCGACAGCTGAGCGGCGCTCGGCACCGTCAGCCAGTGACAGTGATATGGCCCGCCTTTCCGGCAGGCCATCGTGGCGTCAGATCGACGCAGCTTCCTTCTCGAGCAGTTCAAGCACCGGCAGCGCGGCCGGCAGCAACGGCGCGACCTCGACCGGCAGTTGCTGCCATACGAACGCCTGCCCTTCCTTGCTGTGCGGCTCGCCCGTCCAGCCCGTCACCTTGCAGAAATAAAGCCGCACATAGGCATGCGGATAATCGTGCTCGAGCGTGTGCCAGCGATGGCTGGCCGTGACCTGGATGCCGAGTTCCTCGTGCAGTTCGCGCGCAAGCGCGTCCTCGACGCTTTCGCCGGCCTCCAGCTTGCCGCCCGGAAATTCCCAGTAGCCTTCGTACGGTTTGCCTTGCAGCCGCTGCGCGAGCAGATAGCGGCAGCGGCCGACCGGGCCACCAGGCTGCACCATCACGCCGACCGCCACTTCCGTCACCTTGCGGCCATCGGGCGCGCGCACGGCGCCTTGTGCGAGATCCGCGCTCATGCTTGCTCCTTGCGACCCGACCAGTCGCGCGCAAACTGCCACGCGACGCGCCCCGACCGCGAGCCGCGCTCGAGCGCCCACACGAGCGCATCGCCGCGTGCGGACTCGATCTCCGCATCCGGGCAACCGAAATGACGCAGCCAGTGCCCGACGATGTCGAGATAGTCGTCCTGCTTGAACGGATAGAAGCTGACCCACAGACCGAAGCGCTCCGACAGCGAGATCTTCTCCTCGACGACTTCGCCGGGGTGAATCTCGCCATCCGGGAGATGCTTGTACGTCTCGTTGTCGCTCATGTACTCGGGCAGCAGATGGCGGCGGTTCGACGTCGCGTAGATCAGCACGTTGTCCGACTGCGCGGCGATCGAGCCGTCGAGCGCCACCTTCAGCGCCTTGTAGCCCGACTCGCCTTCCTCGAACGACAGGTCGTCGCAGAACACGATGAAGCGCTCGGGACGTTGCGAGATCAGGTCGACGATGTCGCCGAGATCGTGCAGGTCGTCCTTGTCGACTTCGATCAGACGCAGCCCGTCCTTCGCATACGCGTTCAGGCACGCCTTGATCAGCGACGACTTGCCGGTACCGCGCGCGCCGGTCAGCAGCACGTTGTTCGCCGGCTTCTGCTGCACGAACTGCCGCGTGTTCTGGTCGATCAGCCCTTTCTGGCGATCGATGTTGTGGAGGTCGTCGAGCGTGATCGACGACACGGCCGGCACCGGCTGCAGATAACCGCGCCCCTGGCGCTTGCGCCAGCGGAACGCGTGTGCGGCATTCCAGTCGACCGCTGCCTGCGCGGGCGGCAACATCCCCTCGAGACGACCGAGCAGCGCTTCCGCGCGCGTCAGAAACTGTTCAAGCTTGTCCATGTCGTTCAGGCACTCCCGATCAGGAGCGGTAATCCGCGTTGATGCTCACGTAGTCGTGCGACAGGTCGCACGTCCAGATGGTGGCCTGTGCGTCGCCGCGGCCAAGCAGCACGCGGATCGTGATTTCGCTCTGCTTCATCACGCGCTGGCCGTCCTCTTCCTGGTAAGCCGGATTGCGGCCGCCCGCCTTTGCGACGAGCACATCGTCGAGATAGAGGTCGATCTTGCCGACGTCGAGATCCGCGACGCCCGCATAACCGATCGCCGCGAGAATCCGGCCGAGGTTGGGGTCGGATGCATAGAAGGCGGTTTTCACGAGCGGCGAATGGCCGATCGCGTAAGCGATCTGGCGGCATTCCGCGACGCTCTTGCCGCCTTCGACCTGCACCGTCATGAATTTCGTCGCACCTTCGCCATCGCGCACGATCAGCTGCGACAGCACCTGCGCGACTTCCGTCACCGCATCGCGCAGCGCCGCATAGGCCGGCGAATCCGTGGACGTGATCGCCGGCAGCGTGCTCTTGCCCGACGCGATCAGGATGAACGAGTCGTTCGTCGACGTGTCGCCGTCGATCGTGATGCAGTTGAACGAGCGGTCGGCCACTTCCTTCACGAGCGTGTCGAGCACCGGCTGCGCGACGTTCGCGTCGAACGCGAGGAAGCCGAGCATCGTCGCCATGTTCGGCTTGATCATGCCGGCGCCCTTGCTGATGCCCGTCAGCGTGACCGTGTGACCGTCGATCGTCACCTGGCGCGACGTGGCCTTCGGCAGCGTATCGGTCGTCATGATCGCCTGCGCGGCGTCGAACCAGTTCGCGGCCTTGCGGTTCGCGAGCGCGGCCGGCAGCCCGGCCTTCAGGCGGTCGATCGGCAGCGGCTCGAGGATCACGCCGGTCGAGAACGGCAGCACCTGCGCCGGCTCGATACCCGCGAGGCGGGCAAGTTCCGTGCAGGTTTCGCGCGCGTTCACGAGGCCCGGCTCGCCGGTACCGGCGTTGGCATTGCCCGTATTCACGACGAGCGCGCGAATGCCCGCACCGCCCGCGCGCACCTTCGCCAGATGCTCGCGGCAGACGATGACCGGCGCGGCACAGAAGCGGTTTTCGGTGAACACGCCCGCGACCGTCGCGCCTTCGTCGACGGAGATGACCAGCACGTCCTTGCGATTCGGCTTGCGGATGTTCGCTTCCGCCCAGCCGAGCGTGACGCCGGCGACGGGATGCAGTTGGGCGGGATCGATCGACGGAAAATTGACAGCCATGGGGCACACCTGCCAGATGGAAAATGCCGGCGTGCGCCGGCATCGATTGGAAGAACCGGCGGCCGCATGCGCGGGCCGCCGCAACTCAGATCACGCGCTCGAAGCTGCGAACCGAGCGGCGCGCGTCACGCGCGCCGCCGTCGATCATGACAGCTTCCCGTGACATTGCTTGTACTTCTTGCCGCTGCCGCACGGGCACGGGTCGTTGCGGCCGACCTTCGGCATTTCACCGCCGGGGCCGCTGTGCGTCATCGCGCTGCCGACCATGTCGGCCGTCGCCGTGGCCGCTGCGGCAGCCGTGACGTTCGCCACCGGCGCACCGGCTTCCGCGTAGTCGGCGTGCTGGTACTCGACGTTCTCGAGATGACCTGCGCGCTCCTCGATCTGCTCGGCCGCTTCCTCGAGCTGTTCCGGCGACTGGATCTGCACGTTCATCACGACACGCGTGACTTCCTGCTTGATCGCCTCGAGCATCGCGGCGAACAGCTCGAACGCTTCGCGCTTGTATTCCTGCTTCGGGTTCTTCTGCGCATAGCCGCGCAGGTGGATGCCCTGGCGCAGATGGTCGAGCGCCGCGAGGTGCTCGCGCCACAGGCGGTCGACCGTCTGCAGCATCACCGAGCGCTCGAATGCGCTGAACGATTCGCGGCCGACCATCGCGACCTTCGCCTCGTACTGCTCGTCGGCGGCCGTCATCACGGCGTCGAGAATCTCCTCGGCCGTAATCGACGACGACTCGTTCACCATTTCCTGGATCGCGAGGTCGAGCTGCCAGTCGTTGCGCAGCGCTTCCTCGAGCTCGGGCACGTCCCACTGCTCCTCGATGCTGCCTTCCGGCACGAACTGGCGGACGACTTCGGCAATCACGCCGTGACGCATCGCGGAGATCGTCTCGGTGATGTCGTGCGCTTCGAGCAGCTCGTTGCGCTGCTGGTAGATGACCTTGCGCTGGTCGTTCGACACGTCGTCGTATTCGAGCAGCTGCTTGCGGATGTCGAAGTTGCGCGCTTCGACCTTGCGCTGCGCGGACTCGATCGAGCGCGTGACGATGCCTGCCTCGATCGCCTCGCCTTCCGGCATCTTCAGGCGATCCATGATCGAACGCACGCGGTCGCCCGCGAAGATGCGCAGCAGCGGATCGTCGAGCGACAGATAGAAGCGCGACGAGCCCGGATCGCCCTGACGGCCTGCACGGCCGCGCAGCTGGTTGTCGATCCGGCGCGATTCGTGGCGCTCGGTGCCGATGATGTGCAGGCCGCCAGCAGCCTTCACCTGCTCGTGCAGCGTTTCCCACTCGTCGTGCAACTGCTGGATGCGGCGCGCCTTTTCGTCGGCCGGGATCGCGTCGTCGGCCTCGATGAACGCGGCCTGCTTCTCGGCATTGCCGCCGAGCACGATGTCGGTACCACGGCCGGCCATGTTGGTCGCGATCGTGACGCGCTTCGGACGGCCGGCTTCCGCGACGATCGCCGCTTCGCGCTCGTGCTGCTTCGCGTTCAGCACCTCATGCGGCAGCCCGGCCTGCTTCAGCAGGTGCGACAGCAGTTCCGAGTTCTCGATCGACGTCGTGCCGACCAGCACCGGCTGGCCGCGCTCGTAGCATTCGCGGATGTCGCGGATCACCGCGTCGTAGCGCTCCTTGGCCGTCTTGTAGATCTGGTCCTGCTTGTCGATCCGCTTCGGCGGGCGATTGGTCGGGATCACGACCGTCTCGAGGCCGTAGATCTCGTTGAATTCGTACGCTTCGGTGTCCGCGGTACCGGTCATGCCCGCGAGTTTCGCGTACATCCGGAAGTAGTTCTGGAACGTGATCGACGCGAGCGTCTGGTTCTCGCTCTGGATCTTCACGTGTTCCTTCGCCTCGACCGCCTGGTGCAGGCCGTCGGACCAGCGGCGGCCGGCCATCAGGCGGCCCGTGAATTCGTCGACGATGACCACTTCGCCGTTCTGCACGACGTAGTGCTGATCCTTGTGGAACAGCGTGTGTGCGCGCAGCGCCGCGTACACGTGGTGCATCAGCGTGATGTTCTGCGGCGCGTACAGGCTCTCGCCCTCGCCGATCAGGCCCCATTCGGCGAGCAGGCGCTCGGCCTTCTCGTGGCCCGATTCCGTCAGGAACACCTGGCGGGCCTTCTCGTCGAGCGTGTAGTCGCCCGGCTTCTCGACACCCGTGCCGTCGGCCTTCTCTTCGCCGATCTGGCGCTCGAGCAGCGGCGGCAGTGCGTTCATCCGCACGTACAGCTCGGTGTGATCCTCGGCCTGGCCCGAAATGATCAGCGGCGTGCGCGCTTCGTCGATCAGGATCGAGTCCACTTCGTCGACGACCGCGAAGTTCAGTGCCCGCTGCACGCGCGCGTCGGTCTCGTAGACCATGTTGTCGCGCAGGTAGTCGAAGCCGAACTCGTTGTTCGTGCCGTACGTGATGTCCGCCGCGTAAGCCTGCTGCTTCTGGTCGTGCTCCATGCCGGACAGGTTGATGCCGACCGACAGACCGAGGAAGTTGTAGAGGCGCGCCATCCATTCGGCGTCGCGCTGCGCGAGGTAATCGTTGACGGTCACGACGTGCACGCCGCGGCCGGCCAGCGCGTTCAGGTACACGGGCAGCGTCGCGACGAGCGTCTTGCCCTCGCCGGTGCGCATTTCCGCGATCTTGCCGTAGTGGAGCACCATGCCGCCGATCATCTGCACGTCGAAGTGCCGCATCTTCAGCACGCGCCGGCTGGCCTCGCGACAGACCGCGAACGCCTCGGGCAGCAGCTTGTCGAGCGACTCGCCGGCCGCGACCCGCTGGCGGAATTCGTCCGTCTTGCCGCGCAACTGGTCGTCCGTCAGCTTCTCGATCTGCGTTTCGAGCGCATTGATCGTCGCGACGGTCTTTTGGTATTGCTTGACGAGCCGCTGGTTGCGGCTGCCAAAAATTTTCTGGAGAAAACCGGTTGTCATCGGATCGGATCCTGCGTCGCAGCACCGGCGCCCGGCGCGTGTTGCGCGCCCCGACGCCCGAGCCTCGGCGGCTTAGCGAATTAGTGGACTCAAACGTCGAATTTTAGCACGCGGGAAAGCGTGCGCCCGTGTCTCGGCCGGACAGGCACTGCGCGCCTACGGCCGGGCCCACGGGGCGAAAGCCGCCCGTGCACGGGCCCGCGCGGGTACAATCGGCGTCAACGTCCGCGCGCGTGCGCGCCCGAAGAATGTCTCGATGAACCGATTTTCCAAGCGTTTCGGCCCGCTCGCCGCCTATCGCCCGCAACCCGTGTCCGAAGTGCTCGGCCGCACCGACGCGTTCGCGGCACTGCGCGCCGGCGTCGAGCAAATCGCGTCGCTGCAGCGCGATCTTGCCGCGCTTCTGCCCGACTACCTGGCGAACCACGTCGAACCCGGCTTCGTGAAGGACGGCACCCTGACCCTCTTTGCCGCGCACAACGCGCTGGCCGCGCGGCTGCGGCAGGTCGAGCCGCGGCTGCTCGGCGATCTGCAAAAGCGCGGCTGGCCGGTCTCGACGCTGCGCGTGCGCGTGCGCCCGAAGGATGCGCCGGAGCCGCCGCACGTGAAGCAGGCGCGGATGACGTCGGTCGGCGCGGCCGCGTTGCGCGATCTGGCCGACCATCTCGAACCGTCGCCGCTGCAGGCCGCGCTTGCGCGGATGGCGGCCCGGCACGGCGCAAAGCCGCGCTGACGGTCTACGCCGCCGGCATCGCCCGGCCAACAAAAAAGCAGCCCGAAGGCTGCTTTTTTGTTGCTTGCGCCGAACACAGTTCAGGCGAAGGCCGTCTGCGCGTCGAACGCGAAACCCTTCGGCGCGGCCTGCGGATCGTCGAACGTGACGATCTCGTACGCATCTTCGTTCGCGAGCAGCTCGCGCAGCAGCGCGTTGTTCAGCCCGTGGCCGGACTTGTACGCCGTGTACGACGCCAGCAGCGGATGGCCGATCACGTACAGGTCGCCGATCGCGTCGAGCATCTTGTGTTTCACGAACTCGTCGTCGTAGCGCAGCCCGTCGTTGTTCAGGATGCGGTACTCGTCGAGCACGATCGCATTTTCCATGCTGCCGCCGCGGGCGAGGCCCATCTCGCGCAGCATCTCGGCCTCGTGCGCGAAGCCGAACGTGCGTGCGCGCGCGATCTCGCGCACATACGACGTATTCGCGAAATCGACCTCGAGCTCCTGGCCGGTCTTGTCGACGGCCGGGTGACGGAAGTCGATCGAGAATTTCAGCTTGAAGCCGAAGTACGGATCGAGACGCGCGAACTTGTCGCCGTCACGGATTTCGACCGTCTTCTTCACCTTCACGAAACGCTTCGGCGCGTTCTGCTCCTCGATCCCGGCGGACTGGATCAGGAACACGAAGGTCGCCGCGCTGCCGTCCATGATCGGGATTTCCTCGGCCGTCACGTCGACATAGAGGTTGTCGATGCCGAGGCCGGCACATGCCGACATCAGGTGCTCGACGGTCGACACGCGCACGCCATCCTTCTGCAGCACCGACGCGAGCCGCGTATCGCCGATCGACGTCGCCGCCGCGGGAATGTCGACGGGCGTGGGAAGGTCGACGCGGGAGAACACGATGCCCGTGCCCGGTGCGGCGGGACGGAGCGTCAGCTCGATCTTGCGGCCCGAGTGGACACCGATACCCACGGTCTTCACGATGGATTTGATGGTGCGCTGCTTCAGCATGATGTTCTTCGTCGTGATTGAAGATATCAATCAGGAGTTATATTCAATAGGGGGGATTATAGCGTAATTCCCTATTCAACGCAGTTTGAAACTGCGTATCAATCTGTTTCGGCTGTTTACCCCTGCCGATACGGGACGGGCCGATGCCCGGAACGGAGGCGTTTCCGGTCATCAGCCCGTGTTACAACTGCCCTGAGGCCGGTGAGCAGCGTTGCCGGCAGGCAACGGCGCACCGCACGATCAGGACGTCAACGTCGCGAGAACACTCGCCGCATCGCTCACTTCGAATTTGCCCGGCGCCTCGACGGCCAGCGTCTTGACCACACCGCCGTCAATCACCATCGCGTAGCGCAGGGAACGAATTCCCATGCCACGCGCGGACAAATCCTGCGTCAGCCCCAGCGCATGAGTGAAAGCCGCGCTGCCGTCCGCCATCATGCGCACCTTGCCCGCGGTGTGCAGATCACGTCCCCATGCGCCCATCACGAATGCGTCGTTGACGGACACGCACCAGATCTCGTCGATACCCGCCGCGCGCAGTTGCTCGGCGTGTTCGATGTAGCCCGGCACATGCTGCGCCGAACAGGTCGGCGTGAAAGCGCCCGGCAATCCGAAGATCACCACCCGCTTTCCCGCAACCTGATCGCGCACGCTGCAGGCGTTCGGCCCCAGCGTGCACCCTTCGCGCGCGTCGTCGATGTACTCGAACAGTTGCGCGTCGGGCAGCGCGTCGCCCACTTGAATCATGGCTGGTCCCTCATAGCGATACGGTTTTTCAGCGTGTCGCGGACAGCACGGCCCATCCCGCTCCGCTTGTGCGGAGAGGGCACGTTTCCCGGCCCGGCGTCGCAGCCGACGCGGCCTGTCGTGGTCCGTAGCATCCGTCACGCCGGCGATACCGCGGCAGTTTCGCCGCGGCTTCGCCTGTGTTTGCGTCAGTCAGCCTGCTTGCGCAGGAAAGCCGGGATGTCGTACGTGTCGACACCCTTCTCCTGCAGTGCCTGCACGTGCGATGCCGCGGTTTCACGCGAATTGCGCCACACCGCCGGCGTATCGAGTGCGCCGTAGTCGGCCGTGCTGACGTGATGCGCCGGTGCATAGCCGTGCGACACCGCGCTGACCGGCTGGTTGTCCGTACCCGTGCGCAGCAGCGTCATCGGTGCCGACTGCTGCTTCTTCGCCGCACGGCCCAGACCCGTTGCCACGACCGTCACGCGCAACGCATCGCCCATCGCGTCGTCGTACACCGCACCGAAGATCACCGTCGCATCTTCCGCCGCGTAGCTCTTGATCGTGTTCATCACTTCGCGCGTTTCCGACAGGCGCAGCGAACGGCTCGACGTGATGTTGACCAGCACGCCGCGTGCGCCCGACAGGTCGACGCCTTCGAGCAGCGGGCTCGCCACGGCCTGTTCCGCCGCGAGGCGCGCGCGATCGACGCCGGCGACCGTCGCCGTGCCCATCATCGCCTTGCCCTGCTCGCCCATCACCGTCTTCACGTCTTCGAAGTCGACGTTCACGAGGCCATCGACGTTGATGATTTCAGCGATGCCTGCCACCGCGTTGTTCAACACGTCGTCCGCGCACTGGAAGCACTTGTCCATCTCGGCGTCGTCGCCCATCACGTCGAACAGCTTGTCGTTCAGCACGACGATCAGCGAGTCGACGTGATCCTCCAGTTGCTGCGAACCTGCTTCAGCGACGCGCATGCGCTTGCCGCCTTCGAACTCGAACGGCTTGCTGACGACACCGACCGTCAGGATGCCCATCTCCTTCGCGATCTGCGCGACCACCGGTGCCGCGCCCGTGCCCGTCCCGCCGCCCATGCCGGCCGTGATGAACACCATGTGCGCGCCGCGCAGTGCGTCGGCGATGCGCTCACGCGCTTCTTCCGCTGCCGCACGGCCCATTTCCGGCTTTGCACCGGCGCCGAGGCCCGTATTGCCGAGCTGGATCACCGACGATGCGCGCGAACGCGACAGCGCCTGCGCATCCGTGTTCATCACGATGAAATCGACGCCCTGCACGCCGCGGTTGATCATGTGCTGGACGGCATTGCCGCCAGCGCCGCCAACGCCGACCACCTTGATGATGGTGCCGTTGGTCTCGGTTTCCAGCATTTCGAATTCCATGTTGCCTCCGTCAAGAGAAAAACTGCTAATCGGCCGTTATTCGGCAGGAGATCGGGCAACCCCCTGTCGCGCGCCAGCCGCCGGCACCAGCGCGAATTTCGAGATTCGGTTTGTCAGAAGTTGCTCAGGAACCATTCCTTCATCCGCGAGAACACCTGCCCCGCGTTGCCGGACTGCACGGCGACCTTGCGGCCGCGCATGCGCTGGGCACTGCCTTCGACGAGCAGCCCCATCGCCGTCGAGTAGCGCGGATTGCGCACGACGTCGGAGAGGCCGCCTGCATACTCCGGCGCACCGATGCGCACCGGTTTCAGGAAAATGTCTTCGCCGAGCTCGACCATGCCGGGCATCATCGACGCACCGCCGGTAATGACCACGCCGGAGCTCAGGAGTTCTTCGTAACCCGATTCGCGCACGACCTGCTGCACGAGCGAGAACAGTTCCTCGACGCGCGGCTCGAT
The DNA here is from genome assembly GCF_004803625.1 of Burkholderia sp. LS-044. Taxonomy (NCBI): domain Bacteria; kingdom Pseudomonadati; phylum Pseudomonadota; class Betaproteobacteria; order Burkholderiales; family Burkholderiaceae; genus Burkholderia; species Burkholderia sp. LS-044. Next base: position 159,511 of record NZ_SSWO01000017.1, read on the forward strand.
CACGGCCGCGAGCGCCTGGCGCGACAGCGTGCGCGGACCGCGTTCGCCGAGGCCCGGCACTTCCACCATTTCGTCCGGATCGGCGAGCGCCTGCTTCGCGATCCCGTAGCCGACCTTGATGTCTTCCGCATCCGGCGTCGGCGTGCGCAGCGCCATCGCAATGTCGCTCGTGATCTGGTCGCCGGCGATCGGAATCACCGCGGTGTGGCGGATCGCGCCTTCGGCGAAGATCGCGATGTCCGTCGTGCCGCCGCCGATGTCGACCAGCACCACGCCGAGATCCTTCTCGTCTTCCGTCAGCACCGCCAGCGACGATGCGAGCGGCTGCAGGATCAGGTCATTCACTTCCAGCCCGCAGCGGCGCACGCACTTGACGATGTTCTGCGCGGCGCTCACCGCGCCCGTCACGATGTGCACCTTCACTTCCAGCCGGATGCCGCTCATCCCGATCGGCTCGCGCACGTCTTCCTGGCCGTCGATGATGAATTCCTGCGTGAGGATGTGCAGCACCTGCTGGTCGGTCGGGATGTTGATCGCCTTCGCGGTCTCGATCACGCGCGCAACGTCGGTCTGCGTGACTTCCTTGTCCTTGATCGCGACCATCCCGCTCGAGTTGAAGCTGCGGATGTGGCTGCCGGCGATCCCCGTGAACACGTTGGTGATCTTGCAGTCGGCCATCAGCTCGGCTTCCTCGAGCGCGCGCTGGATCGACTGCACGGTGGCCTCGATGTTGACCACCACACCTTTCTTCAGACCCTTCGACTCGCTCTGGCCGAGACCGATCACCTCGTAGTGACCTTCGCCCTTCAGCTCGGCGACGATGGCCACCACCTTCGACGTGCCGATGTCGAGGGAAACCAGCAGATCCTTGTAGTCTTTGCTCATAAAGTGCTCTTGCGTGTGATCTCTCGTTACTTCTTGCGCTTGTCGGTATCGGTCAGGAACCGCATGCCTGCCGCGCGAATCGCGAATCCGTTCGGATAACGCAGGTCCGCGTACTCGATGTCGTTGCCCCAGCGCTCCGTGACCGCCGGCCAGGCGGCGACCAGGCGCTGGCTCCGGTCATGCAGCGACTCGCTGTTGCGTTCCTTGCCCAGCTCGACCTGCATGCCGTTCGACAGCTTCACCGTCCACGCGTACCGCGCCGACAGCGTCACTTCTTCCGGCGCCGCCTTCAGCGGCGCAAACCATTTCCCGAAGTCGCGATACCGCGTGACGACTTCCTTCGCACTGCCCTCCGGGCCGTCGAACGCCGGCAGTTCCTGATCCAGCTCGCCCTGGTTCGCGGTGAACAGCTCGCCGTCGACGCTCACGAGCTGGTCGCTGCCCCAGGTCCCGAGCGGTTTGTACTCCTCGAGCGTGACAGCCAGCGCATTCGGCCACACCCGGCGCACGCTCGCATGGCGCACCCAGGGCATCTGCTCGAACGCGGCGCGCGCGGCGTCGAGATCGACCGTGAAGAAATTGCCCTTCAGCCGGCCGACCACGCCCGCGCGTACCGTCGGCGAATTGATGTGCTCGGTGTCGCCGTCGATCCGGATTTCCCGCAACGCGAACGTCGGGCGCTGGATCAGCCAGTAGCAACCGGCCGCCGCCAACACGAGCAGCAGCAGCGCGTACAGCGCGCTGGCGGCAAGGTTGAGTTGGCGAACGTTGTTCCACATACGTCGTTCCGTTCCTGCGTCAGTCGTTGAGCGTGAGCGACAGCACCTTCACGACCAGCTCCGAATAGCTGATGCCGACCGCGCGCGCGGCCTTCGGCGGCAGCGAGTGGTCGGTCATGCCCGGTGCGGTGTTCACTTCCAGGAAGTACGCATTGCCATCGGCGTCGAGCATGAAGTCCGCGCGGCCCCAGTCGGTGCAGCCGAGCACGTCGAACGCACGGCGCGCGACGCGCTTGAGCTCCGCCTCCTTGTCGGCGGGCAGCCCGCACGGGATCAGGTATTGCGTGTCGTTGGCGATGTACTTCGCGTGATAGTCGTAGAACTCGCCGGCCGGCACGATCTTGATCACCGGCAGGTCGAGATCGCCGGCGATGCATGCGGTGTATTCGCCGCCGCCTTCGATACTCTTCTCGACGATCACGATCGGGTCGTGCTTCGCGGCTTCCTCGAGCGCAGCCGGCAGCGCATCGGCCGTCTTCACCTTCAGCACCGCGACGCTCGAGCCCTCGCTCGCCGGCTTCACGAACAGCGGCAGGCCGAGCTTCGCGACGATGTCCGTCGCGCGCGCCGCGAGGTCGTCGCCGCGCAGCACCGTCTCGAACGGCGGCGTCGGCACGCCCGTCTGCTGCCAGACGAGCTTCGTGCGGAACTTGTCGAGGCCGAGCGCCGACCCGAGCACACCGCTGCCCGTGTAACGGATCCCGTAGAAATCGAGCGCGCCCTGGATCTGGCCGTTCTCGCCGTAACCGCCGTGCAGCGCGTTGAACGCACGCACGAACCCTTCGTCCTTCAGCGCCGCCAGCGGGCGCTCGGCCGGGTCGAACAGGTGCGCGTCGATGCCTGCGTCGCGCAGGCCCTGCAGCACGAGCTGGCCGGACGTGAGCGAGACCTCGCGCTCCGAGGACTCGCCGCCGAACAACACCGCCACCTTGCCGAAACGTTTCGGATCAATCCCGCTCATGTCATGCCTTCTGTTGAGTGTGCTGCGCGACCTTCGCCGGCACGCCGCCGATCGAACCCGCGCCCATCGTGATCACCACGTCGCCGTTCTGCGCGACCTTCGCCAATGCGTCCGGCACGTCGTCGACCGTCGCGACGAACACCGGGTCAACCTTTCCTGCCGCGCGCAGCGCGCGCGACAGCGCGTCGCCGTTGGCGGTCAAGATCGCGGCCTCGCCGGCCGCGTAGACTTCCGTCAGCACCAGCGCATCGACCGTCGACAGCACGTTGACGAAATCGTCGAAGCAATCGCGCGTGCGCGTGTAGCGGTGCGGCTGGAACGCCAGCACGAGGCGACGCCCCGGGAACGCGCCGCGCGCGGCCGCGATCGTCGCGGCCATCTCGACCGGGTGATGGCCGTAGTCGTCGATCAGCGTGTACTGGCCGCCGTCCGCGGTCGGCACCTCGCCGTAGCGCTGGAAACGCCGGCCGACGCCGTTGAATTCGGCCAGCGCCTGCTGGATCGCGTCATCCGTCACGCCGAGGTCGGTCGCGATCGCGATCGCCGCGAGCGCGTTCTGCACGTTGTGCAGGCCCGGCATGTTCAGCACCACCGCGAGCGGTGCACGCCCTTCGCGGATCACCGTGAAATGCATCCGGCCGTCGCGCGCGTCGATGTCTTCCGCGCGCACCTGCGCGTCCGGCGACAGTCCGTAGCGCACGACCGGCTTCGAGATGAACGGGATGATCTGCCGCACGTTCGGATCGTCGACGCACACGACCGCGCTGCCGTAGAACGGCAGGCGCTGCGTGAATTCGATGAACGCCTGCTTGAGCCGCGCGAAATCGTGGCCGTAGGTGTCCATGTGGTCGGCATCGATGTTCGTGATGACTTCGATCACCGGATACAGGTTCAGGAACGACGCGTCCGACTCGTCGGCCTCGGCGACGATGAAATCGCCCGTGCCGAGCCGCGCGTTCGCGCCGGCGCTGATCAGCCGCCCGCCGATCACGAAAGTCGGGTCGAGGCCGCCCGCGGCGAGCACGCTCGCGACGAGGCTGGTGGTCGTGGTCTTGCCGTGCGTGCCGGCGATCGCGATGCCCTGCTTCAGGCGCATCAGCTCGGCGAGCATCACCGCGCGCTGCACGATCGGCACGCGCTTCGCGCGCGCGGCCAGCACTTCCGGGTTGTCCGAGCGCACGGCCGTCGATACGACGACCGCGTTCGCGCCCTCGATGTTCGCCGCGTCGTGGCCGATCGCGATCCGCGCGCCGAGCGCCTGGAGACGATCGGTCACCGCGTTGCGCGAGAGATCCGAGCCGCTGACCTCGTAGCCGAGGTTGACGAGCACTTCGGCGATGCCGCTCATGCCCGCGCCGCCGATCCCGACGAAATGAATGTGTTTGACGATATGTTTCATTGCAATATTTCCAGGTTCGCGCCGGCCGCCTTCGCGCACACGCGCGCGACTTCGTCGGTGGCCTCGGGCTTCGCCAGCGAGCGCGAACGTTCCGCCATGTCCGCGAGCGATGCCCGCGACTGGCCGCGCAGCCAGTCGGCGAGCAGTTCCGCCGACAGGTCGCGTTGTTGCACCAGCACGGCCGCGCCCGCATCGGCGAGGAACGCGGCGTTGCTCGTCTGGTGATCGTCGACCGCGTACGGGAACGGCACGAACAGCGCCGCCACGCCCACCGCCGCGATCTCCGACACCGTCATCGCGCCCGACCGGCAGATCACGAGATCCGCCGCCGCATACGCGGCCGCCATGTCGTCGATGAACGGCACGAGCCGCACGTCTTCGCCGGCCGCGAAACCGGCCGCTTCGTAATTCGCCTTCAGCGCGTCGATGTGCTTCGCGCCGGCCTGATGCACGATGCGCGGACGTTCACCCGGCGTCAGCATCGCCAGCGCGCGCGGCACGACTTCGTTCAGCGCGGCCGCACCGAGGCTGCCGCCGACGACCAGCACGTTCAGCGGGCCGCTGCGCGACGCGTAGCGTGCTTTGGGCGCTTCGGTGCCGGCAAGTTCCGCGCGAATCGGGTTACCGGTCCATTCCGCATGCGGCAGCGCGCCGGGGAATGCGACGAGCACGCGTTTCGCGAATTTCGCGAGCACCTTGTTCGTCAGGCCCGCGATCGAATTCTGTTCATGCAGCACGAGCGGACGCCCCGACAGCGCCGTCATCACACCCGCCGGGAACGTGATGTAGCCGCCCATCCCGAGCACGACGTCGGGCCGCACGCGGCGCAGCGCGGCGAGGCTCTGCCCGCATGCGCGCAGCAGGTTGAACGGCAGCGTCAGCTTGGTCTTCAGGCCCTTGCCGCGCAGCCCGCCGAACCGCACGTATTCCATCGGAATGCCGTGCTTCGGCACGAGCGTCGCTTCCATCCCGGCCGGATTGCCGAGCCACACGACGCGCCAGCCCGCCGCCTCCATCCGGTGCGCGACCGCGAGCCCCGGGAACACATGGCCCCCGGTGCCGCCTGCCATCACCATCAGCGTGCGTTGCGACGCGGTCATACCTTCCCCCCGCGCATCAGCACCCGGTTTTCATAGTCGACCCGCAGCAGCACCGCGAGCGCCACGCAGTTCAGCAGAATGCCGGAGCCGCCGTAGCTCACGAGCGGCAGCGTCAGGCCCTTGGTCGGCAGCAGCCCGAGGTTCACGCCCATGTTGATGAAGGTCTGCGCACCGAACCAGATGCCGATGCCCTTCGCCATCAGGCCCGCGAACGTGCGATCGAGTGCGAGTGCCTGACGGCCGATCTCGAACGCGCGGCGCACGATCCAGTAGAACAGCAGGATCACGACCAGCACGCCGACGAAACCGAGTTCCTCGCCGATCACCGCGAGGATGAAGTCGGTATGCGCTTCCGGCAGGTAGTTCAGCTTCTCGACGCTGCCGCCGAGGCCGACACCGAACCACTCGCCGCGTCCGAACGCGATCAGCGAGTGCGTGAGCTGGTATGCCTTGCCCTGCGCGTAGCGCTCGTCCCACGGATCGAGGTACGCGAAGATCCGCTCGCGACGCCACGGCGACAGCCATACGAGCATCGTGAAGGTGCCGACCGCCGTCGCAACGAGGCCGCCGAACAGCTTGCCGTTCACGCCGCCGAGGAACAGCACGCCCATCGCGATCGCCGCGACGACCATGAATGCGCCCATGTCCGGCTCGAGCAGCAGCAGCGCACCGACCAGGCCGACCGCGAACGCCATCGGCAGGAAGCCTTTCGCGAAGCTCTGCATGTATTCCTGCTTGCGCACCGTGTAGTTCGCCGCGTAGATCGTCACCGCGAGCTTCATGATTTCCGACGGCTGCATGTTCGTGATGCCGAGCGGAATCCAGCGGCGCGCGCCGTTCACGCCCTTGCCGACGTGCGGGATCAGCACGATCACGAGGCCGACCAGCGCGATCAGGAAGAGATGCGGCGCGTATTTGTCCCACGTCGACACCGGCACCCGGAACGCGATCACCGCCGCGATGAACGCGACGACGAGCGATACGCAGTGGCGCATCAGGAACGCGTAATCGTGATACGCCGCGTATTTCGGCGAATCGGGCATCGCGATCGACGCCGAATACACCATCACGACGCCGAGCCCGAGCAGCGCGATCGCGACCCACAGCAGCGAGTAGTCGAAGTCGAGCATCCGCGAACGGCTCGGGCGCACGCCGTTGACGACGCTCGCGAGGCCGCCGGTCGCGGCGCGCGTGGCCGACGCGACGCGGCCGCCCGCGGCATTGCCGCCGGTGTCGCGCCGATCGTTGAAACGGGAGACGAGGCGATCGGACCAGCTCATGGCGTCGCTCCTTTGTCGATGGCGATTTCGTCGACCGCCGCGCGGAACACATCCGCGCGATGGGCGTAGTTCCTGAACATGTCGAGGCTCGCGCATGCAGGCGACAGCAACACCGCATCGCCCGGCTCGGCGAGGTCGGCCGCCGCGTGCACCGCGCCTTCGAGCGTCGTGTGGTCGGCAAGCGGTACGCCTGTTTCGGCGAGCGTGTCGCGGATCGCCGGCGCGTCACGGCCGATCAGCATCACCGCGCGGCACCAGCGCGCGACCGGCGCGACCAGCGGCGCGAAATCCTGGCCCTTGCCGTCCCCGCCCGCGATCAGCACGATCTTCTGGGCGAGCCCGTCGAGCGCGGCAACCGTCGCGCCGACATTCGTGCCCTTGCTGTCGTCGACGTAGTCCACGTCGTCGATCGTCGCGATCACTTCGACGCGATGCGCTTCGCCGCGGTACTCGCGCAGCGCGTGCAGCAGCGGCGCGGCCGGCAGGTCGATCGCGCGTGCGAGCGCGAATGCGGCCAGCGCGTTCGCCGCGTTGTGCAGCCCGCGGATACGCAGTGCGTCGACCGGCATCAGGCGCTTCTGCGCGATGTCGGGCGTGTGCGCGGCATCGCGCTTGCGCCGGCGGCTCGTCGTCGCCGCTTCGTCCGGTGCATCGCGATCGACGGCTTCCACCAGCCACGCGATGCCGTTGTCGCGCGACAGCCCGTAGTCGCCGTCCTGCACCGGTTCGTTCAGGCCGAACGTGACCGTACGCGGCGCGTCGGCCGCGCCGGCTGCCGGCGCGAACTTCATCACGGCCGCATCGTCGCGGTTCAGCACGCGCGTCGTCGTCGCGCCGAAGATCCGGCCCTTTGCTTGCGCGTACGCTTCGAAGCTGCCGTGCCAGTCGAGGTGGTCCTGCGTGATGTTCAGGATCGCGGCCGCATCGGGCGCGAACGTGCGCGCGGTCTCGAGCTGGAAGCTCGACAGTTCGAGCACCCATACGTCCGGCAGCGCGGTTTCGTCGATCGCGCCGGCGAGCCGGTCGAGCATCGCCGGGCTGATGTTGCCCGCGACCGCGACCTTCTTGCCCGAGCGCTGGCACAGCAGGCCCGTGAGGCTCGTCGTCGTGGTCTTGCCGTTGGTGCCCGTGATCGCGAGCACCTTCGGCTGGTAGCCGCTCGTGCCGAGCGCACGCAGCGCCTGCGCGAAGAATTCCAGCTCGCCCCACACCGCGATGCCGCGCTCGTTCGCGGCCGCGACCAGCGCCGCGAGCGCCGGTTCGAGCGGCGACAGCCCGGGGCTCAGCCCGACGAGCTCGATGCCACCGTCGAGCAGCGCAGGCGTGAACGCCCCGCCGACGAACTCCGCATCGATGCCTTCGGCCTGCAGCGCGGCAAGGTTCGGCGGCGCCTCGCGGGTATCGGCAATGCGCAGCCGGCACCCGTGCCTCGCGCACCATCGCGCGATCGCGAGACCCGATTCCCCGAGCCCCAGTACGAGCACCATCGGCCGTTGCCGATCTCCAAACATCTCGCCAGACATCCTTGTTACCTTTCCTTTACCGCAGCTTGAGGGTGGTCAGACCGAACAGGCACAGCATCAGCGTGATGATCCAGAAACGCACGACCACCTGCGTTTCCTTCCAGCCGGACAATTCGAAATGGTGATGCAGCGGCGCCATCTTCAGCAGGCGCCGCCCTTCGCCGTAGCGCTTTTTCGTGTACTTGAACCACGACACCTGCAGCATCACCGACAGCGTTTCCGCGACGAAGATGCCGCCCATGATGAACAGCACGATTTCCTGGCGCACGATCACCGCGACCGTGCCGAGCGCGCCGCCGAGCGCCAGCGCGCCGACGTCGCCCATGAACACCTGCGCGGGGTGCGTGTTGTACCAGAGGAACGCGAGCCCTGCCCCGCCCATCGCGGAACAGAAGATCAGCAGTTCGCCCGCGCCCGGGATATGCGGGAACAACAGGTATTTTGAATAGACCGCACTGCCCATCACGTACGCGAACACACCCAGCGACGCGCCGACCAGCACGACCGGCATGATCACGAGGCCGTCGAGGCCGTCGGTCAGGTTCACCGCGTTGCTCGCGCCGACGATCACGAAGTACGTCAGCACGATGAAACCCCACACGCCGAGCGGATAGCTGATCGACTTCAGGAACGGCAGCATCAGGTCGGCGCGTGCCGGCAGCCCCATCGACAGGCCGCTCCTCACCCACGCCATGAACAGGTCGAACACGCGCACGTTGTTCGCCTCGGACACGCTGAAGGCGAGGTAGACAGCGGCGAACAGCCCGATCACCGATTGCCAGAAATACTTCTCGCGCGACGACATCCCGCGCGGGTCCTTGTGGACGACCTTGCGGTAATCGTCGACCCAGCCGATCACGCCGAAACCGAACGTGACGAGCATCACGATCCAGATGAAACGGTTCGTCAGGTCGCCCCACAGCAGCGTCGCGACCGCGATGCCGATCAGGATCAGCACGCCGCCCATCGTCGGCGTGCCGGACTTGACGAGGTGCGTCTGCGGGCCGTCCTTGCGCACGGCCTGACCGACCTTCATTTGCGTCAGCTTGCGGATCACCCACGGTCCGCACACGAGCCCGATCCCGAGCGCGGTGATGGTGGCCATCACCGCCCGGAACGTGAGGTACGTGAACAAGCGCAAAAAGCTTGCGTCTCCTTGCAGCCATTGCGCCAGCGCCAGCAGCATGCTTCCTTCCTTCTACTCAGTGTGCAGCGGGCGCCGTGCCCGCCGCGGGTTGGTTCGTCAGCGCGTCGACCACGCGCTCCATCTTCATGTACCGCGAGCCCTTCACGAGCAGCGTCGCCTGCGCGCCGTAACCGGCCGCGAGCAGCGCCGCCACGAGCGCGCCGACGTCGTCGAAGTGGCGTGCCGTGTCGCCGTACGCCGTGCACGCATCTCGCGATGCGTCGCCGAGCGCGAACAGCGCGTCGATCCCGCGCTCGCGCGCGTATGCACCGACCTCGCGATGGAATGCCGGCCCTTCGTCGCCGACCTCGCCCATGTCGCCGATCACCAGCACGCGCGGCGCCGATTGCGTGGCGAGCACGTCGATCGCGGCACGCATCGAATCGGGATTCGCGTTGTACGTATCGTCGACGACCGTCGCACCCGCGAGGCTGCCCGCGATCGCCTGCTTCACCTGCAGCCGGCCCTTGACCGGCTCGAACGATTCGAGACCCTGCTTGATCGCCGACAGCGCGACGCCGGCACCCAGCGCCGCGGCCGTGGCGGCCAGCGCGTTGCGCGCGTTGTGCTCGCCGAGCGCGCGCAGCCGCACTGTGACGGCGCCCGCGGGCGTATCGATCGCGAGTTCGCCGCCGTGAAGACGGCCCGTGACCTGCGCGTCGTTCTGCCGTTCGGCGTCGTGCAGCGCGAAATCGAGGATCCGGTTGCCGGTCGCCGCGACGCGCCAGATGCCCGCATACGCGTCGTCGGCCGGGAACACCGCAACGCCGTCCGGCGGGAGCGCGTGAATCACGGCCGCATGTTCGAGCGCGACCGCTTCGACCGTCGCCATGAATTCCTGGTGCTCGCGCTGCGCGTTGTTGACGAGCGCGACCGTCGGCGCCGTGAGACGCGCGAGGACTTCGGTCTCGCCCGGATGGTTCATCCCGATCTCGATCACCGCGAGACGATGTGCGGCCGACAGGCGCAGCAGCGTCAACGGCAGGCCGACGTCGTTGTTCAGGTTGCCGGCCGTCGCGAGCCGCGCGTCGGCGCCGACCGCCGCCGCGAAGATCGACGCGATCATTTCCTTGACGGTCGTCTTGCCGTTGCTGCCCGTCACCGCGACGAGCGGCAGCGCGAATCGTTTGCGCCAGCCATGTGCCAGTGCGCCGAGCGCGGCACGTGTTTCGCCGCCTTCGATCGCCGGCATCGTGACGCCCGTCGGCACGTGCGCGACGAGCGCCGCAGCCGCACCGCGCGCAGCGACATCGCCAAGGAAGTCGTGCGCGTCGAAGCGCTCGCCTTTCAGTGCAACGAACAGGTCGCCGGGGCCGACGGTGCGGCTGTCCGTCGACACGCGGTCGAACGTGACGCCCGCATCGCCGTGGACGGTTGCGCCGGGAATCAGGCGAGCGGCTTCGCCGAGACTGAGCATCGTCATTCGGCGCCTCCCTTGCCGTGCGTCGCGCGCGCTGCCAGCGCGAGCCGCGCGTGATCCTGGTCGGAGAACGTACGCTTCTTGCCCATGATTTCCTGCGTGCCCTCATGGCCCTTGCCGGCCAGCACGACGACATCCTCGCGTGCGGCGCCGCGCACGGCCTGCAGGATCGCGCTCGCGCGATCCTCGATACGACGTGCGTGATCGGCCGCGGTCATGCCCGAGACGATCTGGTCGATGATGCGCTGCGGATCCTCGCTGCGCGGGTTGTCGCTCGTGACGACGGTTTCATCGGCGAGCCGCTCCGCGATCGCGCCCATCAGCGGGCGCTTCGTCGCATCGCGATCGCCGCCGCAGCCGAACATGCAGACGAGCCGGCCGCCGCGCGCCGTGGCGATCGGGCGCAGCGCGTCGAGCGTCTTTTCGAGCGCGTCGGGCGTGTGTGCATAGTCGATCACGACGAGCGGTTCGTCGTTCTGCAGCCGGCCGCCGAGCCGCTGCATCCGCCCGTTGACGGACTCGAGCCGCGCGATCTCGGCGAGCGCCGCATCGAACGGCAGGTCGGCCGCGAGCAGCGAGCCGAGCACCGCGAGCAGGTTGCTGACGTTGAACGTGCCGAGCGTGCCGACCTCGACGTCCGCTTCGCCCCACGACGAACGCAGGTGGAACGCCGTGCCGGTCGCGGTGGCGCGCACGTCGAGCGCGACCAGTTCGCGATCGGCGTCAGGCGCCGGTGCGTCGCCGATCCCGTACGCGATCGTACGCACGCGGCCGGCGAGCTTCTCGAGCAGGCGCCGACCGGCTGCATCGTCGCGGTTGACGACTGCCGCGCGCAGGCCGCGCCACGCGAACAGCTTCGCCTTCGCGGCCTCGTACGCATCGAACGTGCCGTGATAGTCGAGGTGATCCTGCGTGAGGTTCGTAAACACCGCGATGTCGAAACCCGTGCCGTTCACGCGCCCCTGGTGCAGCGCGTGCGACGACACTTCCATCGCCACGGCCTTCGCGCCCGCGTCGCGCAACTGCGCGAGACTGCGCTGCAGTTGCGGCGCGTCGGGCGTCGTGAACCCCGTCGGCACGAGCTGGCCGGGCATTCCGGTGCCGAGCGTGCCGATCACCGCGCACGGCTGGTGCAGCGCCGTCAGCGCGGCGGCGATCCATTGCGTGCACGAAGTTTTGCCGTTCGTGCCGGTCACGCCCACCGCAAGCAGGCTGTCGCTCGGATTGCCGTACCAGCCGCTGGCGATCTCGCCGGCGAGCTGGTCGAGCGCCGGCACGGCCAGTGCAACGGGCACCGCCGGCGCCGCGGCCAGCCCTTCCGGCTGATACAGTACGGCGGCCGCACCGCGCGCGACGGCATCGACAATGAAAGCGCGGTTGTCGGCCCCGTCGACCGCATAGGCAAAAAACACGTCGCCGGCCTTGAGGCTGCGCGTGTCGGCATGCAGTTGCGCTGCGGGGGCCACATGCTGATGCAGCCACGCAAGCGCGGCTGCGATCTGCTGATGCGCCGGATGGGAACTGCGAGCGGCGCTCATCGAACAACTCCTGGTGAATTACGCGTCGTGCTGGACACGATCATATGCTTCGCACCGCCACCTGCGGCCAGCTTTTGCGGCCCCGCTGCGGAAGGTGCTGCCGGCGAATCGTCAGACACGACGAGTTGCTTGATCGGCATGTTCGGCGGCACGTTCAGCGCACGCATCGTGTCGCCGGCGATCGCCGAGAATACGGGGCCGGACACCTGGCCGCCGAAGTGGCTGCCGGCGGTCGGCTCGTCGACTGACACCGCGACGACAATGCGCGGATTCGGCATCGGCGCCATCCCGACGAACGACGCGCGGTACTTGCGCGTGTAGCCGTGCCCCTCATGCTTGTACGCGGTACCGCTCTTGCCGCCGACGCGATAGCCCGGCACGGCCGCATCGGGCGACGTGCCGCCCGGCGCCACCACCGTTTCGAGCATCGCGCGCACTTCGCGCGCGGTGGTCGGGTTGAACACCTGCGTACCCACGACCGGCTGATTGGGGTCGGTCTTGAAAATGGTCACGGGCATCAGTTCGCCGTCATGCGCGATCGCCGTGTACGCGCGCGCAAGCTGGAACAGCGACACCGACAGGCCGTAGCCGTACGACATCGTCGCCTGCTCGATGCGACGCCAGCTCTTCCACGGACGCAGGCGGCCGGCCACCGCGCCCGGGAACCCGACCTTCGGCGCCTGGCCGAGGCCGATGCTCGTATACATATTCCACATTTCCTCGGGCCGCATCGTCATCGCGATCTTCGTCGCGCCGATGTTGCTCGACTTCTGGATCACGCCGCCGACCGTCAGTGTGCCGAAACCCGCGTCGTCGGTGATCGGTGCGCCGTCGAGCACGAAATGCCCGTTGCCCGTCTCGACGAGCGTGTTCGGCGTCACGCGGTGCAGGTCGAGCGCGAGCGACACCGTAAACGGCTTCATGATCGAGCCCGGCTCGAATACGTCGGTCATGATCCGGTTGCGCAACTGCTCGCCCGTCATGCGCGAGCGGTCGTTCGGGTTGTACGTCGGGTAGTTGACGAGCGCGAGCACCTCGCCGGTGCGCACGTCGACGACCATCGCCGCGCCGGCCTTCGCCTTGAACTTCTCGACGGCAGCCTTCAGGTTCGCGTACGCGATGTACTGGATCTTGCTGTCGATCGACAGGTCGACGTCGGTGCCGTTGTGCGGCGGGATCTGCTCGGCGACGTCCTCGACGATGTGCCCCAGCCGGTCCTTGATCACGCGACGCACGCCCGACGTGCCGGACAGCATCTTCTGGTCGCCGAGCTCGACGCCCTCCTGCCCTTCGTCCTCGACGTTCGTGAAGCCGATCAGGTGAGCGGTGATCTCGCCTTCCGGATAGAAGCGCTTGTACTCGTTGCGCTGATAGATACCGGGAATGTCGAGGGCGGCAACCTTGTCCGCGACGTCGATCGGCACCTGGCGCTTCACGTAGACGAAACCCTTGTCTTCCGACAGCTTCACGCGCAGTTCCTTCGACGTCATGCCGAGGAGCTTGCCGAGCTGGTTGACCTTGTCGGCATCGAGATCGTCCGGCACTGCGTCGGGAATCGCCCAGATCGCGCGCACGGGCAGGCTCGTCGCGAGCACGAGCCCGTTACGGTCGAGGATCTTGCCGCGCGTCGCCGGCAGCTCGAGCGTGCGCTGGTAGCGGCTTTCGCCCTGCTTCTGGTAGAACGCGTTGCCGGGCCCCTGGATCCAGAACGCGCGCGCGGCCAGCGCGACGAATGCCATGAACAGCAGGAACACGACGAGCTTCGAGCGCCACATCGGCAGATGCACGCCCAGCACCGGGCTCGACGAGAACTTCACGTTCTGGCGCTTCTGGGACGGCTTCATCGCGCGCCTCCCTTGCCCTTGCCGGCCGTGTCCGCCGATGCCGGGATCGGTGCATCGATCGCCTTCGCCGCGCCCGGCGGCAGCGTCAGGTATTGCGTGCGGCCGGTCGAGATCGGCTGCATCTTCAGCGAATCGTTCGCAAGCTGCTCGATGCGCGACGTCTTCGACAGCGCGCTCTGCTGATATTGAAGCTGCGCGTAGTCCTGCTGGAGCTGACGCTCCTGCGACTGCGCGCGCTGCAGCTGGATGAAGATCTGGCGCTGCTGGTTCGTCGAATTGACGACCGACAGCGCGCAGCCCATCACGATGATCAGCAGGAAGATATTGAAGCGGCTCATGGCGTGACGCGCTCCGCAATGCGCATCACGGCCGAGCGGGCACGCGGGTTCGCGGCGACTTCCGCTTCACTCGGAAACTGGCGGCTGATGATCTTGAGCGGCGGGCTCGGGAGGTCGACGGCGCGAATCGGCAGGCGACGATCGACCGCAGGCGCACTCGCGTGCGCCTGCATGAATCGCTTGACGATCCGGTCCTCGAGTGAATGAAAGCTGATGACCACCAGCCGCCCCCCTTGCTCCAGCAACGACAGTGCCGCGTCTAGTACGACTTGCAGGTCCGCAAGCTCTTGATTGACGTGAATCCGTATAGCCTGAAAGGTGCGGGTTGCCGGATCCTTGCCCTTCTCACGGGTTTTGACGACGTGACCCACGATTTGGGCAAGCTCGCCCGTGGTGTCGAGAGGCCCAAGACGGTCGGACTCTGCCCGGCGAGCAACAAGCGCCTTTGCAATCTGAAAAGCAAACCGTTCTTCCCCATAATCCCGTATCACCTCCGTCAATTCCTGCACCGAAGCCCGTGCGAGCCATTCCGCCGCCGACTCGCCGCGCGTCGGATCCATCCGCATGTCCAGCGGGCCATCGGCGCGGAAGCTGAAGCCGCGCGCCGGATCGTCCACCTGCGGCGAGGACACGCCCAGGTCCAGCAACACACCCGACACCTTCTCGACGCCGCGCGCCGCAAGCGCGTCGCGCATCGATGCAAAGCTGTCATGCACGATCGAGAAGCGCGCATCCTCGATGCCCTGCGCCGTCTCGATCGCTCGCGGGTCCTTGTCGAACGCAATCAGCCGCCCGGCCGGCCCCAGCCGCGCGAGCACCGCACGGCTATGACCGCCGCGCCCGAACGTGCCGTCGACATAAACGCCGTCCGGCCGCGTCACGAGCGACTCGACCGCTTCATCCAACAGCACCGTCCGATGCCGCAATTCGTTTCCCATCGCGGGCGTCTCCGTCACCGCAATCAGAACGTGAAATTCTTCAGCGCGTCGGGCATGCCCTGCGCCATCGCCGCCTGCTCCTTCGCGTTGTAGGTCTGCGAATCCCACAGCTCGAAGTGACTACCCATTCCCAACAACATGACTTCCTTTTCCAGTCCAGCTGCCATGCGCAGCTCGGGCGATACAAGAATCCGGCCGGCGCTGTCGAGATCGACGTCCATCGCATTGCCGAGAAAAATGCGCCGCCACCAGTGCGCGTCCATCGGCAGCGCGGCGATCTTGGCGCGGAATACTTCCCATTCGGGGCGCGGAAACAGCAACAGGCAGCCGTCCGGGTGCTTGGTCACAGTCACCCGTCCTTCTGCCTGTCCTTGCAGCGCTTCGCGATAGCGAGCCGGCACCGACATCCGCCCTTTCGCATCGAGCGTCAGCGCCGACGCCCCTTGGAACACTTTCCGCTCTCCCGTTCAGGGCACCGAAGCACCCGCTCAATGCTGAGAATTTAGCCGGAATAGCCCGCCAAATCACACAAAAATACACTTTCTCACACTGTCTCCCACTTTAGAGGAAGGGTGTGGCACGGTCAAGGGAGCGGCCCGCTTTTTTGACGAATTTTGTTAGTTAGAACAAGGACTTACGCGCACATGCTCATGCTGCCCCTCATTCCAAAAACCGTTATAAATGAATGAGCTAGTGCAACTTGTGAAGGTGATACGTGAGAAAGACGGGCCAGACGGGTGTGCGGACGGGGCTTTCGGGGGCGGGAAAACGAGGAATAAACGGGCGGTATCAGCGGCGGGGAACCGGGGCGACGTCACGCATCGCCCCGGTGCGAATCTCACAGATAGTACGCAGTGCTCGTCATGACTTTCGACGCGGCGCGCATCAGCATTCGCGCGGGCAGCGGCAGTTCGATCCCGCCTGCGTCGGCGGCGGCCTTGCCGTGCTTCACCTCGTCGATACGCATCTGGTCGACGATCGCGCGCGACGCGGTATCGGCCGCCGGCAACTCGGACATATGGCCTTCGAGATGGCTCTCGACCTGCCGTTCGGTCTCTGCCATGAAGCCGAGACTGACCTTGTCGCCGAGCGCGCCAGCCGCCACGCCGATCGCGAGCGAACCCGCATACCAGAGCGGGTTCAACAGGCTCGGGCGCGAGTCGAGCTCTTTCAGGCGGTGTGCGGTCCACGCGAGGTGATCCTCCTCCTCGCGCGCGGCTTCCTCGAACATCGCCTTCGCGGATGCCGTGCGCGCGGTGAGCTTCTGCGCCTGGTACAGCGCTTGAGCGCAGACCTCGCCGACGTGGTTCACGCGCATCAGCCCGGCGGCATGCGTACGCTCCGCGGGCGTCAGTTCGACTGCGGGCGCCTCGGCCGGCGCGGGCACCGGCCGGCTCATCCGGCTAATGCCCGTCAGCGACCGCAGGCCGCGATCGAATTCGCTGATCAGTTCATCAAACACCATCCTGTTCTCCTGGCTGCATGTGCCGCCGCGAGCGGCAAGGGCACGAGTCCGCTGCGTAACCGACTTGATTATTCAGCGGAAATTGCGGTTAACCCGTGATTTTAACCATTGTTGCATAAAGGAAACATGGCGACCTTGAGCTGCGGCATTTCGCTTTGTGGCAAAAACCGGTTTTGCTACATTACGTGCGACTTCTTGCGAAGTTGATGGGGCCCGTCAACAGAACATAACTATCCGCCCCGCCAGAAAAATTCAGTGATTTTTGGAGATCCGTTAATGAAAAAGTCGCTTCTCGCGCTCGTCGCGCTGGGCGCGTTCGCTGGCGCTGCCCATGCGCAAAGCAGCGTGACGCTTTACGGCATCATCGATGAAGGCCTGCTCTTCAACAACAATGCGGGCGGCAAGCACCTGTACAGCATGGCCAGCGGCGTGATGCAAGGCAGCCGCTTCGGCCTGCGCGGCACCGAAGACCTCGGTGGCGGCCTGAAGGCGATCTTCACCCTCGAAAACGGTTTCGACGTGAACAGCGGCAAGCTCGGTCAGGGCGGCCTGATGTTCGGTCGTCAGGCCTACGTCGGCCTGTCGAGCCAGTACGGTACGGTCACGCTGGGTCGTCAATACGACTCCGTCGTCGACTTCGTCGGCCCGCTCGAGGCAGGCGACCAGTGGGGCGGCTACATCGCCGCTCACCCGGGCGACCTCGACAACTTCAACAACGCCTATCGCGTGAACAACGCGGTCAAGTTCACGAGCCAGACCTATGGCGGCTTCTCGTTCGGCGGCCTGTACAGCTTCGGCGGTCAGGCAGGCCAGTTCTCGAAGAACCAGGTCTGGTCGCTCGGCGCAGGCTACAACAACGGCCCGCTGGTCTTGGGCGTCGGTTACTTGAACGCACGTACGCCGAACCAGTTCGGCGGCATGTTCAACAACGGTTCCGCGTCCTCGTCGGTCTCGTCGCCGATCTATGGTGCGTACGCGAACAACGCGAACACGTACCAGGTCATCGGTGCAGGCGGCGCATACACGTTCGGTGCAGCAACGATCGGCGCGACGTACTCGAACACGAAGTTCAAGGGCTTCTCGGCAGGCCCGTTCGTGAACCAGACCGCGACGTTCAACAACGGCGAAATCAACTTCAAGTATCAGCTGACCCCGGCGCTGATTCTCGGCGCGGCGTACGACTACACGCAAGGCAGCAAGATCGACGGCAACTCGGCAGCCAAGTACCACCAAGGCTCGCTGGGCGTCGACTACTTCCTGTCGAAGCGCACCGACGTCTACGCGATCGGCGTGTACCAGCACGCATCGGGCAACGTGCTCGACGCGAACGGCGACGTGATCAAGGCAACCGCGTCGATCAACGGTCTCGCCGGTTCGAGCACCAGCAACCAGGTCGCGGCACGCGTCGGCATCCGTCACAAGTTCTAATCAGCTTGCCTGACAAGCCGCAGCATATTGAAGGCGCCTCCGGGCGCCTTTTTCTTTTGCGGGGCAGAACCGCAAAGCCGGAGCGCGGCGAATCGCGCCGGGCGTTGCGCGCTCATCGTGGGGGGCCATGCCGCTTGCCTCTGCAGCCATCGAAACGCACGGCCGCCGCCGCAAGCCCATTCCGGAGGCAGTCTCGTTCGGAGACAAACCTCCTCGGGGCCGCACTGCCAACAAAAAGGCCCGGCATGTGCCGGGCCTTTCCCTTCGATCGACCGCGACGTCACGCGCGTCCGTCGCGCAATTCGCGCCGCAGGATCTTGCCGACGTTCGTTTTCGGCAGCTCCGTACGGAACTCGACCAGCTTCGGCCGCTTGTAGCCAGTGAGGCGCTCCTTGCAGTAGGCGAGGATGTCCTTGTCGGTGAGCGCCGGGTCCTTCTTCACGATGAACAGCTTCACGGCTTCGCCGGAATGCTCGTCGGGCACGCCGACCGCCGCCACCTCGAACACGCCCGGATGCGACGCCACCACGTCCTCGACTTCGTTCGGGTACACGTTGAAGCCCGATACGAGAATCATGTCCTTCTTCCGGTCGACGATCTTCACGTAACCCCGCGCATCCATCACGCCGACGTCGCCCGTCTTGAAGAAGCCGTCCGCGAACATGACCTTCGCGGTCTCGTCCGGCCGGTTCCAGTAGCCGGCCATCACCTGCGGCCCGCGGATGCAAATCTCGCCGGGTTCGCCGAGCGCGACGTCGTTGCCGGCATCGTCGCGAATCGCCACTTCGGTCGACGGCAGCGGCAGGCCGATCGTCCCGCTGTATTCGGTCGCCGTCACCGGGTTGCAGGTCGCGACCGGCGACGTTTCGGACAGCCCGTAACCTTCGATGATCGCCGTATGGGTCTTTTCATACCAGCGTTTCGCGACGCCTTCCTGGATCGCCATGCCGCCGCCGTTGGCGATCACGAGCTTCGACAGGTCGAGCTGATTGAATTCGGGGTGGTTCAGCAGTGCGTTGTACAGCGTGTTGACCGCCGGGATCGTCGAGATCTGGTAGCCCTTCAGCTCCTTGATCATGCCGGCGATGTCGCGCGGGTTCGGGATCAGGATGCCCATGCCCCCGGTACGCATCGTCAGGAAACCGCAGACGGTCAGCGCGAACACGTGATACAGCGGCAGCGCGACAACGGTCACGAACTGTTTCACCTCCGGAAACTTCTCGTGAGCCGGATGATGCCAGGCGCCGGCCTGCAGCACGTTCGACACGATGTTCCGGTGCAGCAGCGTCGCCCCCTTCGCCACGCCCGTCGTCCCGCCCGTGTATTGCAGGAACGCGACGTCATCGGGGCCGATCTTCTGGGCCTTGAATGCCTGCCGAGCACCTTCCGACAGCGCGGCCTTGAAGCGCGTGAACGACGGCAGTTGCCAGGCCGGCACCATCTTCTTCACGTTGCGCACGACGTAGTTGACGAGCCATCCCTTGATGCCCAGCAGATCGCCCATCGACGCGACGACGACGTGCTTGACGCTCGTATTCGCGATGACAGCCTGCAGCGTCGACGCGAAATTCTCGAGGATGACGATCGCCTCCGCGCCGCTGTCCTTCAGCTGATGTTCGAGCTCGCGTGGCGTGTAGAGCGGATTGACGTTGACGACGGCGTAGCCTGCGCGCAGTACCGCGGCGATCGCCACCGGGTACTGCAGCACGTTCGGCATCATGATCGCAACGCGCGCCCCGCGCGCAAGACCGCGCGATTGCAGCCAGGCGCCGAACTGGCGCGACAGCTTGTCGAGTTCGCCGTACGTGATGCCCTTGCCCATACAGACGAACGCCGTGCGGTCGCGGTACTGGCGGAAGCTTTCGTCGAGCAGGTCTGGAACGGAGGGATACGGAGACGCGTCAATTTCGGCTGGAACGCCGGGTGGGTACGATTTCAGCCAAATTTTGTTCATACTGCGCGTCTCCTCACGGATTTTCGAATGATCGTGCTAAAACGCATCGTAACGGCTCGCCCGTCCCGATACAACAGGGTTAGATGTCCACTTCGAACTTCCGTGGAGATTCGTCGGATGATACGGTGATATTCGGTCAAATGCGTTCAACTTCCACAAGGCAATCGTAAAACGTCGCCGAATTGCCGAGATCGGTGAGCGCCTGGCTCGTCACCTCGTTCGCGTTCCTGCCGTCCGGCGACAGCTTCTTCCACCAGATCGACAACCCGACGACGAGCCCTGCACGTGCGCGATCGGTAATTCTCGCGAGCGCCTGCATCGAGCCGCGGTCGTTGAAGATGCGGACGAGATCGCCCTCCGCGATGCCCCGTGCATCGGCATCCGACGGGTGAATGTCGAGATGCGGTTCGCCTTCGGTATGACGCAGGCTGTCGACGTTCACGAACGTGCTGTTCAGGAAGTGACGGGCCGGCGGCGAAATCATCGCGAGCGGATAGCGCGCGGCGAGTTCGGGTGCAGCCTCGGCCGATTCGAACGGCGGCAGGTAGTCGGGCACAGGGTCCACGCCCATCTGCTCGAGCCGCGGGCTGTAGAACTCGCACTTGCCGGACGGTGTACGGAAACCGCCGTTCGCGAACGGCGCCTCCGGCAGCTTGAGTTTCAACCAGCCGTCGCGCTTCAGCGTGTCCCAGTCGCTGTCGAGTGCCGGATCGTCCCAGCGGAGGGCCACGCGCGCGATCTCTTCGTCGCTGTGATAGAGCGCGGGCTCGTCCAGCCCCATGCTGCGCGCGATCCCGCGGAAGATCTCCGTGTTCGGCCGCGCGTCTCCGACCGGAGGAATCGACGGCAGGTTCGCCATCACGTAGGTGTGGCCGTACGATTTGTGGATATCCAGATGCTCGAGCTGCGTGGTTGCCGGCAGCACAATGTCGGCGAAATCGGCGGTATCTGTCTTGAAATGCTCAAGAACCACCGTGAACAGATCGTCACGCGCGAACCCCGCCGCGACTTTCGAGGAATCCGGCGCGACCGCCACCGGATTCGAGTTGTACACGATCACCGCTTCGACCTTCGGTCCGAAGGTGGCATCGCCCGGGTGCAACAGCGCGTCGCCGATCGCGTTCATGTTGATGATGCGCGGCAGTTTGTGCGGCCAGCCCGGCATCAAGTCCGGGCGCAGCAGCGCAGCCTGGTTGACCGGCGCGGATTCCGAAGACGAGAGCAACAACCCACCGGCCCGATCGCGCCATGCACCCGTCAGCGCCGGCAGACTTGCGATCGCCCGTACCGCGTTGCCACCGCCGCGGACGCGCTGCATGCCGTAGTTCAGGCGGATCGATGCCTTCCGGGTAGCGCCGTAACGACGCGCAAGATCGATCAACTCCGACGCGTCGATGCCGCAAATCTGCGCGACACGATCCGGCGGATAGGACATCGCCCGTTCCTTGAGTGCGTCGAAACCGAGCGTATGGTTGGCGATGTAGTCGTGATCGAGCAGGTCTTCGGTAATCAGCACGTGCATCATGCCGAGTGCGAACGCGCCATCGGTACCCGGTTTCAACGCAATATGCTGATGACACTTCTCTGCTGTCAGCGAACGGTACGGATCGATGGCGACAAGACGGGCGCCTCGGCGCTTCGCTTCCTGCGCACGCGTCCAGAAATGCAGACTCGACGCGATCGGGTTCGCTCCCCATATCAGAATCAGTTCGCTTTCCTCGAAATGCTCGAGATGCATACCGAGACTGCCGCCATATGTGTACCGTAACCCCGCAGCACCGGCCGCCGCGCAGATCGTGCGCTCGAGCCGCGAGGCGCCCAGTTTGTGGAAGAACCGCTGGGCGATGCCCTCCCCTTGCACGAGCCCCATCGTCCCCGCATAGCTGTACGGCACGATCGCTTCCGGTGCGCGCGCCGCGATTTCACCGAGACGACGGCCGATCTCGTCGAACGCCTCGTCCCAGCTGATCGGTACGAAATGCCCTTCCCCTTTGGCGCCGATGCGCTTGAGCGGAACGGTGAGGCGATCGGGATGATGAACGCGATCGGCGTATCGGCTGACTTTCGTGCACAACACGCCTTGCGTCGGTGGATGGTCAGGATCGCCCGCGACCTTGATCGCCTTGCCGTTTTCGACGGTCACGCGCATTGCGCACGTGTCCGGACAATCGTGCGGGCAAACGGCCCGGGCTACCTGAATCGCGGCGTTCATCGTTTTGAGTGCTTAGATGGGGGTTCGCGAATTTTACGTGGACACGCCGAATAAAGCGTTCATTTCGTTCGGATTCCGGGTTATCTGACCAAAAAGCGATTGGAGGAAGCCGGGGTGGTTTCGGTTGCACCACGTGTCATCTGCGAGGGAGGCTTGTATCGCCCGTCCGATATGCGTTGTCGACGATGGAGGGCAGATCGTGCACGACGGCGCTAATCGGTACACGGAGAGGAGGGAGTTGCGGTTTTGATCGGAGATACGACCAATAGATCAGGGGATCGCGAATGATATCGGTCATTTCGGAAAACCAGGCGTTGCGATTGGGTGCGCCTGGGAGTCGCGGAGAATCGGCCCCCCCGGCCCCAGCTCGAGCAGCGGCCTGGCCACCGATCCCGATCACTCGCGCATTTCCGCCGCCGAAATGCAAAAACCCCCGCCTTTCGGGCGGGGGTTTCTGGCTTAGGGAGCCTGACGATTACCTACTTTCACACGGGAATCCGCACTATCATCGGCGTAGAGTCGTTTCACGGTCCTGTTCGGG
>NZ_SSWO01000018.1:0-156868 GCF_004803625.1 Burkholderia sp. LS-044
CGCTCGCGGCGGCCTGCGGGGCCGGCGGGCTCGGCTGCGGCGCGGCGGGCGCCGCCTGCGTGCGCGCCATCAGCGCATCGCGCTGCTGGGTCAGGCGCTTCGCGTGCTCGACCAGCCACGGTGCGGGTTCGGAAGTCGCGGCCGGCGCACCGGCGGCGGCGCCGGCCAGCGGGTCCGCATCGAGCGTCGAGGCTTGCGCGGCCGAGTCATCCGAGCCCGAGTCCGCGTCCGCATCGGCGCTTGCGCCGAACACCGACGAGAACACGTCCGGCAACCCGCCTTCGCCTGCCGCATACGGATTGACGGCCGGGCGGGCGAGCGCCGCGCCCGGGCGCGACACGATGCCCGGCACCGCGGCGGCGGGCACCGATTCCGGCACGCGCGGCGCGGCCATGCGTGCGCGCGCCGCAGCCGGCGGCGTCACGGCGGCCAGGTCCGAATCGGCGAGGGCGACGATTTCCACGCTGCCGTCATCGAGCGTGCGGTTCGACAGCACGACCGCGTCGGCGCCGAGCGCCTCGCGCACGAGACGAAGTGCGTCGCGGCTCGTTGCGCCGGTGAATTTGCGAATGTTCAAGCGGAACCCCCGATGACGTTAACGACTTTGATCGTGCGTGTGTCCGGCACTTCGGCGTACGACAGCACTTTCAATTGCGGCAGGCTGCGGCGCAGGAAACGCGCGAGCATCGCGCGCAGCGCGTGCTGCACGAGCAGCACGGGCGGCAGCCCGAGATTCTGTTGACGCAGCATCGCCTGCTGCGTGCCGGTCAGAAGGTTGTGCGCGAGGCCGGGTTCGAGGCCCGGGTTCGCGCCGGTGGCGAGCGCCTGCGACAGCACGCGTTCGAGATTCGCGTCG
Organism: Burkholderia sp. LS-044; assembly: GCF_004803625.1. Taxonomy (NCBI): domain Bacteria; kingdom Pseudomonadati; phylum Pseudomonadota; class Betaproteobacteria; order Burkholderiales; family Burkholderiaceae; genus Burkholderia; species Burkholderia sp. LS-044. The sequence continues at coordinate 857 of NZ_SSWO01000018.1, forward strand.
AGGCCCATCACCTGCATTTCGCCCGCGCCCGGATACCACTGCTGCGTGATCGCGCGGCCGAGCGCGAGCCGCACCGCGGCCGTGATCTCGAACGCGTCGCCGCGGCCCGCGTGTTCGGACACGGCCTCGAGGATCGTGCGCATGTCGCGGATCGGCACGCCTTCCTCGAGCAGGTTCTGCAGCACCTTCTGCAGCGTCGTCAGCGAGATCGTCTTCGGCACGAGGTCCTCGACGAGCGACGGCGCGTCCTTGCCGGTGCGCTCGACGAGCGCCTGCACTTCCTGGCGGCCGAGCAGCTCGGCCGCGTGCTGGACGACCAGATGGTTCAGGTGCGTCGCGACGACCGTGCTCGCGTCGACCACCGTGTAGCCGTACACCTGCGCCTGTTCGCGCATCGCGACGTCGATCCATACGGCCGGCAGCCCGAACGCGGGATCCTGCGTGACGGCGCCCGGCAGCGCGGCCGTCACCTGGCCGGGGTTGATCGCGAGCCACTGGCCCGGGAACACTTCGCCGACGCCGATCTCGACGCCCTTCAGCGCGATCCGGTACGCGTTCGGCCGCAGCTCGAGGTTGTCGCGGATATGGATCACGGGCGGCAGGAAGCCGATTTCCTGCGCGAATTTCTTGCGGATGCTCTTGATGCGCTTGAGCAGTTCGCCGTCGCTGTTCTTGTCGACGAGCGGGATCAGCCGGTAGCCGACTTCGAGGCCGAGCGGGTCGATCAGCTGCACGTCGTCCCAGGTCGCCTCGTGGCTGTCGGACGGCAGCACGGCGGGCGGCGCGATGTCGGTCAGGTCGCCGGCCGCCTTGCGGGCCGCCGCGCGCTTCGTCTGCGTGCGGGCCAGCCAGATCGCGCCGCCGCCGAGCGCGAGGAACGCGAAGTGCGGCATGCCCGGGATCAGCCCCATCAGCACGATGATCGCGCCGGTGATGTTCAGCACGCGCGGGTTCGTGAACAGCTGGCCGGTGATCTGCGTGCCGATGTCCTCGTCGGTCGCGACGCGCGACACGATCACGCCCGCCGCGGTCGAGATCACGAGCGACGGGATCTGCGCGACGAGGCCGTCGCCGATCGTCAGCAGCGTGTAGTTCGTGCCGGCCGCGGCGAACGTCATGTCGTGCTGGACCATCCCGACGATCAGCCCGCCGATCACGTTGATCGCCATGATGATCAGGCCGGCGATCGCGTCGCCGCGCACGAACTTCGACGCGCCGTCCATCGACCCGTAGAACTCGGCTTCCTGCGAGACCGCCAGGCGGCGCTTGCGCGCCTGCTCTTCGTTGATGAGGCCCGCGTTCAGGTCGGCGTCGATCGCCATCTGCTTGCCGGGCATCGCGTCGAGCGTGAAGCGCGCGGACACTTCGGCGATCCGCCCCGCGCCCTTCGTGATCACCATGAAGTTGATGATCATCAGGATCACGAACACGACGATGCCGACCGCGAAGTTGCCGCCGACGAGGAAGTGGCCGAACGCCTCGATCACCTGGCCGGCCGCGTCCGGCCCGGTGTGGCCCTCGAGCAGCACGACGCGCGTCGACGCGACGTTCAGCGACAGGCGCAGGAGCGTCGAGAACAGCAGCACGCTCGGGAACGCCGCGAAATCGAGCGGCTTCATCGTGTACATGCTGACGAGCAGCACCATCACGGACAGCGCGATGTTGAACGTGAACAGCAGATCCAGCAGCATCGGCGGCAGCGGCAGGATCATCATCCCCAAAATCATGCAGATGAGGATCGGGCCCGCGAGCGCGCGCAGGTTGGTGCCCGCGAACGGATTCTGGCGCTTCGCGAACAGGCCGGTCGGGGTGCTCATGCCGCGCCTCCGTTACCGAGCGTGTCTTCGGCTTCCGCGCGTTCGTCGTCGGCGGAGACCGACGCGCCCTTGTCGAGGTCGGCCGGCACGTCCAGGTCGACCGGCACGGCCGGGAACGCGCCGCCTTCCGAACGGAAGCGCTTGAGCTGGTAGACCCACGCGAGCACTTCGGCGACGGCCGAGTACAGCGAGCCGGGAATCTCGCGTTCGAGTTCGACGTTGTGATACAGCGCACGCGCGAGCGGCGGCGCTTCGAGCAGCGGCACGTTGTGTTCGGCCGCGAGTTCGCGGATGCGCGCGGCGACGAGGTTCACGCCCTTCGCGACGACCTTCGGCGCGCGCATCTCGCCGTCCGTGTATTGCAGCGCGACGGCGAAGTGCGTCGGGTTCGTCACGACCACGTCGGCCTTCGGCACGGCCGCCATCATCCGGCGCCGCGCGATCGCGCGCTGCTGCTGGCGGATCCGCCCCTTCACGTGCGGATCGCCTTCGTTCTCGCGATGCTCGCGCTTCACTTCTTCCTTCGTCATGCGCAACTTCTTGTTGTACTGCCAGATTTGGTAAGGCACGTCGAGCGCGGCGACCACCAGCATCCCGGCGACCGTCGTGCCGCAGCACACGGCGACCAGGTGCAGCGCATCGGGCAGCGCCACGCCGAGCGGCTGCGTCGCGAGACCGAGCAGCTCGTCCTTGCTGCGCCAGATCGCGATGCCGCCGATCCCGCCGACGACCAGCGTCTTCGCGATCGACATCCCGAGCTGGATCGGCCCCTGGATCGAGAAGATCCGGCCGAGGCCCGAGATCGGGTTCAGGCGGTCGAACTTCAGTTCGAATGTCTTCTGCGAGATCAGCCAGCCGCCGAGCGCCATCGGCGCGAGCAGCGCGGCGACACCGGTGAGCGCGAGCAGCGGCAGCAGCGCGGCGAAGCCTTCGAGGCTCGCGCTGCCGGCCGCCGACAGCATCCGGTTCGTATCGAACGCGGTGGCGCGATCGAACATGAACGCGCCGCGCAGCATCGCCTGCAGATGCCCGCCCGACGGGCCCGCGAGCAGCCAGGCACCGTAGAACCCGGCCGCGAGCAGCGCGAACGAAGCCAGTTCGCGCGAACGCGCGACCTGCCCCTCCTCGCGCGCCTTCTCGCGGCGCCTGGGAGTGGCGGCTTCGGTCTTGTCGAGATCGCTCTCGTCTGCCACGGGGCCTCCAGTCGGGTACGGCGGAATGCCGCTTTCCAGTGACACCGATTATTCATGGAGGCGTCAAACACCGATCGGTCGAGCAAAGCCGGGAAAGGGGGGTATTTCGGGGAATCGGGCGAGCCGGTGCAAACGCGGCCGGACGGGGCCGGAAGGGGGCCGGAAGGGGGTGCGGCGAGGCGGCGAAACGGGGCGGCCGGTGCGATGGCGGGGGTGGGCGCGGGGCTTCGGGCCGAGCGACGACGGCGCGAGGCTGGGAAATGGTGAAGCGGTTGGTGAAGCGGTGAAGCGGCTACGGCGCGAAACCAGGCCCCGACGCGACAGCGTCGCGCGCCGGGGCAGGCGCCGGGGCAGGCGTCGGTCAGGCCGCCGCGATCGGGTCCGCGCCGAAGCGGTTCGGGCCTTCGGTGCCGCGCGAGCACATCCACACGAGCAGCAGGATGCCGCCGACGATCGGGATCAGCGCCAGCAGCAGGAACCAGCCCGAGCGGCCCGTATCGTGCAGCCGGCGCACGCTGACCGCGATGCTCGGAATGATCAGCGCGAGCGAAATCAGGCCGAGCACGACGAGCAGCAGCAGCGTGATCAGGCCCGCGTCGTGGCTCCCCGCGCCGACGACCTGCGCGACGATCGACAGCACGCAGGTGAGCAGCGCGAAATACCAGTATTCGGCACGGCGCGCGCGGCCTTCGAATGTCGCGTATTTATTGAGTACGGAACGAACGGCTTCTGAAAAATTCATCTTATTACCCTCCTGTTTTATATTGACGACCCCGGAAACAACGCCGGCATTATATGTTTGAATTTCGGCAGGCTCCAATCTATTTTCACATGGCGGGTAATGCGCACGCCCGGCTGCAGCGCCCGCCGGCACGGCGCGGGAACGGCTGCCGCAGCGGAATGCGGCGCCGCAGGCTTGCATGCCGCGTCATTTTAATAATCTTGAACACCTGACATAAACGACAGCCCCGGATAATCCAGAACCTGATTACATCCGAATGAAACCGGGGGCGATCGATAATCGCCGCGAGTACCGCATTCGATTAACCGCCGGTATTACGCCGGCGCGCAAAGCGCGCTACGCTTCGTCATTTCCGATTCCTGTCGAACCGCACCATGCTCCGTCATCCGTTCGTTCCGTCGCTGTCGCTCGCCTGCGCGCTGGCAGCCGGCTGCGCGGGCACGCCGGCCCTGCCGCCCGGCGCGCAGGCGCCTGACGCACCGCACCCCGGCACGATCGCCCTGCACCATGCGTGGAACGGGTCGACGCAAACCCTGCGCGCGCAGGATGTCCCCGCGAGCGTCGCTTTCCGCTGCGCCAACGCGCGCGGCGAACCGTCGGAACGCGCCCGCGCGGCCTGGTGCGTGCCGGTCGTCGAGATCGAATCGGTGTCGGTCGATGCCGCCGGGCGCCCGGTCGCGCCGGCCGATGCCGTCCGGATCGAAAGCACCGCGTACGGGCCCGGCCACCGCTTCCTCGACCATACGCAGCTGATGCGTACCGGCCGGCCGCCGGTCTAGCGCCCGTATGCGGCGATCACGGGCTTCCCGGCCCGTGCCGGCCATGGGGCGCCGGCGAGGCCCCGTTCACGCCGATAACGGGCCGGCGCACGCGCCTAGCCCGCCGCCGCCCGCTGCAGCGCAGCGAGATCGAGCTTCTTCATCGTCATCACCTGCGCCATCACGCGCTCGGCGCGCGCGGGATCGCCCGCCATCAGTTCCGGCAGCTGCACCGGCACGACCTGCCACGACACGCCGAACCGGTCGCGCAGCCAGCCGCACTGTTGCGCGCGCTCGTCGCCGCCTTCGGACAGGCGCGCCCAATAGCGGTCGATTTCGTCCTGGTCCCGGCAGTTGACGACGAACGACACGGCCGGCGTGATCTGGAACACGGGGCCGCCGTTCAGCGCGATGAACGCCTGCCCGTCGAGCTCGAACGCGACGGTCATCACCGCGCCCTCCGCGCTGCCGGATGCGTGCGCGCCGGCCTTGCCGTAGCGCGCGACGTGCACGATGCGCGCGTTGTCGAACACCGACACGTAGAAACCGGCGGCCGCCTCGGCGTCGCGGTCGAACCAAAGGAACGGGGTGATGCGTTGTATGCGCGGGCTCATGGCGCTGCCTCCTCGATGTCGTGCCGGCACGGCCGCCGGTATTACATCGTAGGCGCTGTGCCCGCATGCGGCGGCGCTCCGGGCCGGCCGGCCGTGCCGTGCGCGGCCGCCGGATAAAAAAAGGGGGCGATCTCTCGCCCCCCGTTCCCTTCGGCGTGCGGCCCAGCCGCGTCAGAACGCGACGAAAGGCGCCGCGCCGCCGGTCGAGGTCTTGTCCATCCCGAAGTAGATCGTCCTGCCGTAGAAGTGCGGCATGCCGATGTCGAGCCAGCTGGACGAACCGAACGGGCCCGCGATGTCGTTGAACGCGTACGTCGACGGGTTCGAGAACAGCGAATCCGCGTTCGCGATGGACATCGACACGGTCGCGGCCACGCCGTTCTGGCCGCTCAGCGTCGCCGAGTAGCTGGCCGGCGGCGATGACGGGCAGTAGAACTGCGTGTTCTTCGAGCAAACCGTCTGCCCCGAATCGTTGAAGAAATACGCGTTCGAGCCCGTATCGAAGAACGCGGTCACGTTGCGCCCGAGGAACGTCGCGCTGACGTCGCCCGTCGTGGTCGACGTCATCACGGTCTTCCCGGTCAGGTCGGGCAGGCCGAACGTCAGCGTCCCGGTGGAGCTGGCCTGCCCGCTGTTCGAGATGCCCGGCATCGTCACGCTCACTCCGCTGCTGTCGGCGAAATGATGAACCGGGTTGGCCACCTGCTGCGCCACCGGCACGAGCGCGACCGCGCAGTTCGCGTTGTCGCCGTTCGGGCACGCGTAGTAGTTGTTGCTCGACGACGTCGACGTCGCGCAGGTCGTGCCGCAGTCGACCGGCGCCGGCCCGATGCCGAGAATCCCGTTCGCACCGAGCGCGCTCGCCGAGTTGGCCGACGCACCGCCGTTCGTGCACGAGGCCGGCACGTTCGTCGTGCCGAGGTCGCCGATGATCTGCACGGGCAGCGAGCGCGCCTGCTCGGCGCCGATCGACAGGTCGACCGTGCGCACCGAACCCCACGTATAGCTCGACACGAACTTGCCGCACTCGGCGACCGGCGCGCCGCCGCTCGTCACCTGCGGGAGGCTGCCGAGCACGCCCGACACCGCACTGCCGACGAGCCGCAGCCCGTAGGACGCGGTATCGACGAGCACGTTGCTGACCACCTGGCAGTTCGACGTGCCCGGCGCGCAGACCTTCACGCTGATGGTCGGGATGTTGATCACGTTCGCCACGCCGGCGTTGACGTTGATGACGGCCGTGTTCCCGGAGTTGCCGTCCGAGCCGCCCGAACCGTTGTTGCCGTTGTTGCCCGAGTTGCTGCTGCCGCCGCCGTCGCCGCCGCCACCGCATGCGGTCACGAGGACGGCCGTTGCCGCCGCGAGGCCCAGCACGCCGAGCCAGCGCTTGAATGTACGAGGAATGCTCAAGATCGCTCTCCCGCTGTCACTGGATGTCGGTGCCGGCCAGGCCGGCAGGCAGCGCCGCCGGCAGCCAGGCCTGGCCCGAGAAGGCGCCCATGTGGCCGCCCGTCCGGATCACGAGGCCGCTCGTGTCGACGGACACGGGTGCGCGCCAGCCGCGCGCCTTGTGCGCCGCCTGGACGCCGGCGGTGTACTGCGGGAAATAGCTGCCGAGCAGCGACGCGAGATCCGGCATCGTCGGCCCTTGCCATGCGAGGCCGAACACGCTGCCGGCGGCCGACGTGTACTCGTGAATGACGGTGCCCGATCCGAGCGTGATTTCGCGGACGGTATAGGCGGCGGTACTCGCCTGCACGCCGTCCGCCGAACGCATCGCGCGCTGCAGCGCGCGCACGCTTGCGGCCTGATCGTCCGCCGGCGGCGACATCGGTGCGCCGCCCAGTTCGGCGTGCGCGTGGACGGCCCACAGCACACCCGTTGCAGCCGTCGCGTGCGCGACGGCGCGGCCCAAGCGTTTCAGCTTCACATTCCCTCCCACGGGACTGGCTTCGTGGCGGCGTGCGCGGCGATCATGCCCGCGCCGCCTGCCGACGTATGAGTCGTATGAATGACGCTTCGTTGCTGCTGACGCGTAGTATGCCTGCTGAGTGTGTCGAAGTGTCAATTCGACGCAGGCCGACCGGCGCGTGCGCAGGCGGCGAGCCCGGGTAAACGTGGTGGACGTTGTGGAAACGGCGCGACGCATGCATCGCGCAGCCCCGCGAAACGGAGGCGCGCCGATGCACGCGGCAGGGTCAGAAGCCCAGGCTGGCGAGCAGGTCGTCGACCTGCCCCTGGTCCTGGACCACGTCGGATTTGCCTTCCGGCGCGATCTGCGGGCCGTTCAGCAGCGACTCGGGGCTGCCGGTCGAGCTCATCTGCTCGGCGGCGAGCGCGGCCGCGGTGGCCGCGAACTGCTCGCGCCGCTCCGGCGCGATGTTCTCGACGAGCACCGTGAGGAGCTGCTGCTCGATCAGGTAGACCATGTCCATGATCTTCTTGATCACCTGGCCGGTCAGATCCTGGAAATCCTGCGCAAGCATGATCTCGAGCAGTTGCGCGCTGGTCGCCGACGTCGATTCGGGCAGCGTGCGCAGGAACGTGCGCGTATCGTCCATCAGCTCGCGCACTTCCGCGTGCTCGATCGGCGCCGCATACCACTGCGCCCAGCGCGCGTCGAGCGCTTCGGCTTCGTTCTGGAGGCGCGCCTGCATCGGCTTGGCCACCTCGATCGCATTCAGCACGCGCTCGGCGGCCTGCTCGGTCATCGTCGCGACGTAGCGCAGCCGGTCGCGCGCATCGGGCACCGCTTCGGCCGCCCGCTCGACATGCTTGTCGAGCCCGAGCTCGCGCATCGAATCGCGCAGCGTGCGCGTGACATGGCCGATGCGCGCGAGGATGCGGTCGCTTGCGTAATCGGCACCTTCGGCCTGGCCGTCTGCGCTGAACCCGGCGCCCGTCAGCGCGGCATGGATCGGCTCGTTCACGTCAGCTCCCGGCCTTCGCCATCTTGTCGATGATCTTGTTCAGCTTCTCGTCGAGCGTCGCGGCCGTAAACGGTTTCACGACGTAGCCGCTCGCGCCGGCCTGCGCCGCCGCGATGATGTTCTCCTTCTTCGACTCGGCCGTGACCATCAGCACCGGCAGGTGCGTGAGCGTCGCGTCCGCGCGGATTTCCTTCAGCATCGCGAGGCCGTCGAGGTTCGGCATGTTCCAGTCCGAGATCACGAAGTCGTAGCCGCCGCCGCGCAGCCGCGCGAGGCCGGCGAGGCCGTCCTCGGCCTCGTCGACGTTCGAGTAGCCCAGCTCCTTGAGCAGGTTGCGGACGATCCGGCGCATCGTCGGGAAATCGTCCACCACCAGGATTTTCATGCTCTTGTCCATCGTCGTTCCTTTCCAGATTCGTTTCCGTCGGGACGCGTATCGTGGCACGCGCCCCGTGACATTCCATTCAAACGCGCTGCACGCGATCGCCCATCGTCGCCAGGCGCGCCATCACGCGGCGGCTCATGTCGGCGAGCGGCGCGATCTCGTCCGCGCCGCCGAGCGCGATCGCCTCGCGCGGCATCCCGAACACGATGCAGCTTGCTTCGTCCTGCGCGAACGTGTGGGCGCCCGCGCGTTTCATTTCCAGCAGGCCGGCCGCGCCGTCGCGGCCCATCCCGGTCAGGATCACCCCGATCGCGTTCTTGCCCGCGTGCGTCGCCGCCGAGCGGAACAGCACGTCGACCGACGGACGGTGCCGGTTGACCGGCGGCTCGTCCGACAGTTGCGCAATATAGTTCGCCCCGCTCCTCGCAAGCAACAGGTGCGCGTGGCCCGGCGCGATATACGCGTGGCCCGGCAGCACACGCTCGCCGTGCTCGGCTTCCTTCACCGCGATCCGGCACAGGCCGTTCAGCCGCTGTGCGAACGATTTCGTGAAGCCCGGCGGCATGTGCTGCGCGATCAGCACGGCCGGCGCATCCGGCGGCAGCGGCGTCAGCACTTCGCGGATCGCCTCGGTGCCGCCCGTCGATGCGCCGATGATGATCAGCTTCTCGGTACTGACGAGCGGGTTGTTGATCATCGGCGCGGCCGCGTGACTGTCCGCCGCGCGCGCGACGGCCTGCGGCTGCGGTGCCTGGCGCACGCGCGCACGCGACGCCGCGCGGATCTTGTCGGCGAGCTTTTCCGCGTAGTCGAGCATCCCGTCGCGAATCCCGACGCGCGGCTTCGTGACGAAATCCACCGCACCGAGCTCGAGCGCGCGCAGCGTGATTTCCGAGCCGCGCTCGGTCAGCGACGACACCATCACGACCGGCATCGGCCGCAGGCGCATCAGCTTCTCGAGGAAATCGAGCCCGTCCATGCGCGGCATTTCGACGTCGAGCGTGAGCACGTCGGGGTTGTGCTGCTTGATGAGCTCGCGCGCGACGAGCGGATCGGGCGCGGTCGCGACCACCGTCATGTCGGGCTGGCTGTTGATGATCTCGGTCATCAGGCTGCGGATCAGCGCCGAATCGTCGACGCACAATACTTTGATCTTCTGCACTGCGGTCATGCCTCCTGCTTTCTTGATAGGTTCGCCGCATACGGGCTGCCGGCTGGCGGGTTCGCTGCCCGTGAGCCGCTGGAGCCGCCGGCACCGCCCGGCGCCGCGCCGCGCGCGCCGAACAGCTCGATACGCGGGCGCGCCGGCTGCGGCGCGGCCGGCCGTTTCGCCGCAAACAGCTCGACGTGGGGACGCGGCCGCGCGGCGCGCAGGCGGTCGGCCTCGCGCGCGAGCGCGGCTTCGCGCTCGGTCACGCCCGGCACCTGCAGCCGCAGCTTCTTCACCATCGCGCGGCCCGTGCGCGGCATGAATGCGACCTTGCGCGGATGGACGTCCTGCAAGTCCTCCGCGGTGATGCGGATGCGTTCGAGCGCCAGGTAGCGGCGCACGAAATCGGCGTTGCGATCGCCGATGTTGATCGTCGTCATGCCGGCCAGCACGGCCGCGCCGCCGAACACCTTCGCCTCGAAGCGCTCGCGGCGCCCGCCGGCCTTGATCAGCTCGTTGATCAGCACTTCCATCGCATACGCGCCGTAGCGCATCGAGTCGGACGCGGCCGCGCCCGCATCGGCGCCGTCGTCGGGCAGCATGAAGTGGTTCATCCCGCCGATGCCCGCGTACGGATCGTGAATGCACGCGGCGACGCACGAGCCGAGCACGGTCATCAGCACCATGTCCTCGGACGTCGTGTAGAACTCGTTCGGCAGCAGCTTCACGCCGGGCAGGCCGAAGTGGCTGTCGAAGTAGCGATTGGTCGCGATCGGCAGTGCGCTCATCCGCGCTCTCCAAAGGCGGGCGCGGCGCCCGCGGCCCGCGCACGCACCGGCGACGCCGTCGCGGCCGCCGCGGGCGCCTGCGCGCCACGCGGCCGCGCGCCCTGTGCGGCGTCGCGAGTCAGTTCGTACACCGTCTGCCCGCGCAGCCGGAACGCCTGCGTGACGTACGTGAAGTTTTCCGAATGGCCGGCGAACAGCAGCCCGCCCGGCTTCACGAGCGGCTCGAAGCGCGACAGCACCTGCCCCTGCGTCGGCTTGTCGAAATAGATCATCACGTTGCGGCAGAAGATCGCGTCGAACGGCTTCGCGATCCCGTAGTCCGCATCGGTCAGATTCAGCTGCTCGAAGCGGATCATCGCGCGCAGCTCGGGGCGCACCTTCACGCGGCCGGCCTGCGCGCCCGTGCCCTTCAGGAAGAAGCGCTTCAGCCGCTCCGGCGCGAGGTGCTTGACCTGGTCATACGTGTAGATGCCGGCCTCCGCCTTCGCGAGCACCTGCGTGTCGAGGTCGGTCGCGAGGATCGACGCGCCGCGCGCGGCCGATTCGCCGAGCGCCTCGATCAGCGTGATCGCGATCGAGTAAGGCTCCTCGCCGGTCGACGCCGCCGAACACCAGACCGATACGGGCGCCGGTCGCCCCTTCACGAAATCCGACAGGATCGGGAAATGGTGCGACTCGCGGAAGAACGCGGTCAGGTTCGTCGTCAGCGCATTGGTGAACGCTTCCCACTCGAGCGGATCGTCTTCCTGCTCGAGCAGGTCGAGGTAGTCGCGGAACGTGTCGAGGCCGCGTGCCCGCAAGCGGCGCGCAAGGCGGCTGTACGCCATGTCGCGCTTGTGCTCGGACAGCGAGATCCCCGCGCGTTGATGGATCAGCGCGCGGATGCGTGCGAAATCCGCGCCCGTGAACGCGAAGTCGCGCCCCGGCTCGCCCGCGCGAGGCGAGGCATCCGGTGCATCGGGTCGAAACGGCGCGCGCGCGTGCGACATGATTTAGAAGGTCTCCCAATCGTCATCGGACGTGCCGGACGTGGCCGGCGCCGGCTTCTCGCCGTTCAGCGCCGGGCGCACGAGCGCGGGCTTCGCGGCCGGCTTGTCGGCCGGCGCGGCGGTTTTCGCGAGACGCGGCCCGTAGCCGCCCGCGGCGGCGCCGCGGGAAGCCGGCGCGTCCTTCTGCGCATGCGCACCGGCATCGGCCGCGCGCTTCGGTTCGTGACCGGCTCCCGACGCGGCCGCGGCACGCGGCGCCGGCGCGGCACGCCGTGCCGGTTGGGCAGCGGCCTGCGGGGCCGGCAGCGCGGCGACCGGCGCCGCGTCGAAACGCGGCTCCGACGTCAGCGCCGGCGCATGCGCCGGATCATGCGCGACCGGCCGCGCGACACCGCGCGACGGCGCGAGCACGATGCCGCCCGCGACGCGCCAGCCAGCGACGACCGTCTTCATCTGGCGCGTCTGCTCCTCGAGCGACGCGGCCGCGGCGGCCGCCTGCTCGACGAGCGCCGCGTTCTGTTGCGTGACCGAATCCATCTGGCCGACCGCGCGGTTGACCTGCTCGATGCCGGTCGACTGCTCGTCCGACGCGGCGCTGATCTCGCCCATGATGTCGGTCACGCGGCGCACGGCCTGCACGATCTCGTCCATCGTCGAACCGGCGCGCGACACGAGCGCCGACCCGCTTTCGACCTTCTCGGCCGAATCGCCGATCAGCTGCTTGATTTCCTTCGCGGCGCTCGCGCTGCGCTGCGCGAGCGAGCGCACCTCGCCCGCGACCACCGCGAAGCCGCGGCCCTGTTCGCCCGCGCGCGCGGCTTCGACCGCCGCGTTCAGCGCGAGGATGTTGGTCTGGAACGCGATGCCTTCGATCGTGCCGATGATGTCGACGACCTTGCCCGAGCTCGCCGCGATGTCCTGCATCGTCGACACGACCTGGCCGACCACGTCGCCGCCCTGCGTCGCGATGTCGGACGCGTTCACCGCGAGCTGGCTGGCCTGCCGCGCGTTCTCCGCGTTCTGGCGCACGGTGCCCGTCAGCTGCTCCATGCTCGACGCGGTTTCCTGCAGCGACGCGGCCTGCTCCTCGGTACGCTGCGACAGGTCGGTGTTGCCGGTCGAGATCTCGCGCGCGCCGACGTCGATCGACTCGGTGCCGCGATGCACGGCTTGCACCATCGTCGTGACGGCGTCCTGCATCCGCTTGATGCCGCCGAACAGGCGGCCGATCTCGTTGGTGCTGAACACGTTCACCGGCTCGGTGAGGTCGCCGCCGGCGATGCGCTCGAAGTGCGCGATCGCGTCCTCGAGCGGCTGCACGATCAGCCCGCGCAGCGCGAAGCGGATCGCGATCACGACGACGAACGCGATCGCGATGCCGGCCGCGATCAGCCCGATCATCAGCGAGATCTGCGATTGCGTCGCGGCCTGGCGATCTTCCGCGCGCTTCTGCAGCGACGCGACCACGGCCGCTGCCGCCTGGTCGTACGCGACGAACATCGGGCTGATCTTGGTATCGGCGACCGCGTGGTACGCGGCCATGTCGCCCGCGCGCGCGGCCGCGAATTCGGGCTCGACGCCTTCCTTCACGATCGTCGCATAGCGTGCGGCGAGTTCGTCGACGAGCGCCTGCTCGACGCCGAGCTTCGGCGTGGCCTGGAACGCCTGCCAGTTCTGGTTCGACTTCGCGTACAGCTCCTGCGCGCGGTCGAGCACCTTGGCCGCGTCGGCCGTGTTGCCGGTTTCGGTCAGGGTGCGGAAGCGGTCGAGCGCCACGCGCGCGCGCAGCAACTGCGCCGACGTGTCGTCGAGCGCATGGATCGCCGGCAGGTCGACGTGCGCGATCTCGTCGAGCGAGCGGCTCGCTTGATTCAGCGCGTACAGGCCGAGCCCGCCGACGGCTGCGGCCAGCGCCACGAGGATGAGTCCGACCGCCGTGAGCGTCGTGCGGATCGACCAGTTATGCAACATTGCAGATTCTCCCGAAATTCCTGCGCACGCGGCGCGCTTACCCGCCGAGCGTCTCGATCAGCGCCATTTCACGGCTCGACATCAGCTTCTCGATGTCCATCAGGATCAGCATCCGGCCGTCGACCGTGCCGAGGCCCGTCAGGTACTCGGTCGTCAGCGTCGCGCCGAATTCCGGCGCCGGCATGATCTGGTCGGTCTGCAGCGTCAGCACGTCCGACACGCCGTCGACCACCATCCCGACCACGCGATGCGCGACGTTCAGGATGATCACGACCGTCTGGTGGTCGTACTCGACGCGGCCGAGATGGAACTTGATCCGCATGTCGACGATCGGCACGATGATCCCGCGCAGGTTGATCACGCCCTTGATGAAATCCGGCGCGTTCGCGATGCGCGTGACGCTGTCGTAGCCGCGGATTTCCTGCACCTTCAGGATGTCGATCCCGTATTCCTCGTCGCCGAGCGTGAACACCAGGAATTCCTGGCCCGTCGCGTCGCCTTGTTCCGCGTCGCGGCGGCTCGTTGCCGCGTTCGCCGCGGCCGGATTGATCATTTGGACTTCAGCAGACACGTTTGCCCCCAATCGGTTGAATGGCGAGAGACATCAGAACATCGCGAGCTCGGCGCCGGCACGGGCGCCGTGCGTCGCACGGGTTTCGCGGTTCAGCGCCGCGACGTCGACGATCAGCGCGACGCTGCCGTCGCCGAGGATGGTCGCCGCCGAGATGCCGTGCACCTTGCGGTAGTTGGTTTCGAGGTTCTTCACGACCACCTGCTGCTGGCCGACCAGTTCGTCGATCAGCATCGCGAAGCGGCGCCCCTCGGTTTCCATGATCGTGACGATCCCCTGCGTCGGGTCGGTGCGCGCGTCATCGACCGAGAACACCTCGTGCAGCGCGACGAGCGGCAGGTATTCGCCGCGCACACGCACCACGCGCTCGCCGTTGCCGACCGTGTAGATGTCGTCGTTCGACGGCTGCAGCGACTCCATCACGAAGTTCAGCGGCAGGATGAAGATCTCGTTGCCGACCTTCACCGACATCCCGTCGAGGATCGCGAGCGTGAGCGGCAGCACGATCCGCGTGGTCGTGCCGCGGCCGGCCTGCGACGTGATCTCGACGTGGCCGCCCATCGACTGGATGTTGCGCTTCACGACGTCCATCCCGACGCCGCGGCCCGACACGTCGGTCACCGTCTCGGCGGTCGAGAAGCCCGGCGCGAAGATCAATTGCCAGACTTCGTCGTCGCTGATGTTGTCGGACACCTGCATGCCCTGCTTCGCGGCCTTCGCGAGAATGCGTTCGCGGTTCAGGCCCGCGCCGTCGTCGCTCACCTCGATCACGATGTTGCCGCCGTGATGCGCGGCCGACAGCACGAGCTGGCCGACCGCGTCCTTGCCGGCGGCGACGCGCTTGTCGACCGTCTCGATCCCGTGGTCGAGGCTGTTGCGCACGAGGTGGGTGAGCGGATCGATGATCCGTTCGATCAGGCTCTTGTCGAGCTCGGTCGCCTGGCCGAACGTGACGAGCTCGACCTGCTTGCCGAGCTTGCCGGCGAGGTCGCGCACGAGCCGCGGGAAGCGGCTGAACACGTAGTCCATCGGCATCATCCGGATCGACATCACCGCTTCCTGCAGGTCGCGCGCGTTGCGCTCGAGCTGCGCCATCCCGTTGAACAGGCGGTCGTGCAGCGCCGGATCGAACGCGCTCGCGGTTTCCGCGAGCATCGCCTGCGTGATCACGAGTTCGCCGACGAGGTTGATCAGCTGGTCGACCTTCTCGACGCCGACGCGGATCGAGCTGCCTTCGGCGCCCGAAGCGGCTGCGGCGGCCGGGCGCGCGCGCTTGTCGTCGTGATGCGCGGCGGCCTGCGGCGCGAAGACCTCGGCGCGTACCGGTTGCGCGGCGGCGGCCGGTTCTGCAGCGGGAGCGGGTGCCGCAGCGGGTGCCGCGGCTTCATGAGCGGCGGCCGGCGCGGCCGGCGCCGTGCCGTGCGCGACGCGGATCTGGCTTTCGTCGATCACGAAGCAGCACACGGCGACGATGTCGTCAGACGGCACGTCCGATTCGACCCACAGCGTCAGGTCGGCGCCCGCTTGCTCGCGGCCCACGATCCGGCCGAGGTTGCCGAGTTCTTCGGTCAGCAGCTCCTGGTCCTTCGCGTCGACGCCCACGAGCGTGATCTTCAGGTGCGGGCCGCCTTCGTCCGCGCCGGCATCGGCCGCCGGATGCGCAGCCGCGACGGCCTGCTCGACCACGTGATCGGGCGCGCGAGCGTCGCCGGCGGCCGTCTCTGCGGCCGGCGCGGCCGGCGCGACCGGTTCGGCGACAGCGGCAACCGGCGCGGCAGCGGCAGCCGGCGCATCCGCCCCGCTCTCGGCCTTCAGCCGCTCGAGCTTCGCGCAGATCGTCGCGGCGGCGGCTGCGTCCGGTTCGGCGCTCGCGCGGTAGTCGACGAGCTGGTCGGACAGCACGTCCTTGGTCTCGAGGAACGCGTCGACCATTTCCTTGGTCAGCGTCAGCTCATGGTTGCGTGCGCGGTCGAGCAGCGATTCGAGGATGTGCGTCGTATCGGTCAGCGCGGAAAAGCCGAACGTCGCGGCGCCGCCCTTGATCGAATGCGCGGCACGGAAGATCGCGGCCAGATCCTCGGGGTCGGGCGAACCGACGTCGAGGTTCAGCAGCAACTGCTCCATCTGCGCGAGCAGCTCGTCCGCTTCGTCGAAAAATGTCTGGTAGAACTGAGTGATGTCGAGAGTCATGCCCGGTCCCGGGTTGAATGCGTCGCGTGAATGTCAGGAGGCGGCCGGTTCGGACAGCGTCGCGACCAGGTCGACCAGCACGGCGGGGTCGATCGGCTTCTCGATCCAGCCGGTCGCGCCCGCGTCGCGCGCGGCGTCCTTGAATGCGTCGCTGCCTTCGGTCGTCAGCACGAGGATCGGCGTTTCCGTATAGGCGGTCAGCTTGCGCAGCGCGGCGATCACTTCGAGCCCGCTCTTGCGCGGCATGTTCTGGTCGGTCAGCACCAGGTCGTACGGCACGGTGGCCGCCAGGTCGAAGCCGGCCTCGCCGTCCGGCGCCACCGTCACGTCGTAGCCGGCCTGCGCCAGCGTCGCCTGGAGCAGCGCACGCATGGTCGCGGAGTCGTCGATGGCGAGAATGGTTCGGATCATGTCTGTCTCGGAATCTTTTAAGCGTCAGGGTTTCGGCACGGCGACGGCGGACGCCGCGAGCGCCGGCCGCGCGGCCGGCGCCGGGCCGGCCAGCTGCTGCGCGAGCTGCTGCGAGCCGGCCGCATCGGCCGACAGCGTCGTGGTCGTCGCATCGTCGCGCATCAGCGCCTCTTCGGATTTGCGGTTCAGCACGATCACGCTGATCCGGCGATTCTCCGGATCGAGCGGGTCGGCCTTGTTCAGGTTCTGCGTCGACGCGAGGCCGAGCACCCGCAGCACCTTCGCCTCGTCCATGCCGCCGGAGATCAGCTCGCGGCGCGACGCATTCGCGCGGTCGGCCGACAGTTCCCAGTTGCTGTAGCCGCCCTCGCCGCCCGCGTACGGCACGGCGTCGGTATGGCCCTGGACGATGATCCGGTTCGGCACGTCGTTCAGCGTCTTGCCGATCTCGCGCAGGATGTCGCGCATGTACGGCTCGACGTTGTCGCTCGACATCGCGAACATCGGCCGCTTCTGCGAATCGACGATCTCGATGCGCAGCCCCATCAGCGTCGAATCGATGCGGATCTGCTGCTTGAACTGGCGCAGCGTCGGGTTGGCCTCGATCGCGGCCATCAGCTTGATCTGCAGGTCGTGCAGGCGCGCCTGCTCGAGCCGGTCCTGCGCACCCTGCGCCTGCGACCGGGAATTCTCGTCGCCCGCTTTCGCGAGGCGCTCGGCGAGCTGCGTCATGCCGTCGGTGCGGCGCAGCGTGCCGGCGTCGACGCTCGACAGGTCGCGGCCGCCGCCGTTGATGATGCTGGAATCCTGCGAGCTGCGGTCGCCGCTGCCGAACAGCGCGGCCTTCAGCGGCGTGTTGAAGTATTCGGCGATCCCCTTCAGCTGCACCGGCGTGACCGAGCTCAACAGCCACATCAGCAGGAAGAACGCCATCATCGCGGTCATGAAGTCCGCGTACGCGAGCTTCCATGCGCCGCCGTGGTGGCCCTTCTTCGCCGGGGCCACCCGCTTGACGACGATTGCGCGATCCTTGCTCTTGCTCATCGGGGGCTCCGCGTCACTTCGCCTTCACGCGGCGCACGTGCTCTTCGAGCTCGGAAAACGACGGGCGCTCGGTCGAGAACAGCACCTTGCGGCCGAACTCGACCGCGATCGCCGGCGCATAGCCGTTCAGCGTCGCGAGGATCGTCACCTTGATGCACTGGAACATCTTGGTCGACTCGGCGACGCGCTGCTCCGCGAGGCTCGCGAGCGGCCCGATCAGCCCGTACGACAGCAGGATCCCGAGGAACGTGCCGACCAGCGCCTGCGCGATCATCGCGCCGAGCACCGCGGGCGGCTTGTCGGCGGACGCCATCGTGTGCACGACGCCCATCACGGCCGCGACGATGCCGAACGCCGGCATCGCGTCGCCGACGCGCATCAACGCATGCGCGGGGCCTTCGCCTTCCGCGTGGTGCGTCTCGATCTCCTCGTCCATCAGGCTCTCGATCTCGAACGCGTTCATGTTGCCGCCCACCATCAGGCGCAGGTAGTCGGTCAGGAATTCGACGATGTGGTGATCGGCGAGGATCTTCGGGTATTGCGTGAAGATCGGGCTCTTTTCCGGATCGTCGATGTCGGCCTCGAGCGTGAGCGTGCCTTCCTTGCGTGCCTTCGCGAGCAGCACGTAAAGAAGCGCCATCAGCTCCATGTAGACATCCTTCGTGTATTTCGAGCCCTTGAAGAGCGTCGGCAGCACGCGCAGCGTCGCCTTGATGGTCTTGCCGCCGTTGCCGAGGATGAATGCGCCGACGCCGGCACCCACGATCATCAGGATCTCGACGGGCTGGATCAACGCGCCCAGATGCCCGCCTGCCAGCGCATAACCGCCGAAGACGGACAACAGCGTCACGAGTGTTCCCACGATAATCAGCACTGCCTGTCCCTCACGAATGACCGGCGGGGAGACCGCCGTTAAACAGGTTTACGGCAGTCGGCAGGAAAACTTTCGCGGCCGCCCGGCGGCGGCCCGACGGTGTTTACCAGCAATTCACAGACGATTCGCGGACGATTCACGGGCAATTCGCGCCGCCCGGCGCGGCCGCTCGCGCCCGCCCGGCCCGGCGCTCAGGCCGCGGCGGCGGCCAGTTCGGCGCGCGCGGCGGCGGCCTTGCGGGTCTTGCCCGCGCGCGACGGCGGCTGGCAAAGGCCGCAGACGAAACCTTGATGTGGATCATGCGCATGCGCGACGAAGTGGCCGCCGCAGCGCGTGCAGGGGGTCATCTGCAGCATCCCCGAATCGAAGAAACGCACGAGCGTCCACGCGCGGGTGAGGCTCAGCGCGGCCTCGTCGCCGGACAGGTTCACGTGCTCCTGGTAGAGCCGGTACGCCTTCACGATCGACTGGATCGGCTCGCAGCGGCCGTGGTCCTGCATGAACCGGTAGATGTTGTAGAACAGCGACGAGTGGATGTTCGGCTGCCACGTCATGAACCAGTCGGTCGAGAACGGCAGCATCCCCTTCGGCGGCGACACGCCCTTCAGTTCCTTGTACAGCTTGATCAGACGATCCCGCGACAGGCTCGTCTCCGCTTCCAGCAACTGCAGCCGGGCGCCCAGTTCGATCAGTTCGATGGCGAGGGTGATTTCCTTCACCTCGATCACGACGCTTTTGCTTGCCATGGTGATAACCGTCCGCTTGACGTGATTCGGATGGGTGGCCAATACGCTGTCCGCCGGCGCGACACGCCGGGACTCAACGCAAGGCGGGGTGATGGATCAGCGGACGCCTTCGACCTGCTGCCCGGCCATCAGGATGGCCGAGTGGGCGTGCGCGACGACATCGCTGCGGCCCTTGTCGGCGAGCGACGACAGCAGCGCGTGATCATCGAAGCGGAAGCGGCACAGCATCTGGTTGGACGCGGCGAGTTTCACGGTCTGTGCGAGCGTGAGGTTCCCGAGCACGTCGGCCAGTTCCTGGGAAATTCCCATGCGGAACATGCCCATCGCCTTGTCTTCCCGCAGCAGGCGTTGCGCGAGGAGGAGGTACGACAGGTTGACCTCTTTGATCTCACTGAGCATTTCGCTGGTAGCGCTCATGATTCCCCCGTTAAAGAGCTTTCTTTGGCCATTCGTGTTATGAAAACGTTTGCTCGATCAGGGCGCTCTGGGCGCGCAGTCGGCTCGTTTATAGTCTTACAGGGCGAATTTTGGCCAAACGGCATTTATGCCGGTATCAGCGAAGTGGCGTATGCCATGCAGGATTTGTCTGTAAACCGTGTAGGAATTTTTCCGACAAGGCGAATTGAAAGCTTCAGTCGGGAAAGCAAGTGCCGGCGCGGGTTCGGCTGTGATGGATCCAATGGCCTCGGTGCAATAACGAAAGGCTTTCCGGGCAAGGCTGCCGGCAATCGAATCGGTAAAAATTATAGTGCTTTTTCACGATGACGCAACAATAGTTGCATCTGTCTCCATTCCTGATTCCGCGCCCTTTTTCTCGGGGTTTTTGCGTATTTCATCGTGTAACAAGCCTTAAGTGTTTGAAAAAACACTCGAACCCCTCAGGGCGATATCGATAATGGACTCCAATGGGCGGCGGCGCGAGCCGTGCCGGCCCGCCCCGCAGCTTGCCGTCCGGCGCCCCGCGCACCCCGCCCAGGGCACGGCCACGTACCGCCAACCGCGTGCGTCGGCGAGTTCCGCAACCTTGCACGGGATCCGCATCGGCACCCTCGTGCCCCCGGATCAAACAGGAGAACACCCATGCGAATTGCCCAGATCGCGCCGCTTTACGAAGCCGTTCCGCCGAAACTCTACGGCGGCACCGAGCGTGTCGTGTCCTACCTCACCGAGGCGCTCGTCGAACTCGGCCACGACGTGACGCTGTTCGCCAGCGGCGACTCCGTCACGTCGGCGCGCCTCGAGGCGGCCTGGCCGCGCGCGCTGCGGCTCGATCCGTCGATCCGCGATTCGATGGCGCCCCATATGCGCCTCCTCGAGCAGGTCGCCCGGGTCGCGCACGAATTCGACGTGCTGCACTTCCACCTCGACTACCTGCCGTTCCCGCTGATGTCGCGCCTCGACACGCCGTACGTGACGACGCTGCACGGCCGCCTCGACCTGCCGGAACTGCAGCCGGTGTTCGACGCGTTCCCCGACGCGCCGGTCGTGTCGATCTCGAACAACCAGCGCAAGCCGCTGCCGCAGGCTGCGTGGGCCGGCACCGTGTATCACGGGCTGCCCGACACGCTGCTCACGCCGCAGCCGGGCGTGAAGCCCGAATACCTCGCGTTCCTCGGCCGGATCTGCCCCGAAAAGCGCGTCGACACCGCGATCCGGATCGCCGCGCAAAGCGGGCTGCCGCTGAAGATCGCTGCGAAGGTCGACAAGGCGGACGCCGACTATTTCAAGGAAGTGATCGAGCCGCTGCTCGGCGAGGCGCACGTCGAATTCATCGGCGAGATCAACGAGGCGCAGAAGCCCGCGTTCCTGTCCGGCGCGAAGGCGCTGCTGTTCCCGATCGACTGGCCGGAGCCGTTCGGCCTCGTGATGATCGAGGCGATGGCCTGCGGCACGCCGGTCGTCGCATTCAACCGCGGCTCGGTGCCGGAAGTGATCGAGGACGGCGTCACGGGCTTCATCGCCGAGGACGTACAGGGTGCGGTCGGCGCGCTGCACCGGATCGACAGCCTGTCGCGCACCGCGATCCGCGAACGTTTCGATACGCGCTTCAGTTCGAAGGCAATGGCGCAGCGTTATGTCGAAACTTACGAATCGCTTTGCACGGGAGCGCGTCAACCGGCATTGCGCCGCGTCGCCGGCGCCTGATACGGAAATCCGCGAAGAAATATTTCGTAATCCAATCCGCGCCGCAATCGGCGCGCCAAACAAAAGAGCCGCATCTCGATGCGGCTCTTTTGTTTGGGTTTTCGGTCATTCGGTCATTCGGTCATTCGATCAGGAAACGATCGCGGTTTTTACCGACGATCCAATTCGGCGGCTTGCCGCGCCCGCTCCAGGTCGCGCCCGACTTCGGGTCGCGGTATTTCGGCGGCAGCGGCGCCTTCTTCGGCGGGCGCCCGCGCTTCGCTCGCTCCGCGAAGCCCAGATCCTGGGCAGTCAGTCCATATTCGGCAATCTTTTGCTGGACTTCGGCAATCACTGCCGCCACTTCCTGGCGGCGCACATCATCCGCCTGGGCCTGCAGATCCGCGATCTGCGCCTTGAGTTTCGCGTATTGAGACATTTTTCGACTCCCCTTTTGATGATGCGGCCCCGGCGAATCCGGCCGGGACACCAACATCCGTTACGCCATCCGCACTGCCGCCCTGCCCTTCGAAATTAATGCTGCCATCTTTAACCGATTCGACTATATCGAGAATGCGGACTTATTCTAATAAGGGCATTCGTCAGCCATTAAAATTTAACAATCGTTGACCCTCCCCCACCCGATTCATTTCCTATAATCCAGACCAATTCCGGATGACGGTTTAAATCCGTCGCATCGTCCGGTCGCCTTCAATCCACTTGAACTTGAACGAGGTCCTTACATGAATCTTTCTCAGCGTCTCGCTGCAGAGGCATTCGGCACGTTCTGGCTGGTGCTCGGCGGGTGCGGAAGCGCCGTGCTGGCCGCCGCCTTTCCGGGCCTCGGCATCGGCTTTGCCGGCGTCGCACTTGCCTTCGGCCTGACCGTGCTGACGATGGCATTCGCAATTGGCCATATTTCGGGCTGCCACCTGAATCCCGCGGTGAGCGTCGGCCTGACGGTCGCCGGCCGCTTCCCCGCACGCGATCTCGTGCCGTACATCGTCGCGCAGGTTGTCGGCGCGACGCTCGGCGCATTCGTGCTGTACCTGATCGCGACCGGCAAGCCGGGCTTCGACGTCGTCGGCAGCGGCTTCGCGACGAACGGCTTCGGCGAGCGCTCGCCCGGCCACTACGCACTCGGCGCGGCGTTCATTTGCGAAGTCGTGATGACGGGCTTCTTCCTGTTCGTGATCCTGGGCGCCACCGACAAGCGCGCACCGGCCGGCTTCGCGCCGATCGCGATCGGCCTTTGCCTGACGCTGATTCACCTGATCTCGATTCCGGTCACCAACACGTCGGTGAACCCGGCCCGCTCGACCGGCCCCGCGCTGTTCGTGGGCGGCGAAGCGATCGGCCAGCTCTGGCTGTTCTGGGTGGCGCCGATCATCGGCGCGGCACTCGCCGGGATCATCTACCCGCTGGTCGCCGGGCGTGACAACGCCGTCGACCTGCTGCCGGCATCCGCTCGCACAAGCGAATAAATCACTACGGGGTCAAGCGAGCAGAGCAGCGAGCCTCACGCTGTCCAAGAAGATCGAGGCAGGTAATTTCGACGGGCGCCGCTGGCGCCCGTTTTTCATTTCCGCCCGGGGCGGACGCTCAGGACGCGGCGGCGTTGCCTTCGAGCGAGAACAGCGTGCGCAGGTGACGGGCGACGCCCGCGTCGAAGTTGTTGCCGATCCGCGGGATGTGCGGCAACCGCGCGACCAGGTCGGGGTTCGCGTTGTTCATCATGAACGCGTGGCCGGCGGTCTCGAGCAGGTCGATGTCGTTCATGTTGTCGCCGAATGCGATGCAGTGGCCGGTGTCGACACCGAGCCGCGCGAGCACCGAGCGCAGCGCGCGGCCTTTCGACACGTTCGCGGTCATCACTTCCAGGCAGTCGGGCAGCGAGTACGTGACATACAGCGCATCGCCGAAGCGCACGCGCATCTGCTCGGCGACGACCGCCAGATCGGCCGGATCGCCGATGTACAGCACCTTCGCGATATCCGTGCCGTCGTGCGCGGCCATGTCGATCACGTCGTAGCGGAAGCCCGAATCCTGGTGGAATTCGAGCAGGTGCGGCGCGTCGCGGTCGATCAGCCAGCCCTGGTCGGTGAACAGGTTGACGATCACGCGGCCGTGCGCACCGACGATATCCGGCTGCACGAGGCCGCGGACGATTGCCGGATCGATGTCCTGCGCGTGGATCGTCGTGTCGTCCGGCGCATGCACGCGCGCGCCGTTCGACGTGATCAGGTACGGCCGGATGCCGAGCACGTCGCGAATGCCGGCGACGTCCGCGTAGTGGCGCCCGGTGGCGATCACGAACTGCAGGCCGTCGCGGTCGAGCCGGCGGACGGTGTCGATCGTGTACGGATCGAGCTGGTGGTCGCTGTTCAGCAAGGTACCGTCGAGATCGGTGGCGATGACTTTGTACATGGGACGGAAGAATGGCGCTCAGGGCTCTGCGGAACGGCCATTCTAACGTCGTGCCCGGTTGCCCGCCGGACGGTTCCCGGCCGATCGCCGCCGTCGGCCCGGTTTCGGTACGCGTTCAGCTGTCCTCAAATGCCTTCAGTTGCTCAGTTGCCTTCCGCCTCGCGCAGCGCCTGCAGCGCGAGCCGCAGCGCGCCGTGCGCCGAATCGTCGAGCGGCGCGCGCAGCCGGGCGGCGTGGCGCGCCGGCACGGCCGGAGCCAGTGCGTCCGCCAGGCCGCCGCACAGCGCGACCGGCAGCGCCTGCTGCGGATCGAGCGCGTCGATCATCTTGCCGATCTCGTCGCCCGCCTGCGCGATCAGCGCGCCCGCGACCGGATGCGAACGGTGCGCGAACACGATCGGCGCAAGCCGCGCGTAGATCGTCTGGTTCGCATCGCACGACCACTGGACGAGCGCGTCGCGATCCTGCGCGCCCGTTTCCGCGAGCAGCGCGTGCGCGAACGCATCGCGCGGTACGCGGCCGTCGAGCGCCTGCTGCGCATACGCGAGCGCGCGCACGCCGAGCCACGCACCGCTCGCCTCGTCGCCGGACGGAAAGCCGAAGCCGCCCGCGATCCGGCAGGCGCCGGCCGCATCGAGCGCCGCCGCGATGCTGCCGGTGCCGAGCGCGACGATGAGCCCCGGCGCGCCGCCGTGTGCGCCGACGACGGTCGTATATGCGTCGCTCTCGACCGCGAGCGCGCCGAGCGGGGCCTGCGCGCGGAACGCGGCGAGCCACGCGGCATTGTTGACGCCCGCGAGCCCGCAGCCGAGCGCGCACTGCGGCCAGTCGAATGCGAGGCCGGCCTGCGTGAACGCGTCCGCGCAGGCCGCGCCGATCGATGCCCACGCGCGCTCGATGCCGAGCCCGAGCCCCGACGGGCCGCCGCGCCCCTGCGCGAGCTCGCGCCCGTGCCGGTCGGCCAGCACCGCGCGCGTGCCCGTGCCGCCACCGTCGATCCCGATCGCAAAAAGTAATGCCGCCATGCCTTCATCCCGCTGATTCGAACAGGCGCCAAGCTTAACCGGATCGGCGCCGCGCGCCCATCTGCCGTTCGGCCGGCTGTTCCGTGAAAAGGGCTTCCGCTATGCTGGCACGATCGAATCGACACTGAAAACGAGGCAGACGATGTCGCAGCGGTGCAACTGGGTGAAGACTGAAGCGGATGCTCACTATCACGATACCGAGTGGGGCGTGCCGTCGCACGACGATCGCCACCTGTTCGAAATGCTGATCCTGGAAGGGGCGCAGGCCGGGCTGTCGTGGTCGACGATCCTGAACAAGCGCGCGGGCTATCGCGACGCCTTTGCGGATTTCGACGTCGATGCCGTCGCGCGCTTCACGCCGAAGCGCATCGAAAAGCTGCTCGAGAATCCCGGCATCGTGCGCAATCGCGCCAAGGTCGAATCGGCGGTCACCAATGCGCGTGCCGTGCAGCGCATCCGGGAAGAGCACGGGTCGCTCGCCGCGTTCCTGTGGTCGTTCGTCGGCGGCACGCCGGTCCAGAACGCGTGGCAGTCGTACCGCGACGCGCCCGCGTCGACCGAGCAGTCCGACGCGCTCAGCAAGGCGCTGAAGGCGTATGGCTGCAAGTTCGTCGGTTCGACGATCTGCTATGCGCTGATGCAGGCCACCGGCATGGTCAACGATCACGAGGTCGGCTGCCCGTGCCACGCGCAATGCGCGGCGCTCGGCGGCAAGCAGCCGGCACGCCGGCGCAAGGCGGGCTGACGGCGCGGGCATCCGCCGGCCGCCCGTCGTTCGCCGCGGCCCTGCGGCGGTTATGCCGGTTGCACCGGCAATTCCGGCCAGGCCGCCCGCCGCCCCCTCACGAAACAATGCGCAACGCGCAACCGCTCACCTCGCGGCGCGCGACGGCACCGGCGCAACCGCCCGCGCACTGCGTGCGGCCCGCACGCGCGCGCTGCGCTTCTTCACCCAGATGCAGATGCCCGTCACGCTCAGCATCGCGATGACGATCCCGAGCACGCTCACCGCGGCGCGGCCCGCGACGCCGGCGATCCGCCCCGAGTGCAGCGGAAACTGCGCCTGCATGAACAGGTCGCCGGCCGAGCCGCGGCCCGGCACCTGGGCGGCGACGGGCTTGCCGGTCACGGCGTCCCAGTAGAGCCACGCGTTGCCGAGCCCGACGTCGCCGTGATCGTTGCCGGGCGTGAAGAACCCGACTGCGTAGGCATTCATCGCCGGCGCGAACAGCAGCGCGCCGGGCGGCGCGGCGATCCCGGCGTCGCGCCCGGCCGCGCGCGAGATCTCGACGATCCGCTCGCGCCGCAGCATCGTGCTGCCCGGCGGCGCGGGCGGGAAGTGTTCGGGGTTCGTGTACGGCGTCTCGGCGAGCGGCGACACCAGCGATACCAGCGGCCGCACGACGGGCAAGGCGAGATTCATCGAGATCGACGTGACCGCGACGACCAGCAGCAGCCCCCACACCCACACGCCGCCCGAGCGGTGCAGGTCGAACACCAGCGGATAGCCGCCGCGCCGCACACGGAACGCGAACGACTTGCGCCAGCTTTTCAGGTTCGGAAACGCGAGCACGAGCGCGATCAGGCTGTCGATTGCCCACACGATGCCGACGACGCCCATCACCCAGAACCCGAAGTTGATCCCGCCGTACACCGGCAGGAACAGCGAGTAGTGCAGCCGGTAGATGAACGGCATCAGGTCGAGCCGCGCGAGCGACAGCGCACCCCATTCGCGGCGCCCCTGCACCGCGCCGGTCGCGGGATCGACGGCGATCTGGCTGAAGTCGAGCGCGTACGGCTGGCCGGTCGCCGGATCGGTGCGCGGCATCACGCCGGCCTGCAGCGTATGGCCCGGTTCGATCGCGAGCGGCAGATAGGTCACCTGCACGCGCGGGTCGGCGGCCTCGATGCGCGCCGCGAGCGCGAGCGGATCAAGCGGCGCCGCATCGCTGCGTGCGGTGTAGAAGTCCGGGTTCAGTAGCGCGTCGAGCTCGTGGTCCCACGCGATCAGTGCGCCGGTCAGCCCCGCAGCGAACAGGAACAGCGCGATCGCGAGGCCGAACCAGCGATGCAGGCGGACGAGAAACGGTCGCAGGAACGCATTCATCGCGCCCCCGGCAAAGGGAAAGCGGGCCGGCACGAGCGGCCCCGGATCAACGGAATGCAGATCATTTGAGGTCACGCGCCGCGCACGAGCGGTGCCGGCCGTCGCTGGCGAGGCCGGATGCCCTTGCACGCGGCATGGAATTGTTGCGCGTTCGACGGGTTTTGATACGATGCGCGGCATTTTATCGCAATGCGAATGATTCTTACTTGCATTTTTACTTATCCACGATGACCACCAGCCTCGCCCGCCCTCCCGTCCGTCCACGTCGCATGGCCGCCGCCCTTGCCTGCGTTGCCGCGTCGCTCGCGCACGCGGACGATTCTCCCGGCGGCGCCACGGTACTGCCTGCCGTCAACGTCACGGCCGCGCACGACTCGCCGCAGCACCTGACCGACACGGTCTCCACCGGCGCGCTCGGCACGCGCCGCCAGCTCGACACGCCGTTCTCGACGACGATCGTCACGTCCGAGGAACTCGAGGCACGCCAGCCGTACAAGCTCGGCGACGTGTTCGCGAACGACGCGTCGGTGTCCGACAACAGCGGCGCGTACAGCGCGTGGGCCAGCTACATGACCGTGCGCGGCATGCAGCTCGACTGGCAGAACGGCTACAAGATCGACGGGCTGCCGTTCGTCACGTACGGGATCACGATGCCGTACGAGCAGCTCGATCGCGTCGAGCTGCTGAAGGGGCTCGGCGGTTTCCTGTACGGCTTCGTGACGCCCGGCGGCGTCGTCAACTACGTGACGAAGCAGCCTGGCGCCGAACCCGTGCGCAGCGTCGACGTCGGCTACCGGAGCACCAATGTGTGGACCGAGCACGTCGATCTCGGCCAGCGCTTCGGGCCGGACGGCAGGTTCGGCGCGCGGCTGAACGCGACGCACGAGGAAGGCAGGACGTACAACGACGGCAACATCCGCCGCGACAGCGTATCGCTCGCGCTGCAGGCGAACCTGACGCGCGACCTGTCGGTGAATGTCGGCGCGCTGTACCAGGATCGCCGCACGACGGGCCAGACGCCGTCGATCTTCACCGGCAGCTATCCGGGCGGCGTGCTGCCCGCGACGATCAGCGGCGGCACGACGAACCTCGGCGGCAGGGACCAGTACCTGAACACGAACCTGCAGCTCTATACGGCCGGGCTGCAGTACCAGTTCGCGCCCGACTGGCAGCTCGACGTCGCGTACAGCTACAGCAAGGCGACGCGCCGCCGCAACGAAAGCACGCTGTACCTGCAGGATGCGGCCGGCAACTACACCGACAGCCGCTACGTCGGGATGGAGGATCACCGCTTCAGCCAGTGGCGCGCGATGGTCGAGGGCAAGGTACGCACCGGCCCGTTCAGCCACCAGATCGTGATCGGCGCGTCGTGGCAGAAGCAGGCGAACGACTATTCGGCGAACAGCGTGTTCGTGCCGCTCGGCGCCGGCAACCTGTATGCGCCGAATCCTTACCGCTACGACAGCCCGCACGGCTTCGTCCAGTACCGCACGAGCGAGATCGTGCAGAAATCGCTGTTCGCGAGCGACACAGTGCAGCTCACGGCGCGCTGGTCGGTGCTCGCCGGCGTGCGCTACATGAACTACGAGCAGCGCTCGTTCCAGGCGAGCGGCGCCGAGGATCCCGGCTATCGCCAGAACGGCGTGGTGACGCCGACGTTCGGGGTGATGTTCAAGCTCGCGCCGACGACCACCGCGTACGCGAGCTACGCCGAATCGCTCGAGCCCGGCAGCCGCGTGAACGACGTCTACGCGAACGCCGGCCAGGTGCTCAAGCCGCTGCGCAGCAAACAGTACGAACTGGGGATCAAGAGCGAGCACGCGCGCTGGAGCGCGACGGCCGCGTTGTTCCGCATCGAGCGCAGCGCCGAATATGCGAACGCGGCGAACGTCTACGTGCAGGACGGTGAATCGGTCATTCAGGGGATCGAGTTCGGCGCGCGCGCGAAAATCGGCGCGCGCTGGAACGCGGGCGTCGACGCGATGCTGCTCGACGCGTGGTACGCGAACGGGATCGGCAACAACGGCAACCGCGTCGCGGGCGCACCGCGTTTCGTGCTCGCCGGCGACATCGGCTATGCGGTGCCCGGCGTGCCGGGGCTGACGCTCGGCGTCGATGCGAAATTCACCGGCGCGACGCCGCTGCGCGCGGCCGGCGGCCTCGACGCCCCGGGCTTTCTCGTCGTCAATGCGGGGGCGCGTTACCTGACGCGGATCGGCCGCCACGACGTGACGCTGCGCGCGTCGATCGACAACGTGCTGAACCGCCGTTACTGGGAATACCAGTACGCGGACTACGTGAAGCCGGGCGACCCATGCACGGTGAGCCTGAGCGCGAAGATCGACTTCTGAACGCCGCGCCGGCGGCCGCAAGCCGTCGGCTGCCGGCCGGCATGGCCGCACCGCGGCGGCCTCGGGATTTTCCCGAGCCGCAAAAGCAAAACGGCGGAGCGGCTTCTTTCGAAGCTCGCTCCGCCGTTTCGCGGCGAACCGTCAGACGCTCTTAGTGGAGCTTCTTCGGCAGCATCTGGCTGCGCAGGCGCTTGTGCAGGCGCTTGACGGCTGCTGCCTTCTTGCGCTTGCGGACTGCGGTCGGCTTTTCGTAGGACTGGCGCTCGCGCAGTTCAGCGATCAGGCCATTTTTTTCGATAGCACGGCGAAAGCGGCGAATCGCCACTTCGAACGGCTCGTTTTCTTTCAGAAGAATCGTCGTCATGTCGTTCCTAAATTGCTTAAACGGTCAAAAACGTAGCGGCCAAGCGCCACGCACCGGCCATCCGAGCGTCCCCACAAACAGGCGAAACGAGCGGAAATACGGCCTCGGAGGCCGGAAAAGAGAGGCGGAAAGCACCGCGAGTACGCTTCACAAGCCGCGTGCAGCGCCGCGTTTGACTGCCAGCAGACACGCCGAAAACGGCAGAGGCTTGACAGAAATCTCAATTCAGCCCGCCATCATAGCAGGGAATCACAGACAAAACCACCCTTTTGTCGATTGCGTGTGCACAGGCGAACGACTGCGTGGCGAGACCGCTCTCAAGCCCCGTCCATCCGGCATCGCGCCGGATCGGTCCGAAATGACAAAGAAGGATAAAAAATCGGGCCGAATCTCAACGCGCCCCTCAAGTTTTGTTTTGGTGCGCCGAAATCCTGCTCTGAGGCGGCCAGCAATGAACGAGTGCTTCCGCCGACGCCAAAACGGCTTTCCAGGGCTTTCGGCTTACACAGGAGATTTTTCCATGCTCGGAATTAACAGCAACATCAACTCGCTGGTTGCACAGCAGAACCTCAACGGCTCGCAAAACGCCCTGTCCCAGGCAATCACCCGCCTGTCGTCGGGCAAGCGCATCAACAGCGCGGCAGACGACGCAGCAGGCCTCGCGATCTCGACCCGGATGCAGACCCAGATCAACGGTCTGAACCAGGGCGTGTCGAACGCGAACGACGGCGTGTCGATGATTCAAACGGCATCGAGCGCACTGTCGTCGCTGACGAACAGCCTGCAACGTATCCGCCAGCTGGCCGTCCAGGCATCGACGGGCACGATGTCCTCGACCGACCAAGCGGCACTGCAACAGGAAGTTGCGCAACAGATCCAGGAAGTGAACCGTATCGCGTCGCAAACGACGTACAACGGCACGAACATCCTGAACGGCAACGCAGGCATCGTGTCGTTCCAGGTTGGCGCGAACGTCGGCCAGACGATTTCGCTGGACCTGAGCCAAAGCATGTCGGCTGCCAAGATCGGCGGCGGCCTGGTGCAGAAGGGTCAGACGGTCGGTACGGTGACGGGCCTGAGCCTCGACACCGCCGGCGTGTACACGTCGTCGGGCGCGGCGATTACCGCGATCAACGTGCTGTCGGACGGTCAAGGTGGCTACACGTTCACCGACCAGAACGGCGGCGCCATCGCGCAAACCGTTGCTCAGTCCGTGTTCGGCGCAAGCGCAACGACCAGCAACGGCACGGCAGTCGGCAATCTGTCGATTCAAGCGAGCGCAACCAGCACGAGCATGTCGTCGGCGGCGCTCACCGCAATCACGAACGCAGTTGCGCAGATCAACGCCGTCAACAAGCCGGCAACCGTGTCGGGCCTCGACATCAGCACCGTCAGCGGTGCGAACGTCGCGATGGTGTCGATCGACAACGCGCTGCAAACGGTGAACAACGTTCAGGCACAGCTCGGTGCGGCACAAAACCGCTTCACGGCAATCGCCACGGCGCAGCAGGCAGAATCGACCGACCTGTCGTCGGCACAGTCGCAGATCACCGACGCGAACTTCGCGCAGGAAACCGCGAACATGTCGAAGAACCAGGTGCTGCAACAAGCTGGCATCTCGGTGCTCGCACAGGCAAACTCGCTGCCGCAGCAGGTCCTGAAGCTCCTGCAGTAATCGCGTAGCAACCCACGGCCGGGCCCCGCGTAACGCGCGGCCCGGCCGTCGTCACTTGGCGCGCGGGGCCTTGCCCCGCCGCCAGGTCCTTATCCAGAATTTCACGGACTACCCGCCGCACGGAGCACTACGATGTCGACGATCAATCCCGCCGTCACCGCCGCCAACAGCTCGGCCAACAGCGCGCTGCAACAGGCCGCCCAATCGATCATCAGCGGATCGACCGGCAACTCGTCGATGGACGTCAACTCGCTCGTGACGGCACTCGTCAATGCGAAGACCGCCGGCCAGACCGCCGCGCTCAGCGCGCAGCAGGCCAGCGACAACACCCAGATTTCCGCGTACGGCGCCCTTTCGGCCGCGCTGAGCGCACTCCAGGCCGGCGTCACGACACTGTCGAACGGCTCGCTGCAAAACACCTTCACCGCCACCGCGAGCGGCACCGGCCTGACCGCGACCGCGGGCGCCGGCGCCGTCGCCGGCAGCTATTCGGTCGGCGTCACGCAGATCGCGACGTCGCAGTCGCTGTCGTCGGCCGCGTTCGGTGCGTCGACGACGCTCGGCACCGGCACGATGACGCTGTCGCTCGGCAGCAAGTCGTTCACGGTCAACGTGGGCAGCAACAACAACACGCTGTCCGGCATCGCCGCCGCGATCAACAACACGACCGGCAACCCGGGCATCGTCGCGTCCGTCGTCAACGGCAGCGACGGCGCGCACCTCGTGCTCAGCTCGACGCCGACCGGTGCGGCGAATGCGATCAGCGTCACGGTCAGCAACGTGACCGGCGACAACGGCCTCTCCAGCCTCGGCGTCACGTCGACGGCCAGCACGACGGGCGGCCAGTCGTCCATTGCGTCCGCCAACAGCAGCGCCGCCTGGAAGCAAAGCACCGCCGCGCAGGACGCCGCCTTCACGATCAACGGCATCGCCGCGACGAGCGCGAGCAACACCGTGACGGGCGCGATCACCGGCGTCACGCTGAACCTGACCTCGGCCGCCGTCAGCGGCACGCAGCCGCAAACGCTGACGGTCGCCACCGACACGAAGACGCAAGCGTCGGCGATCAACAACTTCGTGACGCTCTACAACACGCTCGTCACGACGATGGGCTCGCTGTCGAGCTTCACGGCCGGCGCGTCGTCGCAAGGCCCGCTGCTCGGCGACTCGACGCTGAACACGATCCGCAACGCACTCGCGTCGGTCGTCGCGGGCGGCGTGAGCAGCAACGGCTCGACGGTCAACCTCGCGTCGATCGGCGTCACGCTGCAGGCCGACGGCACGCTGCAGGTCGACAGCACCGCGCTCAACTCCGCACTGCAGAACAACCCGACCGGCGTCGCGTCGCTGTTCAACTCGACGAACGGGATCGGCCAGCAGCTGACGAAGGACATCACGAACTACACGCAGACGGGCGGGCTGATCGCCGCACGCACGACCGCGCTCAACAACGACCTGAAAAGCGTCGCCACGCAGCAGACCAACCTGTCGAACTACGTCGCGCAGCTGACCAGCCAGTACCAGGCGCAATTCACCGCGCTCAACACGCTGATGGCGACGATGAACAGCAACTCGCAGTACCTGACGCAGCTGTTCGGCGGCACGAACAGTGCCGGCGCGCTGTCGAGCAACAAGAGCTGACCGCTGGCCGGACAGGAGAGCCACGATGGAACAGACTGAACTGATCGCCCAGCTCGACGCGCTCACCGACGCGATCGAACATGCGGCCGCGATGGCCGACTGGATCGAGGCGGCGCGCCTCGTCGACCTGCGCGAGCCGCTCGTTGCGTCGCTCGCGGCCGATCAGCCGCCGGCCGGCATCGCCGCGATCCGCCGGATTCAGGCCAGCAACGCGCGCATCTTCGCCGACGCGCAACGCGCGCAGCAGGAGCTGACCAACGAATACCAGGCGGCGATGGGCCGCGTGCAGGCCGTCGGCCAGTACCAGAGCATCGCGAGCCGTTAAATCGCGCCACGCGGCGCCCGACACGCGCGCGCCGCCAACCTGACAACAAGAACTACGCGCTGATGTGAGGGCGTGCTCGTTCGCCTCCGCCCGCCTCGTGCGGGCGTTTTTTTTGGGGCGCCGCCAGTCGCACCGCCCGGCCCCGCGGCGGGCCGTTCAATCGGCCAAACTGACCGGGCTTTTACCGTCATCTCGCCGCATCGGCGCAGCGGCGCGCTACCCATAATGGTATCGACCGACTTTCCGCAGATTCCATCATGCTCTCGCTCGACCTGTCCGCCTCCGCCACGCTTACGCCCGAACAGCAGCTTGCGCAGGACATTGCGCTCGTCATGGACAACGCGCTCGAGCGCCATCGCAGCGGCGCGTTCGACGACGCCCGGGCGCTGTACGAGGCCATCCTCGACGCGGTGCCCGCGCATGGGGATGCGCATTACAACCTCGCGGTGCTGCTGGCCGATACGGGCCACGCGGCCGACGCGGTGCCGCATTTCGAAGCCGCCCTCGGCGCGAGCCCGGACAACGGCTACTACTGGGTCAGCTACATTCACGCGCTGCATCGCAGCGGGCAGACGGCCGCCGCGTGGATCGCGGTCGAAATCGCGCAGCAGCGCGGCGTGCACGGCCCCGCGCTGAACGGCCTGATCGCCCAGTTGGCGTCACCCGACATCGTGCTCGCAACTGCAGCGGTCGCGGCCGCCCCAAGCGGCATCGACGCGGCGATCGTCCTGGAAACCGCGGCCGGGCGGAGCGACTCCGGCAAGTCTGCCCGCCGCCCCAATCAGACGCTGCTGCAAAAGCACGCAGCGCTGTTCGACAAGAACAGGCACGCGGAAGCCACCGCGCTTGCACGAAAACTGGTCGCCGACTATCCGGAAGACGGCGCATGCTGGCGCGCGCTGTCCGCCTCGCTTCACCGGGAAGGCCGCTTCCCGGAGATGATCGAGGCCGGCTTGCGCACGGTCGAATTGCTGCCGAACGAAGTCCTCGTGCGCATCCTGCTGACCGATACGCTGCGGGCGATGAACCGTCTCGCGGAAGCCGACGAGCAGTGCATGCGCCTGTACCAGCTTCAGCCCGATCACCCGGAGGCCATGCGGATCCGAGGTCTCGTGCTGTTCGCGCTGCGCCGCACGGATGAAGCGCTCGCGGCCTGCCGGCGTGCGGTCGAACTCGCGCCCGGCGCGGCCGCGCCGTGCGGCACGCTCGGCTTCGTGCTGCTCGAACTGGGCGCAACGCAGGAAGCGATAGGCTGGCTGAAGCGCGCGATCGAAATCAACCCGACCGACAGCGTCACCCATAGCAGCATGCTGTTCTGTATCGCGCACAGCAGCGAATTCGATCCGCAGGCGCTCGTTGCGGAACACCGCAAGTTCGGCACGCGCTACGACAATCAAAAGCGCAAGCGCGCGGCCGTGTTCTCGAACCCGCGCGATCCGGCGCGCAAGCTGCAGGTCGGCTTCGTGTCGGGCGACCTGTACAGCCACGCAGTCGCCTCCTACGCGGTGCCCGTGATCGAGCATCTCGCAGCCGACCCCGGCATTGCGATGCACTTCTATCACAATCACTTCGAGGAAGATCACACGTCCGAGCGCTTCAAGGCCCACGCCACGACCTGGCGCAACGTCACCGGCATGAGCGACTCGGCCTTCCTCGAACGCGTGCGCAACGACGGCATCGACATCGTGATCGACCTGTCGGGCCATACCGGCCGCAACCGGCTCGTTGCGCTGGCGCAGCGCGCCGCGCCGGTTCAGGCGTCGTGGATCGGCTATCCGGCCACGACCGGCCTCACCGCGATGGACTACTACCTGACGGACCGCTTCGTCGCGCCGCACGGCGCATTCGACGACCAGTTCGTCGAGCAGATCGTGCGGCTGCCCGCAATCGCGCCGTTCATGCCGCCGCCGAACTGCCCGCCCGTCAACGTGCTGCCGGCGCTGCACAACGGCTATACGACGTACGCCAGCTTCAACCGACTGAACAAGCTGAGCCCGCACGTGATCCAGGTCTGGGCACGCGTGCTGCACGCGGACCCGACCGCACGCATGGCGCTCGGCGCGATCGGCAACGACGGCGACCAGCAGACGCTGACCGAATGGTTCGCAGCCGCCGGCATCGATGCCGGCCGCCTGACGTTCCACCGGCGCTCGAACATTCCCGTCTACATGCAGCAGCATCACGGCGTCGACCTCTGTCTCGACGCGTTCCCGTACACCGGTTCGACCACGACGTTGAACGCGCTGTGGATGGGCGTGCCGACCGTGACGATCCCCGGCGCGACGATGGCCGGGCGCGGCAGCGCGGGCTGGCTGCAGCACGTCGGGCTCGACGCGTACATCGCGACCGACGAGGACGACTTCGTCGCGAGGGCGCTGGCGCTCGGCCGCGACACCGCCGCGCTGCAGGCGCTTCGCGCCAGCCTGCGCGCGCGCTGCGGAGAGTCCGCCGCGTTCCGGCCGGCTGTCGTCGCGGCCGGGCTGTCGTCGGCGCTGCGCACGATGTGGACCCGCTGGTGCGCGGGCGAACCCGCGACCGCATTCGATACGCCGCTGTTCGACGACATGACCACCGCACAGGCCGCGGCAGAGGCCTGAACCTCACGTCAGATCGAGAGAGACCATCATGACCGCCAGCCTGCCCGCGTCGTCCGTCGCGCAACTGCCGCACGAACGCATCTACGTCACGCAGCCGCACCTGCCGCCGCTCGACGAATTCCTGCCGTACCTGGAGAAGATCTGGGAGAGCCGCACGCTGACCAACGGCGGCCCGTTCCACCAGCAGTTCGAGCGCGCGCTGTGCGAGTATCTCGGCGTGCCGCACCTGTCGCTGTTCGCGAACGGCACGCTCGCGCTCGTCACCGCGCTGCAGGCGCTGCGCATCAACGGCGAAGTGATCACGACGCCGTATTCGTTCGTCGCCACCGCGCATTCGCTGCTGTGGAACGGCATCAAGCCGGTATTCGTCGACGTCACGCCCGGCACGCTCAACCTGGACCCCGCGCGCATCGAGGCGGCGATCACGCCGCAGACCACCGCGATCATGCCCGTGCACTGCTACGGCAATCCGTGCGACGTCGACGCAATCCAGAAGATCGCCGACAACTACAACCTGCGCGTGATCTATGACGCCGCGCATGCGTTCGGTGTGCAGAACACCACCGGCAGCGTGCTCACCCACGGCGATCTGTCGGTGCTGAGCTTCCACGCGACGAAGGTGTTCAACACGTTCGAAGGCGGCGCGATCATCTGCCCCGACGCGAAGACCAAGCAACGGATCGATCACCTGAAGAACTTCGGTTTCGTCGACGAAGTCACGGTCGTCGCGCCCGGCATCAACGGCAAGATGAGCGAAATCAACGCCGCGTTCGGGATGCTGCAGTTGCAGCACATCGACGGCGCACTCGCGCGCCGCCGCGAAATCGACACGCTGTACCGCACGCTGCTCGCCGACGTGCGCGGCATCCGCTGCGTGCCGCTCGGCGGCCAGACCGTCGCGAACCACGCGTATTTCGCGATCCTCGTCGACGAAGACTATCCGCTCGATCGCGACGGGCTGTACCGGAAGCTGCGCGACTACGACGTGTACGCGCGCCGCTACTTCCATCCGCTGATTTCGGAATTCCCGATGTACCGCGGGCTGCCGTCCGCCAACCGCGACAACCTGCCCGTGGCGACCGAGGCCGCGCGCAAGGTGCTGTGCCTGCCGATCTACCCGGCGCTCACCGACGACATGGTCCGCCGTATCGTCGAGCTGATCGCGCGCTGACGCGCGACGCCTACAGGTAACGCTCGCCGGCCGCGCGCGTGCGGATCCGGCGGGCCGGGTTGCCGTACACGACGGTGTACGGCTCGACGTCGTGCAGCACGACCGCGCCCGCGCCCACGACGCCGTGCTCGCCCACCGCGATCCGGTGCCGCAGCATCGCACCGAGGCCGATCGCCGCGCCGCGGCCGATCCGGCAGTTGCCGCCCGTGACGACGCCTGGCGCGAGACTCGAGAAATCCTCCATCGTGCCGTCGTGATCGAGCGACGCGTTCGTATTGACGATGCACCCGCTGCCGATCGTGCAGCACGGGTTGATCACCGCGCCGGCCATCACGACCGTCCCCGCGCCGATCGTCGACGCCTTGCCGATGCGTGCGGCCGGATGCACCGCCGACACGCACGGCAGGCCCGGCACGAGCGCCGCAAGTGCGGCCGTCACGTTCTCGCGCGCGTGGTTGTCGCCGATGGCGACCAGCAGCCCGGCGATGCCGTGCGCACCGACCAGATCCGGCAGGTCGCGTTCGGCGCCCAGCACCGCGTAGCCGAGGGTTTCCTCGCCGCGGGGCCGGAACGAATCGATCAGCCCGGCGATCCGGTACCGGCCAGCCTGTTCGACGATGTCGATCACGACCTTGGCGTGACCGGACGAGCCGACGATGACGATGTTTTCCACAAGGGCCTCGATTGATCTGAAAGCAGGGGCGGCCTTGCCGCGTTCCCCGCAGTATGCCGCGTCGCCGCACTCGCGCGGCGCGCGCCGTCATGTCAGACGACCTGCGCCGTCTCGTCCGCCGTCACGCGACCCGCTGCAAAATGCGCGGCAAACGCCGCCCGCACGCGCTCGGCCAACCGGATCCAGCTCTCGTCGCGCCCGCGCCGGAACAGCCGCACCGTGCCCGGATACCACGGCGAATCGTCGCGGCCGTGCATCCAGCGCCAGTCCACGTCCTGATTCGGCAGCAGCACCCAGCAAGGCTTGCCGAGCGACGCGGCCAGATGCGCGGTGGACGTGTCGACGCACACCACGAGATCGAGTTGCGCGACGACCGCGGCCGTATCCGCGAAATCGTCGATCTCCGAGCCCAGATGCAGCAACGGCAGGCCGCCCGGCGGCTGACGCGCCTCGTCCTCGCCCTGCCCTTTCTGCAGACTCACAAAATTCACCCCCGGCACGCTCCAAAGCGGCGTCAGCAACGCAAGCGACGGCAGCGAGCGGTACGCGTCGTTGTGATGCTTCGGGTTGCCTTTCCACACGAGCCCGACGCGCGGGCCGGCCGGCAGCCCATCGACGCGTGCGCGCCAGCGCGCGGCGCAGGCCGGATCGGGCGCGAGCCGCACCGGCGGCGGGATCGTGTCGAGTGTCGTGCCCATGTGCATCGGCGCGCTCAGCAGGCTCGTCCAGTAATCGAACTGCGCGGCTTGCGCCGTCGCCGTCTCGTGATCGAGCACCGCGTCGACGCCCTCGACCGTCGCCATCAGCCGATGCAGCGCGGGCTGGCACGCGAACACCACGCGCGTCGCGTGCCGCGCACGATATTCCGCGAAATAACGGCTGAACTGCAGCATGTCGCCCAGGCCGTCTTCCTGCCAGACGAGCAGCGTCTTGCCGACGAGCGGCTCGCCCTGCCACTGCGCGCACCGCAGCACCTCGCGGGTCCGGCGGTGCACGAACGCCGTGTGTTCGTAGCGCGATTCGTAGCGCCGCCAGCCTTCTTCGAACCGGCCCAGGCCGAGCAACAGCGTCGCCAGGCCGAAACGCGCATCGCCATAGTCCGCACGCAGTTCGAGCGCGCGGCGGTACGCGCGTTCGGCGTCGTCGTGGCGGCCGGCATGCGCGAACGTGGTGCCGAGGTTGTAGTGCACTTCGGCCATGTCCGGAGCGAGCGACAGTGCCTCGGCGAACACGGCCATCGCTTCGTCGTGACGCCCCTGCGTGCGCAGGACGCAGCCGAGATTGTTGTGCGGCTGCGGCAGGCCGGGACGGCAACGGATCGCGTCGCGATAGGCCGCTTCGGCTTCCGGCAGGCGATCGAGGTTCTGCAGCGCGACGCCGAGGTTGTAGTGCGCCTCCGGGTGATCCGGGCACAGCGCGAGCGCCTGGCGGCTGGCGGCTTCCGCTTCCGGCAGCCGCTGCATGTCGACGAGGATCGCGCCGAGATTGGCGTGCGCAAGCACGGAGTCGGTGCGCACGGTAATCGCGAGCCGGTAGGCGAGTTCCGCTTCGGCGTGGCGGCCGAGCACACGCAACAGGTTGCCGAGATCGGTCAGCACGTCGGCCGACTGCGGCTCGATCAGCAGCGCCTGCCCGAATGCCTGCTCGGCTTCATCGAGCCGGCCGAGCGCTTCGAGCACCTTGCCGAACCGGTGATGGTGCGACGCCCGCAACGGCGTGACGGACGCGAGCTGCCGGCGCAGGAGCGCCTCGGCATCGGCCAGGCGCCCTTGCGACACGAGCAACGCGCCGAGGCCGTCGCTGGCCGGCTCGAACGCCGGCATCGCGTCGATCGCGCGCCGCCACCATGCTTCCGCGTCGGCCAGCCGGTTCAGGCCGAGCGCGCAGACGGCCGCGATGTGCAGCGCCGCGACCGCCGGCGCCGGCCGGTCGAGCAGGGGCGCGACGAGCGACAGCGCGTCGGCGAACTGTCCGTTCTGGCACCGGGTTGCGGCGTGTTGAACCAGCGCGGATTCATCGGAAGCAAGGGTCATGTCATGCGGCGCCGCACGGCGCGCGGCGCGAACGGACGTTCAGACGGACGCCGGCACGGCGGCCGGTTGGCCCGGCTGGCTGACGGCCCTGTCCCTGGCCTCCTGGAGCGCTGCGAGCGTGTCGAGTGCGCGCTCTTCGTCGGCGGTGAGATCGACCAGAAATGCGTCGTTGTTCTGCTTGATCCAGTCGAGCGGCATGTCCCACCACGCGAGCTGCAGCAGTCGTTCGCGCACTTTTTCCGTGAAGCGGAAGCGAATCAGACGGGCCGGCGAGCCGGCATAGATGCCGTACGCCTCGGTGCGGAAATTGGGCGGGATGACGGCCCGCGCGCCGATCACGCATCCGCTCTCGATCTGACTGCCACCGAGAAACAGCGCTTCGTCGCC
Source organism: Burkholderia sp. LS-044 (assembly GCF_004803625.1). Classification (NCBI taxonomy): domain Bacteria; kingdom Pseudomonadati; phylum Pseudomonadota; class Betaproteobacteria; order Burkholderiales; family Burkholderiaceae; genus Burkholderia; species Burkholderia sp. LS-044. The sequence continues at coordinate 40,930 of NZ_SSWO01000018.1, forward strand.
GATCCAGACGTCGTTGTGGATCACGGTGTCCGCGTATTGCGGCATCGGCGGATTCTCGAGGCCGTTACCGTAGAGGCTGAACAGGCTCGTGGAAATGGTCCGGATCTCGTGCTGGCCATTCAACAGGAATCGCAGACGCATTCCGCCAGCCACGTGCTTGCCGATCACGAGTTTCTGAACGTCCCGATCGTACTTTGCGATCGAACCCACACCGATCGACGAGCACCGGCCGATATGACACGTCCCCATCGGCGCCTCTTCATCGACCCAGTTGCGGAAAAAATTGTTCGGAATCGCCGAAAAGGCACCATCCCGGTAGCCGAGCACGATGAAATGCTTCGCCCACGGATGGTCAGGCAGCACGCCAATACAATCGTCGGAGGTCGTAACGTTCATTCGCGGTCGCAAGTGTGCCGGTGCGGCGGCTCGATGCCGGGCCGCTCGAAACGGCGGTGGAAAACGTCGCGGCACATCGGCCACGAGCAGGGACGATGCAGTATAGAAAGCCGGCGACGGCAACCGACAACGAATAAGAACGGCGTTCTGGCTTCTGTTCCGGAGATAGGGGCTGGTGAGGTCTCGCGTCCGCGGCCCGGATGCGCCGCGCGTGGGCGTGGAATTGCCGTCGCCGGCCGATGACGGGTGCGTGCATCATTCGGCGCTCGGGCATTGGCGCCCGGTTTTCCTTCGTGATGCTCACACGTCGGCAGAGTCGCCGCTTCGATCCGGCCGGCCGGTTCCGTCACGGGAGCCGGCCGCCGTGGCGATGTGCCGCCGCCGCCTTCACCAACGGTGTGCGCCGCTCACTCCCCCGCGCTCAATTACTCGACGAACACCCGCCGCAACTACTCGAACTGCACGAGCTGGAACTGCACGAACTCGACGAACTGCAGCTCGACGACGAGCAACTGCTGTCCGATGCATCGAACGCACTGCCGCTGCCAGCTTTCAGCGCGGCGAGCGACGACATCCGCGACGCGGTCTGCACGGTTTGCGAATACACCGACCAAGCGGTGCCGGCCAGCGCACCCGCACCGAACAGCGCGGCAGTCCACAGCAACGGGTCCGGGTCGTCGCGTTCGCGGTCCTGCGTCTGCTGCGTCTGCTGTGCTGCGTGCGCATCGGGTTGCGAGGGTTGCAAGGGTTGCGGGCGCTGTGGATTTCGCGCGGCGCGCGGATCGTGCGCGATCCGGCGCGCAAGCAGCGCGGCCCGCCCGGCAGCCGTCGCCCCACCCCGCCCGAAACCGGTCAGCCGCCGCACGACGATCCGGTACGCGACCGCGCACACCACCATGCAGACCGCGAGCAGCAACACGGGCCGCCCGCGGCTCAGGCCGATCGCGAGTTTCGCGGCCCCCGTGCCCAGTACGATCAGCACGATCGCACGCGCGGCCAGGCGCGACGCGCGCATCTCGCCGGGTGCCCACAGCCAGCCTTGTGCGCGCATTCCGTCGACGACCTCCTGCGCATGCCCGGCGAGTCGCTTGCGAAACACGTCGTAGCTCACGGTGCCGGACGGCTGCTCCTTGAGCCACGCGCAGTGGTCGTCATGGCGCCCCGCACGTTCCATGTCGGCGATCTGCACGTAGCCACCCTGCCCGGGTGCGATCCACAGGTCGACCGCGCCCGCCTGCGCGAGCGACATCGTCACGACCTGGGCGACCCGTGCCTCGCCGCCGGTGAGATAGGCGACTTCGTCGGCGCTCAGGTCGGCCGACGCCTTGCGCGTATGCCCGCCCCAGCGTCGACAGCGGAACTCGATCGCCTGAAGCACGACGATCAACAACAACGCGACGACGCACGCCGGCACATAGAACGCGAGAAACTGCGGCCCCGCGTAGTTCAGCACGTTGAAGTCCTGCGCCGATGCGCAGGTCGCCGCGACGCTCGCGGCGGCAGCCGGCCAGGCGAGTCTCGGCAGCCGGTCGCGCCAGGTCCTGCGCGCCTGCACGGCGGCCGGCGAATTCGCGTCCCCCGCCCCGTTCGCGGCCGACGGTTCCGGGTGCGGCGATCCGGATGCGGCACGCAGGCCGGCAGGCCGCGGCCAGATCGACTCCGGCGGCTCGCAGCCGAACAGCCGGCGATAGCTGTCCAGCGTGTCGCGATAACGCTGCGCGTACGCGGCGGCCTCGTCCGGCGCGCCCGTGCCGGGCATGTGATGCAGCCGCGCGCGCAGCACGCCGGCGCAGAAGACGTCCCAGTATTCGAGCGTGTATTGCAGGTGGAAATGCCACGCGGCATCGATCGCGACCGACGGCGTGACCGGGTGTCCGGCCGCCTGCGCGAGAAACGCGAAGCGCTTGTATTCGTCGATCACGGCCAGCGCGTGCGCATGCGACCAGCCTTCGGCTTCGGCAAGACGCCGGCTGTACGGCAGCGGCGCGTTCGGGTCGTCAGGGGAATACGCGTGCAGACGCGCGAGCAGCGCGTGCTGCGCATCGGTCAGCGCGCGGGCATCGACTGCGGTCGAGTTAGACGGAATGGCAGCCATCGGGAGTCGGCGCGATGCGCGGACGGCCGCCGCGATCGACGCTTGGAGTTGTCGTTGCGCGGGATTCTCGCACATCGGCGAGGCGGCGCGACGGCACGCCGGGCCTGCATGCAGGGCCGCTTGCGGCGCTGCGCCGCGGGTCAGAAAGTCAGAAATCGAGCTGCGCGATCGTGATGTCGAGCGCGGCCGCAACCTTCTTGCGCATCGACTTGCGCAGCTTCTCGCGCTTTTCCTGTTTGGCGTAGTCCGAGCGACTGATGCCGATCCGCCGCGCGACCTCGGCCCGCGTCAGGCCGAGATGCTCGCGCCACGCGCGCGCGGGCGAGCTTCCGTCGAACACGACGCGCGTCACGAGCTCGTGCGGAATCAGGTCGCGTGCCGCACACCGCTGCGCGACATAGTCCGCGTACGGAATCACGACGAAGGCTGGCGCGCCGTCCCGGCCGTTGATGATCTGGACTGGGAGGGATTTGGTCATGCGGTGATCGCGGCGCCGGCTTCCGGGCGGCTGTTCGTCGTTTCGGTCGACATGTTCAATCGGCGTTTCAGGCGGGCTTCGGGTGCGTCGAACGACATCGGTGCAAGGTTTCGCCCGGTCGAATGCACGCGATCGGAAACCGCCATGCTGATAGCCGGCCGGAATATTACTGCAAGCGGGGAAATGGTGATGCGGATGAGATGGCGAAACCGCCAAGCGCCTGAACAGGCATGTTTTGGCGCGCCCGGCTGGGATCGAACCAGCAACCCCTGCCTTCGGAGGGCAGTACTCTATCCATTGAGCTACGGGCGCGTGAGACAGTGAAACGACCCCAATATACAGGCCGCCCACGATTGGCAAGACGGCAAGGATACCCGGTTTCCCATGACGCGTCCACCTTGCCCGACGAATCCCCGCCGCACCGCGCTTCGTGCGGGTAAACACGCGCCATCGCGCCGCTCGCCGTGATGTAAACGTTCCGTCTATAATCGTCCGTGCTTCATTGGACTGCCATTTTGCCGTTGCACCGCGCTCACAATTCCTATTCACGGAGACGAGGCAAGCATGAGCGAAGCACCCCACGAATCTCCCGTCAAAACCCCCGGGCAGCTGATTGCCGTCATCATCGCGTCGTTCGCGATTCCGATCATCCTGATCGTCCTGTTCGCCAATTATGCGAACCATGCGTTCCGCGCCGGCGCCGGCACGGACGCGCTATCCGACGAGCAGGTCGCCGCGCGTATCGCCCCGCTCGCGCAGGTCGAAGTGAAGGACGCCAACGCGCCCCGCACGTACAAGACCGGCGAGGCAGTCTACAAGGCCGTCTGCGTGACCTGCCACGGCACGGGCGCCGCCGGCGCGCCGAAATTCGGCAACAAGGACGACTGGGCGCCGCGCATCTCGCAAGGCTTCGACACGCTGCTGAAGACGGCGCTGGCCGGCAAGGGCGCGATGCCGCCGCGCGGCGGCACGAGCCCCGACGACGTCAGCGACTATGAAATCGCCCGCGCGATCGTCTACATGGCGAACAACGACGGCGCGAACTTCCCCGAACCGGCAGCACCGGCCGCCAACGCGGCGCAGCCCGCCAGCGGCGCGGCAGGCGCATCGGGCCCGGCCGACGCCGCGAGCGCGCAGATCGCCGCCGCGCAGGCCGCGATCGCCGCGATCCCGAAGGCCGGCGAACAACCGGCGGCCGCCCCGGCCAGCGCCGATGCCGCAACGGCCGGCAAGGCACTGTACTCGTCGACGTGCGTGGCCTGCCACGGAGCAGGCGTGCTCGGCGCGCCGAAGTTCGGCAGCAAGGAAGACTGGGCGCCGCGCCTGAAGGACTCGATGGACACGGTCTACAACTACGCGCTGCACGGCAAGGGCGCGATGCCGCCGAAGGGCGGGTCGAACGCATCCGACGCCGACGTGAAGGCCGCCGTCGACTACATGGTCAACTCGGCGAAGTAACACCGGCCGGCCAGAAAAAACCCCCGCGGCGCACGCGCACCGCGGGGGTTTGTTTTTTGCCTGACCGGCTGACTGTCGGACCGTCGGTTAGTCGCAACACCGCACGCCCGACGGCGCCGCCGCCTCACTTCTGCAGCAACGCCTTCAGGCTGGCGAGCCGGTCCTTCGGCGACATCGGCGCTTCTTCCGGGGTAGGCGGCGGCGCATCGTCGAGCCCCATCTCCGGAATGAAGCGCGACGGCTCGCACACGACCGTCTCGCGCGCCCGCTTGCGCTTCTTGCACCAGTTCAGGTGCAGGCTGCGCTGCGCACGCGTGATCGCAACGTACATCAGCCGGCGCTCCTCCTCGATCCGCTCGTTGTCGATCGGGCCGTCGTCCTCGCTGCCGCCGCGGTGCGGCATGATGCCTTCCTCGACGCCGACCAGGAACACGTGCGGATACTCGAGCCCCTTCGACGCATGGACGGTCGACAGCCGCACGGCGTCCGGATCCTCGTCCTTGCCCTCGAGCATCGACATCAGCGCGACGGTCTGGATCAGGCCGAGCAGGTTCTTGCCGGTATCGGCGAGCCCGTCGGCGTTGTGGAAGCCTTCGGCCTCGCCGTCGACAGCCTCCGTCTCGGGCTTGGTGCCCTTGCGCTTCAGCCATTCGAGGAATTCGAGCACGTTCTGCCACTTCGACTGCGCCTGGCGCTCGTCGAACGCGTCGTACAGGTACGCCTCGTAGTGGATCGCCTCCATCATGTCGTCGAGCACGACGGTCGCGGGCTCCTTGTCCGCGCGCTCGGTCAGGCGCTGGATGAAGTCGCAGAACATCCGCAGCGGCTCCACCTGGCGCGCCGACAGCCGCGCCTCGATGCCGCCCATGTACACCGCTTCGAACAGCGACACCTTCGCCTGGCCCGCGAACGAGCCGAGCGCCTCGAGCGTCGTGTTGCCGATCCCGCGGCGCGGCGTCGTAACCGCGCGGATGAACGCGGGATCGTCGTCGGCGTTCGCGATCAGCCGCAGGTACGCGCACAGGTCCTTGATCTCGGCCTTGTCGAAGAACGACTGGCCGCCCGACAGCACGTACGGAATGCGTTCGCGCCGCAGCACCTGCTCGAAGATGCGCGCCTGGAAGTTGCCGCGATACAGGATCGCGTAGTCGCGAAACTGCGCGCGCCGCTCGAACTTGTGCGCGGACAGCCGGAACACGACCGATTCGGCTTCATGCTCCTCGTCGTTGCACGGCGTGACGGTGATCGAATCGCCCATCCCGTGCTCGGACCATAGCTTCTTCTCGAACAGTTTCGGGTTGTTCGCGATCACGTTGTTCGCGGCGGTGAGGATGCGCACCGTCGACCGGTAGTTCTGCTCGAGCTTGACCAGGTGCAGCTTCGGGAAATCCTTGCCGAGCTGCGCGAGGTTCTCGAGCGTCGCACCGCGCCAGCCGTAGATCGCCTGGTCGTCGTCGCCGACCGCCGTGAACGCGGCGCGCGGGCCCGCGAGCAGCTTCAGCAGTTCGTACTGGCACGCGTTGGTGTCCTGGTACTCGTCGATCAGCAGGTAGCGCAGCTTGTTCTGCCAGCGGTCGCGCACCTGCTCGTTCTTCGCGAACAGCTCGGCCGGCAGGCGGATCAGGTCGTCGAAGTCGACCGCCTGGTACGCGTGCAGCGTCGCGACGTAGTTGCGGTAGACCAGCGCGGCCTGGTGCTCGTCCTCGTTGGCCGCGATCGCCATCGCCTCGTCGGGCATGATCAGGCCGTTCTTCCACAGCGAGATGATGCTCTGGATCTTGCGGATCAGCCCCTTGTCCGTCGTGCCGAGCTGCTCCTGGATCATCCCGAAGCAGTCGTCCGAATCCATGATCGAGAACTGCGGCTTCAGGCCGACGTGCTCGGCCTCCTGGCGCAGGATCTGCACGCCGAGCGAGTGGAACGTGCAGACGGTGAGCTGGTTGACGGGTACCTTGCGCCCTTCCTTGCCGGGCGTGGTGAGCGTCTTGCCCTCGAGCAGCTTCCCCACGCGCTCGCGCATTTCGGCAGCCGCCTTGTTCGTGAACGTGACGGCCGCGATGTGGCGCGGCTCGAAGCCTTTCGCTTCGATCAGGTGCGCGATCTTCTGCGTGATCACGCGGGTCTTGCCGCTGCCCGCGCCGGCGAGCACGAGACAGGGACCGTCGAGGTAGCGCACCGCTTCGTTCTGGGCGGGATTGAGGCCTGCGGACATGATGGCGGATGGTGTTGCGGTTGACGGCGGAACGCCGGGAGGATGCCGTGCGCGGCGGGCCGGCGAAGCAGGCGGACACGCGGGGCAGGACGCGCATGTTAACACGTCGGCGGCGCGCTTTTCGGGAGCGCCGCCGGACGGGGCCGCGCGGGCGGATTCCGCCGCCGCCCCTTGTCCGTGCGGCCAATCCGGCCCCGTTCGCGCAGCGATCGGCCACAATATCTCCACCCGGCGCCGCCCCGCGCCCAACCGCCTGAATCGCCTGAATCGCCTGAACCGCCACCGGATCGACATCATGGGATACCCGTTCGCCACCGCCGCCCTTGGCCCGCTGCTGTTCGCGCAGGGGCGCTACGTGCGCCGCGTCACGCCGCGCCTGCCCGAGGCGGCCGGCCCGCGCGACGGCGTGGCCGGCGACGGCCCGCCGCTGCGCGTGCTGGTGGTCGGCGATTCGGCCGCCGCGGGCGTCGGCGTCGCGACGCAGCGCGACGCGCTGTCCGGGCAGCTGGCAAACGCGCTCGCGGCCACGCACCGCGTGCGCTGGAAGCTGCTCGCGCGCACGGGCCTGACCACGCGGGAGCTCGTCGACTGGCTCGCCGCCGAACCGGCCGAGCCGTTCGACGTGGCCGTCACGTCGCTCGGCGTCAACGACGTGACGGGCGGCGTGCCGCCGGCCCGCTGGCAGGCGCAGCAGGCCGAGCTCGTCCGGCTGCTCGCCACGCGCTTCCGGGTCGGCCACGCGATCCTGTCGGCGGTGCCGCCGATGGAGCGCTTTCCGGCGCTGCCGCAGCCGCTCGCGTGGTATCTCGGGTTGCGCGCGAAACGGCTCAACACGGCGCTCGCCGGCTGGGCCGCCACGCAGCCGCACTGCACGTTCCTGCGCGTCGAGCTGCCGCTCGAGCGCCACCTGATGGCCGCCGACGGCTTCCACCCCGGTGCCGCCGCCTGCACGGTGTGGGCCACGCAAGTCGCCGCCGCCGTGCTGCGCCGGACGGCCGCATGACGCGGCACGACGCCCCGGCACCGGCCTTTCACCGCGCGGCCCGGCAGGCAAAGCCCCCGCCCGGTCGGCACACGGGCCCGCGCAAAATGCCGGCCTTCCTTGCGCAAGCGCCGCATCGCACCGCGCGTGTCGCCCGAACGCCCCGGTACGAGCGGCGGCGCCATGCCAAAATAGCCGGTCGTCTTCGCGCCGTCTCGGCGCACCATCCTTTAGTTTCCTTCGCAGCCAGGGATTGCCATGTCGTCATTGCTCAGGATTGGTTTGATGGGTTTCGGTTTCGCCGGCGCGACGTTCCACGCGCCGGTCATCGCCACGAGCGGCCGCACTGAAGTCGCCGCGATCGCGACGGGGCAGCCCGATCGCGCGCAGGCCGCGTATCCGGGCGCGCGCGTCGTCCCCGATCTCGACACGCTGCTCGGCCTCGACGACATCGAATGCGTGGTGATCGCCACGCCGAACGACACGCACTTCGCGCTCGCGCGCCAGGTGCTCGAAGCCGGCCGCCACGTGGTCGTCGACAAGCCCGTCACGCTCACCGCCGACGAGGCGCTTGCGCTCGCGCGGCTCGCGAACGCGCGCAGCCGGCTGTTCGCGCCGTTCCACAACCGCCGCTGGGACGGCGATTTCCTCACCGTGCGCCGCATCGTCGAATCGGGCGAGCTCGGCCGGCTCACGTATTTCGCGTCGCACTTCGACCGCTTCCGCCCGACGCCGCGCACGCGCTGGCGCGAGGAGCCCGCCCGCGGCGGCGGCCTGCTGCTCGACCTCGGCCCGCACCTGATCGACCAGGCGCTCGCGCTGTTCGGCCTGCCCGAAACGGTGGGCGCGACCGTCAAGACCCGTCGCGACAACGGTACGGCGCCCGATTTCGTGCACCTGCAGCTCGGTTATCCGGACAAGGAAGTGGCGCTGCATGCGAGCGCGCTGTCGGCGATCGAACCCGCGCGCTTCACGCTGCACGGCACACGCGGCAGCTACCAGAAGTTCGGGCTCGACACGCAGGAAGACCAGCTCAAGGCCGGCCTCACCGCGGACGACGTCGAATTCGGCGGCGGCAACCCGCCGGGCCTGCTGCGCGTGCTCGACGGCGAGGTCGAGGTCGAACGCCCGGTGCCGACACTCGACGGCCAGTACGCGGAGTTCTACCGCGCGCTCGCCGCGTCGATCCGCGACGGCGCACCGTTCCCCGTCACCACGCAGGATGCCGTCGACGTGATGACGATCATCGAGCTCGCCGCGCAGAGCGAGCACGACGGCCGCCGGCTGCCGTTCGTGCGCCGCACGATCTGACACCGCGCGCCGGCCGGTCGCGGCCGGCCGGCACGCGCGCGGCCGGCCCGGCGGATTCGATTACAGGAACATTCGGTTACAAATGCCGGGGGAACGAAAGTCAGCGTCCGACCGGTCTGACGCGTTTCTCGAAAAAGTCGATCCGACACCAATCCGTCTGGAGAATGTTGATGCAACGGTTGATTCGCGCAGCAGCGTGCTGCGTCCTGGTTTCCTCGCTTGCGGCCTGTATCGTGCAGCCGCAGCAGCCGGTTCGCCCGGCCCCTCCGCCGCGGCCGAATCCGCAGGTCGTCGCGAACGAGCGGATGCAGCAGATCCAGGGCCGGATCGACAACCTGCACCGCCGCATCGATGCGCGCGTGAACGGCGGCTACTACCCGCCGCCGTACGGCGCGCAGCTTCACCACCGCCTCGACGTGATCCGCCAGGAAGCGAACGACATGTCCGCGCAGCACAGCGGCGGCCTGTCCGGCGACGAGCAGCGCGTGCTGAACCAGGAACTCGACACGGCCGCGCGCGCGATCGGCGAGTAACGCACCGGCGCCCGCCGGCGCGGAAAAAGCGGCGGCACCGGTTGCCGCCGCTTGTCGCGAAGCGACATTCTTTTGCTCAAATTGACAAGGCCCACCTGCTCGCGTACAGTCGCCCGCACGCGTCGGGAGAGCGTGTGACCGTGCTGTTCCAGCCGGTTGCGCCGCCGAAGGGGCACACCCGCAAACTCTCAGGCAAAAGGACCGACCGCGTCGGGGAACCTCGTCCGTGCATCGCGCGGGCCACACACTCCCCGCACTCTGGAGAGCGGCAGTAGCCCGCAGCGCCTAGGCTGCGCGGGCAGGCTGCCCACCGAAGGGGCGCGCGTTCGCCAGGCCTGGCCGGCAGCGCAATCTCTCAGGTATCGAGGACAGAGGGGCATGTACCGGATCGCTCGCAGGCCGTCGGCCGCGGTGGTCGGCACATGGCCGTTCTGATCCGCGCGCAAGCGCCTTGCCTGAGGCCTCGATGACTGCACTGAATCACACCCCGCTCAACGCCGCGCACCGCGCGCTCAATGCCCGCATGGTCGACTTCGGCGGCTGGGACATGCCCGTCAACTACGGCTCGCAGATCGAAGAACATGAAGCCGTGCGCACCGACGCCGGCATGTTCGACGTGTCGCACATGTGCGTCGTCGATTTCACCGGCAGCCGCGTGCGCGCGTTCTTCGAGCACGCGATCGCGAACAACGTCGGCAAGCTCAAGACGCCCGGCAAGGCACTCTACTCGTGCCTGCTCAATCCGCAGGGCGGCGTCATCGACGACTTGATCGTCTACTACTTCACCGAAGAATTCTTCCGCGTCGTCGTCAACGCCGGCACGGCCGAGAAAGACATCGCGTGGTTCAACCAGCTGAACGAGCAAGGCGGCTACGGCGTCACGATCGCGCCGCGCCGCGATTTCGCGATCATCGCCGTACAGGGCCCGAACGCCCGCGAAAAGGCCTGGGCGACCGTGCCCGCCGCGCGTGCCGCGACGAGCGAGCTGAAGCCGTTCAACGCCGCGCAGGTCGCCGGCACGCCGTTCGGCGATCTCACCGTCGCACGCACCGGCTATACCGGCGAAGACGGCTTCGAAGTGATCGTCCCGGCCGTGCATGTCGAAGCGCTGTGGAACGCGCTGCAGCAGAACGGCGTGCGCCCGTGCGGGCTCGGCGCGCGCGACACGCTGCGCCTCGAGGCCGGCATGAACCTGTACGGCCAGGACATGGACGACACCGTCTCCCCGCTCGACGCGGGCCTCGCGTGGACGGTCGACCTCGGCGCGCCGCGCGACTTCGTCGGCCGCGCCGCCCTTGAAGCAAACGGCACCCGCGCCGCGTTCGTCGGCCTGATCCTGCAGAAGGAAAACGGCAAGGCGGGCGGCGTGCTGCGCGCGCACCAGAAGGTCGTCACGCCGCACGGCGAAGGCGAGATCACGAGCGGCACGTTCTCGCCGTCGATGCAGGAATCGATCGCGTTCGCGCGCGTGCCGGCGGCCGTCCAGATCGGCGACGTGGTCCAGGTGCAAATTCGAGACAAGAATCTTCCCGCGCGCGTGGTAAAACTGCCGTTCGTGCGCAACGGCAAGGTCCTCGCTGCGTAACGGCCGGGAGGCCCGCCTCCCGGGAAGCCGGGAGATGGCGCCTGGCGCAACACCACACCCGGCGCGCCCCGGCGGCGCGCCAGCAAAACGAACAAACCCTTTTATCAGGAGCATCCGATGAGCAACGTCCCGGCCGATCTGAAGTACACCGACGAACACGAGTGGATCCGCACTGAAGCCGACGGCACGCTGACGGTCGGCATTACCGATCACGCGCAGAACACGCTCGGCGACATCGTTTTCCTCGAACTGCCGGCCGTCGGCAAGCAGGTGAAGGCGGGCGACGCGATCGGCGTCGTCGAATCGGTGAAAGCCGCGTCGGACATCTATTCGCCGGTGTCGGGCGAGGTGGTCGCGATCAACGCGGACGCCGTCGACACGCCGGAAGAAGTGAACAGCGACGCGTACGACACGTGGCTGTTCAAGATCAAGCTCGCCGACGGCGCATCGACCGACGGCCTGCTCGACGCCGCCGCCTACAGCAAGCTGATCGACTAATTCCCTTACCCGAACCGCGCGACGCCGGCCGCCGGCCGGCCCGCGCGGGACCAGAGTCACGCCATGAAGCTCGAACACCCGGACCGCCTGATGAACCGCACGCCCCTCTCGCTCGCCGCGCTCGAAACGCACGACGCGTTCGCCGAACGCCACATCGGCCCCGACGCCGCCAGCCAGCAGGCCATGCTCGACACGCTCGGCTTCGCGTCGCGCGCCGCCCTGATCGACGCCGTGATCCCGGCCTCGATCCGCCGCGCCGAAACGCTGCCGCTCGGCCCGTTCGCGCAGCCGAAGAGCGAGGCCGAAGCCCTCGCCGCGCTGCGGGTTCTCGCGAACAAGAACCAGGTGTTCCGCTCGTATATCGGTCAGGGTTACCACGACACGCACACGCCGGCCGTGATCCTGCGCAACGTGCTCGAAAACCCGGCGTGGTACACGGCCTACACGCCGTACCAGCCCGAAATTTCCCAGGGTCGCCTCGAGGCGCTCCTGAACTTCCAGCAGATGGTCGCCGACCTGACCGGCCTCGCGATCTCGAACGCGTCGCTGCTCGATGAAGCCACCGCCGCCGCCGAAGCGATGACACTGCTGCAACGCACCGGCAAGCCGGCGTCGAACGTGTTCTACGTCGCCGACGACGTGCTGCCGCAAACCCTCGAAGTGATCCGCACGCGCGCGCTGCCGGTCGGCATCGAGGTCAAGACGGGCCCGGCCGCCGACGCGGCGCAAGCGAATGCGTTCGGCGTGCTGCTGCAATACCCGGGCGTGAACGGCGACGTGCGCGACTACCGCGCGCTCACCGAAGCGATCCACGCGGCCGGCGGCCACGTGGTCGTCGCGGCCGACCTGCTCGCGCTGACCGTGCTGACGCCGCCCGGCGACTGGGGCGCGGACGTCGCGATCGGCAACACGCAGCGCTTCGGCGTGCCGATGGGCTTCGGCGGCCCGCACGCCGCGTATCTCGCGGTGCGTGACGAATTCAAGCGCCAGATGCCGGGCCGCCTCGTCGGCGTGACGGTCGACGCGCAGGGCAAGCCCGCGCTGCGCCTCGCGCTGCAGACGCGCGAACAGCACATCCGCCGCGAGAAGGCGACGTCGAACGTGTGTACCGCGCAGGCGCTGCTCGCGATCATGGCCAGCATGTACGCGGTCTACCACGGTCCGCACGGCCTGAAGACGATCGCGCTGCGCGTGAACCGCATCGCGGCCCTCTTCGCCGCCGGCGTGAAGCAGCTCGGCTTCGCGACCGTCAACGACACGTTCTTCGACACGCTGACGATCGATACCGGCGCGCGCACCGCGCAGGTCCACGAACTCGCGAAGGCCAAGCGCATCAACCTGCGCCGCGTGAGCGACACGCAAGTCGGCGTGTCGGTCGACGAAACGACGACGCGCGACGACCTCGCCGATCTCCTCGCCGTGTTCGCGCAGGCCGCGGGCGGCACCGCCCCGGCCGTCGATGCCCTCGACGCGGGCCTTGCCGGCGTTGCCGCGCTGCCGGCCGGCCTCGAGCGCACGAGCGCGTACCTGACGCACCACGTGTTCAACCGCCACCATTCCGAAACCGAAATGCTGCGCTACCTGCGCAGCCTGTCGGACAAGGATCTCGCGCTCGACCGCTCGATGATCCCGCTCGGCTCGTGCACGATGAAGCTGAACGCGACGTCGGAAATGCTGCCGGTCACGTGGCCCGAATTCGGCGGCATCCATCCGTTCGCGCCGGCCGAGCAGACCGTCGGCTACCGCGAGATGATCGACCAGCTCGAGCAGATGCTCGTCGCGGCCACCGGCTACGCGGCCGTGTCGCTGCAGCCGAACGCCGGCTCGCAGGGCGAGTACGCGGGCCTGCTGATCATCCACGCTTACCACGCATCGCGCGGCGAAGCGCACCGCGACGTGTGCCTGATCCCGGCGTCCGCGCACGGCACGAACCCGGCCTCCGCGCACATGGCCGGCATGAAGGTCGTGGTCGTCGCCTGCGACGCGCAGGGCAACGTCGACATCGCCGATCTCAAGGCCAAGGCCGACGAGCACGCGAAGGACCTCGCGGCGATCATGATCACGTATCCGTCGACGCACGGCGTGTTCGAGCAGAACGTCCGCGAGATCTGCGAGATCGTGCATGCGCACGGCGGCCAGGTGTACGTCGACGGCGCGAACATGAACGCGATGGTCGGCCTGACCGCGCCGGGCCAGTTCGGCGGCGACGTGTCGCACCTGAACCTGCACAAGACCTTCTGCATCCCGCACGGCGGCGGCGGCCCGGGCGTCGGCCCGGTCGCGGTCGGCGCGCACCTCGCGAAGTTCCTGCCGAACCAGCGTTCGACCGGCTACTCGCGCGACGAAAACGGCATCGGCGCGGTGTCGGCCGCGCCGTACGGCTCGGCGTCGATCCTGCCGATCTCGTGGATGTACATCGCGATGATGGGCGCGAAGAACCTGACCGCCGCGACGGAAACCGCGATCCTCAACGCGAACTACATCGCGAAGCGCCTCGCGCCGCACTACCCGGTGCTGTATTCGGGCCCGGGCGGGCTGGTGGCGCACGAGTGCATTCTCGACCTGCGCCCGATCAAGGAATCGAGCGGCATCACCGTCGACGACGTCGCGAAGCGCCTGATGGATTACGGCTTCCACGCGCCGACGATGAGCTTCCCGGTGCCGGGCACGCTGATGGTCGAGCCGACCGAATCGGAATCGCAGGAGGAACTCGACCGCTTCATCGCCGCGATGATCGCGATCCGCGAGGAAATCCGTGCGGTCGAGGAAGGCCGCGCCGACCGCGAGGACAACCCGCTGCGTCACGCCCCGCACACGGCGGCCGTCGTCACCGCGAACGAATGGCCGCACGCGTACTCGCGCGAGCAGGCCGCGTACCCGGTCGCGTCGCTCGGCACGAACAAGTACTGGCCGCCGGTCGGCCGCGCGGACAACGTCTACGGCGACCGCAACCTGTTCTGCTCGTGCGTGCCGATGTCGGAATACGCATAACGCACACGAGGCCAGGAGCCGTCCGATGGTGCCCGCACCGCACGCAACCCGGGGTTGCGTGCGGTTTTTTTGTTCGCCGCTCGAACCCGTGCACGTTCGTGCGCCAATCCGGCTAACATCACACGCGATCCAGCCAATGAAGGAGTTCCGCATGGTGCGTCCGATGTTTCCGGGCCATGGTGCACTGCAAGGGCGGCCGCGCGCGCGCCGCTTCGTGCCGATGTTCGTCGCGTCGCTGTCGTTGGCCGCTGCCGGCCTCGGCGCGTGCGGCAGCGCGCGCGCGGCGATGAATTTCTGCGCGGCGCCGGCCCTGCAGGCGAGCGAGACGACGCAGGCCGAGCCGGGCGTCCAGGCACTGATCCGCAGCGTCGACGCACGCATCGGCGAGCAGCCGAAGGCGATGGCGCGCGTGCACACCGAGGGCACGCTGCCGCACGAAGGCATCTACGACCAGAGCGCCGCCGCGCTGAAGGATCTCGACCTGATGCGCGATGCCGCGCTCGCGTGGCGCGTGACGAACGCGCCGCGCTACCTGCAGCTCGTCGACCGCTTCCTGTCTGCGTGGGTCGGCACCTACCAGCCGAGCTTCAACCCGATCGACGAGACGCGTTTCGACAGCCTGATCGTCGCGTACGACATGACGGCAAGCGCGCTGCCGGTGAAGACCCGCAACGCGACCGCGGCGTTCATCGCGAAGCTCGGCGCCGGTTATGTCGCGCAGATCGACGCGCAGAAGCGCCCGCTCACCGGCACCTGGCGCAACAACTGGCAGAGCCACCGGATCAAGCTGATCGCGCTGTCCGCGTTCACGCTCGGCGACCGCAGGATGATGAACGCCGCGCAGCGGCTGTTCGTCGAGCATCTGGCCGACAACATCGGCCCGGACGGCAAGACGTGGGACTTCGAGGAGCGCGATGCGCTGCACTACGCGGTCTACGACCTGCAGCCGCTGGTGACGGCCGCACTCGCCGCGCGCCGCTTCAACCGCAACTGGCTGCGCGAGCGCGGCACGAACGGTGCGACCCTCGAGGCCGCGCTCGACTGGCTCGTGCCGTACGCGCTCGGCGAGAAAACGCACGAGGAATTCGTGAATTCGCCGGTGCCGTTCGACGCGAAGCGCCGCGAAGCCGGCCTGCCGGGCTACACGGGGCAGTGGGACCCGAAAAACGCCACCGAACTCTTTCATCTGGCCGCGCGGCTCGACGGGCGCTATGCCCGCGTCGCGCAGCAACTTTCCCCAACGCCGCCCGCATGGCTCGCCGCGTGCCTGCCATTGCAGGCGCGCTAGCACTACTCTTAAAGCAAGGCAGGAATCGAAATGGCAGTCAGCGTCTTTGACCTCTTCAAGATCGGTATCGGTCCGTCCAGTTCGCATACGGTCGGGCCGATGCGCGCGGCGCTGATGTTCGTCCAGGGCCTCGAGCGCGACGGGATGCTCGACGCGACCGCCCACGTGAAGGTCGAGCTGTACGGCTCGCTCGGCGCCACCGGCAAGGGCCACGGCACCGACCGCGGCGTGATGCTCGGCCTGCTCGGCGACGCGCCCGACACCGTCGATCCCGACACGATCGACGCGCGGCTGGAAGACGTCCGCCAGTCGAAGAAGCTCGCGCTGCTCGGCACGCACCCGGTGCCGTTCGTGCTGAAGGAGAACATCGCGTTCTACCGCCAGGCGCTGCCCGAGCATCCGAACGGGATGAAGCTGCGCGCGAGCGACGCGAACGGCGCGGTGCTGGTCGAGCGCACCTACCTGTCGGTCGGCGGCGGCTTCGTCGTGACGGCCGGCGCGCCGAACACGAAGGTGCTGAGCGCGGCCGAGCAGATGACGCACCCGTTCCGCACCGGCGCCGAGCTGCTCGCGCTGACCGAGTCGACCGGCAAGTCGATCGCGCAGCTGATGTGGGAAAACGAGCGCGCGTGGCACACCGAGGAAGAGACGCGCGACGGCCTGCTGAAGATCTGGGCGGTGATGCAGTCGTGCGTGTCGCGCGGCTGCGGAATCGGCAACCCGGATGCCGACGGCAACCTGCCCGGCCCGTTCCAGGTCAAGCGCCGCGCGCCGCAGCTGTACCGCACGCTGACGGGCAGCCCGGAGCGTGCGCTGCAGGATCCGCTGTCGATGATCGACTGGATCAACCTGTACGCGATCGCGGTCAACGAGGAAAACGCGGCCGGCGGGCGCGTCGTGACCGCGCCGACCAACGGCGCGGCCGGCATCATCCCCGCCGTGCTGCACTACTACACGCGCTTCACGCCGGGCGCGAACGAGCAGGGCGTGATCGACTTCCTGCTCACCGCCGCCGCGATCGGCATTCTCTACAAGCTGAATGCGTCGATCTCCGGCGCGGAAGTCGGCTGCCAGGGCGAAGTGGGCGTCGCGTGCTCGATGGCCGCGGGCGCGCTCGCGGCCGTGCTCGGCGGCACGCCGCAACAGGTCGAGAACGCGGCCGAGATCGGGATGGAGCACAACCTCGGCCTCACCTGCGACCCGGTCGGCGGGATGGTGCAGATTCCCTGCATCGAGCGCAACGCGATGGCGTCGGTGAAGGCGGTCAACGCGGCGCGCATGGCGTTGCGCGGCGACGGCTCGCACTACGTGTCGCTCGATTCGGTGATCAAGACGATGCGCGAGACCGGCGCCGACATGAAGACGAAGTACAAGGAAACGTCGCGCGGCGGGCTCGCGGTGAATATCGTCGAGTGCTGATGCAGTAACGGCGGTCGTGCGGGGCGAATCGATACCCTGCATGACCGCCGGACATGGCGAGCGTTGCGTCACGCCCGCCGGGCACGCTAGTCGCTCAGCCAGTTCTCCAGCCGCACGCCCGGGTAGCTCGCGAAATCCCGCTCGTTGTTGGTCACGAGCACGACGTCGAGCGACACCGCATGCGCCGCGATCAGTTTGTCGAGATGATCCTTCTTCCGATCGCGGGTCGCTTCGCGGACAGGGCCGTACGCTTGCGCGGCCGGCGCGTCGAACGGCGCAACCGGGATATCCTCGATCAGCGCGGCCAGATTGCTGCGCTCCCGGGCCGGACGTGCACACACGGTCACGCCGTACTCGAGCTCGGCATAGGTAATCGCCGACATCACGACGTCCCCCGTGTAGCACTGCGCAAATCGTCTCGCGACCTGTTCCGGCTGATTCTTCATCAGGTAGATGCACATGTTGGTGTCGAGCATGTAGCGCGCCATCACAAGCCCTCGCGGTCGGCCTGTTCGTGGTCGCCACGCCCTTCGGCCATGAAATCCGGCCCGAATTTCGCGAACTTCTCGAGCACGCCGGTCAACGGCCGTCGCATGGGCCGAATACGGATTTCGTCGCCGATCCGTTCGATTTCGAGCTCGATATCGCTGCGCTCGTAAGCAAGATCCGCCGGAATCCGTACGGCCTGCGAGTTGCCGTTCCGAAACACCCTCGTGGTATGCATGTCGATCTCCCATGCGTGTGTACGATGGATGTACTTTAGGGTGTTTTCGAGGCAATGTAAATCCATGTGTGTACACGACTCCGAAGTAATCATGCGGGCGGCTTGCGATAGGCCGGAGATATCCACTGCCGGCGGCCGGTCAATTGCGGCGAAAAGACACGTGGTTCGACGCAATTCGCCGCCCGCCTGACCGTGGCAGCGGATCGTCCTGTCCGGCTCGATGCCGGCAGCCTCCACTGTCCACCGTCCGGCAATCACGCACCAGTCGTCCTTTCGGCCAGCCGAACCCGGCGAGCAGGCAAGACGCGCCGCCCGACCCGCCCCGCGTTCCGACACTTTTCTCCGGCCGCCGTACCGGCGCCCCGCCGACAGGCGTAAGCTGTACGTCCCGCTACCCAGGGAGACGGCAGCCCATGTCGCATTCCAAGGATCTCGAGCAGCCCGCCACCACCGGCGCGCGACTGCTCGTCGATGCGTTGCTCGCCAATCACGTCGAACGCGTGTTCTGCGTGCCCGGCGAGAGTTTCCTCGCCGTACTCGATGCGCTGGCGGACGACACCGCGCGCATCCAGACGGTCGTCTGCCGCCACGAGGCGGCCGCCGCGAACATGGCCGAGGCGGTCGGCAAGCTGACCGGCCGCCCCGGCATCGCGTTCGTCACGCGCGGGCCCGGCGCGACCCATGCGTCGATCGGCGTGCACACCGCGTTCCAGGATTCGACGCCGATGATCCTGTTCGTCGGCCAGTGCGCGCGCGAGCACCTCGACCGCGAAGCCTTCCAGGAAATCGACTACCGGCGGATGTTCGGCCAGATGGCGAAATGGGTCGCGCAGATCGACGATCCGCGCCGCATTCCCGAGTACCTGAGCCATGCGTTCCACGTCGCGACCGCCGGCCGGCCCGGCCCGGTCGTGCTCGCGCTGCCGGAGGACGTGCTGTCCGAAGCCTGCGCGCCGCAGCCCGTCGTGCCGGCCGCGAAACGCGTCGCGGCCGCGCCGTCGGCCGCGCAGCTCGACGAGCTGCGCGAGCGGCTCGCGCGCGCCGAACGTCCGTTCGCGATCGTCGGCGGCAGCGGCTGGACGCCCGACGCGTGCGCGAACCTGCGCACCTTCGTCGAGCGCTGGCAGTTGCCGGTGGCCTGCGCGTTCCGCTACCAGGACACGATCGACAACGCGCACCCGAACTATGCGGGCGACGTCGGGCTCGGGATCAACCCCGCGCTCGCGAAGCGCATCCGCGACGCCGACCTGCTGCTCGTGATCGGGCCGCGCCTCGGCGAAGCGACGACCGGCGGCTACACGCTGCTCGACATCCCGAAGACACGCCAGACGCTCGTTCACGTGCACCAGGGCGCGGACGAGCTCGGCCGCGTGTATGCGGCCGACCTGCCGATCGTGTCCGGGATGCCCGAGATCGCCGCGCCGCTCGCCGCGCTCGAGCCGCCCGAGCACCCCGCGTGGGCCGGCAGCGCCGCCGACGCGCATCGCGCGTATCGCGAATGGCATGCGCCGCTGCCGATGCCCGGCGACGTCCAGCTCGGCGACGTGATGGTGCAGTTGCGCGAGCGCCTGCCGCACGACGCGATCCTCACCAACGGCGCGGGCAACTATGCGATCTGGCTGCATCGCCACTTCGCGTACCGGCACTTCCGCTCGCAGCTCGCGCCGACGAGCGGCGCGATGGGCTACGGGCTGCCGGCCGCGCTCGCCGCGAAGTCGCTGTACCCGTCGCGCGCCGTCGTCGCGCTCGCGGGAGACGGCTGCTTCATGATGGCCGGCAACGAGCTCGCGACCGCGATGCAGTACGGGCTGAACATCGTGGCAATCGTCGTCAACAACGGGCATTTCGGTACGATCCGCATGCATCAGGAGCGCAACTACCCGGGCCGCGTGCACGGCACGGGGCTCACGAATCCCGATTTCGCCGCGTATGCGCGCGCATTCGGCGCACATGGCGAGACCGTCGAGCGCACCGCCGATTTCGCGCCCGCGCTCGAACGCGCGCTGACCTGCGGGCTGCCCGCGCTGATCGAGATCCGCATCCCGCAGGACGCCAGCACGCCGGCCGCGACCCTCGAGCAGATCCGCGAACAGGGCCGCCGCGCGCGCGGCGGATGACGGTGAGCACGCACGCCGCGCCGCCTGCCGGCGCGCTGTCGCACGACGACGCGCTCGCGCTCCCCGGCACGCTGCTCGCACCGGACGGCACGCTCGTCGCGCCCTACGACCTCGAGCACGGCGACGCGCGTGCCGCCGGCCACGTCGCGGCCGCGCCCGCGCGCGGCCTGCTGCACGCGGCGCACCGGCCGTTCCGGCTCGACTATGGCCGCGCGCGGCAGGTGCATGTGATCAACGGAATGGGGGTCACGCTCGGCGATTCGGTGATCGGGCTCACCGCCCTCGCCGCGCTGCGCGCAGCGCACCCGGGCCTGGGCTTCACGCTGTACCGGCCTGCCCGCGCGCCGCGCTACGTCGATGCGCTGTATGCGCTCGCGGCCGACATCGTCGCGCCGTCGCGCGCGCTGCCGTACCCCGCCGACGCGCTGCCGGCGGACGCGCCGTGCATCGACGTCGGCAATCACCTGTACTGGCCCGCGTTCGCGCGGTTGCCGATGATCGATTTCTTCCTCGACGCGCTCGGCGTGGAGCCTGCCTCGGTGCCGGCGTCGGCCAGGCGCAACCGCTGGCTCGCGCGGCTGCCGTTGCCCGCGTTGCCCGCGCAATGGCAGCGTCCGTACGTGCTGTTCTGTCCGAACGCGAGCACCGCGTTGCGCAGCGTGCCGCCTGCCCTTCGGGCAACGTTCGTCGAACAGCTGTCCCGGCGCTACGGCTTGCCGGTGGCCGGGTTCGGGCCGGTCGCGCATCCCGCGTATGTCGACGTGAGCGCCGATGCGGCAGGCGATACGGCCCGGTTCATCGCATGGGTCAAGGGCGCCAGCCTGCTGTTCGCGCCCGACACGGCCGCGCTGCACCTCGCCGACGGTTTCGACGTGCCGACGCTCGCGTGCTTCACGACGATCGGGCCGGCGCTGCGTGTGCGCGACTATCCGCATTGCGTGCCGGTCGCGCTCGACGTGCCGGCCGAATTGCGCGGGCTGCATCGCAGCGAGCGGCCGGCCGATCTCGCGGCTGTCGAGGCCGCTTACCGGGCGATCGACTGGGACGCGCTGGCCTGGCCCGCGCCGCGCAAAGCCGCGGCGACCGCCGCACGGGAAAACCGGACTGCGTGGCCGAAAGGGCAATAGCGTGCCCGCACCGCCTGAGCCTGAGCCTGAGCCTGAGCCTGAGCCTGAGCCTGAGCCTAAGCCTGAGCCTAAGCCTGAGCTGGAGTCCGAGTCCGAGTCCGAGTCCGAGCCTGAGCCAGGCTCACCCCGACTGCCGCCCCGCGCTCACCCCGCCACCATCACCGCGCGATCGCGCAGCGTCTCCGACGGCCGCTTGCCGAACAGCCGCCGGTAATCGGTCGCGAACTGGCTGAGATGCCAGAAGCCCCACGCCTCCGCAACGTCCTGCACCGAACCGGCCGCGCGGCCGCACAGGTCGCGCCGCGCGCCGTTCAGCCGCAGCGTGCGCAGGTAGGTGGCGGGCGCCATGCCGAGCACGTCCTGGAAGCAGTACTGCAGCGTGCGCCGGCTCACGTGCAACTGCTCGCACAGTTCGGGCACGCCGACCGGGCGCGTGCGGTGCGCGAGCACGTAGTCGCGCGCCTGTTCGACGATCCAGCGGCGCATCGACGGCGCGCGGCCGGCATCGTCGTCGGCCGGTTGCGCGCACACGTCGAACAGCGCGGCCAGCACCTCGGCCTGCAGGTCGTCGCGCTGCGCATCGGCCAGCGGACCGGCCATCGCCACCGCCCCGTCGAGCCGGCGGCCGAGCAGCGCGCACAGGCGCGCGAGCCGCGCATCGCCGACCTGCATCACGCGCTGCGTGAACAGCCGCTCGTCGAGTGCGCGGTGTTCGACCTCCTCCGCATAACGGCGCAGCACGTCGCCGCGCACGACGATCCCGTAGATCGAGAACTGCGCGGGTGTCACCAGTTCGAATTCGACGTTGCCGGGCCGGAACGCGAGCGCGCCGGGCCCGATGCGGCACGCATCGACGCGCGCGGTGCCGTCGCTCACGAGCGGGATGCCGAACCAGTACGCATCGCCGCGCACCTCGCATGCCTGGCGCAGCAGGTGGCTCGTCGATTCCCGAAACAGTTTCATCGTGTCGAGCGGCAGCTCGGTCAGCGTGCCGACGAAACGGCCGGCCGCGAGCTGGTCGTAGGTCTGCCGCCAGCCGATCAGGTTGCGCGCCTGCTCGTCGGCGTCGTGCGCGACGCTGACGACCGCCTGCCCGGCCAGCGCATCGTCGCCCTGCGCGTTGCGCCGCGTGTCTTCGGCCGTCGGTTCTTCGCTATACGCCACGTGTTGGTCCATCGTGTCCTCCCTCACCTGCCCGGAACCGCGTCTGTCACGCAAGTCCCGTGCCGAACCGCGCGGTTCGGCGCACGGCCCGTCATTCCACGTTGCCCGGCCGTTGCGCGCCATCCGGGCGCACCCGAAGGCGGCGTGGCGCGCACGCCGCCGGTGCGATCCGCGCGACGACCGCGCATATCGACCGCCGCCGGCCACCGAATCCCGGCTACCCGGCCGGCTTCAGCCGGACGACCCGCGTGCCGCAATTGCCATACGCCTGCGCGACCGCCAGCTCGACGATCGCGCTTCCGGTCGGCCAGGGCGCCGCGTCGGCTTCGGGCAAATCGGCGCGCAGCGTCGCGCGACCGTTGATCCGGTAGCGGATGCCGCGCACGAAGTCGACGAACAGCAACCCGACGCCGCTGCCGTCGCATGCCGCCGCATCGATCCGGCCCCCGGCGCCGGGGGCGACCGGCAACGCGAACCGCAGCGTCTTCGTGTCGATCACGCGGACGACCGGCAGCAGATCGCCGTTCGCATCGCGCATGCCCGGCACGATGTCGCAGCTCACGGATGTGCGCGAGCCGCCTGCGGTGGCGATGAACATGAACGGCTGAGATTCGACGAACTGCCGCACGCCGATGCTCACGCGTGTCGTCACCACGTCGCTCATCCGCTCGGCTTCGTCGGCCACGCCGAAGCGGTGCTGCGCGTCGAGTTCGCCCGCATGGAACACGGGGTGACGCGGAAAGGATCGGGGCAGTTCTGCCATGCTGGTTTTCGTTACACGCATCGGCGCGCCGTGCCGCAGCGACGACACGACGGCCGGTATCGTTTCCGGCGCCGGCCGCGACGATGCTCGGCCGACGCCGGGGGTCGGATGTCGAAGTCGAAAATGGCGAAGTGCCGGGTGACCGGGTGGCCGGATGGGCCGACGGCCACCAGCCGATAGCCGGTAGCCGCCGCATCGCACCCGCATGTGCAACGCCCGACGGACGGGCAAACGTCACCCGGCTATCGAACGTTGAACGCAGCCCGCGCGCCGCGCGCCCCACCAACGAACCCCGGCGATCGTCCCGGCCGGCGCTACCCTGCCGGCCGATCCCGGCGCCCCGCCACTGCGTCGACGCCCCGGTCAGAAGAACCCGAGCGCCTCGGCCTGGTAGCTGACCAGCAGGCACTTCGTCTGCTGATAGTTCGACAGCGCCATCTTGTGCGTCTCGCGGCCGATCCCCGACTGCTTGTAGCCGCCGAACGCCGCGTGCGCGGGGTACAGGTGGTAGCAGTTGGTCCACACGCGGCCGGCCTCGACCTCGCGGCCCATCCGGTACGCCCGCGTGCCGTTGCGCGTCCACACACCCGCGCCGAGCCCGTAGAACGTGTCGTTCGCGAGTTCGATCGCTTCCTGCTCGTCCTTGAACGTCATCACCGACGCGACCGGCCCGAAGATCTCTTCCTGGAACACGCGCATCTTGTTGTTGCCGAGCAGCATCGTCGGTTTCACGTAGTAGCCCGTGTCGAGGCCGGCAGCCGGCGCCGTGCGTTCGCCGCCCGTCAGGCATTGCGCGCCTTCGCCGCGGCCGATGTCGATGTACGACAGGATCTTGTCGAGCTGCTGCTGCGACGCCTGCGCGCCGATCATCGTCTGCAGGTCGAGCGGGTGGCCGGCCTTGATGCGCTCGACGCGCGCGACCGCCTTCTCGATGAACTTCTCGTAGATCGATTCCTGGATCAGGATCCGCGACGGGCACGTGCACACTTCACCCTGGTTCAGCGCGAACATCGCGAGCCCTTCGAGTGCCTTGTCGAGGAACGCGTCGTCCTGGTCGAGCACGTCGGCGAAGAAGATGTTCGGGCTCTTGCCGCCCAGTTCGACCGTCGACGGGATCAGGCTGTCGGCCGCCGCGCGCAGGATGTGCTTGCCGACCGGCGTCGAGCCCGTGAACGCGATCTTCGCGATCCGCTTGCTGGTCGCGAGCGCTTCGCCCGCTTCCTTGCCGAAGCCGTTCACGATGTTGATCGTGCCGGCCGGGAACAGGTCGCCGATCAGCTCCATCAGCACGAGCACCGACGCGGGCGTCTGCTCGGCCGGCTTCATCACGACGCAGCAGCCGGCCGCGAGCGCCGGCGCGAGCTTCCATGCGGCCATCAGCAGCGGGAAGTTCCACGGGATGATCTGGCCGACGACGCCGAGCGGCTCGTGGAAGTGGTACGCGACGGTGTTGTCGTCGATCTCGGAGATGCCGCCTTCCTGCGCGCGGATGCAGCCCGCGAAGTAGCGGAAGTGGTCGATCGCGAGCGGCAGGTCGGCCGCCATCGTCTCGCGCAGCGGCTTGCCGTTGTCGATCGTCTCGGCCACGGCCAGCAGCTTCAGGTTCTTTTCCATCCGGTCGGCGGCGGCGAGCAGCAGGTTCGCGCGCTCGGCCACGGACGTCTTGCCCCACTTGCGGCGCGCGGCATGCGCGGCGTCGAGCGCCAGCTCGATGTCGTCGGCGCCCGAGCGCGGAATGCGGCAGAACGGCTGGCCGTTGATCGGCGACACGTTCTCGAAATACTCGCCTTTCACCGGCGGAACCCACTTGCCGCCGATGTAGTTGTCGTATTGCTGACGGTACGGGTATTCGACGTCGAGGCCCAGTTGCTTCAGGTCAAACGGGTTCATACATGTCTCCTGTTCATCGTGCTTGTGTGCGTACAGCGCCGGTTGGATCGCGCTGCATCCGTTTACGCAACATGCGTGCCAAACCGGACGGAAGCACGGCGACCACGGCCGGCCCGCGTGCGCACCGTGCCGTGTTCACCCACGCAGCACGGCGGGTGTACCCATTCTGAACAGCGCGATTGCGCAGCAGCCGGGCCGGTGTGCGAAATTTCCACAGTGCGCGGGCGCGCGTGCAGGCGGACGCCGGCCGCCACGCGTGGCATGTCGCTTGCGTGCGCATCGTGCATTCCCACGCAACGGCGAGTGCGCCGACCGACACCATGAACGACCGCGGCCCCCTGACCGACGACGCCATCGCGTTCATCCGCGAGCAGGCGTTCCTGATCGTCGCGACCGCCGACGAAGGCGGCAACAGCGACTGCTCGTACCGCGGCCGCCAGCCGCGCGCCGACGGCTCGTTCGAGCCGCTCGTCGACATCCCCGACCGCCGCACGCTCGTGCTGCCCGACTTCGCGGGCAACAACCTGTTCAACACGATCGGCAACCTGCTCGTGAATCCGGCCGTCGCGCTGCTGTTCGTCGATTTCGTGCGCCAGACGACCTGGCTCGTGCAGGGCCGCGCGACGATCGACGAGGATGCGCAAGGCCGTGCCCACCTGTGGCCGGACGCGCGGCGCTATGTGGTGGTGGAAGTGGAACGGGCACAGGCGCGCGCGGATGCGGCGCTGCCGCCGCTGGTGCTGGCGTGATTCACGTGATGCACTGAACGAATCGTCGACTTGCGATGCAAACGACGATGAAACGACGCGGCGCTCCGGCTGCCGAGGCCGAAACGCCCGTGCATGGCGATACGCCGCTCAACGCCCGTGCGTTTCCGTGCAGGCCGCATCGATCCGGCTGCGCACCGGCACGTCGGCATGGGCGTGCCCGTCGGTGCCGTCGCCCGCTTCCGCAGCCACCCGCCGCCCGCCGAGAAACACGAACACCACCACCGCACACAACACGGTGACGACCGCCAGCCCGATCAGCAACCGGTCGAATGCATGCGCGTAACTCGCGAGCAGCGCCGCCTGGCCGACACCCGGCAATGCAGTCGCCGCACCTGCGAGATCGCCGGTCGCGAGCCGCGCGGCCGCACGCAGCGTCGCCTCGGGCGTGCCGGCGGCGCCCGCCGCCTGTCGCAGCCCCGTCTGCGCGAGTGCGGCCAGTACCGCGCCGACGATCGCGAGCGCGATCCCTTCGCCGGCCACGCGCGTCGTGCTGAAGATGCCCGTCGCCATCCCCGCGCGCTCCTTCGGCACGACGCTCACCGACAGCCCGTCCATCAGCCCCCACGGCATGCCGGCCCCGACGCCGATCGCGAGCATCGGCGCGATCGCCGCCGGCCCCGCGCCGCCGCGCAGCGCGACGTCCAGCCACACGAGCCCGGCCGCCGCGATCAGCAGCCCGAGCCCCGAGATCACGCCGGCCGACAGCCAGCGCGTGAGCGTCGCCGCGACCAGCGGCACGACCAGCATCGGCGCGGAAATCGCGAGCATCAGCCAGCCGGCGTCGATCTCGCTGAAGCCGTCGATGCCGATGAAGCGCAGCGGCAGCACGACGAGCAGCACGATGTAGCAGCAGCAGGTCGACACCGGCAGCACCTGCACGCCGACGAAGCGCGCGATCCGGAACAGCGACAGGTCGAGCATCGGCCGCGCGACCCGCGTCTCGATCGCCACGAACGCGCAGGCGCCGAGCGCCGCGCCGGCCAGCAGCGCGATCACGAGCGCGTTCGACCATCCGCGTGCGGGGGCTTCGATCACGCCGAACGTGAACAGCGTCAGCGCGGCGGTGAACGCGGCCGTGCCGGGCCAGTCGAGCCCCGTCGCGTGCGGGTCGCGCGACTCGTGCATGCGCGGCAGCCCGAAGCCGAGCGACAGCCCGCCGGCCACCGCGCTCGTCACGAAGATCGTGCGCCAGCCGCCGTGCCCGATCAGCGCGCCGGCCAGCACGGGCCCGAACGCGAGCCCGATGCCGAAGGTCGTGCCGAGCAGGCTGAATGCGCGCGTGCGCGCCGCGCCGTCGAACTCCTGCGCGAGCGCGGCCGTGCCGCCCGCGAGCGCCGCGGCCGCCGCGAGCCCCTGCGCGGCGCGCAGCAGGTCGACCGCGAGCATCGACGGCGCGAACGCAAGCGCGACCGACATCAGCGTGAAACCGCCGACGCCGATCGCGAACACGCGCTTGCGGCCGAACTGGTCGGCCAGCGCGCCCGCCGCCATCAGGCAGCTGCCGAACGCGAGCATGAACGCGTTGGTGATCCAGTTCATCGCGACCGTGCCGCCGTGCAGGTCGCGGCCGATCGCGGGCGTCGCGACCGCGCCGCCCGAAAACGACAACGGCAGCGCGACGGCGGCCATGCAGACGGCGGCCAGCACCCACGCGCGCCGGCGTGCCGACTGCGTCGATGCGGCTGAAAAAGGCTGATCCATCATCGCTCCTCAAAAGG
This sequence comes from Burkholderia sp. LS-044, assembly GCF_004803625.1. Lineage (NCBI taxonomy): Bacteria > Pseudomonadati > Pseudomonadota > Betaproteobacteria > Burkholderiales > Burkholderiaceae > Burkholderia > Burkholderia sp. LS-044. Next base: position 68,449 of record NZ_SSWO01000018.1, read on the forward strand.
CCGGCGCGGATGCGCCGTCAGAGCGACAGAAGATAAATCCGATTCAATCGAAGAAAAACCACGCAAAGTTCCGCATATACCGGACTAGAATTCCGCAATTCACTTCACCACGCGCGTCGTCGAGCGCGCTTCGATTCGATGGAAAACCTGTCCGGCATCGTCGCGTTCGTCCGCACCGCCGAAGCGCTGAGCTTCGTCGCGGCCGGCCGCACGCTCGGCATCTCGGCGTCAGCGGTCGGCAAGACGATCGCGAAACTCGAACAGTCGCTGGGCGTGCGCCTGTTCAACCGCACGACCCGCCGCGTCACGCTCACCGAAGAGGGGCGCCACTTCTACGAACGTTGCCAGCGGATCCTCGAGGATTTCCGCGACGCGGAAGCGACCGTGACGGCGTCGGCGCAGCGCCCGCGCGGCAGGCTGCGCGTGAGCCTGCCGGTGATCGGCTACCGGTTCCTGCTGCCGGTGCTGCCCGAATTCCGGCAGCGCTACCCGGACGTCGAGCTCGATCTCGATTTCAACGACCGGATGGTGGATGTCGTCGAAGGCGGCTTCGACGCGGCGATCCGCAGCGGCCCGCTGTCCGATTCGAGCCTGATGTCACGGCGGCTCGGCCCGTTTGCGTTCGTGCTGTGCGCGACGCCCGCGTATCTCGCGCGGGCCGGCACGCCGCGCACGCCGCGCGATCTCGAAGCGCACGAATGCGTGCGCTACTGCTTCCCGACCACCGGCAAGCTGCAGGACTGGGCGCTCTCGGCCGCCGACGGCACGCCGCCGAAGCTGCGCACCGCGCTGACCTGCAACAACATGGAAGCCCTGCGCGGCACCGTGCTCGCGGGGCTCGGCATCGGCTACATGCCAGACTTCCTCGCGCGCGACGCGCTCGAACACGGCGCGCTCGTCACCGTGCTCGACGACTACCGGATCGCGCCGGGGCAGTTCTCGATCGTGTGGCCGTCGAGCCGGCAGTTGTCGCCGAAGCTGCGCGTGTTCGTCGATTTTCTGTGCGAGCGGCTGTTCAGGTAGCCGGGTAGCGGGCGCCTCGACAGCCGCCCCTCGTGCCGCTCCTGCCGCTCGAAAAGCACGCAACCCGCGATGCGGGAGCGGCCCGCGTGCGCCCGTTTTCAGTCCGCCCCGATCCGCTCCGCTTCCGCCTGCGGCAACAGCGCATCGCTGTCGTCCTTCAGCCCGACGCCCGTCAGCTGGAGCCTGCGCGCATGCGTCATCAGGTAATGCAGCTTGTGCGCGGCCGCCGCGTACGGCAGCCCTTCGGGCCGCACGTTCGAGATGCAGTTGCGCAGCGCGTCGTGGCAGCCGACCTTCGGCGCCCACGTCAGGTACACGCCGAGGCTATCCGGCGAGCTGAGCCCCGGCCGTTCGCCGATCAGCATCGCCACGACCTTCGCGCGCAGCAGCTCGCCGATCTCGTCGCCGAGGGCGACGCGCGCCTGCGTCGCGACCACCACCGGGCCGATCCGCCAGCCGTCCGCGTCGAGCCGCGGCCGCACGGCCTGCAGCAGCGGCAGTGCCTGCTTCGCGGCCGCGAACGCCGAGAGCCCGTCGCCGACCACGAACACGACATCGGGCGCGTCGTCGAGCGCCGCGCCGTAACCGGCGAGCAGCCCGCGGCTGTCGTCCGACAGCTTGCGGCCGAGATCGGGCCGGCGCAGATAGTGGTCACGGTCGGGCGCGGCGCTCTGCACGCCGAGCGTCGGCAGCAGGCCGGCCGCCTCGATCTCGCGCCGCAGCGCGTCCGAGTCGAGCGGCTGGTGCACCGCGTCGCGCGCCTGCGCGTGCGACAGGTTGAAGGCCAGCAGCGGCGCGGTCGGCAGGCTGTTGCCCGCGCGGCCGAGCGCGATCCGCGCGTTCGTGAACGACTTCAGCTGGCCCCACGGATTCTTTTCGACGGCGTCGCTCATGCCGAAATCCCCATCCAGTCGTTCGCGCCCGCGAGCAGCGGCACGCGTGAGCTCGCGGCGCGCAATGCACCGTGCGCGTCGGCGATCTCCATCGTCTCCAGCCACTCCTCGAATTCCGGCGCGCGGCGCAGGCCGAGCACCTCGCGCACGTAGAGCTGGTCGTGAAACGACGTGCTCTGGTAGTTCAGCATCACGTCGTCCGCGCCCGGAATCCCCATGATGAAGTTGATGCCGGCCGCGCCCAGCAGCGTCAGCAGCGTGTCCATGTCGTCCTGGTCGGCTTCCGCGTGGTTCGTGTAGCAGATGTCGCAGCCCATCGGCACGCCGAGCAGCTTCCCGCAGAAGTGATCCTCGAGCCCCGCGCGGATGATCTGCTTGCCGTCGTACAGGTATTCGGGCCCGATGAAGCCGACCACCGTGTTCACGAGGAACGGCTCGAACTTGCGCGCCACCGCATACGCGCGCACTTCGCAGGTCTGCTGGTCGACGCCGAAGTGCGCGTTCGCCGACAACGCGCTGCCCTGGCCCGTCTCGAAGTACATGAGATTGTTGCCGACGGTGCCGCGCTTGAGCGACAGCGCGGCCTCGCGCGCCTCGCCGAGCAGCGCGAGCGAGATGCCGAAGCTCGCGTTCGCCTTCTCGGTGCCCGCGATCGACTGGAACACCAGATCGACCGGCGCGCCCTTCTCGACCGCCGCGATCGTGTTGGTCACGTGCGTGAGCACGCACGACTGCGTCGGCACGCCGTAGCGTTCGCGGAACCCGTCGATCATCGCGAGCAGCTTCACGATCGCCGCGAGGCTGTCGGTGGCCGGGTTGATGCCGATCATCGCGTCGCCGCAGCCGTACATCAGTCCGTCGAGCATCGACGCGGCGATCCCCTTCACGTCGTCGGTCGGGTGGTTCGGCTGCAGCCGCACCGACATCCGGCCCGGCAGCCCGACCGTGTTGCGAAAGCGCGTGACGACGCGGCGCTTTCGTGCCGCCGCGATCAGGTCCTGGTTGCGCATCAGCTTCGACACGGCGGCGACCATCTCGGGCGTGAGGCCCGGCGCGATCCGTTCGAGCGCCGCGCCGTCGGCGGCCGGCGACAGCAGCCAGTTGCGGAAGTCGCCGACGGTGAGGTGCGAGATTTCCGCGAACGCCGCCGCATCGTGATCGTCGAGAATCAGGCGCGTGACCTCGTCGTGTTCGTACGGAATCACCGCCTCGCTCAGGAACGCCTTCAGCGGCACGCCCGCGAGCGCGATCTTCGCGGCCACGCGCTCCTCCTCGCTGGCCGCCGCGACACCGGCGAGCTGGTCGCCGGAACGCAGCGGGCTCGCTTTCGCGAGCAGCGTCTTCAGGTCCGCGAAACGGTACGTGCGCGGGCCGATCGTCTCCGTATAGGACATCGTGCGAGTCTCCTTGCCTTGCCAAAAGCCGACGGCGCGCCCGTTCGACGGGGCGCGCCGGATGCCGTCAGGAACGGCCGTTCACCTTCACCTGCTCACTCCTCCAGCAGCGCGTCGCCCGGCGCGCTCGCCCGCTGCGAACGCGTCGCGAGGAAGTACGCGTAGCCGACCGCGAGGAAGCCGACGAACACCAGCGCGACCAGCCCGTTGAAATACACCATCGTACCGAGGCAGACGAGCGCCGCCAGGATCGCGAAGGCCGGGAAGATCGGGTACAGCGGCGCGCGGAACGGCCGCGCCATGTTCGGCTGCGTGCGGCGCAGCTTGAACAGCGACGCCATGCTCACGATATACATCACGATCGCGCCGAATACCGACATCGTCACGATATTCGCGGTCAGCGTCTGCCCGCCGAACTGGATCAGCTCGTCGCTGTAGATCGCCGCGATGCCGACCACGCCGCCCGCGAGAATCGCGCGGTGCGGGGTCTTGAAGCGCGGATGCACCTTGCCGAGCCACTCCGGCAGGTAGCCTTCGCGGGCCAGCGCGAAGATCTGGCGCGAATAACCGAGGATGATCCCGTGGAACGACGCGACGAGGCCGAACAGGCCGAGCCACACGAGCATGTGCATCCAGCCGCTGTTCTCGCCGACGATGTACTTCATCGCCTGCGGCAGCGGGTCGTTGATGTTCGCGAGCTTGGTCCAGTCGCCCGCGCCGCCGGCGAACACCATCACGCCGATCGCGAGAATGACGAGCGTCAGGATCCCGGCCACGTACGCGATCGGGATCGAGCGCTTCGGGTTCTTCGCCTCTTCGGCGGCCATCGCGACGCCTTCGATCGCGAGGAAGAACCAGATCGCGAACGGGATCGCCGCGAACATCCCGTGGAACGCGCCCAGGCTGAAATGATCGGCACCCGACCAGCCGCCCTTCATGAAGTTGCTCCACGCGAAGCCCGGCGACACGACGCCCATGAACACCAGCAGCTCGAAGATCGCGAGCAGCGTGACGACGAGCTCGAAGGTCGCGGCGATCTGCACGCCGACGATGTTCAGCGCCATGAACACGAGATACGCGCCCATCGCCGCGTGCTTCGGTTCGAGCCCCGGAAACTGCACGTGCAGGTACGCGCCGATCGCGAGCGCGATCGCGGGCGGCGCGAACACGAATTCGACGAGCGTCGCCGCGCCGGCGAGATAACCGCCGGTCGGGCCGAACGCGCGGCGCGCATACGCGAACGGGCCGCCCGCGTGCGGGATCGACGTCGTCAGCTCGGTGAAACTGAAGATGAAGGTCGTGTACATCGCCGCGACGAACAGCGCGGTGATGACGAAACCCAGCGTGCCGGCGCTCGCCCAGCCGTAACTCCAGCCGAAGTATTCGCCGGAAATCACGAGGCCGACCGCGATGCCCCACAGTTGCCAGGTCCCGAGCGTCTGCTGCAGCGCGGGCTGGCCGGACGACTTGGCGCCGGCGGCGGGCCGGCCATTCGACTCTGCTTTCATCGGACTCTCTCCTCAAATGCGCCGGGCCTGGCGGCCTGCGCGACTGAGAATCGATGCTAGAGAGTCATTAAACGACGTGTTATCGAAATTCGGCAAAGATCGCGGCTGACATTTCGCTGACGGAAACGCCTGTTCCGGGCGTGTACGGCCTCCCGATGCGCGAAAGGCGCCGATGCCGGGCCCGCCCCGCTGCGACCGCCGCCGCCGGCCGCACGAAGCGGCCGGACGGATGATCGACGCGCAAGACTTATTGCCCGCCGCCGCGCTGGTTGAACCAGCGGTCGAGCAGCTTGCCGGCCGCTTCGCGGCCGCCGAGGCCGAACGACAGCGCCACCGCCACCGCGATCGCACCGAGCACGAGGCCGAACGCGAGCTGCACGATCTCGTTCGCGATGCCCATCGCGCGCAGCCCCATTGCGAACACGAGGCCGAGGATCGCGAATTGCGCGATGCGCGCGAACAGCACGCTGTGCTCGCGGTCGGCCTGCTCGATCACGCGGCGCGCGAGGCCCGCGAGCCACACGCCGATCACGAGGATCACGCCGCCCGTCAGCACGTGGCCGCCGAATTCGATGAACAGCGTGACGACGTCGCGCACCTGCGAGAAGCCGAGCCGGTTCGCCGCTTCGACCGAGGCGAACAGCATCGCGAAGAACACGATCAGCCGCGCCACCAGCACCGACGGCTGCAGGATCCCCGAGAACACGCGCTCGACGCCGAGCACGGCCGGGAGCCCGTCGGCGCCCGCGGCTTCCAGCAGCTTCTGCGCGAGCGACGCGACGAAGCGCGCGAAGTAGAACGTCACCAGCACGATCACGATCGCCGCGACGATGTCCGGCACCGCGCCGAGGAACTGGTTCAGCATGTTGGTGGCCGGCACCGAGATCGCGTCGATCTTCAGCGCGTCGAGCGCGGAGATCAGCGTCGGCACGAACACGAACACGTAGACGACCGTGCCGATCAGGCTCGACACGCGCACGGGCGTCGGGCTGTCGAGACGCTGCGTGAGGCGGTCGGCGCCGGCGGCGACGAGCAGGTTCGTCACGAGGCCGCGCAGCACGCGCGCGACGATCCAGCCGACGATGCCGATCACCGCGGCCGCGAACAGGTTCGGCACGATCGCGAGCAGTTTGTCGACCATCCCCTGCACGGGCGTCAGCAGCCCCGACAACGCGAACGACGCGAGGATCGCCGGCAGGAACATCAGGATAACGAGCCAGAACAGCACGTCGCCGAGATAACCGCTCATCGGCTGCAAGCCGGCGCCTTCGGACAATTTGTCGTCGATCTTGCTCGCCTTCAGCGCGCGGTTCGCGAGGCTGCGCAGCAGCGACGCGATGAGCCACGCGATCAGCGTCAGCGCCGCGCCGCCGATCAGGTTCGGCAGGTAGTTGACGATGTGGGTGACGAGCAGCGAGAACGGGTTGGAGACCGCATACAGGTTGAGCACGTTGAAGATGCCCACCGCGGTGACCAGCAGCACGAGCCAGAACAGGCCGCCGGCGATGATGCGCTCGACGCATGCGCCCTGGCCGGTGCTTTCGTTGATCCGCTGATCGACCTTCAGCGCGCCGAGCAGACGCATCGCGCCGGCCCGCACCACGACGGCGATCAGCCAGCCGATCACCAGGATGCCGATCGCGCCGGCAATCTTTGGCAGATACCCCCCTAGCGTGGTCTGCAGCGACGTGATGAAGCTGGAAGCATCCATTTCTTCTTCTCCCGAAAACGTGGTGTTGCGATTGGACATCGACGAACTACCTGCGTACTTCGAAAAGCGTGCTGCCCCGACGGAGCAACTTACCCGAGAAAAATGACGCGATCACCCGATTTCACCGTCTTTAACTTTAGTCATAGATCGCAGAGGGGCAAGACCCCATTTCGTCAAAATGAAAAAGGGCCCGACGGGTCGGCGCGCCTGCGTATTTCCGCAAGATTTATCAATTCGCACCGTGCTACCGTGGCGTCGGTTCCTGCCCGGATACGCCGATGACCGTCGAAACGAAACCCGACCAGCCTGCCTGGGCCCGCTACGCGGCAAGCGTGGCGCGCGTCCACGAATACATCCGCGCGCACCTCGACGGCCCGCTCGACCTGAACCGGCTCGCCGAAGTCGCGTGCCTGTCGCCGTATCACTGGCAGCGGGTCTATCGCGCGCTGTACGGCGAATCGATCGTGCTGACGGTGCGGCGGATGCGGATCGTGCGCGCGTCCGAGGATCTCGTGTGCACGGCGCGGCCGATCGACGAGATCGCGCGGCGCGCGGGCTACGGTTCGACGCACGCGTTCGCGCGGGCGTTTCGCGACGCATACGGTGTGCCGCCCGCGCAGCACCGGCGCACGGGCAGCCACCGGCCCATCTATCCACTACAGAGAGGAGAGGAAGACATGTTCAAGCATGAAGTCGAAATCCGGCGGCTGCCGGAACTGCGTGGCTACGCGGTGGCGCACACGGGCGCGTACATGAAGGTCGGCGACGCGTTCGGGCGGATCGGCGCGTGGGTCGGGCAGCACGGGCTGATCGGCCCGGGCGCGAAGATGATCGGCATTTTCTACGACGATCCGGACACGACGCCCGAAGCGCAGCTGCGCGCGAAGGCGTGTTTCATGCCGGCCGACGGCGCGCCGGACGTCGAGCCCGTGCCGCCGGTCGAACGCGCGACGGTCGCGGGCGGCGAATACGCGGTGCTGCTGCATACGGGGCCGTACGCGGACCTGAAGACGGCCTACCAGTGGCTCTACGGCGACTGGCTGCGTCATTCGGGCCGCGAAGCCGCCGACTCGCCGCCGTTCGAGCTGTACCTCAACACGCCGATGGATGCGGCGCCGGCCGACCTGCGTACCGAAATTCATCTGCCGCTGCGCTGAGCAAAGGGGGCGTCGTGGAGCCGTGTATCTGGACGGACCGCGACGATATTGCCGACGCGAGCATGCCCGGGACGATATCGGGCAGGCTGGTGCGCCGGCCGTCGAACGAAGCGTGCCGGCCTGTGCTCATGCGCAGCCGGCACGAACGCGCGGACCTCTTCAAGCCGCCTGCGTCCCGCAGCCGGGACAGAACCGCGCGTCGGCCGCCAGCGCCGCATGGCAGCGGCTGCAGGCCTTGCCGCGTTGCGCCGCGCCGCACTGCGCGCAGAAGCGCGCATCGGCCCCATTGAGCGCGCCGCAGCCGGCGCACGCGAGCTGGCTCAGCGGCACGTTGCCGCCCTGGCCGCCTCGCCCGCCACTGGCGTCGGCCGGCGCCTGCCAGCCCCAGCCGTGGCGATCGCGGCCGCGCGCGTCGTGGCCGCCGTGTGCGTCCTGACGCTGCCCGCCGTGATGCCCTCCGCCGCCGCCGTGGCCTCCGCCACCGTGGCCGCCATTGCCGTGGCCACCGCCATGGCCGCCCAGGATTCGCTTCAGAAAGCTCATCGCCCGCTCCTCAACGCGTGGCCTGCGCGCCGCCGAACGCCCCGGAGGACGACAGCAGCCGCAAGCCGTTGGCCACGACGATCAGGCTGGCGCCCGCGTCGGCAAAGACCGCCATCCACATCGTGCCGAGCCCCGCGACCGTGAGGGCGAGGAACACGACCTTCACGCCGAGCGCGAAGCCGATGTTCTGCACCAGGACGCGATGCGTCGCGCGCGACAGCCGCACGAACGCGGGAATCTTGCGCAGGTCGTCGTCCATCAGCGCGACGTCGGCCGTCTCGATCGCCGTGTCGGTGCCCATCGCCCCCATCGCGAAGCCGATGTCGGCACGGGCGAGCGCCGGTGCGTCGTTGATCCCGTCGCCGACCATCCCGACCGCGCCCGCGCCGCCGGCCGACAGCTCCTCGACCGCCGCGAGCTTGTCTTCCGGCAACTGGTTGCCGCGCGCGTCGTCGATGCCGGCCTGCTTCGCGATTGCCTGCGCGGTATGCGGGTTGTCGCCCGTCAGCATCGCGGTGCGGATGCCGAGCGCGTGCAGATCGGCGATCGCTTCACGGCTCGTGTCCTTGATCGTGTCGGCCACCGCGAAGATGCCGAGCACGCGCGCTTCGTCGACCAGCACCACGACGCTCTTGCCCTGCCGCTCGAGCGCATCGAGCTTCGCTTCGAGCGCCGTCGAGCAGCGTTCGAGCTCCTCGACGAGCCGGTGGTTGCCGAGCCAGTAGCGCGTGCCGTCGATCGTGCCGCGCACCCCGCGCCCGACGATCGCTTCGAATTCCTGCACATCGGCGAATGCCGTCGTGCCGGCGTCACGGGCCGCGGCGGCGATCGCCTGCGACACCGGGTGATCGGAGCGCGCCGCGAGGCTCGCACCGAGGTGCCGCACCCGCACCGCATCGGCATCGGTCGCATGCAGGTCGAAGTCGGTCTGCACCGGCTTGCCGTGCGTGATCGTGCCGGTCTTGTCGAGCGCGAGCCAGGCGAGCTTGCGCCCTTCTTCCAGATAGACGCCGCCCTTCACGAGAATCCCGCGTCGCGCCGCGGCCGCGAGCCCCGACACGATCGTCACCGGCGTCGAGATCACCAGCGCGCACGGGCACGCGATCACGAGCAGCACCAGCGCACGATAGATCCAGTCGTGCCACGCACCGCCCATGACGAGCGGCGGCACCACCGCCACCAGCAGCGCGACCGCGAACACGATCGGCGTGTAGACACGCGCGAACTGGTCGACGAAGCGCTGCGTCGGCGCCTTCGCGCCCTGCGCCTCCTCGACCGCGTGGATGATCCGCGCGAGCGTCGAGTTGGCCGCCACCGCCGTCACGCGGTATTCGAACGAACCCGATTCGTTGATCGTGCCCGCGTACACGGCGTCGCCGGCCGCCTTTTCGACGGGCAGGCTCTCGCCGGTGATCGGCGCCTGGTTCACCGTCGAGCGGCCGGCGACGACCTCGCCGTCCAGCCCGATCCGCTCGCCCGGCTTCACGCGCACGACCGCGCCGAGCGCCACCTGCGCGGCCTCGATCGTGCGCCACGAGCCGTCGGCGTCCTGCACGGTCGCGGTGTCAGGCGCGAGCTGCATCAGGCCCTGGATCGCATTGCGCGCGCGGTCGAGCGACTTCGCCTCGATCAGCTCGGCAATCGTGAACAGCACCATCACCATCGCGGCTTCGGGCCACTGGCCGATCGCCATCGCCCCCGTCACCGCGATGCTCATCAGCGCGTTGATGTTCAGGTTGCCGTTGCGGATCGCGATCCAGCCCTTCTTGTACGTGGTGAGCCCGCACGCGAGTACCGCGGCAAGCGCGAGCGCCGCCGCGAGCCACACCGGCAGCCCGGCCCACGTCGCGCCCTCGGATGCGATCGCGGCGACGCCGGCCAGCGCCAGCGGCCACCACGGCTTCGCGGGCGCGTCGACGACGCGCGACGCCGGCGCGCCGGCCGCCGCGGCCTCGGGCGTCATCCCGAGCGTGCGGATCGCGCCTTCGATCGCCGGCTGGGCGCCCGGCACGTGTTCGACGGTCAGCATCCGCTGCATCAGGTTGAATTCGAGCGCCGACACTTCGCTCATCCCGCCGAGCTTCTTGCGGATCAGCGTTTCCTCGGTCGGGCAGTCCATCTGCATGATCCGGAACGCGGAGCGCACGTGGCCCGACGCGGTCGCCTGCGCGACCGGCAGCGGCGCGAGCGTCAGCGCGGCAGGCGCGCAGCAGTCGCCGGCCGCGTGGTCGTGGTCGTGGTCGTGGTCGTGGTCGTGGTCGTGGTCGTGGTCGTGGTCGTGGTCGGCATGGTCGTGCTTGCCGTGGTCGTGAGAGCACGCGTCGCCGTTTACATGGCCGTTGCCTTCCGCATGATCGTGGCCATGACCCGAATGATCGTGCGCGCCGTGGTCGTGCGTGCACGCCGCGCCGTGCCGATGCGCGTCGCCGTGGTCGCCGTGATCATGGTCGTGGCCGTGCGCGCGCTCGCCGGCCGCCGGCACCGCGTCGGCAACGGTCGCCGTCTGCGTGTCGCGCGAATCGGCGCAGCACGCATCGGCGCCGCCGGCATGACGGTGTCGTGGGTCGTGGGTACGCTGGGCATCGGTCATGACAACCTCCTCAATGGCTTTCAATGGCTTGACGGAGTAGAGTTAACACCCTGAAGCCACTACAAGGTCAACCCTTGCACGGGAGAAAGACAATGAAGATCGGCGAACTGGCCAAGGCGGCCCGCTGCACACCCGAGACGATCCGTTTCTACGAGAAAGAGGGGCTGATGCCGGACGCGGAACGCACCGACTCGAACTACCGCAACTACACCGACGTGCATGTCGAACGGCTGCGCTTCATCCGCAACTGCCGCGCACTCGACATGGCCCACGACGAAATCCGCGCGCTGCTGCAGCTCACCGACACGCCGGCCGATCCCTGCGATTCGATCAATGCGCTGCTCGACGAACACATCGGCCACGTCGATGCGCGCCTCGCGGAACTCACGCATCTGCGCGACCAGCTCACCGAATTGCGCCGGCAGTGCGTCGGCGAGCATTCGGTCGAGGATTGCGGCATCGTGCACGGTCTCGCGACGATGGAAACCGTCGCGCCGGCCGCGAAGCGCTCGCACCTCGGCTGAAACCCTTGTGGAATGTGATAGTTTCATCGAAAATAGTTATATCATTACTAGATATGCGATAACTATTCATGTCCACTAGTCGCCCGTCCCCGCTCGCGCTGGCCGTCCTCGCGACGCTCACCGAAACGCCGATGCATCCGTACGGGATGCTGCAGCAACTGAAGGCCCGCGGGTACGACGAAGTCGTCAACGTCCGGCAGCGCACGAGCCTCTACCAGACGATCGACCGGCTGCTGCGCGACGGGCTGATCGCCGTTCACGACACCGAGCGCGACGGCGCGTTTCCCGAGCGCACGCTGTATGCGCTGACCGAGGCCGGGCACACGGCCGGGCAGGCGTGGCTGCATGCGCTGCTCGCGGAGCCCGCGCGCGAATTCCCGGCGTTCGGCGCCGGCCTCGCCTTCCTGCCGCTGCTCGACGCCGAAGATGCCCGCCACCAGCTCGAGCTTCGGATCGCCCGGCTCGACGCCGAGCGCGAGCGCCTCGAAACGCTGCGCAACGCCGCGCAGGCCGACCAGGTGCCGCGCCTGTTCCTGCTGCAGAACGAACACGCGCTCGTGCTGCTCAATGCCGAGCTCGGATGGGCGCGCAGCGTCGTCGAACACCTGAAGATCGGCGCGCTGCGCTGGGTGGACGGCTGACGAATCACGCAGGCGGGCGCCCGGCGGCGGCAGGCAACGCCGCCGTCAAAGCACCTTGCCGGGATTCAGGATGCCGCCCGGATCGAGCGCGGCCTTCAGGCGTCGCATCAGCCCGATTTCCGCGTCGCTGCGCGTGTGCGCGAGATACGGCCGCTTGAGCACGCCGATCCCGTGCTCGGCCGACACCGAGCCGCCCATGTCCCGCACCACCGCGTACACGCAGTGATCGAGCGCATCGGCGTCCGCATCGCTCATCCCGGCCAGCGACACGCCGATATGCACGTTGCCGTCGCCGACATGCCCGAAGAACAGGCACACGGCATCCGGCCATTGCATGCGCAGCGCCGCTTCGCAGCGTTCGGCGAACACGCCGAGCTCGCCGGTCGGCAAACTCACGTCGAAGTTGACCAGATGCGGCAGCGCGTCGATCGCGAGGCCTTCGCGCAGCGTCCACAAGTCCCGCGCCTGCCGCTCCGACGTCGCAAGCACCGCATCCTCCACGAGCCCTGCCTCGATTCCCGCCGCGAGGCCGGTTTCCAGCGCCTGGTGCGCATCGCCGCCCGGTGCGCTCGTCGCGCATTCGATCAGCACCGCGAAGCCGTCGTCGCCGACAAACGGCGCCGAGACGCCCGGCGTGCGGCGCGCGACGTAGTCGTAGAACGCCGGCCACATCGCCTCGAAACTGACGACCTCCGGCAGCGTGCGCACGCGATTCCACAGCGCGATGACCGCGTCGTAGTCGCGCACGCGGCAGAGCGCCGTGGCCGGCGCGGCGAGCAACGGATGCAGCCGCAGCACGGCGCGTGTGACGACGCCGAGCGTCCCCTCGCTGCCGATGAACAGCTGCTTCAGGTCGTAGCCCGCGTTGTTCTTCAGCATCCGGTTCATCGACGACACGACCGTGCCGTCCGCGAGCACGGCCTCGAGCCCGAGCACCTGCTCGCGCATCATCCCGTAGCGGATCGCGCGCGTGCCGCCCGCGTTGGTCGCGAGCATCCCGCCGATCTGGCACGAACCGCGTGCGCCGAGATCGACACCGAACGTGAAACCCGCCGCTTCCGCGGCTTCCTGCACCGTCTGCAGCGGCGTCCCGGCACGCACGGTCATCGTGCCGGCCGCCGCGTCGAGCGCCTCGACGCCCGCGAAGCGTTCCATCGACAGCACGACCTCGCCGCCGAGCGCGACCGCGCCGCGCGCGAGCCCCGTCAGGCCCCCCTGCGGCACGACCGTCTGGCCGAGCCGCGCGCACAGCGCGAGCGTGCGCGACACGTCGTCGACACTGCGCGGGCGCACCAGCGCGCGCGGTCGCGCGCCGGCCGGCTCGTTGTAGGCGGTGAAATAACGCGGATCGATGTCGGCCGCGCGCGTGACGAGCGCATCGCCCAGTTCGGCGACGAGCACGGCTTCGAGCGCGTCGCCCGACAGCGGCGTGCCCGCCGGTTCAACGCCGGCGGCGGTCGTGTTCCGGTTCTGCATCGCGCGCTGCCCCGCTTACTTCGCCGAAATGTCGATATCGCCGAAATACTTCAGGCCGAGCGACTTCACCGTGCCGTCCGCCTTCAGCTTGTCGATCGCCGCATCGAGTTTCGCCTTCAGCGCGCTGTCGCCCTTGCGCAGCCCGAATGCGATGCCGCTGCCGAGGATCCGGTCGTCGTGCACGGGCTGGCCGACGAACGAAAAGCCCTTGCCGTCCGGACGCGACAGGAAGCCGCGCTGGCCGGACGGTGCGAGCACGAGCGTCGCGTCGAGACGGCCCGCGACCAGATCCGCATACGCCTGGTTCTGGTCCTGGTACGCGACGACCGCGACGCCGGCCGGCTCCCAGTGCGCCTTCGCGAAGGTTTCCTGGATCGACGCCTGCAGCACGCCGACCCGCTTGCCCTTCAGCGATTCCGGCGTCGGCAGCAGGCCGCTGCCGGTGCGCGCGATCAGCTGGGTCGGCACGCGATAGATGATCGTCGTGAAGTCGATCGCCTGGCGCCGCTGCTCGGTCGCATTCATCGCCGAGTTGATCGCGTCGAACTTGCGGCCCTTCAGCGCGGGAATCAGGCCGTCGAACGACGTCTCGACCCATTTGCACGACAGCTTCGCCGTCTGGCAGACGGCGTTGCCGACGTCGATGTCGAAGCCCTGCAGGTCGCCGTTCGGCGCTTTCGATTCGAACGGCGGGTATTGCGCCTCGAGGCCGAAGCGCAGCGTCTGCGCATCGGCGAGCGCCGCGCCGGAACCGATGGCGCACGCGAGTGCGAACGCGAGTTTCAGGGTGGCCGTGTGCTTCATCGTGATCTCCTGTGTCTGGTCGATGCGACGTACCCGTCGCCGGATGCCCGTGGCCGGATGCCGTACGGGGTTTACAGCGAACGCAGCCGCCGCGCGCCTTCGACCAGCGTCGCGTCGTCCTTCGAAAAGCTGAGCCGGATCACGCCGGCGTCGGTGCCGTCGGTGTAGAACGCCGACAGCGGAATCGTCGCGACACGCGCGTCGCGGATCAGGCGCAGCACGAAATCGCTGTCGCTTTCGTCCGAGAAGTGCCGGAAACGCGCGAGCATGAAGAACGAGCCCTCGCTCGGCAGCAGCTCGAAACGCGAATCGGCCAGCTCGCGCGCGAGCAGGTCGCGCTTGGCCTCGTAGAACGCCGACAGGCCGAGATAGCTGTCCGGCCGCGCGAGGATCTCCGCGAACGCGATCTGCATCGGCGTATCGGCCGAGAACACCATGAACTGGTGCACCTTGCGGATCTCGTCCATCAGTTCGGCCGGCGCGAGGCAATGGCCGACCCGCCAGCCGGTCACGTGGAACGACTTGCCGAACGACGACACGATCACGCTGCGCTCGGCCAGCTCGCGGTGGCGCGCGACGCTCTGGTGCTGCGCGCCGTCGAACACGACGTGCTCGTAGACTTCGTCGGACAGCACGACGATGCCCGTGTCGCGCGTGAGCTGCGCGAGCCGCTCGAGATCGTCGGCCGAGAACACGGTCGCGGTCGGGTTGTGCGGCGTGTTGACGATGATCATCCGCGTGCGCGGCGTGATCGCGGCCGCCACTTCATCCCAGTTCACGCGGAAATGCTCCGGCGACAGCTTGATCGCCACGGGCGTCGCGCCCTGCAGCCGCACGATCGGCGCATAGCTGTCGAACGACGGCTCGAAGTAGATCACCTCGTCACCCGGATGCACGAGCGCGCTGATCGCCGCGTACAGCCCCTCGCTCGCGCTCGCGATCACCGTGATCTCGGTGGCCGGGTCGTAGCGCGCGCCGTACAGCGCCTCGGTCTTTTCCGCGAGCCGCTCGCGCAGCGCCATCACGCCGGCCATCGGTGCGTACTGGTTGTGCCCGTCGCGCATCGCGCGCGCGACGCCTTCGACGAGCGCCGGATCGGGCGCGAAATTCGGCGCCCCCTGCGACAGGTTCAACGCATCGTGCCGGGCGGCCAGCTGGCCGATCACCGTGAAGATCGTCGTCCCGACGTCGGGCAGTTTCGAACGGGGCGCGGTGGCGCTTCGCATGACTCCTCCTTCTGATGTCCTTCGGGCGGCCCCGCGCGACGCGCGCGGCCTGCATCTGCCGCATGATTTAGCCCGAGCCAATATCGGCGGACAAACGAAACTTCGTCATGGCGGCCATGTATTTTTCTCATGGCCCATGGAGAGAAGCACGCGGCGGCAAGGCTCGCCTGCCCGGCCGACATGCGAATCAGGCATTTCCCTAAAGGGATGCTACCGGCCGGCTGCCGCCAGATAGGCGAGCAGCACGGCCCGCAATTCGCCACGCAGCGCGGCGATGTCGAACGCGGGCCCGAGCGTCAGCAGCGCCTGCGAGAGCCCGCCGTAGCAGAGCGTGTGCGCCATCCGCGCGATCCCGTCGAGCCGCGCGGCCGGCGGCGGATCGGCCGCGTGCGCGAGCGCGTCGCGCCACAGCGCGACGTACGCGTCGTAATGCCGGCGGTAGGCGGCGAGCGGCGACACCTGCCGCTCCAGTGCGAAGAGCGCGCCCCACAGCGCCGCGTCGGCGCCGATCGCGTCGACCTGCAGGTCGACGAGCGCGGCGGCGAGTTCGGCCCGCGGCGCGCCGCGCAGCCCCGCCACCGCGTCGCGCAGCCGGTCGGCCAGCGCCAGCACGTGCCGATGGATGCAGAGCGCCGCGAGGCTCTGCTTGTCGCCGAAATACTCGTAGAAGGTGCCGATGCTGACGCCCGCGACGGCCGCGATCTCGCGGATCGTCGCTTTCGCGTAGCCGCGTTCGAGCAAAAGCTGAACGAACGCCTGCTGCAGCGCGTCGGAACTCGCCTGCGCGCGCGACTGGCGCGGCCGGCGACGCAACGCGGGCGCGGGTTGCGCCGCCGGCTGGCCGGGCGGCGCTGGAACCTGAACATGTCGCGGCGGCATATTTGCTACTCTGGAAATCAGCAGGGCATGCGTTTTACCGGGGGCCGGAACCGGCGCCGAAGCGTCATCCGTGCGGCATGACGCCGGCCGCCCGCGAAGCATGAGACCGGAGACAACTTCGATGACCGAATCGACTCACGCCGTCACGAACCAGTTCGACGAACTGGTCGACTATAACCTCTTCACGACGGACATCGCGCTGCGCGACGCGCTCACCCGCGCTGGCGCCGACTGGGCCGTGCCGCAGCTCGACGCATACGGCGCGTGGCTCGGCAGCGCCGACACCGCGCGGCTTGCCGACGAAGCGAACCGTCACACGCCGGAACTGAACACGTTCGACCGGCGCGGCCGGCGCATCGACCGCGTCGACTTTCACCCGGCGTGGCACGCGCTGCTCGGCCGGTACCGCCAGGAAGGCTTCGTGTCGCTCGCGTTCCGCGAATCGCGCCGCGGCCGCTGGGCCGCGACCGCGGCCGGCTTCTACCTGCATGGCCAGATCGAGGCCGGCACGCTGTGCCCGGCGACGATGACGCAGGCCGCGATCCCCGTGCTGCAGAAGGAGCCCGCGCTGTGGGCGCTGCTGCGCGACAAGCTCTACAGCGACGACTACGATCCGCGCGACGTGCCGGTCGCCGACAAGCGCTCGATCTGGTTCGGCATGGGCATGACCGAGAAACAGGGCGGCTCCGACGTACGCGCGAACACGACGCTCGCGACCGCCGTCGGCGCGGGCGGACGCGGCGGCGAATACCGGCTGCGCGGCCACAAGTGGTTTTTCTCCGCGCCGATGTGCGATGCGCACCTCGTCGTCGCGCAGACCGAAGGCGGCGGCCCGTCGTGTTTCTACGTGCCGCGCTGGCGGCCGGACGGCACGAAGAACGCGGTCGAGATCCAGCGGCTGAAGGACAAGGTCGGCAACCGCAGCAACTCGAGCAGCGAGATCGAGCTGAACGACGCGTGGGGCATCATGCTCGGCGACGAAGGCCGCGGCATTCCGACCATCATCGAAATGGCCACCTACACGCGGCTGAACTGCGTGCTCGGCAGTGCGGCGATGCTACGCCAGGGCGTCGTGCAGGCGATCGCGTACACGCGCCAGCGCCATGCATTCGGCCGTGCGCTCGCCGAACAGCCGCTGATGCGCACCGTGCTGGCCGATCTCGCGCTCGAAAGCGAAGCCGCGCTCGTGCTGGCGATGCGTCTGGCCGACGCGTTCGAGCGCGACGACTCACCGCGCGAACGCGCATGGAAGCGCATCGTCACGCCCGCCGCGAAATTCTGGGTGTGCAAGCGCGCGGTCGAGCTGACCGGCGAGGTGATGGAAGTGTTCGGCGGCAACGGCTATGTCGACGACGGCCCGATCGCGCGGCTGTTCCGCGAGGCGCCCGTCAACTCGATCTGGGAAGGCTCGGGCAACGTGATGTGCCTCGACGTGCTGCGCGCGGTGTCGCGCGAGCCCGACGCGGCTGCCGCGCTGTTCACCGAACTCGCCGACCTCGGCGCGGGCGACCCGCGCATCCGCGCGGCGCTCGACGCGCTGCGCGCGATGCTCGACGCACCGGCCGACACGCTCGAGGCGTCGGGCCGCGTGTTCGCGCAGCGCCTCGCGCTCGTCGCGCAGGCGTGCCTGCTGCGCCGCGACGCGCCGGCGGCCGTCGCCGACGCGTTCGTCGCGACACGGCTTGCCGCGCCCGACTGGGGCCGCATCGCGGGCGGCTTCGACCCGCACGCGATCGACGTCGCCGCGCTGCTGCAGCGCGCGTACCCGACCTGACGCCCGTTCGTCCGGCCCGGTTCCCCCCGTTCGCCCCGTTCGCCCCGTTCGCCCCGTTCGCCTTCGTTCGCCCGCCCGGAGCCCCGATGAACCTCGTCGCCGCCCTCGACCGCGCCGCCCGCGCGACGCCCGACAAGCCGTTCCTCGTCAGCGAATCCGCGACGATCACCTATGCCGCCGCGCGCGAGCGCTCGCACCGCGCGGCGGCCGTGCTGAGCGCGCTCGGCGTCGCGGCCGGCGACCGGGTCGCCGCGATGTGCTTCAACACGCCGGCCTTCGTCGACCTGATGTTCGGCGCGTGGCGGCTCGGCGCGACGTTCGTGCCGATCAACCACAAGCTGCAGGCGCCGGAAGTCGACTACGTGCTCGAACACAGCCGCAGCAAGGTGCTGCTGTTCGACGTGACGCTCGCGCCGGTGGTCGAGCGCATCGTGCATCCCGCGCGACGGCTCGTGACCGAAGGCGAGCTCGACGGCGTGCCGTGCTTCGACACGCTGTGCGCAACGATGGATGGCCTCGCGGGCATCGAGCCGGCCGACGGCGACATCGCGCAGATCCTCTATACGTCCGGCACGACCGGCCACCCGAAAGGCTGCGTGCACAGCCACCGCACCGTGACGCTCGCCGCGATGCAGGCGGCCCTCGCGACCGGCATCGGCCGCAACGAGCGCACGCTGATGGCGATGCCGATCTGGCATTCGTCGCCGCTCAACAACTGGTTCGGTGGCACGCTGTATGCGGGCGGCACCGTCGTGCTGCTGCGCGAATACCATCCGCTGCGGTTCCTGCAGGCCGTCGAGCGCGAGCGCGTGACGCTGTATTTCGGCGCGCCGGTGTCGTACCTGCTGCCGCTCGACACGATCGAGGGTTTCGCGGCGTTCGACCTGTCGAGCGTGCGCGCATGGCTGTACGGCGGCGGCCCGATCGGCGCCGCGCAGGCCGAACGGCTCGCGCGCGCGTATCGCAGCGACGCGTTCTTCCAGGTGTACGGCATGACGGAAGCGGGCCCGGCCGGCACGACGCTGTATCCGGACGAGCAGATCGCGAAGGCCGGCTCGATCGGCCGCCACGGCGGCCCGGGCGTCGACCTGCGCGTCGTGCGGATGGACGGCGTCGATGCGCAGCCGGGCGAGACCGGCGAGATCTGGCTGAAGACCGACAGCATGATGCTCGGCTATCTCGACGATGCGGCCGCGACCCGCGCCGCGTTCGCGCCGCACGGCTGGTATCGCACCGGCGACATCGCGCGGATCGATCAGGACGGCTACCTGTTCATCGTCGACCGGCTGAAGGACATGATCGTGACGGGCGGCGAGAACGTCTATTCGAAGGAAGTGGAGGACGTGCTCGGCGCGCACCCGGACATCGCCGAGGCGGCCGTCGTCGGTGTCCCGCATCCCGACTGGGGCGAGACGGTCGTCGCGCACGTCGTGCTGCGCGCGGGCACGGCGCCCGACGCGGACGCGCTGCGCGCGTTCTGCGGCGAGCGGCTCGCCGCTTACAAGATTCCGCGTGAGTTCACGTTCGTGCAGGCGCTGCCGCGCACGCCTACGGGCAAGCTGCAGAAGTTCCTGCTGCGTGTGCGTCGCGAATAGGCGCGTATGGCCGCTTAAAGCCGCTTAAATCCGCTTGCCCGGCCGCAAAAAAGAAAAAGCCACCCGGCCCGACGGCCAGGTGGCTTTTTCGCATGACCGGCGGGGCAGCGACGTGCGCCGCCGCCCGTTCGTCACGTCACAGGCTGCTTACTTGCCGCCGATGCTCTTCAGCGGCTTCCACTCACCCTTCTCGACCTTGTACATCGTGATGCCGCCGTTCTTCAGGTCGCCCTTCGCGTCATACGCGACGTGCGTCGACGTCACGCCGGCCATGTCGGTCTTCGCAAGCACCGGCAGGTACTTCGCCGGATCGGTCGAATCGGCCTTCTTCATCGCGTTGAACAGCGCCATCGCGCCGTCGTACGCATACGGCGAGTAGGTCTGCACGTCTTCGCCGAAGCGCTTCTTGTACTTGTCGGCGTACGTCTTGCCGCCCGGCATCTCTTCGAGCGGCAGGCCTGCCAGCGAGGCGATCGTGCCGTCGGCCGCGTTGCCCGCGATCTTCAGGAACGTCGGCGTCTTCACCATTTCGCCGCTCATCAGCGGGGCGGTGATGCCGAGCGTCTTCATCTGCTTGACCATCGGTGCAGCCTGCGAATCCGCGCCGCCGTAGTAGACGAGATCCGGCTTCGCCGCCTTCAGCTTGGTCAGGATCGCCTTGAAGTCCACCGCCTTGTCGTTCGTGAATTCACGGTCGACGATCGTCGCGCCGCCAGCCTTCGCGGCCTTCTCAAACTGGTCGGCGAGACCCTGGCCGTAGGCCGTGCGGTCGTCGACGATCGCGATCTTCTTCATGCCGAGATCCTTCGACGCGAACGTGCCGGCCACCGAGCCCTGCTGCGTGTCGGACGTCATCATGCGGAAGGTCGTCTTGTAACCCTGCTGCGTGTATTCCGGTGCGGTCGCCATCGCGATCTGCGGAATGCCCGCGTTCGCGTAGATGCGCGAGGCCGGAATCGTCGTGCCCGAGTTGAAGTGGCCGAGCATGCCCTTGATGCCGTCGTCGACGAGCTTCTGCGCGACCGTCGTGCCGGTGCGCGGGTCAGCCTGGTCGTCCTGCGTGTCGAGTGCGAACTTCACCGGCTTGCCGCCGATCTTCGGGCTCGTCGCGTTGAAATCCTCGATCGCGAGCACGATCCCGTTCTGCATATCCTTGCCGTAGTGCGCCTGCGCGCCCGTCATCGGCCCTGCGTAACCGATCTTCACGTCATCCGCATGGGCCGTCCCCGCCAGCGACATGACCGCGACGAACGTCGCGCCTGCCACCTTTTTCATCGTGTGTTGCATAGCATCTCCTTGGTACCAGGGTAAATGGAGCGGCTTCGGGATCGCCTAGCCGCTTCCTTTGTTTGATCCGAACGGCAAGGATGATCAGCCGATCGTCATCAAATTCGCATTGCCGCCCGCCGCGGCCGTGTTCACGCTCACCGAGCGCTCCGTCAACAGCCGTTCCAGCGCGTAATCTTCCGCATCGCCGTTCTCGAATGCGCCCACCGACACGCCCTGCACCGACACGATCGGGCCCGGCCGCTGCGCGACGTCCTTCACGAGCGTCTGCAGTTCGTCGCTGTCGCCTTCGAACAGCACCGCGTCGAACGGCGTATCGGCCTGCTTGCGCACGGTCGCATGCGCCTTCAGCGACGCCGGCAGCGCGGCGACCAGCGCCTCGCCGGCCGCGCCCGCGAACAGCGCGCGGTTGCCGGTCGCCAGCACTGCCGCGAACTGCGCGCGCGCGCCGCCCGGCGTCGCCGCGACACACAGCACCGTGCCGCGCGGGCCGAGTGTATACGTGTTTCGCTCGCCCGTCGGGCCGGTCAGCACGGCGGTCGCACCGGCCGGCACCTGCGCCAGGTAGCCGTCGCAACGCGCGGCCAGTGCCGGCTCGCGCTGCTCGATCAGCCAGTCGCGCAGCGTCGTGAGCGCTGCCGCCGGGTTGCCGCGCGCATCGCCTTCGACCGCGCCGTCCGCGATCAGCGTCTGCGCGAGCGAACGCGGCAGGCCCGACGGACGCGTCGCGAGCAGGCGCTGCAGGTACAGCGCGCCGCCGGCCTTCGGGCCCGTGCCCGACAGCCCTTCGCCGCCGAACGGCTGCACGCCGACCACCGCGCCGATCACGTTGCGGTTCACGTAGATGTTGCCGACGTGCGCATTCGAGATCACGTGCGCGATCGTCTCGTCGATCCGCGTGTGGATGCCGAGCGTCAGGCCGTAGCCGGTCGCGCGGATCTGCTCCAGCAGCTTGTCGAGCTGGCTGCGGCGGTAGCGCACCACGTGCAGCACGGGGCCGAACACTTCGCGCTTCAGCTCGTCGATGCTGCCGATCTCGATCAGCGTCGGCGGCACGAACGTGCCGTGCGCGCAGGCTTCCGGCGCCGGCAGCTGCGTGACCGCGTGGCCCTTCTCCTTCATCGCCGCGACGTGCGTGTCGATCGTCTGCTTCGCTTCACCGTCGATCACCGGGCCGACGTCCGTCGACAGCCGGTCGGGGTTGCCGAGCGCCAGCTCGTGCATCGCGCCCTTCAGCATCGTCAGCGTGCGGTCCGCGACGTCGTCCTGCAGACACAGAACGCGCAGCGCCGAACACCGTTGACCGGCCGAGTCGAACGACGACTGCATCACGTCCGCGACCACCTGCTCCGCGAGCGCCGACGAGTCGACGATCATCGCGTTCTGGCCGCCCGTTTCCGCGATCAGCGGGATCGGCTTGCCGTCCGGGTCGAGGCGCGCCGACAGCGTCTTGTTGATCAGGCGCGCGACTTCGGTCGAACCGGTGAACATCACCGCACGCGTGCGCGGATCGGCGACCAGCGCCGCACCGACGGTCTCGCCGTCGCCCGGCAGCAGCTGCACCGCGCCGGCCGGCACGCCGGCCTCGCGCAGCAGGCGCACGGCCTGGGCGGCGATCAGCGGCGTCTGTTCGGCCGGCTTCGCGAGCACCGTGTTGCCGGCCGCGAGCGCGGCGGCCACCTGGCCCATGAAGATCGCGAGCGGGAAGTTCCACGGGCTGATACAGACCACGGGACCGAGCGGGCGGTGCGTGTCGTTCGAGAATTCGTCGCGGATCTGCGCGGCGTAATAGCGCAGGAAGTCGACCGCTTCGCGGATCTCGGCAATCGCGTTCGGCAGCGACTTGCCGGCTTCGCGCACGATCAGGCCCATCAGCGTGTGCATCTGCGCTTCGAGCAGGTCGGCCGCGCGCACCAGGCAATCGGCGCGTGCGTCGACCGGCGTCGCCTGCCAGATCGGCGCGGCGGCCACCGCGTGCGCGAGTGCCGCGCTCACGTGTTCGGCCGTCGCTTCGCTGACGGTGCCGACCGTGTCGCGCTGGTCGGCCGGGTTGCGCACGTCGCGGGCCGGCGCGTCGGCGAGCGTGTCGTCGGCGAGCATCGGCGCCGCGCGCCACGGGAAGTGCGCGCTCGCGAGCAGCGCGGACGACAGCGACGCGAGGCGGTGTTCGTTCGACAGGTCGAGGCCCATCGAGTTGGGACGCTCGTCGCCGTACAGGTTGCGCGGCAGCGGGATCTTCGCGTGCGGCGCGCCGAGCGGCACGACCTTCGACGCTTCGTCGACCGGATCGGCGACCAGTTCCTTCACCGACACGGTCTTGTCCGCGATGCGGTTCACGAACGACGTGTTCGCGCCGTTTTCCAGCAGGCGGCGCACCAGGTACGCGAGCAGCGTCTCGTGCGTGCCGACCGGCGCGTACACGCGGCACGGCCGGTTCAGCTTGTCGCGGCCGGTGACTTCCTCGTACAGCGGCTCGCCCATCCCGTGCAGGCACTGGAATTCGTACTGGCCCGGGTAGTAGTTCTGGCCCGCGAGCTGGTAGATCGCGGCGAGCGTGTACGCGTTGTGCGTCGCGAACTGCGGATAGACGGCGTCGGGGGCGGCGAGCAGCTTCTTCGCGCACGCGAGGTACGACACGTCCGTGTAGATCTTGCGCGTATAGACCGGATAGCCTTCGAGGCCGTCGACCTGCGCACGCTTGATCTCGGTATCCCAGTACGCGCCCTTGACCAGACGGATCATCAGGCGGTGACGGCTGCGGCGCGCGAGATCGATCAGGTAGTCGATCACGAACGGGCAGCGCTTCTGGTAGCCCTGCACCACGAAGCCGATGCCGTTCCAGCCCGCGAGATCCGGATCGAAGCACAGCGCCTCGAGCAGGTCGAGCGACAGTTCGAGGCGGTCGGCTTCTTCCGCGTCGATGTTCAGGCCGATGTCGTAGCGGCGGGCGAGCAGCGCGAGCGCGCGCACGCGCGGCAGCAGCTCGCTCATCGTGCGGTCCTGCTGCGAACGCGAGTAGCGTGCGTGCAGCGCCGACAGCTTGATCGAGATGCCCGGGCCTTCGTAAATGCCGCGGCCGCCGGCCGCCTTGCCGATCGCGTGGATCGCCTGTTCGTACGACGCGTAGTAGCGCTGCGCGTCCTCTTCGGTCGTCGCCGCTTCGCCGAGCATGTCGTACGAGTAGCGGAAGCCGCGCGCTTCGTACTTGCGGCTGTTGGCCAGCGCTTCGGAAATCGTCTCGCCGGTGACGAACTGCTCGCCCATCAGGCGCATCGCCATGTCGACGCCCTTGCGGATCAGCGGCTCGCCGCCGCGGCCGATCAGGCGCGTGAGCGCCGACGACAGCCCCGCTTCGCTGTTGGTCGTCACGAGCTTGCCGGTGATCATCAGCCCCCAGGTCGCCGCGTTCACGAACAGCGACGGCGCGTGGCCGACGTGCGAGCGCCAGTCGCCCTTGCTGATCTTGTCGCGGATCAGCGCATCGCGCGTCGCGCGATCGGGAATGCGCAGCAGCGCCTCGGCGAGGCACATCAGCGCGACGCCTTCCTGGCTCGACAGCGAGAATTCGTGGATCAGCCCTTCGACGCCGCCGCCCGAGCTCTTCTCGCGCAGCGCCTCGACGAGCTTCGTCGCGAGCGCCTGCACGTCCGCCTGCAGGTTCGCGGGCAGGCGCGCCTGGCCGAGCAGGAACGGCACGCATTCCGGCTCGGGGCGGCGGTACGCGGCCGTGATCGCCGCGCGCAGCACCGATTGCGGCTGCACGTTCTGCGCGAATTCGAGGAACGGGTGCGGCGAGTTGTCGTCGTCGCCGTCCGCGGCCTGGCCGTCGGCGAGCTCCGTGACGCCGCTGTGGCCCGACAGCTCGGGCGGCAACTGGCCGTGCTCGATCCGCTCGAGATACGCGAAGATCGCCTGCTTGATCAGCCAGTGGGGAGTGCGCTCGAGACGCGCGGCTGCGTCCTTGAGGCGCGAACGGAGAAGGTCGTCGACCTTGACGCCGAGAGTCGTGCTTGCCATGGTGGGTTCGTGCGCCGGTGCGAGCCCGGCAATGTGGTGTGAGAGGATGCGCGAAATCCTACGGCACGCAATAAAAAGGTGCAACCAAATTGCGAGATGGGTTGCACCCTTTGGTTAGTCAATATAATCAGCCACTTACGCGGTTGCAACCTAGGAGTTGCCCGTGGTCGGGGGATCGGTGTTTTCCCTGAGCAGGCCGGTTTGGCATGCGCGCGCAACCTTCCCCGCGCGTGGCGGTGGACAAAAACGGGTTGCACTGGGGTGGCGGCGGATGGGGTGGCCGGGGGTGGCCGTGCGGCAAGAGACGGTTCGGGGCTGCCCGATGGCACGGGCGTCAACGCAGCGGCACGTGGTGTGCGGTGTGCGGCGCTCGGCACGACGGCCGCATGGCGCGCCGCTCAGATATCCAGCGGATCGACCTCGACGCTCCACCGCAGCACGCCCTTCAGCGCGCGCAACTCCGGCTGCCATGCGCGCAGCGCATGCTGCAGCGCCGCCCGCGACGCGCTTTCGAGCAGCAACTGCGCGCGGTGGACGTTCGCGACCTTGACGATCGTCATCGGCACCGCGTCGTAGACGGTCACGCGATCGGCGCCCGGCAGCCCCGGCAACGCGGCCGCGGCTTGCAGCAGGAACGCGAGCGCCGCGTCGAGCGTGCGCCCCTCGGCGCGCAGCAGCGCCTGGTAGACGAACGGCGGCAGGTGCGCGTCGCGGCGCTCGCCGAGCGTCGAATTCGCGAAGCCGACGTAGTCCTGCCGCCCGAGCGCGTGATACAGCGCGTGACGCGGGTAGCGCGTCTGCACGAGCACCTCGCCCGGCAACCCCGCGCGCCCCGCGCGGCCGCTCACCTGCATCAGTTGCGCGAACAGCCGTTCGCTCGCGCGGAAGTCATGCGAGAACAGCGCCGTGTCGGCATTGAGCACACCGACGAGCGACACGCGCTGGAAGTCGTGCCCCTTCGCGATCATCTGCGTGCCGACGAGGATATCGACCTCGCCCGCGTGCACGTCGGAAAAGAGCGCCTGCGCACTGCCCTTGCGGCGCGTGCTGTCCGCGTCGATCCGCAGCACGCGCGCGCCCGGCACGGCCTCGGCGAGCGCCTCCTCGATGCGTTGCGTGCCGCGCCCGAGCGGCGCGATGTCGACGTTCCCGCACTCGGGGCACGATCGCGGAATGCGGGCTTCCCAGCCGCAGTGATGGCAGCGCAGCGCATGCTCGGGCTTGTGCAGCACGACGTACGCGCTGCAGCGCGGGCAGCCTGCGACCCAGCCGCATGCGTCGCACGCGAGCTGCGGCGCGTAACCGCGCCGGTTCAGGAACACGAGGCTCTGCTCGCCGCGTTCGAGCCGCGCCTTCAGCGCCGCGACGAGCGGCCCCGACAGCCCGCCCATCGACGCGCGGCCGCGCCGCCGCTCCTCTTCGAGGTCGATCAGCCGCACGGTCGGCAGCGTCGCGTCGGCCACCGCGCGGCGCGACAGCGTGAGCCGCGTGTAGCGGCCCTGCTCCGCCTGCCACCAGCTTTCGAGCGACGGCGTGGCCGAGCCGAGCACGACCGTGATGCCGAGCTGCTTCGCGCGCCACACGGCGAGATCGCGTGCCGAATAGCGCAGCCCTTCCTGCTGCTTGTACGCGGGCTCGTGCTCCTCGTCGACGACGATCAGTGCGAGCGCCGGCATCGACGCGAGCACCGCGAGGCGTGTGCCGAGCACGATCCGCGCTCGCCCCGTATGTGCGGCGAGCCAGTTGCGCGCCCGCTCGCCCTCGGCGAGCCCGCTGTGCAGCGTGACGATCGCGTCGTCGGCGAGCGCACCCGCGAAGCGCGCGCGAAACGCGGCCTCGAACTGCGGCGTCAGGTTGATTTCGGGGACGAGCACGAGCGCCTGCGCGTCCGGCCGAGCGTCGAGCAGCGACGCGAGCGCGTGCAGATAGACCTCGGTCTTGCCGCTGCCCGTCACGCCGTGCAGCAGAAACGGCGCAAAGCCCTGCGCGGCGCGGATCGCGTCGAGCGCCTCGGCCTGCTGGTCCGTGAGCGCCGGCGGCACAGTTCGTCCACCGGCTGCCAACAGGTTATCCACAGCTTTGGGCACAGGCGCATCGGCCCAGCCGATCTCCTCGACGTCGACCCAGCCGCGCGCCGCCCAGTCATCGAGCGTCGCGGCCGCCTTCGGGTGCAGCGCGCGTGCATCGGGCAGCGCGAGCGAGCCGGTGTCGACCAGCGCCTGCGCGAGCCGCCGCAGCGCGGCCCCGCGTGCGGGCAACGCATCGGGCAGCGCCGCGCGGCCGGCCTCCGTCGGCCGGTAGCGCACCTCGGGCGCGAGCAGCCGCCCCCAGCGCCCCGCATCGCGCAGCGCCTGCGGCAGCGCCGGCAGCGCGACCTCGCCGCGCCCGCGCTGGTAGTAATCGGCGGCGAACGACACGAGCGCGAGCCAGTCCGGCGACAACGGCGGCAGGTCGGTGCAGATCGCGTCGACCGCGCGCAGCCGGGACGGCGGCACCTCGGTGTGAGTCGTCACTTCGCAGACGAGCCCGACCGCCTGCCGCTTGCCGAACGGCACCTGCACGAGCGTGCCCGGCACGGGCACCGGTTGCGCGTCGCAGCGATAGTCGAACAGGGTGGCGAGCGGATGGTCGAGCGCGACGCGCAGGTAGGTGCCGCTCATCGCGGCGCTCCGGCGGCGGCATGCACCGCATCGAGATGGGCGGCCGGCATCCGCGCCCGCATCGTGGCGGCGGACTTAAAGTAAAACGTCAGATTCGGCGCTAAGTTTTGGATTCGCATTAGGAATCGCCGTATACCCTGCCCAGCCTGTGGATAACTTTGTTGAGAACTCGCCGCTCACGGGCCGCAACGCACGCGGGGCCGCGCTTTCCGCTGATTTTCGCCGTTTGTGGCGGTCCCCCGCGGAGCCTTATTCCATAAGGCTGCTATTCAAATTACCGAACCATAGCGAGGCAATTTGACCGACACAGGGCTCTACCGCGCTGCAACGAGGAAAATGTGTATAAGTCAAGTCTTGACAAGCACTGAATCGGCAACCGGTGCGGGGTTGCGCCCTGTTTAGCGCCGAAAACGAAACGCTGTCATCCCGCAGTGCAGCATGACAGCGCTTGCGTTCAGCCGGCGGCTCCGCTACGGATCGCGCGGCTGTGGTTATGCACCTCGTCGACGAGTTCGGCGACGTGATCGGGCGACGTGAATTGCGAAATACCGTGCCCGAGGTTGAATACATGGCCTGGATGGTTGCCGTAGCTGTCGAGCACCGCGCGCGCCTGTTCGCGCACCGCGGCGGGCGGCGCAAACAGGATCGTCGGGTCGAGGTTGCCCTGCAGCGCGACACGCCCCGCGACGCGCTCGCGCGCGGCGCCGAGGTTGACCGTCCAGTCGAGCCCGACCGCGTCGACGCCGGTCGCCGCGATCTCCTCGAGCCACAGCCCGCCGCCCTTCGTGAACGTGATGACCGGCACGCGCTCGCCGTCATGCTCGCGCTTGAGCTGCGCCACCACTCGGCGGATGTAGTCCAGCGAGAAGCGCTGGTACGCGCCGTCCGCCAGCGCGCCGCCCCACGTATCGAAGATCATCACGGCCTGCGCGCCCGCTTCGATCTGCGCGTTCAGGTAGGCCGCCACGGCCTGCGCGTTCACGTCGAGGATCCGGTGCATCAGGTCGGGGCGCGAATACGCCATCGACTTCACCGTGCGGAAATCGTCCGACCCGCCGCCTTCGACCATGTAGCACGCGAGCGTCCACGGGCTGCCCGAAAAGCCGATCAGCGGCACGCGCTGGCGGCCCTGGCCGTCGGTGAGCGCGCGGCGGATCTCGCGCACCGCGCCCGTCACGTAGCCGAGCGTCTCTTCGATGTCCGGCACCGCGAGCCTGGCGACGTCGGCCTCGGTACGCACCGGATGCGCGAACTTCGGCCCTTCGCCGACCTGGAAGTCGAGGCCGAGGCCCATCGCGTCCGGAATCGTCAGGATGTCCGAGAACAGGATCGCGGCGTCGAGCGGAAAGCGCTCGAGCGGCTGCAACGTCACTTCGGTCGCGTAGTCGGGATTCTTCGCGAGACCGAGGAAGCTGCCGGCGCGTGCGCGCGTCGCGTTGTATTCGGGCAGGTAGCGGCCGGCCTGGCGCATCAGCCAGATCGGCGTGTAGTCGGTCGGCTCGCGCAGAAGCGCACGCAGGAAGGTGTCGTTGAGCAGGGTATGGGCCACGGTAGGAGCGACGGTGCGAAGGCAAAGCGGCATTTTACCGGACAGCCGCCGCAAGGCTGCGCATGTCGACATGATGGCGGCCATATGACGCGCGCGATGGCTCCGTTATGATCGGACGCTCATATCGAACGAAACGAAGGAGGAGACCGATGAAACCATTCGCCACGCTCGCCGCCGCCGCGTTGTTTTGCTGCGCCGCCGCGCACGCGCAGACCGCCGGGGGCGCAGCCGCCGCCGCACCGGGCGCCGGCTCGCGGCTCGACGACGTGCTCGCGCGCGGCACGCTGCGCGTCTGCACGACGGGCGACTACAAACCGTATTCGTACTACCGTGCGGACGGCCGCTTCGAGGGCATCGACATCGACATGGCCGAATCGCTCGCGAAATCGCTCGGCGTGAAGACCGACTACGTGAAGACGAGCTGGCCGAACCTGACCGGCGACTTCGTCGCGAAATGCGACATCGCGGTGGGCGGCGTCTCGACGACGCTCGAGCGCCAGAAGCGCGTGTTCTTCACGCAGCCGTACGTCGTGGACGGCAAGACGCCGATCGTGCGCTGCGCGGACGCCGACAAATACCAGACCGTCGCGCAGATCGACCGGCCGGAAACGCGCGTGATCGTGAACCCGGGCGGCACCAACGAGCGTTTCGCGAAGCAGTATTTCACGCACGCGAACCTCACGGTCTATCCGGACAACGTAACGATCTTCAAGCAAATCCTCGCGGGCAAGGCGGACGTGATGGTGACGGATGCGTCCGAGACGCTGCTGCAGCAAAAGCTGAATCCGGGCCTGTGCTCGGTGCATCCGGACAAGCCGTTCCAGTTCGGCGAGAAGGCGTACATGGTGCCGCGCGGCGACGTCGCGTTCCAGCAGTACGTCGATCAGTGGCTGCATCTCGCGCTGTCGACCGGCGAATACCAGGCGATTTCGGACAAATGGCTGAAGTAAGCGGGTTCGCACGCGGCGGCCCGCAGTGACTTTAGCGGGCACTGACCCCGCGGCGGCCGCCCGCGAAAATCGCTGCACGGTGGCGGCCGAATCGCCGCCGTTACACTTCGACGCAGCTCGCCGGCGCCGGCAAAATCGGCCCGATGCCGGCGAACTGGCCGAACGGTCGACTTCCGCGCCGCCCAATCACGTTTCAAAATCTTTCTGACGAATGAATCGTCATGCGCGGCATCTGCCGAACCGCGCATTTTCTCGCGTGTAAATCGGCAATTCGTCGAGCCTGATACGCATGAAAAACGCATCGTGCGCACGCGCTGAAAACGCTGCGGAAAATATGGGTAAAAATGACCTTTTTCGGGCCCTCAAAAACAGCAAAAAATCCCGGAA
Organism: Burkholderia sp. LS-044; assembly: GCF_004803625.1. Classification (NCBI taxonomy): domain Bacteria; kingdom Pseudomonadati; phylum Pseudomonadota; class Betaproteobacteria; order Burkholderiales; family Burkholderiaceae; genus Burkholderia; species Burkholderia sp. LS-044. Next base: position 99,037 of record NZ_SSWO01000018.1, read on the forward strand.
AGCCTTATCTGGCGGGCGTTACAACCTGAAACACTTTGTTACCGCGAGGGGTCATTAATTCGCCCACAATGGCCTCAACGGTTTCAACACGGATGCGGTCTCGTGTGCCAAGTGTGAGCGGACGCGAAGCGCTGCGAGCCAGTCGGTCACGTACCGAAGCCCTTCCAAGGGGCATCCCTGTTGGAGTCGTTTCCGGCCCCCCGCCGGACTCGGTTTCATCTTTGGTCTCCTCGCGCTAACCCCGTAGCGTGTGGTTTTTAGCGGGCTAATAAGCCCGCTTTTTTTCGTCCATCGAAAACGCAACGGCCCGCAGGCCGCCGCGTTTTTCCAGCGCATTTTCCCTTCTTCATGCCGCGCTAAGCGGTCTTCTGCACGTCGAGCTTCAGCTCCTCGATCATCCGGTCGCGCATCACGAACTTCTGCACCTTGCCCGTCACCGTCATCGGCAGCTCGTCGACGAAGCGGATGTAGCGCGGGATCTTGTAGTGCGCGATCTGCCCGCTGCAGAACGCACGCACGTCGTCCTCGGTCATCTGCTCGTCCGCGCGCAGCACGATCCACGCGCACAGCTCCTCGCCGTACTTCGCATCGGGTACGCCGAATACCTGCGCGCTCTGAATCTTCGGATGCCGAAACAGGAATTCCTCGATCTCGCGCGGATAGACGTTCTCGCCGCCGCGAATCACCATGTCCTTCAACCGGCCGACGATGTTGCAGTAACCGTCCGCATCGAGCGTCGCGAGGTCGCCCGTATGCATCCAGCCGTCCACGAGCACCTCGCGCGTCTTCGCGTCGTCGTCCCAGTAGCCGAGCATCACCGAATAGCCCTTCGTGCACAGCTCGCCCGTCGCGCCGACCGGCACGATATCGCCGCCCGGATCGACGATCTTCACTTCCAGGTGCGGCTGGATGCGGCCGACCGTCGTCGTGCGCTTCTCGAGCGGGTCGTCGGTCGAGCTCTGGAACGACACGGGGCTCGTCTCCGTCATCCCGTACGCGATCGTGATTTCGGACAGGTGCATCTGCGACACGACGCGCTTCATCGTCTCGATCGGGCACGGCGAGCCGGCCATGATCCCGGTGCGCAGCGTCGACAGGTCGAATTGCGCGAATGCCGGATGATCGAGCTCCGCGATGAACATCGTCGGCACGCCGTGCAGCGCGGTGCAACGCTCGTCGGCCACCGCCGCGAGCGTCGCGACCGGGTCGAATGCTTCGCCCGGGAACACCATCGCCGCCCCCTTCGACACGCACGCGAGCACCGCGAGCACCATCCCGAAGCAGTGATACAGCGGCACCGGGATGCACAGCGTGTCCTGTTCGGTGAAGCGCATCGCGGTCGCGATCGAGCGGCCGTTGTTGACGACGTTGCGATGCGTGAGCGTCGCGCCCTTCGGGCTGCCCGTCGTGCCGCTCGTGAACTGGATGTTGATCGGCTCATGGGCCTCGAGCGTCGCGCCGATCGCATCGAGCAGCGCGGGATCGACGGCCTGGCGGCCGCGCGCCATCACGTCCGCGAAGCGGAACATGCCGGCCGGCGCGACGTCGCCCATCGACACGACCGTGCGCAGGCTCGGCACGCGCGCCGCATGCAGGTCGCCCGGCGTCGCGGTCGCGAGTTCCGGCGCGATGGTCTGCAGCATCTCGACGTATGCAGACGTCTTGAAGCGCTCGGCGGCGATCACGGCTTTACAGCCGACCTTGTTCAGCGCGTATTCGAGCTCCGCGAGCCGGTAGGCCGGATTGATGTTGACGAGCACCGCGCCGATCCGCGCGGTCGCGAACTGCGTGAGCAGCCATTCGCTGCGGTTCGGCGACCAGATGCCGACGCGATCGCCCTTCACGATGCCGAGCGAGGCCAGCCCGGCCGCCAGCACGTCGACCTCGTTCGCGAACTCGCGCCACGTCCAGCGCACCTGCTGCTCGCGGAACACGACGGCCGGCCGATCGGGAAAGCGGCCTGCCGTGTCGAGCAGGAACCGGCCGATCGTCGCTTCGGAGAGCGGCACGTCGGTCGTGCCGCGCACGTACGACAATCCGTTTTCGGGCGCGATCAGCGCCCCCACGCCAAGGTCTGCTGCCATGAATGTCTCCGTCCGTTTTTGTCTGACCGGCCCGACATGCGGCTCACGCGTGTCTGCTCCGCCGCCGTCGCGACGGATAGCCTCTCCGGGATGATGCCGTGCGCGGCTGACGACACTCTGACATCGAATTACTGCGGACGGGTGAAATAGCACGACCGGACGGTATGATCCGACCCGTAAAAACAGACGAAAACGACGGGCGAAAAAAAAGCAGCCCGAAGGCTGCTTTCTTTCGCGGGATACGCGGCGCGGCTCAGTGCCGGCTGCGGATCTTCGCCAGACGCTGGATCGCTTCGAGCTGCGCCATCGCGGTCGCGAGCTCGGATTGCGCCTTCGCGAGGTCGAGATCCGACTTCGCGTTCTGCAGCGTTTCCTCGGCACGCTTGCGTGCTTCCTCGGCTTTCGCCGCGTCGAGGTCCTTGCCGCGGATCGCGGTGTCGGCGAGCACCGTCACGGCACCCGGCTGCACTTCGAGAATGCCGCCCGCGACGAACACGAATTCGTCGTTGCCGCCCTCGACTTCGATGCGCACCGCACCCGGACGAATCCGCGTGATCAGCGGCGTGTGACCCGGCAGAATACCCAGCTCACCCGTTTCGCCCGGCAGCGCGACGAATTTCGCCTCGCCCGAGAAGATCTGCTCTTCCGCGCTGACGACGTCTACTTTGATGGTTGCCATATCGACTCCTGTCGATCGGAACGAGCGCTTCAGCGCCTGCTCCGATCCCATGCACGGCGGGTTGAGCGTATTACGTGAGCGCCTGTCCGCGAACGGATACCATCAAGGTATCCCTCACGGACGTAGCGACGCCCGCTGCGTTACGCCTGACCCTTACGAGATCTTCTTGGCCTTTTCGAAGGCTTCGTCGATCGTGCCGACCATGTAGAACGCCTGTTCCGGCAGGTGGTCGCACTCGCCGTCGACGATCATCTTGAAGCCACGGATCGTTTCCTTCAGCGGCACGTACTTGCCCGGCGAGCCCGTGAACACTTCAGCGACGTGGAACGGCTGCGACAGGAAACGCTGGATCTTACGCGCGCGTGCGACCGACAGCTTGTCTTCCGGCGACAGTTCGTCCATGCCCAGAATCGCGATGATGTCGCGCAGTTCCTTGTAGCGCTGCAGCGTCTGCTGAACACGACGGGTGATCGAGTAGTGCTCTTCACCGATCACGTTCGGGTCGATCTGGCGCGACGTCGAGTCGAGCGGGTCGACCGCCGGGTAGATACCCAGCGAAGCGATGTCACGCGACAGAACGACGGTTGCGTCCAGGTGGCCGAAGGTCGTAGCCGGCGACGGGTCGGTCAAGTCGTCCGCAGGGACGTACACGGCCTGGACCGACGTAATCGAGCCCTTCTTGGTCGACGTGATGCGCTCTTGCAGCTTGCCCATTTCTTCAGCCAGCGTCGGCTGATAGCCCACTGCCGACGGCATACGGCCGAGCAGTGCCGACACTTCGGTACCGGCCAGCGTGAAACGGTAGATGTTGTCGACGAAGAACAGCACGTCGAGGCCTTCGTCACGGAAGTGCTCGGCCATCGTCAGGCCGGTCAGCGCGACGCGCAGACGATTGCCCGGCGGCTCGTTCATCTGGCCGTACACCAGCGCGACCTTGTCGAGAACGTTCGAGTCCTTCATTTCGTGGTAGAAGTCGTTCCCTTCACGGGTACGCTCGCCCACGCCCGCGAACACGGAGTAACCGCCGTGCTCCTTCGCGATGTTGTTGATGAGCTCCATCATGTTGACGGTCTTGCCCACGCCAGCACCGCCGAACAGGCCAACCTTGCCGCCCTTTGCGAACGGGCAGATCAGGTCGATAACCTTGATACCCGTTTCGAGCAGTTCGGTCGACGGCGACAGTTCGTCGAACGCCGGAGCCTTCTGGTGGATCGAACGCGTCGTTTCGCTTTCGATCGGGCCGGCTTCGTCGATCGGACGGCCGAGGACGTCCATGATTCGGCCGAGGGTCGGCTTGCCGACCGGCACCGAGATCGGCTTTGCCGTGTTCTTCACGGTCAGGCCGCGGCGCAGGCCGTCGGATGCACCCAGACAAATGGTACGGACCACGCCGTCGCCCAGCTGCTGCTGGACTTCGAGCGTCAGTTCCGAGCCATCGAGAATGAGCGCGTCGTAGATCTTCGGCATGCTGTCGCGCGGGAATTCCACGTCGATAACGGCGCCGATGCACTGTACGATCTTGCCTTCTACCAAAGCAGCAGTACTCATCGCTTTTCCTTTAAATACCTGATTCTTTACTCGCGCAAAGGCGCAGTTGTCGTCCGTGGCGCGCGCTTAAACAGCGGCTGCGCCGCCGACGATCTCCGACAGTTCTTTCGTGATCGCGGCCTGGCGGCTCTTGTTGTACACGAGCTGCAGTTCGCTGATCACCGTCTTCGCGTTGTCGGACGCGGCCTTCATCGCGACCATGCGCGCCGATTGCTCGGACGCCATGTTTTCCGCGACGGCCTGGTACACCAGCGCCTCGACGTAACGCACGAGCAGTTCGTCGACGACTGCCTGCGCGTCCGGCTCGTAGATGTAGTCCCACGACGTGGCCGGCGTACCGTCATCGGCTTCGAAGTGTTCCGACGACAGCGGCAGCAACTGCTCGATCACGGCTTCCTGCTTCATCGTGTTGACGAAGCGCGTGTAAGCGATATAAACCGCCGACAGCTTGCCTTCCGAGTACAGATCGAGCTGCGTCTTCACGGCGCCGATCAGCTTGTCCAGATGCGGGGTGTCGCCGAGGTGCACGACCTGCGACATCACCTTCGCTCCGAAGCGGTTCAGGAACCCGAGGCCCTTGCTACCGATCGCGGTGGCTTCGACCTTCTGGCCCTTCTCTTCCAGCTCCTTGAACTTCTGAACCGTCGCACGCAGCACGTTGGTGTTCAAACCGCCGCACAGACCCTTGTCCGTCGTGACGAGAATGATGCCGGCCGTGTTCGCGCCTTCGTTCGCCACCATGAACGGGTGACGGTACTCCGGGTTCGCGCGGCTCATGTGCGCGGCGATGGCACGGACCTTGTCCGCATACGGACGAGCGGCGCGCATGCGTTCCTGCGCGCGACGCATCTTCGATGCGGCCACCATCTCCATCGCCTTCGTGATCTTGCGCGTGTTCTGCACGCTCTTGATCTTCCCGCGAATTTCCTTCATTCCAGCCATAGCTTGCTCCTTGACCGAAGCGGCGCGGGCGCATCAGCACCCGCGCGGCCTCAGTGTGTCACTCGCGGATCAATAGGCACCGGACTTCTTGAAGGATTCGATCGCCGAGCGCAGTGCGCCTTCGTCGTCCTTCGAGAGATCCTTGGTGTCTTCGATGCGCTTGATGAGGTCAGCGTGGCTGGTCTTCAGGTATTCGCGCAGGCCCTTCTCGAACGACAGCACTTGCTTGACGTCGAGGTCGTCGAGGTAGCCGTTGTTCGCGGCGTACAGCGACACGGCCAGTTCCCAGACCTGCAGCGGCTGGTACTGCGGCTGCTTCAGCAGTTCCGTCACGCGGCGGCCGCGCTCGAGCTGCTTGCGGGTCGCTTCGTCGAGGTCCGATGCGAACTGGGCGAATGCCGCCAGTTCACGGTACTGCGCGAGGTCGGTACGGATACCGCCCGACAGCTTCTTCACGACCTTCGTCTGAGCGGCGCCACCGACTCGCGACACCGACACGCCGGCGTTGATTGCCGGGCGGATGCCTGCGTTGAACAGGTCGGTTTCCAGGAAGATCTGGCCGTCGGTAATCGAGATCACGTTCGTCGGAACGAATGCGGTCACGTCGCCAGCCTGCGTTTCGATGACCGGCAGTGCCGTCAGCGAGCCGCTCTTGCCCTTCACTTCGCCGTTCGTGAACTTCTCGACGTACTCTTCCGACACGCGAGCTGCACGCTCGAGCAGACGCGAGTGCAGATAGAACACGTCGCCCGGGTACGCTTCACGGCCCGGCGGGCGGCGCAGCAGCAGCGAGATCTGACGGTATGCCCAGGCCTGCTTGGTCAAGTCGTCATAGATGATCAGCGCGTCTTGGCCGCGGTCGCGGAAGTATTCGCCCATCGTGCAGCCGGCGTACGGTGCGAGGTACTGCATCGCTGCCGAATCCGAAGCCGAAGCGGCGACGACGATCGTGTATTCCATCGCGCCCGTTTCTTCGAGCTTGCGAACCACGTTCATGATCGACGAAGCCTTCTGGCCGATCGCGACGTAGATACAGATCAGGTCCTTGCCCTTCTGGTTGATGATCGCGTCGAGCGCCACCGCGGTCTTGCCGCACTGACGGTCGCCGATGATCAGCTCACGCTGGCCACGGCCGATCGGCACCATCGCGTCGATCGACTTGATGCCCGTCTGCACCGGCTGCGACACCGACTTACGCCAGATCACGCCCGGGGCGATCTTTTCGATCGCATCGGTCAGCTTCGCGTTGACCGGGCCCTTGCCGTCGATCGGGTTGCCGAGCGCATCGACCACGCGGCCGACGAGTTCCGGGCCAACCGGGACTTCGAGAATGCGGCCCGTCGTCTTGACGATGTCGCCTTCCGAGATGTGTTCGTATTCGCCGAGAATCACCGCGCCGACCGAGTCGCGCTCGAGGTTCAGCGCGAGGCCGAACGTGTTGCCCGGAAACTCGAGCATTTCGCCCTGCATCACGTCCGACAGGCCGTGGATACGCACGATACCGTCGGTCACGGAGATCACGGTGCCCTGGTTGCGAACGTCTGCGCTCGCTTCAAGGCCCTGGATCCGGCTCTTGATCAGCTCGCTGATCTCAGAGGGATTGAGTTGCATTATTCGCTCCTGATAGTCAATTCTGTTGCGTGCCGGCGTGGCGCTCAGGCGGTCAAGGCAGCCTGCATCGATGCGAGGCGCGCGCGAACCGAGGTGTCGAGCACTTCGTCGCCGACCGTCACGCGCACGCCGCCGATCAGCGACGAATCGACTTCGACCGTCGGTTTCAGCTTGCGCTTGAACTTGCGTTCGAGGCCCGAGACGAGACTGTCGAGATCCGCGCCGTTCAGCGGGAACGCGCTCACGATCTCGGCGTCGGCGGCACCTTCACGTTCGTTCTTGAGCGCCTCGAACTGCTCGGCAATTTCCGGCAGCAGCGCGATGCGATGATTGTCGACCAGCATCTGCACGAAGTTCTTCGCTTCGGCGCCGGCCGCGAGCGGCGACTTCGCAGCAGCAAGCAGCAACTCGGCTACTTGCGTGCGCGTCACCTTCGGGCTCGACGCGACCGACAGCACTTCCGGCAGACGCGCAACCTGGGCCAGCTCTTGCACGAGCGTGGACCAGGCGGCGATGTCACCGCCCTCGGCCACGCGGAACAGCGCTTCTGCGTAAGGGCGGGCGATGGTTGCAAGTTCGGCCATGATCAGAGCTCGGCTTTCAGTTGATTCAGCAGTTGGGCGTGGGCCGTTTGATCGACTTCGCGCTTCAGGATCTGCTCGGCGCCCTTCACGGCCAGCGTAGCGACTTCGCCACGCAGCGCTTCGCGCGCCTTCACGATTTGCTGTTCTGCTTCCGCCTTCGCCTGGGCGACGATGCGGGCGGCTTCAGCCTGGGCGTTGGCCTTGATTTCCTCGGCGACCGCCTGGGCACGCTTTTCAGCGTCGGCGATGCGCTGCTGGCCGTCATTGCGGGCCTGCGCGAGTTCCTGGTCCACGCGCTTGTGCGCTGCGTCGAGTTCTGCCTTGCCCTTCTCGGCGGCGGCGAGGCCGTCGGCGATCTTCTTCGAACGTTCGTCGAGGGCGTTGATCAACGGCGGCCACACGAACTTCATCGTGAACCACGCGAGGACCAGGAACACGACCATTTGCGCAAACAGAGTTGCGTTGAGATTCACGGTGTTTCCTTATCTGCTATTCCGGAAAAATGAAACGGTAAGGCGCTCATCGAGTTGCATTCGATCAGCGCCCCAAGTCTCCGTTCCGCCCTGCGCCGGCTCACGCCGGACGCATATTTCCGAGGAACCTTAGCCTGCGACGAGCTTCGACAGGAGCGGGTTCGCGAACGCGAACAGCATTGCAACACCCACGCCGATCAGGAATGCCGCGTCGATCAGACCAGCCAGCAGGAACATCTTCGTTTGCAGCGGGTTGATGAGTTCCGGCTGACGTGCGCAGGCTTCGATGTACTTACCACCCATCAGCGCGATACCGATACAGGCGCCGATTGCACCCAGGCCGATGATGATGCCGATACCGATGGCGGTCAGACCCTGGATGTTGGCGATGTAAGCTTGCATGATCACTCCTTTGTGAAAAGACTTGGAACTGAGATTTAAAAAACTAAAACGGAAACTCTTTTTTGCACGCCGCGCTTAGTGCTTGTCGTGCGCCTGGCCGAGATACACCAGCGTCAGCATCATGAAAATGAATGCCTGCAACAGAACAATCAGGATGTGGAAGATTGCCCAGACGCTGCCCGCGATCACGTGGCCAACGAAGCCGAGGAACGTTGCGTCGCCACCGAAGCTCCACATGCTGCCGAGCAGGGCGATCAACAGGAACAACAGCTCACCCGCGTACATGTTGCCGAACAGCCGCATACCGAGGGAGACGGTCTTGGCGAGATATTCGACGATGTTGAGCGCGAGGTTAGGGATCCACAGCAGCGGGTGGGCGCCGAACGGTGCCGACAGCAGCTCATGCACAAAGCCGCCCGCGCCCTTGATCTTGATGCTGTAGTAGATCATCAGGACGAACACGCCGAGCGCGATGCCGAGCGTGCCGTTCAGGTCGGCCGTCGGGACGATGCGATGGTGGGAAATCACGTCCGACAGACCGAGCAGGCCGATCACACGGCCCGGCAGGTCGACCGGGAGGAAGTCGAGGGAGTTCATCAGCGCGACCCACACGAACACCGTGAGCGCGAGCGGAGCGATGAAGGTACGATTGCCGTGAACGATGGCCTTCGATTGGTCTTCGACCATCTCGACGAGCATCTCGATCGCGCACTGGAAACGGCCCGGCACGCCCGACGTCGCCTTGCGGGCAGCCAGACGCAGCAGGACGATCGTCACGATGCCGCAAACGATCGACCAGAACAGCGTGTCGAGATTCCAGACGTGGATGTCGAAAATCGACGTCTGATGCGAGGTGGAGAAATTCTGCAAGTGGTGCGCAATGTACTCGGACGGATCCGGACCGCGCGTGCCTTCGCTAGCTGCCATATCGTTAATGCCACCCAAATTGTCGAAAATCGTTTTGCCAGTTCCGCAACACGCTATTGCGGGAACGGGCCGGCGCGGTTCGTTGTCGAAACCGCACGCTGCTTGTTCCTTACCGCCAGGCCAGTGCGATCCAGTACGTCTTCAGCACGACGAGGTACGTGACGAGGAACGGCACCCAGTGCACGCCGGCCCAGCCGAACGCCACTGCAGTGAACATCCCGATCGTCAGAGCGAGCTTCAGGGCTTCGCCCATCACCCAGCTCATCACGGTGGCCGAACCACCTGCCTTCAGTCGTGCCACGAATACCGCACTTGGCACCCAGCCGATCGCTCCGCCCAGAAACGCGGATTGCGCAGCGGCGCCCGGCGACTTCGAAAACAGCCACCACGCCAGCGTTGCAACCAGGGACAGAACCACTTGCGCGAATACCACCTTATAGGGGGTCACGCGCGAGGGCTTGCTCACGTTCGGGCCGAACAGCTTTTCGGCTTCTGCCCGCGTGAGCGGAACGATGTTGTTATCTTGCTGCTCGGCGTCCCAGTCATCGTCGGATTCGCGCCGCTCGCCGGCCGCCGAAGCGGTGCGTTGCGTGCGCTGATCATCGTGCCTGTCGTCCGGCGCCTGACCCGCCATCGCAATCTTCCGCAAAATCCTTGAACCCGGCCCCAAGCTTTCTGAAAGCTTTCAGGGGTGCCTAGCTAACAAATCCGGGCGATTGTAAGCGATAGTTGCAAGTGATTCAAGGCTTTAGACGCGACAAAAACCTGCGTAAAACGACGCCTCATCATGTGAAAAAACACGCGATTCGACGACGTACGATGACAGTTGTAAGGTCGCTTTTTTGCGCCGGTATTTCTTGCTCGAAAAAATCCGGCGACGAGGAAATGACAAGGAAACGAGGCCCGATGCGGATGCCGGCGGGACGGCTCGAACGCCATCCGGAATCCACGCCGTGACGCGGCCCCGGGCTCACGCCAAGCACGAAGCGCCGAGCACGAAAAACCTGTGACCACCCCGCGGCACCGGATGCCCGAAATCGGGGCCGACGCCGACGCGCCGAATCATCCAATCAGTTGTCATGCCACCACAGGCGATCGACTGTGAATTGCCGGACTTATCAACAGCCCCGCAACCAGCGCGAATACTGTGCACCCGCCCCGCCACCCGAATCGCACGGCTGTGCCGCGCGCAGCCGCGTCACTCAACCGTGAACGAGCAGCCACGCACCGACCGTCGCACTGGCGAGTGCGAACGGAATCGAGACCAGATGGAACGGCAGCCACATGCGCGGCTCCTTCGCGAGACGCACCGCGATCAGGTTCGCAAGCGAACCGATCGCGAAGCCAAAGCCGCCGACCGATACGCCGAACGCGAGCGCACGCCAGTCGTGCGTGAATTCCGACAGCAGGATCGCGGCCGGTACATTGCTGATGACCTGTGACAACAGCGCGCCGGCCGCGTAGACGCGCAGCGGCGAATCGAGTTGCGCATTCGCAATCGTGTCGTGCACGACGGGCAGCGCAGCCGCGGTACGCAGCACGACGAACATCAGTACGAAGATCAGCAGCAGCAGCCAGTCGATCTTCAGGACTGCGTCGCGTTTGACGGCGAGCAGCACGATGGCGACACCGACGAGACCGGGCAGCGGATGATGCGCATCGGCGAGCAGCACGAACGCGGCGAACAGCACCGCCGCGATCAGCGCGTGCATGCGTTGCACGGGCAGCGCTGTGACATCGCCGGACAAGTCGAGTGGCTTTGCGCGAAACGCGCATGCGGTCAGCACGAGCAGCAGCGCCATCAGCGCGATCGCGAGCGGCCCGAGCGTGACCACGAAGCGGCCGAACGACGCACCGCTCAATTGCCACAGGAAAAGATTCTGGGGATTGCCGAGCGGCGTCGCGACGGACCCCGCGTTGACCGCCAGCGCGACGACGATCACGAGCCGCCGGAACGGCAGTGGCGTCAGCGCACGCAGCGAGACCATCAAAGGCACGACGACGAACAGCGCGACGTCGTTGGTGAGCCACATCGACAACAACGCGGCGAACCCCACGAGCAACAACGCGAGCCCGCGTTCGGAATGCACGTGATGCACGATGCGGTGTGCGAGCCACATCAGGCAGCCGGACAACTCGAGCGCCTTGGTCAGCATCAGCAGGCCCGCCAGCGTCGCGACCGTCTGCCAGTCGACGCGACCGGCCAACACGGAAAATGGTTGCGGACGCACCCATTGCAGCACGATCAGGCCAAGCACAAGAACCGACAGCACTGGCTCCTGCGCAAGCCATCCCAGCCACCGGCGCGGCGTCGGCGCGCCCGTCTTCTCCATCGGCACCGCGTTACTCTTCGGTCGCGACGTTGCCGCGCAGCCGCACGAGAATGCCCTCGAGCGCGTCGAGGTTGCCGAAGTCGATCGTGACCTGCCCTCGTCCGCGGCGGCCGAGCTTGATCTTCACCGTCGACGCGAGCAGGTCGGACAACTCCTCCTCGAGACGGCGCGTATCGCGGCCGCCGTCGTCCTTCGCGCGCGCCTTCACGGCCGGCGCTTCCTTCGTCGTGTGCGTGACGAGCTTCTCGGTCTCCCGCACCGACATGCGCTTGTTGACGACCTGATGGGCGAGCGTGATCTGCGTGGCCGCATCGACGGCGAGCAGCGCACGTGCGTGCCCCATGTCGAGATCACCGGCCAGCAGCATCGTCTGCACCGGCGAAGCCAGGTTCAGCAGGCGCAGCAGGTTCGACACAGCGCTGCGCGAACGGCCGACCGATTCGGCCGCCTGTTCGTGCGTGAAACCGAACTCGTCGAGCAGGCGCTGGATACCGTGCGCCTCTTCGAGCGGGTTCAGATCCTCGCGCTGGATGTTCTCGATCAGCGCCATCGCCGCGGCGGCCTGGTCGGACACATCCTTCACGAGCACCGGCACTTCATCGAGGCCCGCGAGGCGTGCCGCGCGGAAACGGCGCTCGCCCGCGATGATCTCGTATTTGTCTGACGAAATGGGCCGTACCAGGATCGGCTGCATCACGCCCTGCGCGCGAATGCTCGCCGCGAGCTCCTGCAGGCTGCCTTCGTCCATCCGCGTCCGCGGCTGGTACTTGCCGGCCTGCAGCTTGCCGAGCGCGAGCGTGTTCGGTGCCCCTTCGATCTTCACCGCTTCGGTGATATCGGCACTGCCGCCGAGCAGCGCTTCGAGGCCACGTCCCAAGCCCTTCTTCTTTGGTACCGCGTTCATGTCTTTCTTCCTCGCTTCGCTCATGTCCGGATCACGACACCTCGAACGCGCGAACGCGGTCGATCATCTCGGCACCGAACTGGAGATACGCTTGCGCACCGCGCGAGCTGCGGTCGAACACGACGCCCGGCAGCCCGTAACTCGGCGCTTCCGCCAGGCGCACGTTGCGCGGAATCACCGCGTCGAACACCTTGTCGCCGAAGTGCGCTTTCAGTTGATCGGAGACTTGCTGCTGCAGCGTGATGCGCGGATCGAACATCACACGCAGCAAGCCGATGATCTTCAGGTCGCGGTTCATGTTCGCGTGAACCTGCTTGATCGTGTTGACGAGGTCCGACAACCCCTCCAGTGCAAAGTATTCGCACTGCATGGGGATCACGACGCCATGCGCCGCGCACAAGCCGTTCAGCGTCAGCAGCGACAGCGTCGGCGGGCAATCGATCAGCACGAAATCGTAATCGTCGGCCACGTGCTCGAGCGCGGCCTTCAGCCGGCGCTCGCGGTTGTCGATGCTGATCAGTTCGATCTCGGCACCGGACAGCTCGCGGTTCGCGGGCAGCACGTCGTAGGTGACGCCGTCCGGCCGGATGCGCGCGTCGGTCACCGACACGCCGTCGACCAGCACCTCGTACACGGTCGCTTCGCAAGCAGCCTTGTCGATCCCGCTGCCCATCGTCGCGTTACCCTGAGGGTCGAGATCGATCAGCAGGACTCGTTGCTCCTGCGCTGCAAGGCTTGCGGCGAGATTGACCGATGTCGTCGTCTTGCCGACGCCCCCCTTCTGGTTCGCAACGCAGAAGATCTTTGCCATCGTTGGTGTGTTCCCTTTACCTTCAAACAAACGGCGCGCCATCGCGCGCCGGCCCTTCAATTCGCTTCGTCGACGGCCACTTCGATCAGATGCCGTTCGGCATCGAGCAACGGCACCGCCAGCCGTATCGTCTGCTTCACGCGGCTGCCTTCCGGCAACCGCGCAATCTCGTCGTCCGGATAAACGCCCTTCATTGCCCAGATCGATCCGCCCGGCGCAACCAGGTGTCGAGCAAGTTTAACGAAGTCGGACAGATCCGCGAAAGCGCGGGATACGATCATGTCGAATTTTTCCGGCACTTCGACACCCGGCTGCAGCGATTCGACCCGCCCCGTGACCACCGACAGGTTCGCGAGCTTCAGCTCCGCACGCATCTGGGTCTGGAATGCAGACTTCTTCTGCACGATATCGTTCAGCGTGATCTGCCAATCCGGCTCGACGATCGCCAGCACGATACCGGGCAATCCACCGCCCGAGCCGACGTCGAGCACGCGGGCCGATGCACGGCCACGCAGATGCGGAACGATGGAAAGCGAATCGAGGATGTGCTGGATCAGCATCTGCTTCGGGTCGCGGATCGCGGTCAGGTTGTAGACCGCGTTCCACTTGCCGAGCAGCGCGACATAGTCGAGCAGCTGGTTGCGTTGTGCATCCGTCAGCGTGAGGTCGAGCGCCGTCGTGCCTTCGACGAGCATCTGTTCCAGTACGTCCCGATTAACCGCCGGCGCGCGACGCGCCGTCATTGTTGCGTCGGGACGGCGCCGTCCCCCTGCTCCGCTGCCGCTTCGGCCGTGCCATTACGGCGGCCCAGGCCGCGACGCTTCAGGTGCACCATCAGCAGCGAGATTGCCGCCGGCGTGACACCCGAGATGCGCGACGCCTGCCCGATCGTTTCCGGTCGGAACTCGTTGAGCTTCTGGCTCACCTCGAACGACAGGCCGCGGACTTCGCGGTAATCGATACCGTCGGGCAGACGCGTGTTCTCGTTCGCATCGTTGCGTTCGATTTCCGATGCCTGGCGCTCGATGTAGCCCTGATACTTGATGCCGATCTCGACCTGCTCCTTGATCTGCTCGAGCAGCACCGGATCGTCGGCCAGCGGCTCGGCGGGGCCGCACTCGCCGCCCTTCAGTCCGCACACACCGTCGTAGCTGATACCCGGACGGCGCAGCAGTTCGGCGAGGCTGTATTCGTGGTCGATCGCCTTGCCGAGGAGCGCGGTCGCCTCTTCCGGCGGCAACGTCTTCGGCGTGACCCACGTCGACTTCAGGCGTTCGGTTTCACGTGAAACAGCGTCGCGCTTCCGGCTGAATGCGTCCCAACGTGCGTCGTCGACGAGCCCCAGTTCGCGGCCGATCTCGGTCAAGCGCATGTCGGCATTGTCTTCACGCAGGCTGAGGCGATACTCGGCGCGGCTCGTGAACATCCGGTACGGCTCGGCCACACCGCGCGTCACGAGATCGTCGACCAGCACGCCAAGGTAGGCCTGGTCACGGCGCGGGCACCATGCGTCCTTCTCCTGCACGTAGCGGCCAGCGTTGAGACCGGCCAGCAGACCCTGCGCGGCTGCTTCTTCATAGCCCGTCGTCCCGTTGATCTGGCCCGCAAAGAACAGCCCGTTGATCGCCTTCGTTTCGAGCGACGCCTTCAGCGCACGCGGGTCGAAGTAGTCGTACTCGATCGCGTAGCCGGGGCGCAGGATATGCGCGTTCTCGAGGCCGCGCATCGAGTGCACGAGCTCGAGCTGGACGTCGAACGGCAGGCTCGTCGAGATCCCGTTCGGGTAGAACTCGTTGGTCGTCAGCCCTTCCGGTTCCAGGAAGATCTGGTGCGATTCCTTCGAAGCGAACCGGTGAATCTTGTCCTCGATCGACGGGCAATAGCGCGGCCCGACGCCTTCGATCACGCCTGTATACATAGGCGAACGGTCGAGGCCGCCACGAATGATGTCGTGCGTGCGCTCGTTCGTATGCGTGACCCAGCACGGCAGTTGCTGCGGATGCTGCTCCGCACGGCCCAGGAACGAGAAAACGGGGATCGGATCGAGATCGCCCGGCTGTTCGTCCAGCTGTGAGAAATCGATCGAGCGACCATCGATACGCGGCGGCGTACCGGTCTTCAGGCGGCCCTGCGGCAGCTTCAGCTCCTTCAGGCGCGATGACAGCGACACGGCCGCCGGATCGCCCGCACGACCACCCGTATAGTTGTTCAGGCCGACGTGAATCTTGCCGTCGAGGAACGTACCGGCGGTCAGCACGACCGCACGCGCACGGAAGCGGATGCCGATCTGCGTGACGGCGCCCACCACGCGGTCGCCTTCGACCATCAGGTCGTCGACAGCCTGCTGGAACAGCCACAGGTTCGGCTGATTCTCGAGCCGGTGGCGAATCGCGGCCTTGTACAGGATGCGATCGGCCTGCGCACGCGTCGCGCGCACGGCCGGCCCCTTCGACGAATTGAGGATCCGGAACTGAATACCGCTCTCGTCGGTCGCGGCTGCCATTGCGCCGCCCAGCGCATCGACTTCCTTGACCAGATGGCCCTTGCCAATGCCGCCGATCGACGGATTGCAGCTCATCTGCCCAAGCGTTTCGATGTTGTGGGTCAGCAGTAATGTCTTTGCGCCCATGCGGGCGGACGCCAGCGCGGCTTCCGTGCCGGCATGACCGCCACCGACGACGATGACGTCAAATTCTGTGGGAAAAAGCATGGTGGATTCCGTACGCAGGACGGCGCACGAACCTATCTGAGAAATGTATGGGCCGAATTATAGCGGGTTCGCTTTTCACCCGAAGGCCGTCCGAATGGTAGGGTCTGTGCATTTCGGCGATTTTTCTGTGCTCGGCCGAAGAATCCGTGGCGCAGAGCCCACTCCGGCAACGCTTCCGGCCCGCCGGCGCCACATCGTTGCGCCTGTGCAAAAAAATTCGCTTGCCGGGAAATTTCACGTGGAACACATACCCGTTCGATGCCTGTGCCCCGCACGGCAACCTGGACGGAACACCCTGTGCGACCGCACCCACCCTCTCCCTCACAGAATTTCAGACAGTTCGCCCGACACTTATCCCCTGTGACCCGGCACAACATCCCCAGTGTGCGGAACAGGCGACAGCCATCGGCGAACGATGCTCTGGATCGTCGTCCGCGCTGCACAGAGCTTCCGATTGTTTCCCTTGCACTTATCCCCTGGCCGCTAGCCGTCGCGTGTCGGGGTCACATCTCACCCAAAAACAAAAACGGCGTGTTTCACGTGAAACACGCCGCCCGTTTCCCGCCCACCACACCACCGATCAGGCCTTTTTCTTCGCCAACCCGAGGTACGTCTCGATCACGCGTGGATTCTGCGCAAGTTCGGCCGCCGGCCCTTCCAGCGCAAATTCGCCTGTCTCCAGCACATAGCCGTAATCGGAGATCTGCAGTGCAGCCCGTGCGTTCTGCTCGATCAGCAGCGTCGCCACGCCCGTACCGCGCAACGCGCTGATGATATGAAAAATCTCCTTCACGATCAGCGGCGCCAGCCCGAGGCTCGGCTCGTCGAGCATCAGCAGATCGGGCTTGCCCATCAGTGCGCGTCCCACCGCGAGCATCTGCCGCTCGCCGCCGGATAGCGTGCCGGCCGCCTGCTTGCGGCGCTCCTTCAGCCGCGGAAACAGTGCGAACACATGATCGAGCTGGTCGAGGAAGTTCGCTTCACCGGCCTGCTTGCGCCGATACGCGCCCAATACGAGGTTGTCTTCGACCGTCATCGTGCTGAACAGCTCACGCTTTTCCGGTACGAGGCACATCCCGCGTGCGACGCGCTGTTCGACCGGCAATGCACCGACGTCGTGACCGCGGTACACGATCGCACCCGATGCATGCCCGGTCACCGGCAGCGCGCCCATGATCGCGTTCAGCAGCGTCGATTTGCCGGCGCCGTTCGGGCCGATCACGCTGACGATCTGCCCCGCGCCAACCTTGATCGCCGCGCCGTGCAGCGCCTCCACCTTCCCGTACCGGACCGCCAGCCCGCGCACTTCGAGAATCGGCATCGTCGTGTCCGTCATCACTCCACCCCGCCCAGATACGCTTCCAGCACCGCCGGATCCTGCTGCACGTCCTGCGGCAGTCCTTCCGCGATCCGCGTGCCGAACTCCATCACCACCAAACGGTCGGTGAGATTCATCACGAAATCCATGTCGTGTTCCACGAGCAACACGCTCATGCCTTCCGCCTTCAGCCGTCGCAGCAGATCGGCGAGTTGCTGCTTCTCCTGGTAACGCAGCCCGGCGGCCGGCTCGTCGAGCAGCAGCAGCGTCGGATCGCAGCACAGCGCCCGCGCGATTTCGAGAATTCGCTGCTGCCCCAGCGCGAGGCTGCCCGCTTCGTCGTACATGTGCTTTTCAAGCCCGACGCGGCGAATCTGGCGTGCAGCCTCAGCCAGCAACTGCGCTTCCTCATGTGCATTGAGCCGCGCGACGCTGCGCCACACGCCCGTACGGCCGCGCAGGTGCGCACCGATCGCGACGTTCTCGAGCACCGTCATCGCCGGCAACAGCTTCACGTGCTGGAACGTCCGGCCGATGCCGCGGCGGACGATCTGGCGCGATGTGAGCCCGTCGATACGCTCGCCACGGAACGTGATCGTGCCGCCCGTCGGCTTCAGCACACCCGTCACGAGGTTGAACGTGGTCGACTTGCCGGCGCCGTTCGGGCCGATCAGCCCGATGATCTGCCCCGCTTTCACGTCGAAGCTGACGTCGTTGACGGCCACGAGCCCGCCGAACTGCTTGCGCGCATTGTCGACGACGAGCAGCGGCTCGCCGGCCGTCGGCTTCGCGCGCTGCGGCAACGGATCGGCGTGCTCGGGCACATGCGCGCGCGGCCCGCGCGGGAACAGCCTCGCGACGAACGGCCACACGCCCTGGCGCGCGTACTGCAGCAGCAGCACCATCAGCACGCCGAACACGATGATCTCGAAGTTGCCTTCCGAGCCGAGCAGCTTCGGCAGCAGCGTCTGCAGATAGTCCTGCAGCACGGTCAGGATCGCCGCGCCGAGCACCGCGCCCCACACGTGCGACACGCCGCCGACCACGGCCATGAACAGGAACTCGATCCCGTGGTTCAGCCCGAACGGCGTCGGGTTCACCGCGCGCTGCAGGTGCGCGTACAGGAAGCCCGATACGGCCGCCAGCACGGCCGCATAGACGAAGATCACGACGCGCATCCACGCGGTGTTCACGCCCATCGCCTCGGCCATCACGCCGCCGCCGCGCAGCGCGCGGATCGCACGGCCCGGGCGGCTGTTCAGCAGGTTCTGCACCGACACGATCGCAGCCAGCACGACGGCCCAGATCAGGAAATACAGGCTGCGCCCGCTTCCAAGCTCGATGCCGAACAGGTTCAGCGCCGGAATCCCGTTGATGCCGTCATACTTGCCGAGCAGTTCGAGGTTGCCGAACAGGTAGAACAGCGCGAGGCCCCACGCGATCGTGCCGAGCGGCAGGAAGTGGCCGGACAGCCGCATCGTGACCGCGCCGAGCACGAGCGCGACGAGTGCCGTCAGTACGACGCCGACGATCAGCGCAAGCCACGGCGACACGCCGTATCGCGTCGTCAGGAACGCGGTCGCATAGGCGCCGATGCCGACGAACGCGGCCTGCCCGAAGCTCGTCATCCCGCCGACGCCCGTCAGCAGCACGAGCCCGATCGCGACGATCGCGTAGAGGCCGATGTAGTTCAGCAGCGTGATCCAGTATTCGGGCACCTGCAGCGCACCAGGCAGCACCGGCAGCGCGAACAGCACCACGAGAAACACCCAGAAGGTCTTGTTGCGTACCATCGTCTTCATCGTGTCACTCCTCTTCCTCTTCCGCGTGCGGCGTCGCGAAGCTCCGCCACAGCAGCACCGGAATGATCAGCGTGAACACGATCACCTCCTTGTACGCGCTCGCCCAGAACGACGAATACGATTCGAGCACGCCGACGAGCAGCGAGCCGGCGGCCGCGAGCGGATAGCTGACGAGCCCGCCGATGATCGCGCCGACGAAACCCTTCAGGCCGATCAGGAAGCCCGAGTCGTAGTAGATCGTCGTCAGCGGGCCGACGAGGATCCCGGACAGCACGCCGAGCCCCGCCGCGAACGTGAACGCGAGCCGCCCTGCCTCGGTGGTGCCGATGCCCACGAGCCGCGCGCCGAGCCGGTTCACCGACGTCGCGCGCAGCGCCTTGCCGGCGATCGTGCGGCCGAAGTACACATAGAGCGCGCCGATCAGCACGAGTGCCGTCACGACGACCAGGATGCTCTGCACCGACACGGTCATGCTGCCGATCGCGAGCGACGCATCCGAGAACCCGTTGGTGCGCGAACCTTCCGCGCCGAACATCACGAGCCCGAGGCCGACCATCGCGAAGTGGACGGCGACCGACACGATCAGCAGCAGCAGCGTCGTGCCTTCGGCGATCGGCTGGTACACGAGCCGGTAGACGAACGGCCCCATCGGCACGACGATCGCGAGTGTCAGCGCGATCTGCGCGAGCATCGGCAGCGGCTGTGCGGCAAAGCTGCGCGTGATCGCGAACACCGCGAGCGGCAGCAGGACGTAGCGGCTGCCGAGTGTCGCGAGTGTGCGGCCGAGCTGATGGCGACGTTCGCGATGCCGGATCAGGCCGCCGACTTCGAGCAGGAAGCACGCGATGCCCATCACGAACAACAGCCAGCAGGTGGCGGGAAATTTCTGCGCCTGCAACGCGGCAAGCGTCAGCGCACCGTAGGCGACGAATTCGCCCTGGGGAATGAAGATCACCCGCGTGACGGAAAACACCAGCACGAGCGCCAGCGACAGCAATGCATATATGGCGCCGGTCGTGATGCCGTCTTGCGCGAGGATCGCTGCAATCGAGAGATCCATACGTTTCGTGTATCGAGAATGCTGCGGAGAAACGAAAGACGGAAACGGCCGGGGCGCGCGGACGGCAAGACCGGTGCGCAGGCACCCGGCGACGGGCCCCGGCGGTTCCAGGCGGCATGAGCGCGACCCGTCGGGCCGCGCACCCTGCCGACGGCACGCACGGCGCCGTTCGCGCCGCGCACACCGGTTTCACGTGATGCTTACTCGGCCTGCAGCTTCCACTTGCCGTCGACGATCTGCACCATCACGCGCGCACGCGTATCGAAGCCGTTGTGATCGGTCGGCGTCATGTTGATCACGCCGTGCGACACGGGCAGGTCCTTCACGCTTTCGAGCGACGCGCGCAGCGCTTCGCGGAACGCCTCGGTGCCCGGCTGGCCCTTCTTCAGCGCTTCCGGAATCGCACGCTGCAGCAGCAGCCCCGCATCCCACGCATGGCCGCCGAACGTCGCCAGCGAGCCCGCGCCGTAGGCCTTCTCGTACGCGGCCTTGTACCCGAGCGCCGGCTTCTTCACCGGATTCGAATCGGGCAGCTGGTCGGTCACGAGCACCGGGCCGGCAGGCAGGATCTCGCCTTCGCAGTCCTTGCCGCACACACGCAGGAAGTCGTTGTTCGCGACGCCGTGCGTCTGGTACACCTTGCCCTTGTAGCCGCGCTCCTTCAGCGTCTTCGCCGGCAGCGCCGCCGGCGTGCCCGAGCCGGCGATCAGCACCGCATCCGGATTCGAGCCCATCAGCTTCAGCACCTGCCCCATCACCGACGCGTCGGTACGGTTGAAGCGCTCGTTCGACACGACCTTCAGGCCGTTCTTCGCGGCCGCCGCGTTGAACGTGTTGTACCAGCTGTCGCCGTACGCATCGGCGAAGCCGATGAAGCCGACCGTCTTCACGCCGTGCTTCGCCATGTAGCCGGCGATCGCGTCGGCCATCAGCTGGTCGTTCTGCGGCACCTTGAACATCCAGGCGCGCTTCGCATCCATCGGCGAGATGATCTGCGCGCTCGCCGCGAGCGAGATCGTCGGCGTCTTGCCCTGCGACACGGGATCGAGCATCGCGAGCGAGTTCGGCGTGACGGACGAACCGATGATCGCGTCGACGTGATCCTCGTCGATCAGCTTGCGCACGTTCTGCACCGCGCGGCTCGTGTCGGATGCGTCGTCGAGCACGATGTACTGCACGCTCTTGCCGGCGATTTCCTTCGGCAGCAGCGCGATCGTGTTCTTTTCCGGAATCCCGAGCGACGCGGCCGGCCCGGTGGCCGACAGCGTCACGCCGATCTTCACCTGCGCCGACGCCGTGGCGGCCGCGCACACGAGGCCCGCGGCAAGCAGAACTTCCATCCATCGATTCATCTTCATTTATGTCGTCTCCAAACGCTGCTCGAAAAAGCCACGGGTCGCTCGGGCGGCTCCCGGTCTCCAAACAAGTTAATAATTTAACTATCTCGCCTTGCCCCGCCTACACTCGTTTTCCCGTGAAACGCCGGCGCTGCCATCGAGCCCCGGCGATACCGCACATGCACGCGCCGCAGCGCGTGCCGAAACGGTCGTTCGACCGCCACGATGCGCGGCGGCAATGTCGTCAGGATGAAGGAAACGGAGAAAAGCGGCGCTGTGCGAAACGCGATCGATGCGGGCGCAACGATCGCCGGAAGGTCGGCCGGCCGGGCCTGATACGGCTCCATGCGCGGGCAATGCAGGATCGGAAAAATGGCCGTTCATGCGAATGCGAACGACGCATCGGATGCGAACGCAACGACCGGACAGACCATCGTGCCGGCAAATTGCATCGGAACGCACATGCCGGCCGCAGAGCGGCTCGTGAAAGCCGGGGCATACCGATGCACGTCCGCCCCCGAACGAGCGGCGCCAGCCGCCCCTCCCGCCCCGATCCTTCGTCCCGCGCTTCTCATCCAACCGCACTCCCTCTTCTGCATTTTGCTTGTAGGAGAACTGCCGACCGTTTTCCCGACCGCACGGTCGGCGAAAGCTGAGTGTAACGGACGCTTTTTGCGCACGCCAACCGGGTAAGCCCGGACGGCATGCGCACGGCTGCGCGCCGGCGGCGATCGACCGGCAGGAACGGATGAAATCGGGGGGACGGGATGATGCGCGAGTGACGCGAGGCAGAACACGGGCGCGCGGAATGCAGCGCGGTTCGCCTGCACCATCGATGAAAATTCGTGCACCAAATGAAAAAGCGCTGTTGGATTCCGTCCAACAGCGCTTTAGGGTCCGGGCACTTTGTGCCTCGATTGTCTCCTCGTTCTCCACCTGCAAATTCGTTTCGCGGTGCATCAGAACTAGGGTGAATCTTAAAGAGGCTTAAGCACCACGGCAACTTAGCATTTACCCCTATGGTGCATCGCCGCACGAAAATGGGGCAGCAGCCAGCCGCGCGGTGCCGCCCCGAGCGCGCTGCGACGCGCTTCACGAGCACGCCGGATGGTGCTTCGCATCAACCGACGGCGACGTGCGCGGCATGCGCTCAGGAGGCCCTGAGCGGCTTGATCCGCGCGACCATTTCGCCGACGATGCCGCGCCGGAAGGCGAGCACGCACACGATGAAGATCAGCCCCGTGACGATCGTCGCCGATTCGCCGAGCGAATGGAACCACGCGACGCCCGTCGCCGATGCGAGCCCTTCGCCGATGTCGCCGAGCCGGTCTTCGAGCGCGACGATCAGCGCCGCGCCGAGCAGCGGCCCGAACAGCGTGCCCATGCCGCCGACGAGCGTCATCAGCACGACCAGGCCCGACATCGTCCAGTACGCGTCCGACAGCGTCTCGAAGCCGAGCACGAGCACCTTCAGAGAGCCGGCCAGTCCCGCGATGCCCGCCGACAGGATGAACGCGAGCAGCTTGAAACGGTCGGTGTCGTAGCCGAGCGAGATCGCGCGCGCCTCGTTCTCCTTGATCGCGACGAGCACCTGGCCGAACGGCGAATGCACGACCCGCACGATGAACGCGCACGCGGCGACGACCACCGCCACCACGACGTAGTACAGCGCGACGTCGTTCGACAGGTCGAGCAGCCCGAACAGGTGACCGCGCGGCACGCCCTGCAACCCGTCTTCGCCGTGCGTGAACGGCGCCTGCAGGTAGATGAAATAGACCATCTGCGCGAACGCGAGCGTGATCATCGCGAAGTAGATGCCCTGCCGGCGGATCGCGAACAGCCCGACGACGAGCCCGAGCAGCGTCGCGGCAACGGTGCCGACGAGCACCCCGAGTTCCGGCGTGAAGCCGAGCGTCTGCATCGAATAACCGGTCGCATAACCGGCGGTCGCGAGGAACATCGCATGGCCGAACGACAGCAGCCCCGTATAGCCGATCAGCAGGTTGAATGCGGCCGCGAACAGCGCGAACGTGAGCACCTTCATCACGAACACCGGGTACGCGCCGATGAACGGCGCGGCGAGCAGTGCGGCAAGCAGCACGCCGTAGAGCACTTTTCTCTGCATCATTTTTCCTTGCCGAAGAGGCCCGCCGGGCGGAACAGCAGCACGATCGCCATGATCACGAACACGACGGTGGCCGACGCTTCGGGGTAGAACACGCGCGTGAAACCCTCGATCACGCCGAGCATCAGGCCCGTGACGATCGAGCCGAGGATCGACCCCATCCCGCCGATCACGACCACCGCGAACACGGTGATGATCATCGGCTGCCCCATCAGCGGCGACACCTGGATCACCGGCGCGGCCAGCACGCCCGCGAACGCCGCGAGCGCGACGCCGAAGCCGTAGGTGAGCGTGATCATCATCGGCACGTTCACGCCGAATGCCTCGACGAGCTTCGGGTTCTCGGTGCCCGCGCGCAGGTAGGCACCGAGGCGCGTCTTCTCGATCACGAACCAGGTCACGAGACACACCGCGAGCGACGCGACGACCACCCACGCACGGTAGTTCGGCAGGAACATGAAGCCGAGGTTGGTGGCGCCGGACAGCTGCGACGGCACGTCGTACGGCTGGCCGGACGAGCCGTAGATCGACCGGAACACGCCTTCGACGACCAGCGTGAGCCCGAACGTGAGCAGCAGCCCGTACAGGTGATCGAGCTTGTACAGCCAGCGCAGCATCGAGCGTTCGATCAGGATCCCGAACGCACCGACGACCAGCGGCGCGATCACGAGCATCGCCCAGTACGGCAGCCCGAAGTACGACAGGCCCATCCACGCGAGCATCGCGCCCAGCATGAACAGCGCGCCGTGCGCGAAGTTGATCACGTTGAGCAGCCCGAAGATCACCGCGAGCCCGAGGCTCAGGATCGCGTAGAACGAGCCGTTGACGAGCCCGAGCAGCAACTGGCTCAGCATCGCCGGCAACGGAATGCCAAAGATTTCCATCGACTTAGCCGTCAGTATGAGTTTCGTTGCGCGCGCAACCTTCTCGGGATACGCACGCGGGCGGCGCAGCGGGGCACATCGCTGCGGCCGCCACCGTGCGGCGCGCAACTCGCGCGCCGCCAAGCCCCGCTTACTTCCACAACGCGCAGCGCGATTCCTGCTTGGTCCCGAACGCCTGTTCGCCCGGAATCGTCGCGAGCACCTTGTAGTAATCCCACGGCTCCTTCGATTCAGCAGGCTTCTTCACTTCCATCAGGTACATGTCGTGGATCATGCTGCCGTCCGTGCGGATGTAGCCCTTCGCGTAGAAGTCGTTGATCTTGATCTTCTTCAGCTCGGCCATCACCTTGTCGGAATCGGTCGTGCCGGCAGCCTGGACCGCCTTCAGGTAGGTCGTCACCGACGAGTAGTCGGCCGCCTGCAGGCTCGACGGCATCTTCTTCATCTTGCCGAAGTAGCGTTGCGCCCACTGGCGCGACGCCGCATCGCGGTTCCAGTACCAGCTGTCGGTCAGCACGAGGCCCTGCGTCGTCTCGAGGCCGAGGCTGTGCACGTCGTCGATGAACATCAGCAGCGCGGCGAGCTTCATCGTCTTCGTGATGCCGAACTCCTTCGCGGCCTTGATCGAATTGATCGTGTCGCCGCCCGCGTTCGCGAGGCCGAGGATCTGCGCCTTCGACGCCTGCGCCTGCAGCAGGAACGACGAGAAATCCGACGCGGACAGCGGGTGACGCACCGCGCCGAGCACCTGCCCGCCGTTCGCCTTCACGACGTCCGACGTGTTCTTCTCGAGCGCCTTGCCGAACGCGTAGTCGGCGGTCAGGAAGAACCAGCTCTTGCCGCCCTGCTTCACCACCGCCGAACCGGTGCCCTTCGCGAGCGCCATCGTGTCGTATGCGTAGTGGACCGTGTACGGCGTGCACTGCTCGTTCGTCAGCGTGTCGGCGCCGGCGCCGATATTGATGTAGACCTTCTTCTTCTCGGCCGCGACCTGGTTCATCGACAGCGCGGTGGCGGAGTTCGTGCCGCCGACCAGCAGGTCGAGCCCGCCGCGGTCCATCCATTCGCGCGCCTTCGACGCGGCGATGTCGGCCTTGTTCTGGTGATCGGCATAGACGACCTCGATCGGCTTGCCGAGCACCTTGCCGCCGAAATCGGCGACCGCCATGCGGATCGCCTCGAGGCCGCCCTGCCCGTCGATGTCCGCGTAAAGCCCCGACATGTCGGTGATGAAGCCGATCTTCACGGTATCCGCGGCCTGCGCGGCGCCGGTGGTGAACGCGGCCGCCGCGAGCGCGAGACAGGCGTGTGCGAGGGTCTTCATTTTCATTGACGTCTCCTGTTGTTCTGATGCGTTGTGGTTGTTCGAAGCCGCCACGGCTAGCGGCGAAAGAGACGGGGCGGCGTCACACCCCGAGCAGGTCGTGCAGGGTCGGCATCTTGCTTTCCAGTTCGGCCGCCTGGAAATGTTCGACGATGCTGCCGTGCTCCATCACGTAGAACCGGTCGGCGAGCGGCGCCGCGAAGCGGAAATTCTGTTCGACCATCACGATCGTGTAGCCGCGCGCCTTCAGCGCGACGATCATCCGCGCCAGCGACTGCACGATCACCGGCGCGAGGCCTTCGGAGATCTCGTCGAGCAGCAGCAGGTTCGCGCCGGTGCGCAGGATCCGCGCGACCGCGAGCATCTGCTGCTCGCCGCCGGACAGCCGCGTGCCCTGGCTCTGCCGGCGCGACGCGAGGTTCGGGAACATCGTGTAGATCTCGTCGATCGACATCGCGTGATCGCGCGGGCCGATCGGCGGCGGCAGCATCAGGTTCTCCTCGCACGACAGGCTCGAGAAGATCCCGCGCTCCTCCGGGCAGTAGCCGACACCGAAATGCGCGATGCGGTGTGTCGCGAGGCCGATCGTCTCGTTGCCCGCGACCTTGATCGACCCGCTGCGGCGGCCCGTGAGGCCCATGATCGCGCGCAGCGTCGTCGTGCGGCCCGCGCCGTTGCGGCCGAGCAGCGTGACGACCTCGCCGCGATGCACCGTCAGGTCGACACCGTGCAATATGTGGGATTCCCCGTACCAGGCCTCCAGGCCCGTGATCTCCAGCGCGGGCGTACCGCTTTCGACGCCGCTCAATTCGCGTTCCTCCCGTTCGCTGTGCTTCATGCGTGCGCCCCCGCGAGCGCCGCGTCGGCGCTGCCCATGTAGGCCTCGATGACGAGCGGATTCTTCGACACTTCCGCATACGAGCCTTCGGCCAGCACCTCGCCGCGTTGCAGGACGGTGATCGTGTCGGAGATGCCCGCGATCACGTTCATGTTGTGCTCGACCATCAGGATCGTGCGGCCGCTCGCGACCTTCTTGATCAGTGCGGTCACGCGATCGACGTCCTCGTGGCCCATCCCTTGCGTGGGCTCGTCGAGCAGCATCAGCTCGGGCTCCATCGCGAGCGTGGTCGCGATCTCCAGCGCGCGCTTGCGGCCGTATGCGAGTTCGACGGTCGGCACCTGCGCGAAATCGGTGAGGCCGACCTGCGTGAGCAGATCCATCGCGCGGTCGTCGAGCCGCTTGAGCGTGCGTTCGCTGCGCCAGAAATGGAATTCGGTGCCGAGCGCGCGCTGCAGGCCGATGCGCACGTTCTGCAATGCGGTCAGGTGCGGAAAGACGGCCGAGATCTGGAACGAACGGATGATGCCGCGCCGCGCGACCTGCGCGGGCCGCTCGTCGGTGATGTCGATCCCGTTGAAGACGATCTGGCCGGCCGTCGGCGTCAGGAATTTGGTGAGGAGGTTGAAGCAGGTCGTCTTGCCTGCGCCGTTCGGTCCGATCAACGCATGGATCGCACCGCGACGCACACGCAGGTTCACGCCGTTGACGGCCGTGAAACCCCTGAATTCCTTGGTCAGTCCGCGTGTTTCCAGAATCGTGTCGCCGAGAATCATGTTCCCTTCCATACGAAGTCAGGCGAAGCACCGGGAAGATTCGCGCGAAGCGGCCGCGAAACACGTCAGCGGATGAGCAGGCTGCCCCGGGCGCCGTGTTACGCCTCGAGGGTGGTCTCCCGCGCCGACGCGTATGCACACTGCGCCACATTGTCTCGCCGTTGGTGCAGTGCAATCATCGGGATTTGCACTTATAGGGCTGGCCGCCATGTCGCGCGCGGTTGTGCTCGGTTTTTCGCCACGTTTTTTTGACACGTGCATCATCGACCGTTGCCTCTTCGCACGCGCGGCAGGCACGCAACAGGAAAGCCGTGCGGCTGCACGGCTTGCATGGATCTTGCCGGTGAAGCGACGCAATAGACACGATCGGCACCGGCAGCTTGTTTCGCATATCGAATCAGCGGGCGTCATCATGACGCCCCGCTGTCGTGCGTGTCAGCGTTCCGTCACGCGGCCGTCGCCGCGGGCTCCGTTCGCACCATCGTCGCTTCGCGCGCCGCGCGGCGATCGGCACGGATCATGTCGCTCGCGCGCTCGGCGATCATCAGCGTCGGCGAATTGGTATTGCCCGATGTAATGAAGGGCATCACCGACGCATCGACGATCCGCAGCCCGGCGATGCCGCGTACCCGCAGCCGGCTGTCGACGACCGCACGCTCGTCGTCGGCCCGCCCCATCCGGCAGGTGCCGACCGGGTGGAAGATCGTCGTGCCGACGGTGCCCGCCGCGTCGATCAGCTCGGCTTCGCTGCGGTACTGCGTGCCGGGCAGGATTTCCTCGGGCCGATAACGCGCGAGCGCCGGCGCGGACGCGATCCGGCGCGTGAGGCGCAGCGCGTTCGCGGCGACGTGGCGATCGTGGTCGGTCGACAGATAGTTCGGCGCGATTGCGGGTGCGACACCCGGATCGGCGCTCGCGACATGCACGCTGCCGCGCGACGTCGGCCGCAGATGGCACACGGACGCCGTAAATGCATTGAAGCTGTGCAGCGGCTCGCCGAAACGTTCGAGCGACAGCGGCTGCACGTGGTATTCGAGATCGGGGCGCGTGAGTGCCGGATCGTCGGGATCGGATTTCGCGAATGCGCCGAGCTGCGACGGCGCCATCGACATCGGCCCGCGCTGCAGCAACGCATATTCCGCGCCGATCATCAGCTTGCCCCACCAGTGCGCGGACAGCGTGTTGAGCGTGCGCACGCCTTCGACGCGAAACGCCATCCGCAATTGCAGGTGATCCTGCAGGTTTTCGCCGACGCCCGGCAGATCCTGCACGACGTCGATGCCGAGCGCCTGCAGCCGCCGGCCGTCGCCGATGCCCGACAGTTCGAGCAGCTGCGGCGAATTCACGGCGCCGGATGTCAGCAGCACCTCCGAGCGCGCCCGCGCAACGTAATCGGTGCCGCCGCCGCGATATTCGACGCCGACCGCGCGCCGCCCGTCGAAAATCACGCGCTGCGCGTGCGCGCCGGTGATCACGGTCAGGTTCGGGCGCGCCATCGCGGGCCGCAGGAACGCCTTCGACGTATTCCAGCGCACGCCGCGCTTCTGGTTCACCTCGAAATAACCGACCCCGGAATTGTCGCCGCGGTTGAAGTCGTCGGTTGCCGGGATGCCCGTCTGCTGCGCGGCCTGCGCGAACGATTCGAGGATCTCCCAGCGCAGCCGCTGCTTTTCGACGCGCCAGTAACCGCCCGCGCCGTGTGCGTCGCTCGCGCCCGCATGGTGGTCCTCGCTGCGCTTGAAGATCGGCAGCACGCTGTCCCACGACCAGCCGGCGTCGCCGGTTTCCTGCGCCCAGCTGTCGTAATCCTCGCGCTGGCCGCGCATGTAGATCATCCCGTTGATCGACGAGCAGCCGCCGAGCACGCGGCCGCGCGGATACGACAGCGCCCGGCCGTTGAGCGCCGCTTCGGGTTGGGTCTTGTACAGCCAGTCGGTGCGCGGGTTGCCGATGCAATACAGGTAGCCGACCGGGATGTGGATCCAGTGATAGTCGTCCTTGCCGCCTGCTTCGAGCAGCAGCACGCGGATGTCGGGATCCTCGGTCAGGCGGTTCGCGAGCACGCAGCCTGCGGTGCCCGCACCGACGATCACGTAGTCGAATTCGCCTTCGAGCGTGCGTGGAGTACTCACGGCGTGTCCCCTTCTTCGTTGTTGTGCGCCGCGCGGCGCGGTGCCGCGCGCATTTTCAGCATAGTGCGTCGCGGCCCGCGCTGGCGGCCGCGCGACACGACCGATGAAGCGTACTCCCGCCGCCGGCTGCCGATCCAATGAGTTATGCTGAACTGCGTTATAAGCCGCGCTCATATCACGACGATGGATCTCACCCTGCTCCGTGCGTTCGCGACGGTCGCACGCGAAGGCAACCTGACACGCGCCGCCGTGCAGCTGCACCTGACGCAGCCGGCCGTCAGCCTGCAGATCAAGCATCTGCAGGAAACGCTCGGCGTCACGCTGTTTACGCGCACGTCGCGCGGGCTCGCGCTCACGCGCGACGGCCAGACCCTGCTGCCGCATGCGGAACGCGCGCTCGCCGCGGCCGCCGACGTGCAGCGCGCCGCTGCTGCGCTGCGGCACGAGGTGCGCGGCCGGCTGCGGATCGGCACGATCCTCGATCCGGGCTTCCTGCGGCTCGGCGGCTTCCTGCGCGCACTCGTCGAAACCCATCCGCAGATCGAAACGGCGCTGCGGCACGGGATGTCGGGGTGGGTCATCGAACAGGTGCGCACGCAGGCGCTCGACGTCGGCTATTACATCGGCCGGCCGGGCGAGGACGATCCGCTCGACGGCGCACTGTTCCACACCGTCACGCTCACGCATTTCGAGTACCGCGTGCTCGCGCCGGCCGGCTGGAAGGAGCGCGTACAGCGCGTGAACGACTGGCGCTCGCTTGCCGCGCTGCCGTGGATCTGGACGCCGCCGGCATCCGCGCACCACCGGCTGCTGTCGCGGCGCTTCGCCGACGCCGGCGCGCAGCCGCTCAAGGTTGCCGAGGTCGACCAGGAGCAGTCGATGCTCGATCTCGTCAAATCGGGCATCGGATTGACGCTCGCGCGCGATTCGACCGCGCTGGCCGAAGCGCACGCGCATGCGCTGACGATCGTCGAACGCGTGACGGTGCCGACCGAGCTCACCTTCGTGACGCTCGCCGAGCGGCGCGACGAACCGGCGATCGCGGCGGCGCTGCGGCTGATCGAAGCGCAGTGGGCGATATGAGCGGTGCTGATGAAAGTGCGCGTGCCGGACGTCGGGCATCCCGCTGCCGGGCACGACACGCGTCATCGCGCCGCACCCCGCCCCCGCCGTCACGCCACCGTCTCCACGTTTTTGCTAGATTGTGCGTTCGCACACCGCGAGACCCCGATTGAAGGAGACCCGCATGGCCCGCAACATCGAGATCAAAGCCCGCGCCCGCGAATTCGACCAGCTGCGCGAACAGGCGGCCAAACTCGCGACCGAAGCGCCGCTCTTCTACCGCCAGCAGGATTTCTTCTATGACGTGCCGCGCGGCCGGCTGAAGCTGCGCCGCTTCGAGGACGGCACGCCGGCCGAACTGATCTTCTACCAGCGCGACGACCGCGACGGCCCGAAGGCGTCGTACTACACGCGCAGCCCGGTGACGAACCCCGACGCGATGCACGCGCTGCTCGCCACCGCGCTGACCACGCGCGGGATCGTGACGAAGGAACGGCACGTGTACCTGGCGGGCCGCACGCGCATCCATCTCGACCGCGTCGACGGCCTCGGCGATTTCATCGAACTGGAAGTCGTGCTCGGCCCCGACGACGACGAAGCAGGCGGCGAAGCCGAAGCGCACGACGTGTTCGCGAAGCTCGGCGTGTCGCCGGACGATCTCGTCGCGGTCGCATACGTCGACCTGCTGAACGCCGACACGCAGCACGAAGCGGCCTGATCCGGCCCCGCCCCGGGGCGGCGCAACCCGCGCCGCCTTCGGCCCTGCCGCGCCGTCGCCGCCCTGCCGCCGTGTCAGGCCGCGCCGGGCGCCAGGTGCGCGAGCGGCAGCGCGCCGTTGCGCTTGAAGGTCGTCAGCACGATGTTCGAGCGCACGCTGTCGACGCCCGGCACGCGCATCAGCTTCTTCATCACGAACTGCGACAGCGCGTTCAGGTCGGGTGCGACGATCCGCAGCAGGTAGTCCGCGTCGCCCACCACCGCATGGCATTCGAGCACTTCGGGCAGCACGTCGATCTGCTGCTGGAACTGCTCGATGATCGAATCGCCGTGGTGCTTGAGCTTGAGGCTTGTGAACGCGGTGACGCCGAGCCCGAGCTTTTCGGGCCGGAGCATCACGCGGTAGCCTTCGATCACGCCGGCCGCCTCGAGCCGCTGCAGCCGCCGGCCGATCTGCGACGGCGACAGCGGCACCTCCTCGCCGAGCTGCTGATGCGTCGCGCGGCCAAAGCGCTGCAGCACGTCCAGCAGCGCGAGATCGAAGTGATCGAGTTCCAGCATGAGCATTCTCCGCATTGATCCTTTGTTTGATGCGCGATTATTGCATCATCGTGCGAATTAACGCCAATATTGCGCCCATTCCGCGCGCAGCCCGCTCTACACTTGCATGGTTCACAACCGCCGCGTGCAGAGCCAGATCATGTCCACCGTCGTCACCGCGAAACTGCAGGAGCAGTTCGATGCGGGCCTCGAAACCCGCGCCGATTTCACCATCGACCAGCCGCTCGCGCGATACGGCCAGGTCGACCACGCGGTGTGGAAGCAGCTCTATGCACGCCAGTCGGCGCTGCTGCGCGGGCGCGCGTGCGACGCGTTCGTCGCGGGGCTCGGGAAGATCGACCTGCCGGCCGATCGCGTGCCGTCGTTCGCCGACGTGAACCGCCAGCTGAAGCCGGCAACGGGCTGGGAGATCGTCGCCGTGCCGGGCCTCGTGCCCGACCGCGTGTTCTTCGAGCATCTCGCGAACCGGCGCTTCCCGGTCACCTGGTGGATGCGCCGCCCCGACCAGCTCGACTACCTGCAGGAACCCGACTGCTTCCACGATCTCTTCGGCCACGTGCCGCTGCTGATCGACCCGGTGTTCGCCGACTACATGCAGGCGTACGGCCGCACCGCGCTCGCGGTCGCCGACGACGAAGCGGCGCTGGCGCGGCTCGCGCGACTCTACTGGTATACGGTGGAATTCGGGTTGATCCGCGATCCGCGCGGCACGAACGGCCTGTCGATCTACGGCGCCGGGATCGTGTCGAGCAAGGGCGAAAGCCTGTACAGCCTCGAAAGCGCGGCGCCGAACCGGCTCGGCTTCGACCTCGAGCGCGTGATGCGCACGAAGTACCGGATCGACACGTTCCAGAAGACCTACTTCGTGATCGACGATTTCGCGCAACTGTTCGCGCTCGCCGACGTCGACGGCCGCGCGCTGGCCGACCGGCTGGCGGCGCTGCCCGAGTTCGCGGCCGGCGCGGTGCTCGACACCGATCGCGTGCTGCATCGCGGCACCGGCGAAGGCTGGCCCGACGACGCCGACGCGTGACCCGCGAACGCGCCGATGGTCGCCGGATGGCCGTCCCCGGATGGCCGTCCCACAACTATGAAACAATGACCGGTGCCGGCTTCGTCGCGCGGCGCAGCCGCGCGCGGGCGCCGTTACCGAACGAGAGGTGCAAGATGATCCACAAGCTCACATCAGAAGAACGCAAGACCCGGCTCGAAGGCCTGCCGCTCTGGTCGGCCGTACCGGGCCGCGACGCGATCCAGCGCAGCCTGCGCTTCGCCGATTTCAACGAAGCCTTCGGCTTCATGACCCGCGTCGCGATCAAGGCGCAGGAAATGAACCACCATCCGGAATGGTTCAACG
The DNA here is from genome assembly GCF_004803625.1 of Burkholderia sp. LS-044. NCBI lineage: Bacteria > Pseudomonadati > Pseudomonadota > Betaproteobacteria > Burkholderiales > Burkholderiaceae > Burkholderia > Burkholderia sp. LS-044. Next base: position 132,338 of record NZ_SSWO01000018.1, read on the forward strand.
TGTACAACCGCGTCGACATCACGCTGTCGACCCACGACGCCGACGGCCTGACCGAACGCGACATCGAACTGGCGCTTTTCATCGACCTTGCCGGCGCGCACGCGAAACCGGCCGCCTGACACCTTCCCCTACCGCCGCGCGTCCTTTGATGCGCGGCGCGTCAACTTTTCATTTCGATGAACGTTTTCTAGGATGTAGTCAGCGAAAGCCTTCAGCTTTCCAAGCCATCCTTAAGGCGCACGTAAGTCTCGTACGCATTCCGTGCCTTGGGGTCCAAACCTTCCAGTTGCAGCGCGCCTTGGCGCTGTACAATCAGCAGCGCATACGGCTTGGAAAGCGCGCTGGCCTCTTCGCAGAGTTTGAGTTCGTCGCCGCTCGACGGCGAGCGGGCGCGCCAGAAATTGATCGCGGCTTCTAGGTCGTTGATCGAAATATCGGACATGATTGGATTTAATCGTTCGCTGGCCGCCATGCTTGATGTCAGGTGTCGCGGCACCCCTGTGGAAACGGCGTCGTGCTGTCCGCGTGCCTGAACCGCCAACCCATTGTACTTGAGCGAACTTCATGCGACTCCTTCTGATCGAAGACGACCGCCCCATCGCACGCGGTATCCAGAGCAGCCTCGAGCAGGCTGGCTTCACCGTCGACATGGTGCATGACGGCATCTTTGCCGAACAGGCGCTGGCACAGAATCGCCACGAACTCGTGATCCTCGACCTCGGCCTGCCGGGCATCGACGGGATGACGCTGCTCACGCGCTTCCGCCAGACCAACCGCCACACGCCCGTCATCGTGCTGACCGCACGCGACGAGCTGAACGACCGGATCCAGGGCCTGAACTCCGGCGCCGACGACTACATGCTCAAACCGTTCGAGCCGGCCGAGCTCGAAGCGCGCATCCGCGCGGTGATGCGCCGCAGCGGCCCGCACAGCGACATGCCGCGCCCGGAAGTGTCGCTCGGCGGCGTCCGCCTGTCGGGCGTCGATCGCCGCATCTTCAACGACGACAAGCCGCTCGAACTGTCGCCGCGTGAATTCGCGGTGCTCGAGATGCTGCTGCTGCGCCACGGCCGCGTCGTCAGCAAGGCCCAGCTGCAGGATCACCTCACGCACTTCGGCGGCGATCTCGGCGACACCGCGATCGAAGTCTACGTGCACCGCGTGCGCAAGAAACTCGAGCAGTGCCGCGTCGAAATCGTCACGGTGCGCGGCTTCGGCTACCTGCTGCAGGAAATCCGCCAGACGGCGAGCGTCTGAACGGCGGTGCGGCGCACCGGCCGGCCTGGCCCGCCGGCGCGCCCACCCTGCCCGCATCGCCGCCCGGCGTACGACCGCGCCGCTCCCCGTGAGCGGCGCTTATCCATTTGCCCGTCGAAATGTCACCTGATCCGGCTGTGACCACCAGCCTGCGCCGCTCGCTGCTTCGGCGCCTCGCCGCCCCGTTGTCGATGCTCGCACTGATGAGCGGCCTGATCGCCTACTGGCTCGCGTGGCAATACACGCAGCACGTGATCGACCGCTCGCTCGCCGATCTCGCGACCGCCATTTCCAAACAGATCCAGATCGCCGGCCCCGACGCGCCGTTTACGGTGCCGCCGCTCGCGCAGGCGATGTTCTCCGATCCCGCCGAAGCGCTGATCTACCGGATCAGCGACGGCGAACAGGAACTCGCCGGCGATCCGAAGCTGCCGCTGCGGGGCATCAACGTGCGCCGCATGCATCACGCGTACGTGTTCGAGGCCGAATACGACAATCGCGCGGTACGGGTCGCGCAGGTGCGCGTCGACAACGTCGAAGGCGGCAAGCCGATGGTCGTCGAGGTCGCGCAGCCGGTGCGGCACCGCTACCGGATCGCGGCCGAATTCCTCGTCGCGATCATGATGCCGCTGCTGCTGCTGCTGCTCGCGGGCTGGGGCATCGTGTGGCGCGTCGTCAACCAGCAGCTCGGCCCGCTCACGCATCTGGCCGATTCACTGAACCGGCAGACCCACACGTCGCTGGAACCGGTCGACGAAACCGAGGTGCCGCTGGAAATCCGGCCGCTGACGAGCGCGATGAACGCCCTGCTCGGCCGCCTGAAAACCGCGCTCGACGCGCAGCGCAAGTTCATCGCCGATGCCGCGCACCAGTTGCGCACGCCGCTCACGGCCGTGAAGCTGCACGCGGAGCAAGCGGCCGTTGCACGCGACCCGCACCAGACCTTCGCCGCGGTGCGCGAGCTGCGCGCGGCCGCCGACCGCGCGGTACGACTGTCGAACCAGTTGCTGTCGCTCGCGCGCGCGGAACCGGGCGAACAGGCCGCGCGGTTCGTCGACGTCGACCTCGCGGCGATGGCATTCGAGACGGGCGCCGAATGGGTGCCGCGCGCACTCGCGTCGCACGTCGACCTCGGCTTCCAGCGCACCGACGATCCGGGTGACGACGAGAAGCTGGTCGTGCGCGGCAACCCCGTGCTGTTGCGCGAGGTGATCGCGAACCTGCTCGACAATGCGCTGAAGTACGTGCCGCTCGCGCGGCCGGACGGTGCGCGGATCACGGTGAACGTCGCGCGCGGCGCGCTCGAGGGCGGCCAGCCGGCCGCCGAGATCGTCGTCGAGGACAACGGCCCCGGCGTGCCCGCCAACCAGCAGGCCGACCTGTTCAAGCGATTCTTCCGCGGCGACGCGCAAAACGGCAACGGCGTCGAGACGGGCGCCGGGCTCGGCCTCGCGATCGTGCACGACATCATCGCGATGCACGGCGGCACCGTATCGTACGAGGATGCGTCGGAAGGCGGCTCGCGCTTCGTGGTGAGGGTGCCGCTGGCTGCACGCACGGACAAGCCGGCCAGCGAAACCCCGGCCACCGCGTCGACGCACTGAGCGATTCGCGGCGGGCGGCCCCTGGCCGGGTCGCACGCCGGATGACGAAGGCGGAAAACCCGGCCGCATGATGCAGCAGCCGGGCGCTGAAACGGCAGCGGCAGCGCACGATGCGCCGCCGCCTGCGTCACTTCCTGTTTTTCTTGTCCTTCGAACGGGACTCGGACTTGCCGTCCTTCTTGTCCTTCTTCTTTTTCTTCTTCTTGCCGCCGTCGTCGGACGTCGCGAGCAGCGTGCCGCGGCACGACGATGCGCCGCAATGGCACGCGTATTCGCGCTTGAGCGACTTCGTCAGCTTCGCATCGATCACGAGGCCGTAGTCGTAGAACAGCTCCTCTTCCGGCCCGATGTCGCGCAGCGCGTGGATGTACACGCGGCCTTTGACTTCCTCGGCTTCGCAGTTCGGTGCGCACGAGTGGTTGATCCAGCGCGCGCTGTTGCCGTCGATCTTGCCGTCGATCACCCCGCCCTCGTCCAGTGCGAAGTAGAACGTATGGTTCGGTTCGCTCGGGTCGTGCGGATGGCGACGCAGCGCTTCCTTCCACGAAATTCGTTCGCCCTTGTATTCCACTACGCGCTCGCCGGCCTTGATCGGCGCCACGGCGAACACGCCCTTGCCGTGTACTCCCGAGCGGCGCACCGCGATCCTGCGTGAACTCATCGAACGAATCCTTGTGAAAACGACTTGAATGGGGCGGCCGCGATCGCGGCCTGGCGTCGCGCAAAACGAAAACGCGGCACCGGTCGGTGCCGCGTCGGGACATGCGGCGAATCACCCGCATCCTACACGTTCACGATTGCTTCGTTCAACATCACGCGCAATATTGCGCGTGCGATGTTCAACGCTGGCCGAAGGCGACGTCGCCGAACAACGCCTTGTGCTCGCGCGACTGCGAACGCCAGTACTGCGGCGGCGCCGTCACCTGCGCACCGAGCTCGGCCGCCGCGTGCCACGGCCAGCGCGGGTCGTACAGCATCGCACGCGCCATCGCGACGAAATCGGCATCGCCGGCCTCGATGAGCCGGTTCGCATGCGCGGGTTCGTTGATCAGCCCGACGGCAACCGTCGGCATGCCGACCGCGCGCTTCACCGCCTGCGCAAACGGCACCTGGTAGCCGGGCGACAGCGGGATTTTCTGCAGCGGCGACACGCCGCCGGACGACACGTCGATCCAGTCGCAGCCGCGGCGCTTCAGTTCGTGCGCGAACGCGATCGTATCGTCGAGCTCCCAGCCGCCTTCGACCCAGTCGGTGGCCGACACGCGCACGCCGACCGGCCGGTCCTCCGGAAACGCCGCGCGCACGATCTCGAAGATCTCGAGCGGAAAGCGCATCCGGTTTTCGAGCGAGCCGCCGTATTCGTCGGTGCGCTGGTTCGCGAGCGGCGACAGGAACTGGTGCAGCAGGTAGCCATGTGCCGCATGCACCTCGATCGCGTCGATGCCGAGCCGTGCGGCACGCTTCGCCGAGGCCGCGAATGCTTCGCGGATCCGGTTCAGGCCGGCGGCATCGAGGGCGAGGGGCGGCGTCTCGCCGTCCTTGTGCGGCACCGCCGACGGTGCATGCGGCAACCAGCCGCCGTCGGCGACCGACACGAGCTGACCGCCCTGCCACGGCACGTTGCTCGACGCCTTGCGCCCCGCATGCGACAACTGCATCGCGACGCGGATCGGCGAATGCTTGCGGATCGCGGTCAGCACGGGCTTCAGCGCGGCTTCGGTCACGTCGTCCCAGAGGCCGAGGTCGCCCTGCGTGATGCGCCCGTCGGGTTCCACCGCGGTCGCCTCGATGCAGAGCAGCCCCGCGCCCGACAGCGCGAGATGGCCGAGGTGAATCATGTGCCAGTCGGTCGCTTCACCGCGCTCGGCCGAATACTGGCACATCGGGGAGATCACGATCCGGTTCGGAAGAGTCACGCCGCGCAGCGTGAACGGGGAAAACAGCGCAGTCATGGAGGCCGCTCGCCAGGAAAGGAAAGAGCGAACGAGCGTAGCACGCAGGCCGCAAGCGTGCTGACGGTGCACGCGGCAGTAAGCGGATGGTCAGGTACGGCCCGCGGCAGGTTGCGGGCGACGCGGCAAACAGCGCGCATACGGCGATGCGCCGGCCTGCAACGGACGCGGGCCGGGCAACCGCTTCGCTGCAAACGGCAGTGCCGCTTGCCGCGTCAGAGTCCGACGCCGTCGAGCCACTCCGCGAACATCCGTCGCGCGGCCGCCTCGAGCGCGGGGCCGTGCTGCGCGGTATCGGCGCGCAACTGGCGCGCGTCGATGCCGGGCGTGGCCGCGATTTCGCCGGCGTTGGCGATCAGCCACGGTTCGAAGCGGTCGGTGCGGATTTCCGGATGGCATTGCAGCGCCAGCACGTGCTGGCCCCACGCGAATGCCTGGTGGCGGCAAGCCGGTGTCGACGCGAGATGAATCGCACCGCCCGGCAGGTCGAACGTGTCGCCATGCCAGTGCAGCATCGACGTCGCCGCGCCATCGAGATGGCGCAGCGGCGATGCGCGGCCGGCATCGGTGAGCGTCAGCGGCGTCCAGCCGAGTTCGTGCTGAGCGGCCGGGTAGACGCGCGCGCCGAGCGCCCGGGCGATGAACTGCGCGCCGAGGCAGATGCCGAGGATCGGCAGCCCGGCGTCGATGCGCGTGCGCACGAGCGCCGCGAGCGGCGCGATCGTCGGATACTGCGCGTCGTCGTACACGCTGAGCGGCCCGCCGAGCACGACGATGAGCGACGGTTCGAGTACGTCTAGCACCTCGAAGCGCGACGACCCGACGTCGACGTAGCGCACCCGCCGGCCCCGTTCGCCGAGCACCTGCTCGAAACTCCCGAGATCCTCGAAGTGCACGTGGCGGATCGCCACGACTTCAGCGTTCATCATCGGCCTCCCGGTCGATCGACGGACGTCAGCCGGCGAAAATCTTCCAGGTCTTCTTCTGCGTCGCCGCGTCGGCTTCTTCCTGCACCGAGCAGTCGAGACGCAGATCGCTGTCGGACATCGAGATGTCGAGCGCCGCGCAATGATGCACGGTCTTCTTCGACAGCTTGCCCGGCTGGAAGTGGGCGCACGTCAAACACATGCGCTGCGGCGGCGTCGCACCGGCCACCTGCAGTTCGCGCAGCGTCTTCAGCAGCGCGCGATACAGTGCGCCCTGCTCGTCCGCGCCGAGCTTGCCGACGGCTTTCGTCAGGAATTCAGGCCATTGCAGCGCCTTCTTCGCGGCCGTGCGGCCACGGGCCGACAGGCGCACGGCCAGTGCGCGGCCGTCGTCCAGCGCGCGGCGCTTCTCGACGAGCCCCTTCGTCTCGAGCGTGCTGACCGCATCGCTCGTGGTCGCCGCGGTCAGCTGCGTCTCGCGCGCGATCTCGCCGAGCCGCATCGGGCCCTTGCGCTGCAGCAGCAGCACGAGAATCTCGCCCTGCGTCGGCGTGAGGCCAGCGCCTTCCGCCCAATCCCATGCCTGGCTTCGCATGGCCGTACTCAACCGCAGCAGGCTGTGGGTCACACGTCCCGAAGCCTGATTCCCGTAAACGCCTTCGCTCATAGTCTTTTCGCTTTGCCGCCGCCCGGTTTGCCGAGCGGCCGTAGTGTGGAGATCGAATGTCTATCTCAAAACAGACACGCTCTTGCGAGTGCGTCAGCACGGCCGTCGCGAGGGCACACGCGGCGGTCGCGTTCGCGGCGACCGGTAAGACACGCATCGTTCCGGTGTCCGCAAAGCCGACATTCTAAGCGAGAGCGGAAAATCGCACAGCTAAGTTATCCCCTTCATTCTGTGGAAAATCACTGGATAACCAAAATTTTTCGTTGTGCCTGCAATGCCGAACGCCCGCGCAGCGGGGTGTCGGGACATTTTCCTGTTCGGATCGGCCATCGGGCCGACCGCAATGATCCACTGGGTTATCCCGCGCACAGATCGTTGACTTTGCAGCGGAATATCGGGTTATCCACAGATTTTCAGGACAACCGGCAACGATTTCGGCGTCAATCGAGGCCGCCAGCCATTCAGTGAATCGCGACTCGGTCGACCCCGTAATCTGCAAAACATTTTTTCATTCGCGCCAACGTAAGCACTGCTGGCGGACCGTCTCGTTGAGCGATTTTTCCTGTTTGAAAACGGTTCTCAACCACGAGGCGTCGTTCACGCGCGCCTGGGCCAGTGCGCCGATCTCGTCGAGCGCCGCGCGCGAACCGAGCGCGGCCGCATGCGGCGCGATCCGGTCGAGCGTGTCGAGGATGTCCTCGGCGATGGTACGGCGCTCACCCGTCTGAGGATTCACGCAGGTGCCCTCGAGCCCGAAGCGGCACGCCTCGAAACGGTTGAACGTGTAGACGAGGTAGTCGTCCTCCGACAGCTTCAGCGGCCGGTCGGTCAGCAGGTAGCGTGCGAGCGTCTGGATGTAGCAGGCGATCGCCGCCGCGCGGTCGACCGACAGCGGCGTGTCCATCACGCGCACCTCGATCGTCCCGTAGCCGGGTTTCGGGCGGATGTCCCAGTAGAAGTCCTTCATCGAGTTGACGACACCCGTGTTCACCATCTTCGTGAAGTACTCCTCGAAGCTGTCCCAGGTCAGCACGAACGGCGCGCGGCCCGACAGCGGGAACGCGAACACCGAATTCAGGCGGGCCGAATGGAAGCCGGTGTCGACGTTCTGCACGAACGGCGACGACGCGGACAGTGCGATGAAATGCGGAATGAAGCGCGACATCGAGTGCAGCAGGAACAGCGCACTGTCGGGATCGGGGCAGCCGATGTGCACGTGCTGGCCGAACACGGTGAACTGTTTGGCCAGGTAACCGTACAGTTCGGAGATGTACTGGAAGCGCGGCGCATCGTAGATCTGCCGGTCGCTCCATTGCTGGAACGCATGCGTGCCGCCGCCGGCCAGCCCGACGTTGAGCTGGTCGGCCGCCTTCACGAGCACGTCGCGGATCGCGTGCAGCTCGCTCACCGCCTGCTCGTGCGAATGGCAGATGCCGGTCGACAGCTCGATCATGCTCTCGGTGATTTCCGGCGTGATGTTGCCCGGAAAGGTCTCGCCCTGGATCAGGCGCATCAGGTCGGATGCCGCTTTGGTCAGGTCGTAGTTGTGCGTGTTGACGACCTGGATCTCCAGTTCGACGCCGAACGTGAACGGCTCGGAATTGACGAAGGTTTCGAGTGCCATGGCAGGTTCCGGAATCAGTTGCTGTCGCTGCGCTCACCGACCGCCGACAGGCAGCGGTAGACGATGAACGGGCTGACGAGCTGCAGGATCACGATCGTGCACATCACGATCGCGCGCAGGTGCGGGTCGAAATTCGGATAGAGCTGGTAGGTGTCGTCGACGAGCAGGTACGACAGCGCGGACATCGGCGTGAGCGCGATGCCGAGCGCGATACCCTGCTTCATCCCGATGCCGCTCGGCTTCGCGAACGCGACGACACCGGCCAGCTTCGCGACGAGCCGCGTGACGATCAGCACGATCGCGAGCAACCCGCCGAGCGCGATGTCGCCCCACGTGAACGACGTGAGCGTGAGCACGAACAGGACCACCGTCAGCAGCCAGCCGGCCGTGCCGAAATGCTCGGGCCACAGCTGAGGGCGCGCCTCGAGGTTCTTCACGATGATGCCGGCGAGCAGCAGCGTGAGCAGCGTCGACAGCTTCAGTGCCTGGGCCACCGCGATCGCGAGCATCACGAGCCCGAACAGCGCGACGAACGAATGCTCGTCGCGCATCGTCGACGTCATGTGGCGGAACAGGAAATTGCACGAACGCGCGACGAGATACGCGACGATGAACGAACCGGCGAGCAGGTAGAGCGGCTGCAGGATCGTCGCGAAAACGTTGCCGTACGCTTCCTGGTGGAGCCAGCTCGTCACGAGCTTGGTCAGCACGATCGCATAGACGCTGTTGAGCGCGGTGAGCGTGATGAGGCGTTGCGACACCTGCCCTTCCGCGCGCAGTTCGGTCTTCAGCTGGATCACCATCGATGGCGATGTCGCGATCGCGATCGCCGACAGCACGAGCGCGACCATCCCCGATACGCCGAGCGCCAGCATCACGAACAACACCAGCACGAACGTCAGCGTGGCTTCGGCGAGGCTCGACGCGACGAGCCACGGATTGCGCCGGATCCAGCGCAGGTCGAGACGGCTGCCGAGCTCGAACAGCAGCAGGCCGAGCGCGACGTCGATCAGCAGCCGCGAGGTTTCGTCGGTGCTTGCATCGATCACGCCGAATCCGAACGATCCGGCGACGAGACCGATCACCGCATAACCGGTGATGCGCGGCAGCCGCCATGCGCGATAACACAGCTCGCCGCACAGGCCGGCCGCGAACAGCGCGAGCCCGGCCCAGAACACGGCATCCGGCGTAAGCGGCCAGTTGGGCAGGAATGAGAACGCCGACTTCATCGTGGTGATTTCTCCTTTGGAAGCGACCGCCAGCGACACAGGGTCAAGCGTCAGAAATGGATGCGCGCCGGCTGGGTATCGCCCCGAATGTGATTGTTGTGTCGACGACGGCGGGACATGGGATCCGCCTGCTCCGCCACAGGGCGGAAAGTCGCTCAGGTTGCCGATCTGGATTGTCGGCCTGGTGTGTGAACGGACTGCGCAGTCTCGAAGATTCAGATTCGAAATCGTGCCGACCGTTCCATTGAAGCATGTCCGGCGCCTGGCCGGATGAACGCGAAGGAAACCGATTGTGCCACAGCTTTTTCGGTCTGGAACCCATTGATTCGACTCGCGGCGCTGTGCGGCACCCCAGGTCTTTGGTTTCAAAGGTTTACTTGTATATATACGTAGTAGAAGTTAACAAGGCGCGCACAGTTCTGTGGATAACTTCGGTTTACGTCGACGGATCAAGGTGTTGGAGAGTCCATAACCCGTTGCACAGGCTGTTCGTGCACAGAAGTTTCGATTGAGCAACTTTCGGGCCGTTTCACAGCTGTGCCGAGTTGCCCAGTTTACGTCCACTGTGATTGCACACGAAGTGCGCGCGGATTCCGCGCAGTTATCCACAGCATCGAGTGGATAACCTTGCGCGAAAAAATCGGGAAACTGTGATCGGCTCGGGGGCCGGTCAGCCGGCCTGGCTGACGCGGCGCGCGCGCAATGCGCGGATCAGGAAGCGTGCGGGATCGACGGCGTCGGCGAGTTCGCGTTCGAGCGGCCACGGCTCGCCTTCGAGTTGCGATGCGATCAGTTCGGCGCCGAGTGCGGCCCATACGAGGCCGCGCGAACCGAAACCGAATGCGCCGTAGAGTCCGGGCATGCGCGGCAGGTCGCGTGCCTGCGCGCCGCTCAGCGCGCGTGCTTTGGCGACGGCTCCCGCTTCGTCCGCGAGCGGGCCGATGAGCGGCAGTCGATCGCCGACAACCCAGCGGAACGCAACGCGGCCGCGCAGCGTGCCGGGATCCGGCACGTCGCCGATCAGGCCCGGCAGCAGACGGCGCACGCGCTCGAGGTTTTCGGCGTGACCGGCCGCGCGCATCGCGGGATCGACGTCGTCGGGCTCGAACGTCGCGCCGATCAGCAGCGTGCCGTCGTCGAGCGGTACCGCGTAACCGTCGCCGATCGCCGGGCACGGCAGCGGTGCCGTGCTGCCGGGGGGCAGCAACGTGAGCTGGCCACGCACCGGTTGCAGCGCGACGTGCTGCAGCCCGGCGAGGCGCGCGGCATCGCCGGCATTCGCGAGCACGACGACGGGCGCTTCGGCCAGTGTGCCACCCGCATCGTCGAGCGCATGCCATGCATCGCCCCGCCGTTCGAGTCGTGCCACGGCGGTGGACGCGAGCAAGCGCACGCGCTCGCCGGCCGCCTCGCACTGGGCCGCGCAAAGGCCGGCCGGCCAGACGGCGCCGCCGTGCGGAAACAGCAGGCCGCCGTGCGCGACCGGCAGGTTCAGATGGGCGCGCGCGGCATCGGCGTCGAGCAGCGATACGTAGTCGGACGGTGCGCCGAACGCATCGAAAGCATCACGCATCCGCGCGAAGTCGTCGGCCGATTCGGCGAGATGAATCATCCCGTGCGTGCTGCGCGCGAATGCATGGCCCGCGCGTTCGAGTGCGCGCCAGCGTGCGATCGCGTGCAGGAAGCCGCCGCGCGTGAGCCGGCTCGCGACGTTGTCGTCGCGCGTCATCAGCGGATGGAATACGCCGGCCGGATTGCCCGACGCCTCGCTCGCGATCCGCTCGTGCCGTTCGATCAGCGTGACCTCCCAGCCGCGCGCGGCGAGACGTTCGACGACCGCGCAGCCCGCCAGGCCCGCACCGATCACGATCGCGCGGCGTGCCGCAACGGGCAATGCGAGCGGCGGCTCGTGCCGGCGCGCGCGCCAGCGCGGCGCGTATTCGCCGACGAGCATCACGAACTTGCCCGCAAACCCGTCGACCTTGCGATACGTGAAACCCGCGTCGGTGAGCGCCTGTTTCACGACGCCCGAACTCGAATACGTCGCGAAGGTCGCGCCTTCGGCAGCGAGGCGTCCGAGGGCGCGGAACACGTCGGCCGACCACATGTCCGGGTTTTTCGCCGGCGCGAAACCGTCCAGATAAAACGCATCGGCACGTGCGACGAGTTTCGGCAGCATCTCGCGCGCGTCGCCGAATGCAAGCGTGAGCACGACCCGCCCGTCGTCGAATTCGAGCCGGTGCAAACCCGGCACGAGCGTCGGCCATGCATCGGCAAGCATCGCGGCTTCGGCCGACATGGTTGTGTTCGCAACGATATGGGAAAGCGCCTTGCGCAAGTCGTCGCGCGAGAACGGGTGCTTCTCGACCGACACGAAATGCAGCCGCTCGCAGCGTGCGGGATCCTCGCGCCACGCGGCCCAGGTCGCGAGGAAGTTGGCGCCCGTGCCGAACCCCGTCTCGACGATCGTGAACGTGCGGCGGCCTTGCCAGCGCGCCGGCAGCCGGTTGCCCGCGACGGACACGTAGTTCGCCTGCGCGAGCGCGCCCGCGACGTTGTGATAGATGTCGCCGAACTCGGGCGACACGAGCGTGCCGTCGTCGCGGATGGCGAACGTGGCGGGAACAAGTCGGTCGGTCATGCGAAACAAAAAACGTGGCAGCCAAGCCTGGCAAGGGATTGCGCGGGGCCGTCCGTCCGTCCGTTGGAAAAAGCCAACGGGGCGGCGCACGGGCGGACCGCGCTGCGTATCCTGTCCGGTTGGCGCTGGTCAAAAAATGGGCAGTCCGTGATTCATTCGGCGAAATACCGATGAAAATCTTTGAAACCCTTGTCGTTATTGGGTTTGCGCTGCGCTATCATAGCAACGCCGTACCGCGGGGTGGCCGCCGGCATACCGGAGGGCGCGTCGCGCGGGCCAGGATTCGGCGCTGTGTCGTCGGAGTCTGACTCTCGACGGCACGGTTCGCGCACGTATAATCGGCGCGTTCGCGCTGTTCGTGTCAACCTAACCTGATAAAGGAACCTTAATGAACAAACAGGAACTGATCGACGCCGTCGCCGCCCAAACGGGCGCCAGCAAGGCTCAAACCGGCGAAACGCTGGACACGCTGCTCGAAGTCATCAAGAAGGCCGTGTCGAAGGGTGATGCGGTTCAGCTGATCGGCTTCGGCAGCTTCGGTTCGGGCAAGCGCGCAGCACGTACGGGCCGCAACCCGAAGACGGGCGAAACCATCAAGATCCCGGCAGCCAAGACGGTCAAGTTCACGGCTGGCAAGGCGTTCAAGGACGCCGTCAACAAGCGTTAATCCAGCGCCTGTTCCAAGAAAAACCCGCCTTTCGGCGGGTTTTTTGTTGGGCGCGCGCGGCATTTTCGCCACAGTCCGCGCCACTCTTGCAAGATTTAACGGTTGTTTTTACAACGCGTTACACGTGCACGATCTGCGTGTCGCCGTGATCGTCGTCGTCGTGCGAATCGATATCCCACACCGGGAATGGATCGTCGAACGCGTGCCATCCCGCCGCGCCGAGCGCGAATTCCGCATCGGTCAGCAGGCACGCATCGAGTTTCTCGCGCCACGCATCCGCGTCGAGCGCGATGCCGATCAGCACGAGTTCCTGCCGGCGATCGCCCACTGCGCGATCGTCGAGATCGCCGTGCCATTCGGCGCGGATTTCCGCGAGCAGTTCGTCGTCGTCCGGCCATTCCGCGCGATCCTGCGCCGCCCACCACAGACCCGCCGGGCCATGGCGGCATACGCCGCCCGCCTGCGACAGCGAGCCCGCGATGTCGTTGCGCGTCGCGAGCCAGAAGAAGCCCTTGCTGCGCAGCACGCCCGGCCACTCCTGGTGCAGCAGCGCCCAGAGCCGTGCCGGATGAAACGGCCGGCGCGCGCGGTAAACAAAATTGCCGATGCCGAATTCGTCGGCTTCGCCGTGCACGTGCGCATGATGTTCGTCATGGCAGTCCGGGTCGTCGCAATGCGTGTGATCGTGATCGAGCGATGCGAGCCAGCCCGGCGCGTTCGCGGCCTCGTCGAAATCGAAACGGCCCGTGTTCAGCACTTCGTCGAGCGGCACGTTGCCGAACGTCGACACGACCTGGTGCGCGCGCGGGTTCAGGCGCGCGAGGATGTGCTGCAGGCGTGCGAGTTCGTCGGCGCCGACGAGGTCGGCCTTGTTGATCACCAGCACGTCGCAGAATTCGATCTGCTCGATCAGCAGCTCGACGAGCGTGCGGTCGTCCTCCTCCGAGGCGGCGATGCCGCGGGTTGCGAGCGCGTCGTCCGAGCCGTAGTCGCGGAGGAAGTTGTACGCGTCGACCACGGTGACGAGCGTGTCGAGCCGCGCGATCGCGGACAGCGACGTGCCGTCGTCATCGACGAACGTGAAGGTTTCGGCGATCGGCATCGGCTCCGCGATACCGGTCGATTCGATCATGATCGCGTCGAAGCGGCCTTCGGACGCGAGATTGCGGATCTCGACGAGCAGGTCGTCGCGCAGCGTGCAGCAGATGCAGCCGTTCGACATCTCGACGAGGCGTTCCTCGACGTGCGACAGCGCCTGCGCGTCACGCACGAGCGATGCGTCGATGTTGACCGCTGCGAGATCGTTGACGATCACGGCGACTTTCAGGCCCGCGCGGTTCGCGAGGACATGGTTGAGCAGCGTGGTCTTGCCGGCGCCGAGGAAACCGGACAGCACGGTGACGGGCAACGGCTGGTTCATAGCCGGATTCATAGCGATACGCACCAACGGAAAAATTGAACAAGCGGCCGCGGCGCCCTTCCGGGGCGCGATCGTCCCGCGGACGGGCGAAATTGCGGCGTGAGATCCGCATTGTGCATCAAACGCGCGCCGGCCGGCCGGTACGGCGTCAGGCCGCGCCGGGCCGCAGCGTCATTGCACGGGCGGCAACAGCTTCCACTGCGTCAGGATGGCGGCGATCTGCCGCGCGTACTTGTCGCGCAGCGACGGTGTTTCCGAATGATAGGCGCCGACCGCCTGCCACGTGTTGCCGTAGCGGTTCATCTTCTGCTTGAGATGCCACGCGGCGATGTAGACGTTCTTGCACGGCTCCATCAGCGTGTCGCGGCCGATCCCGTAGCGCGACAGCGTCGGCAGGTGGATCGAATTGATCTGCATCAGGCCGTAGTCGACCGAGCCGTTCGTGTTCTTGTTCAGCGCGCCGGGCCGGTTGCGCGACTCCTGCCACGCGATCGCGCGCAGGATCAGCGGATTGACCTGCTGATATTTTGCCGCCTCGTCGAAACAGTCCGCGCGAGCGTTCGCGCTGGCGAAACACGCGCCGGCGGCGATCAACGCAATCGAGGCGAACCGTCTGTTCATGGTGCGGAATCGATAATAAATTGCGCGAAGGTCGGGAAAACCCGTGCCTGTTATTCGTGCGATGAGAAACGCGCCGCCCGTATCATACCGACAGTCCGTCAGCTTGCGACATACAGGAATACGGCAGCCCGGTTATACCGCATTTCCGTGTCGGTTCATCGTGAAACGGGGGCGATGGCCGGGATGCAGAGCATAGCGCCGAACATTACATATTGCATACGGCTCGCAGAATACATGTCGTATGTGAGACAGTCCTCGGGTCAATGTGATATTTCGGACATGAAAAACTGCTAATGTCGCCTCTTTAGGACTTGGATCCCAGCACTACCGCCGGAAGTGGCCTGAGCCGGCATCGACCCATTCATCCATGACAAGAAATCGCTTCGTTATGCGGCGTGTCGCCACGACCCTGATCGTCGCCGGCCTCATCGCTTCGCAGGCCGCCTACGCTCAGGTCACGCTCAACTTCGTGAATGCGGATATCGACCAGGTCGCCAAGGCGATCGGCGCCGCAACCGGCAAGACCATCATCGTCGACCCCCGCGTGAAGGGGCAGCTCAACCTCGTGGCCGAACGGCCGGTGCCGGAAGACCAGGCGCTGAAGACGCTGCAGTCGGCGCTGCGGATGCAGGGCTTCGCGCTCGTGCAGGATCACGGCGTGCTGAAGGTCGTGCCCGAGGCCGACGCGAAGCTGCAGGGCGTGCCGACCTACGTCGGCAACGCGCCGCAGGCGCGCGGCGACCAGGTGATCACGCAGGTGTTCGAGCTGCACAACGAATCGGCGAACAATCTGCTGCCCGTGCTGCGGCCGCTGATCTCGCCGAACAACACGGTGACGGCCTACCCGGCGAACAACACGATCGTCGTCACCGACTACGCGGACAACGTGCGGCGCATCGCGCAGATCATCGCCGGCGTCGACAGCGCCGCGGGCGCGCAGGTGCAGGTCGTTCCGCTGCGCAACGCGAACGCGATCGACCTCGCCGCGCAGCTGCAGAAAATGCTCGACCCGGGCGCGATCGGCAACAGCGACGCAACGCTGAAGGTGTCGGTCACGGCCGACCCGCGGACCAACTCGCTGCTGCTGCGCGCGTCGAGCGCGTCGCGCCTCGCGGCCGCGAAGCGCCTCGTGCAGCAGCTCGACGCGCCGAGCGGGGTGCCCGGCAACATGCATGTCGTGCCGCTGCGCAATGCCGATGCGGTGAAGTTGGCGAAGACGCTGCGCGGCATGCTCGGCAAGGGGAGCGGCAGCGACAGCGGCTCGTCGGCATCGTCCAACGATGCGAACAGCTTCAACCAGAACGGCGGCTCGTCGTCGAGCGGCAACTTCTCGACCGGCACGTCGGGCACCCCGCCGCTGCCGTCGGGCGGCCTCGGCGGTTCGTCGTCCTCGTCGGGGTACGGCGGTTCGTCGGGCAGCGGCGGCGGTCTCGGCAGCGCCGGCCTGCTCGGCGGCGACAAGGACAAAGGCGACGACAACCAGCCGGGCGGCATGATCCAGGCCGACGCGGCGACCAACTCGCTGATCATCACCGCGTCGGATCCGGTGTACCGGAACCTGCGCTCGGTGATCGACCAGCTCGACGCGCGGCGCGCGCAGGTCTATATCGAAGCGCTGATCGTCGAGCTGAACTCGAATACGTCCGGCAACCTCGGTATCCAGTGGCAGGTCGCGAGCGGCCAGTTTCTCGGCGGCACGAACCTGAACCCCACTGGCGGTCTGGGCAACAGCATCATCAACCTGACGGCGGGCGGCGTGGCCAACGCCGCCGGCGGCATCACCGGCGGCGGGCTGGCCAACAATCTCGGGGCGCTGAGCCAGGGGCTCAACATCGGCTGGCTGCACAACATGTTCGGCGTGCAGGGGCTCGGTGCACTGCTGCAGTATTTCTCGGGCGTGAGCGACGCGAACGTGCTGTCGACACCGAACCTGATCACGCTCGACAACGAGGAAGCGAAGATCGTCGTCGGCCAGAACGTGCCCATCGCGACCGGTTCGTATTCGAACCTGACGAGCGGCAACACGAACAATGCGTTCAACACCTACGACCGTCGCGACGTCGGCCTGACGCTGCACGTGAAGCCGCAGATCACCGACGGCGGGATCCTCAAGCTGCAGCTCTATACCGAGGATTCGGCGGTGGTCGCCGGCACGACCAGCGCGCAGACCGGCCCGACCTTCACGAAGCGCTCGATCCAGTCGACGATCCTCGCGGACAACGGCGAGATCATCGTGCTCGGCGGCTTGATGCAGGACAACTACCAGGTGTCGAACAGCAAGGTGCCGCTGCTCGGCGACATTCCGTGGATCGGCCAGCTGTTCCGTTCCGAAACGAAGCTGCGCCAGAAAACCAACCTGATGGTATTCCTGCGCCCAGTGATCATTTCCGATCGCAATACCGCGCAGGAAGTCACGGCCAATCGTTACGACTACATCCAGGGCGTGACGGGCGCGTACAAGTCCGACAACAACGTGATGCGCGACAAGGACGATCCGGTCGTCCCGCCGATGCCGATCGGCCCGAGCCAGGGTGGCACGGCCGCGGGCAACCTGTTCGATCTCGACAAGATGCGTCGCCAGCAGGTACAGCGCCAGGTGGTGCCGGTGCCGGCCCAGCCGTTGCCGGAGGCGACGCCCGCGCAGCCGCAGAGCGTGCCGCAGCAGGCGGTGCCGCAACAGCCGCTGACGGCCACGCCGGGAGCCTCGCAGTGAGCGACGTGCTCGCCTCTTCCGCCCACGACGGCGCGCCGGGCGAACGCCAGCCGCCGTCGCCGCTCGCCGCGCGGCTGCTGCCGTACGGCTTCGCGAAGAGCGGCCAGGTGCTGATCGCGCACCAGGTCGACGACACGCTCGAGGTGTGGATCAGCGAACGCACGAGCGATGCCGCGCTCGCGGAGATCGCGCGCAACTTCGGCTCGATCTCCGTGCATCGCGTGCCGGCCGACGAGCTCGCGCAGGCGATCAACCACGCGTACGCGCGCCAGGACGGCAGCGCCGCGCAGGTGGTCGGCGAGGTCGAAGGCGAAGTCGACCTGTCGCGGCTGATGCAGGACATCCCCGAAGTCGAGGATCTGCTCGAATCGGAGGACGACGCGCCGATCATCCGGATGATCAACGCGCTGCTCACGCAAGCGGCGCGCGAACAGGCATCGGACATCCACATCGAGCCGTTCGAGAATGCTTCCGTCGTGCGCTTTCGCGTCGACGGCACGCTGCGTGACGTCGTGCGGCCGAAGAAGGCGCTGCACGGTGCGCTGATCTCTCGGATCAAGATCATGGCGCAGCTCGACATCGCGGAAAAGCGCCTGCCGCAGGACGGCCGCATCACGCTGCGCGTCGGCGGCCGGCCGGTGGACGTGCGCGTGTCGACGCTGCCGACGGGCCACGGCGAGCGTGCGGTGCTGCGTCTGCTGGAAAAGGATGCGCAGCGGCTGAACCTCGAGGCGCTCGGGATGGGCCGCGACACGCTCGTCCAGTTCGACAAGCTGATCGCCCGCCCGCACGGCATCGTGCTCGTCACGGGCCCGACCGGTTCGGGCAAGACGACCACGCTGTATGCGTCGATGTCGCGGCTCGAAACCGCGACGACCAACATCATGACCGTCGAGGACCCGATCGAATACGACCTCGGCGGCATCGGCCAGACGCAGGTGAACGAGCGGATCGGGATGACCTTTGCCCGTGCGCTGCGCTCGATCCTGCGCCAGGATCCGGACGTGATCATGATCGGCGAGATCCGCGACCTCGAAACCGCGCAGATCGCGGTGCAGGCGTCGCTGACGGGCCACCTCGTGCTCGCGACGCTGCACACGAACGATGCGGCATCGGCCGTCACGCGTCTGACCGACATGGGCGTCGAACCCTACCTGCTCGCGTCGTCGCTGCTCGGCGTGCTCGCGCAGCGGCTCGTGCGCCAGCTCTGCCCCGTCTGCAAGGAAGAACGCCAGGAAGAAGGCCGCACCGTGTGGCATCCGGTCGGCTGCGACAAGTGCGGGCATTCGGGTTATTCGGGCCGGCGCGGGGTGTACGAACTGCTGCTGGTCGACGAGTCGATCCGCTCGCTGATCCACCGCAACGCGGCCGACGCGGAGATTCTCGCCGCCGGTCGTGCGGAAGGGATGCGCACGCTGCGCGACGACGCCGAGCGCTGGCTCGCGTCCGGCGCGACGTCGCTCGAGGAAGTGTTGCGCGTGACGGGAGGCGCATAGCGCGATGCCGGCATTCCGTTTCGAAGCAATCGATTCGGCGGGACGCGCGCAGAAGGGCGTCATCGACGCCGACAGCGCGCGTGCCGCGCGCGGCCAGCTGCGTACGCAGGGGCTGACGCCGCTCGTCGTCGAGCCGGCCGCCAGCGCGACGCGCGGGGCGCGGTCGCAGCGGCTCGCGTTCGGCCGCAAGCTGTCGCAGCGCGAACAGGCGATCCTGACGCGCCAGCTCGCGAGCCTGCTGATCGCGGGGCTGCCGCTCGACGAGGCGCTCGGCGTGCTGACCGAGCAGGCCGAGCGCGACTACATTCGCGAACTGATGGCCGCGATCCGCGCGGAAGTGCTCGGCGGCCATTCGCTCGCGAATGCGCTGGGCCAGCATCCGCGCGACTTCCCCGAAATCTATCGTGCGCTCGTCGCGGCCGGCGAGCACACCGGCAAGCTCGGCATCGTGCTGTCGCGCCTCGCCGACTACATCGAGCAAAGCAACGCGCTGAAGCAGAAGATCCTGCTCGCGTTCACGTATCCGGGGATCGTCACGCTGATCGCATTCGGCATCGTCACGTTCCTGCTGAGCTATGTCGTGCCCCAGGTCGTCAACGTGTTCGCGAGCACGAAGCAGCAGCTGCCCGTGCTGACGATCGTGATGATGGCGCTGTCGGATTTCGTGCGGCACTGGTGGTGGGCGATCCTGATCGCGGTCGTGCTCGTCGTGTGGTTCGTGAAGGCGACGCTGTCGCGTGACGGCCCGCGGCTGCGCTTCGACCGCTGGGTGCTGACCGCGCCGCTGGCAGGCAAGCTCGTGCGCGGCTACAACACGGTGCGGTTCGCGAGCACGCTCGGCATCCTCACCGCGGCGGGCGTGCCGATCCTGCGCGCGTTGCAGGCGGCCGGCGAGACGCTGTCGAACCGCGCGATGCGCGCGAACATCGACGACGCGATCGTGCGCGTGCGCGAAGGCTCCGCGCTGTCGCGCGCGCTGAACAACGTGAAGACGTTTCCGCCGGTGCTCGTGCACCTGATCCGTTCCGGCGAAGCGACGGGCGACGTGACGACGATGCTGGATCGCGCGGCCGAAGGCGAAGCGCGCGAGCTCGAGCGCCGCACGATGTTCCTGACGAGCCTGCTCGAGCCGCTCCTGATCCTGGCGATGGGCGGCATCGTGCTCGTGATCGTGCTGGCCGTGATGCTGCCGATCATCGAGCTGAACAACATGGTGCAGTAACGGCCCGACAGTCGATCGGGCCGCTACCGTTCAGCGCATGTAGATCGCGGGGGACGGCGTGTTCGCCGGCAGCTGGATTTCGGCGCGGGCGCCGTTGCGGTCGACGACGATCGAGCGGGGGCGGACTTCGGCGAGCTTCGCGCCGGGCGTGACCTCCGCACCGAGCGACACGGCGCGCGGCGGTTCGCCGCCGACGCCGACGATCGCGGCGGCACCGCGATCGAGCGAGAGGATGCCGAACAGGTGGATGTCCTGCACGGGATTCTTGTCGAGCTGACCGCCGAAGAGCGCCGCGGCGTCCTCGGTACGGATCGGCAGCCGCGCGGCGGCGGCGGGCAGCGGCGCTTCACGGGCTGACAGCGTGACGACCCAGTAAGTGGCCGTCGCGCACAAACCCGCGAAGAGGGCTAGGGAGAGGATCCGGATCGAGAGCGCGTTCATGCGCGCTATTGTACGGATCTATGTGAAATTTGCGTTGGGTGAAAGCCCTCGGCAATGCGCGCCTTACAATGCGTGCTCCGCGCCCGCGGGTCCGGAAGGTTGCCGTCAGGCAATCCTCCGGTGCACCGGGCGCGTCACGCAACCAACGACATTTTTTGGAAAGAGGTAGTCAGTCATGCAAACGTGGATCACTCGCCGCAACGCGGCCGTGCGTCGTCAGCGCGGTTTCACGCTGATCGAGATCATGGTGGTGGTCGCGATCCTCGGGATCCTGGCGGCGCTGATCGTGCCGAAGATCATGAGCCGCCCGGACGAGGCGCGCCGCATCGCCGCGAAACAGGACATCGGCACGATCATGCAGGCGCTCAAGCTGTACCGTCTCGACAACGGCCGCTACCCGACCCAGGATCAGGGCCTGAACGCACTGATCCAGAAGCCGTCCACCGATCCGATCCCGAACAACTGGAAGGACGGCGGTTATCTCGAGCGCCTGCCGAACGATCCGTGGGGCAACGGGTACAAGTACCTGAACCCGGGCGTGCACGGCGAGATCGACGTGTTCAGCTACGGCGCCGACGGCAAGGAAGGCGGCGACGGCAACGATACCGACATCGGTTCGTGGCAATAAGCGCTCACTGACCGGCCCGACGCTTCGTTCCCGTTCTTCATGCTCGCCATTCGCACGACCTCCCGCTGCGGTCGCGACCGCCGTGCGCGTCGCGGCGCGGCTTCGTCCGTGCCGGCGCATGCCGACGGCGGGCCGACGAAGCACGGTGCGCGGCGGCGTCGCACGCGCGGCTTCACGCTGCTCGAAATGCTGGTCGTGCTCGTGATCGCGGGCCTGCTCGTGTCGCTCGCGTCGCTGTCGCTCACGCGCAATCCGCGTACCGACCTGCGCGAGGAAGCGCAGCGCATCGCGCTGCTGTTCGAGACCGCCGGCGACGAGGCGCAGGTGCGTGCCCGGCCGATCGCATGGCAGCCGACCGCACACGGCTTCCGTTTCGACGTGAGCTCGCCCGACGGCTGGCGCACGCTGCGCGACGACCTGCTGCGCCCGCGTGACTGGGACGGCGGCGTCACGGGCGCCGACATCGACTATCCGGGGTCCGACACGCGCGCGAGCCGCGTCGTGTTCGGCACCGAGAGCATCGACACGCCGGTGCGCGTGACGCTGCATTCGGCCGCCGGCAGCGCGACGATCGTCGGCACCGGCAACGGCCGCTACGAGGTGCAATGACGATGCGTCGTCGCCTGCCCTTCCCCGTTGCTTCATCGCACCGCCATGCCCCAACGGGACTTCATGCGCGGCGCGGTTTCACGATGATCGAGGTGCTGGTCGCGCTCGCGATCATCGCGGTCGCGCTCGCCGCGTCGATCCGCGCGGTCGGGACGATGGCGACCAACGCCTCCGATCTTCATCGCCGGCTGCTCGCCGGCTGGAGCGCCGACAACGCGCTCGCGCAGATGCGGCTCACGCATGCGTGGCCGGAGATCGGCGAGCAGAGTTTCGACTGCTCGCAAGGCAACGTGCAGCTCGTCTGCACGCAGCGCGTGAGCACCACGCCCAACCCGGTGTTCCGGCGCGTCCGGATTTCGGTGAGCACGCCCGGGCAGGCCGGCGTGCTTGCGCAGATGGTGACGGTGGTCGCGAATGAAACCAGCCGTCCGCTCTGACGCGCCGATGCGACGCCCGTTCGCCCGCCCCGCCCGCGGCTTCACGCTGATCGAGCTGATGATCGCGATCGCGATCCTCGCGGTGGTCGCGATCCTCGCGTGGCGCGGGCTCGACCAGATCATGCGCGGTCGCGACAAGGTCGCGGCCGCGATGGAAGACGAACGCGTGTTCGCGCAGATGTTCGACCAGATGCGCATCGACGCGCGGCTCGCTGCGACCGACGACGAAGCCGGCCAGCCGGCGATCGGCGTCGCCGGCAACACGCTGCAGATCGTCCGCGAACTCGAGGTGCCGGGCGTCGCGCCGCGGCTGCAGGTGGTCCGCTACCGGATCGCCGGCGGGCGGGTCGTGCGCTACGCGTCGCCGCCGATCGACGACGCGAACCGGCTGCGCGGCATGCTGAAGGACAGCAGCGTCGAAGGCTGGAGCTGGGTCGCGCTGATGGGCGGCGTCGGCGCGATCGACGCGAAGCTGTACGTGCCGCGCGTGGGCTGGACCACCAACCTGCAGACGGCCGACGACGCGCTCGCGCAGAACAACGATGCGCTCAAGGTGCCGCAGCTCGGCAACGCGCCGCCGACGCGCGCGGTGACGGGGCTGCAGGTCAGCATCGGTGCGACGTCGCTGCGCGTGCCGGTCACGCGCATCTTCCTCGTCGGGGAATGACGATGCGCGCACGCCCTCCCCGTTCATTGCCTGCCGCCCGTGCTGCCGGTCACGCACGGGCACGCGGCCGCCAGCGCGGCGCGGCGATCATCACCGCGCTGCTCGTCGTCGCGCTGTCGGCGATCCTCGTCTCGGGGATGCTGTGGCGCCAGCAGGTGCAGATCCGCCGCATCGAGAACCAGCGCGAGATCGCGCAGGCGCAGTGGGTCGCGCGCGGCGCGCTCGACTGGACGCGGATGATCCTGCGCTCCGAAGGCGATACGGCGCCCGGCATCACGTACCTCGGCGGCATCTGGGGCGTGCCGATCGCGAAGACGAAACTGTCGGACTTCCTCGGGCGGATCGGCGCGCCCAACGACACCGGCGGCGAAGACACCTATATCTCCGGCTCGATCGAGGACGCCCAGGCGAAGTTCAACCTGCGCAACCTCGTGGCGTCGCCGGCGCCCGGCGTGCTGCAGTTGAACGTCACGCAGGTCCAGGCGTTCCAGCGCCTGCTGACGACGCTCGGCTACGACGGCGCGTTCGCGAAACGCGTCGCGCTGCAGGTGCGCGCGGGCCTGCTGAATTCGGCGACGCGTTTCCAGATGCCTACGCTGCCGGGCGGCGGCACGGCGCCGCCGGTCACCGCGCCGGTGGCGACCGATCAGCAGGGCGGCGGCGGCTTCACCGACGATCCCGGTATGACGGGCGGCGATCGCGGGCCCGCGCCGCTGATGATGACGGGGGTCGACAGCCTGCTCGACGTCGACGGCGTGACGCCCGAGATGGTCGCGCGGCTGCGCCCGTTCGTCACCGTGCTGCCGACCACGACGCCCGTGAACATGAACACCGCGCCGGCCGAGGTGATCGCGGCGCTGATCCCGGGGATGAGCGTGTCGTCCGCGCAGGCGCTCGTGTCGCGCCGCGAGACCGTGTTTTTCCGCAACGTCGCCGATGTGCAGCTCGCGCTGCGCGGCGCCGGTGCGCCGCCGAACGTGACGCTCGACTCGAGTCTCGTCGACGTCAATTCGAGCTATTTCATCGTGCATGGCCGGATCCAGCACGAACGCGCGGAGGTCGATCGCACCTCGCTCGTGTATCGTGATCCGACCACGCACTCGACACGGGTCGTGCGCATTCGCGACCAGCTATAACGACGCCATTCGGGAGAGGAGCTCTTGTGAGCACGTTGATTGTTTCTTTGCCGCCGCGCGAGCCTGCCGTGCCGTTGCAGGAATGGCAGTGGCCCGAGCTGCCGTTCACGCTCGTCGACAAGGCCGGCCACGTGCAGCGCGCGGGCCGCGCCGCGCTGGCGCTGCTGCCGCGCGCGAATGCGACGGTGCTGATCGTCGCCGCACGCGACGTGCTGCTGCTGGCCGCGACCGTGCCGCCGCTCAAGGGTCCGAAGCTGCGCCAGGCGCTGCCCAACATTGTCGAGGATCAGCTGATCCAGGATCCGCTCGGCTGTCACATCGCGCTCGATCCGGATGCGCTGCCCGACGGGCGCCGTGTGCTGGCCGTCGTCGATCGCGCGTGGTTCCGCACGATCTGCGAAGCGTTCACGGCGGCCGGCCACCGGCACCTGAGCGCGGTGCCCGCGACACGCTGCCTGCCGGCGCCGCACGCACCCGCCGCGCCGGCCGACGGCGAGGTCGACGTTGCGGCGGTTGCCGCGGACGCCGTCGACACGCCGCCGGCCCGCCCGGCGACGGTGGCCGCAGTGCTCGG
>NZ_SSWO01000019.1:0-142940 GCF_004803625.1 Burkholderia sp. LS-044
TGTCGGTGCAGCTTCAGTTGCCGCGCGATGCGGCGTTCGGGCTGTTCTCGATCGCGCGCAGTGCCGGGCTGCTCGCCCACTGCATCGAGCAGTTGCGCGTCGGCAAGGTGATCCGGCCGCGCAGCCGCTATACGGGGCCGACGCTCGACGATCGGCATCTGCGGCCCGCTGCTGACGACGACGGCAAACAGACGAAAGTCGGCATGATCAACAAGAACCGCCTTTTCAAGGTGGTGGAGTAACTCGCGTGACAATCGTAGACCGAATTGAACGCGCCACCGTTTGCAATGAAAAGTTTTCATCGGCCGCGACTCACGAAGACCGGCGTCAACTCCCCTGCGACGCCGGCAGTGGCAGTCATGCGTTGTGCGAAATCTGAGTTTTGAGCAGGCAATCGCAGCATAGTGATAATGGTTCCGTATCTTGCTGTCGCGTCGATCCCGACGCCGCGAACTGCACGCGACAGTGAATGGCGGTTCTGCAACGATGCGATCGACTCTGAACGACGGCGGATTCAACCGGTCGGCACTCATACAAAGCAGGCATTCGGACGCGGGTTTGGTGACCGCCTCGCGGGCAATGCCATCCGGCTTGACGACGATGCCCAAGCGCCTGGACAACGTAACCAACACACCGCCAGACGCATTCGCCTGCACATCGTCCGCGGTTGCGGGACCAGACACGACCAGCAGCGCGCTGATCTCTTCAGTCGCATGGCCTCTCTGGTCATCTGAGTCGATGAAATCAGCTTGTGTGGCGAAAACGTCGTCCCCGCGCTCTACTCTCCAACCATGTTGGATTTGTGTCGCAATCGAATCGGACGACCGTGCATGTTGAACACGTCGCAACCGAATGGATATGGCAATACAATCACGAGCGCCCTAACATGGGCCTGGCCGCCATGGCGCCGAAACAGGGGCTCGTGGCCACAACAGAAACGCGACCTTCGACTCGCGTCAAAAGCGAAGGATTACCGTTTACTAGACGCACCTGAAATTCTATTTCCGGCCTATTGCAGCCCCAATGATCGGTTAGAATTTCCGAGCAATTTTCAGTCTCTCGGATGTGTCATTGGATTAGCCTATCGGTAGGACTCTACGCAGCAGGGGCGTCACTGTGTATATCGCAGAAATTCGAATCGAGAACTTCCGGCTGTTTGGTGCCGGTAACAAAGCGCCCGTGCTAGCACTGTCCCCGGGACTTACCGCATTGGTCGGCGAGAATGATGCCGGCAAGACAGCGGTCATCGACGCGCTACGTTTGGTGGTCGGCACGCGTGACCAGGACCTGCTGCGGGTGGATCCACTTGATTTTCATCAGCCCACCGCCGGTGGTCCAAGTGCCGACGAAATTATCATCCGTCTGACTTTTAGAGGACTCACCACGGCGGATCGAGGTGCGTTTGCCGAGTTCCTCACGTATGAGACGGTAGCCGGGGCGATCAATACCGCGCTGATCGTGACCTGGGTTGCGAAACGCAACACCAAGGAAGGCAGCTCGCGCCGCGTTCTTCCGCCTGAGTGGCGCACGGGTGCCAAGGGAGACGGCCCATTGCTCGATCTGGGGGCACGATCGCTGCTGACGGCGACGTATCTGCGGCCGTTGCGCGACGCCGAGCGGGCCATGAGCTCTGGGCGAGGATCGCGACTATCGCAGATTCTCCAGCACACCACTGAAATCCGCGACACAGGAAACCCTTTCGACAAACTTGCCGATCCGCCACCCGACCCGACGACGTTGAGTGTGTTGGGCCTCGGCGACTATGCTACACATCTGCTTGGGGAGAGCGAAGGCATTACGCAGGCTCGAAAGCGACTCAATGACGAGTACTTGAAGCCCCTCTCGTTCGCTAACGATATGCTGAATGCGCGGATCGGCGTAGCAGGAGCGCAGGAGGACAGCCTCAGATTGCGGCAGCTACTTGAGAAGCTTGAGCTCGTACTGACCGCGTCGTCTGACGCCGAAAGTGCGCACAGTCGTGGACTCGGCTCAAACAACCTGCTGTTCATGGCGTGCGAGCTCCTGCTTCTCGCCACTGAAAGCGACGGGTTCCCGTTGCTGCTGATCGAAGAGCCCGAGGCGCATCTCCATCCGCAGCGGCAGTTGCAACTTATGTCGTTCCTGCAGGCACAGGCAAAGAAGTCGCGTGCCGATGGACAGCGCATCCAGATCATCGTTACAACGCACAGTGCCAATCTCGCTTCGGACCTACAACTCGACAAGCTCGTATTGATTGAAGGCGGACGGGCTTTCCCTCTGTGTGAGGGTAAGACCAAGCTCAGCGCATCAGACTATCGATTTCTCGAGCGCTTCCTCGACGTCACCAAGGCAAACTTGTTCTTCGCGCGCGCAGTGATGATCGTCGAGGGGGATGCCGAGAACATCCTCCTGCCCGTCATAGCGAGGTTACTTGACCGCGATTTCCACCATCACGGTGTCTCCGTGGTTAATGTCGGCGGTGTTGGGCTCGGCCGATACGCACGCATTTTCATGCGCGAAGACGTCGAGAAGGATGGGGTCATTAACATTCCCGTCGCCTGCATCACCGACATGGACGTGATGCCCAACAATGCGCCTTGGATCGTCGGCAAGCTGGAGGACGGGCAACCGATCCCTCCAAGACCTCCCTCAAAGCGGCAATGGCGGATTAAGGACGATTTTCCGGGCGAACACCTTGAACAGCGGCGAGCCGACCGCAGGGAGAAGGCCTCAGGCCAAAAGGTCGAGACGTTCGTCGCTAACGAATGGACGCTTGAATTTGACCTCGCATTCCACGGTCTCGGCAAGCACGTCTACCGCGCTGGGACACTGGCGTTAGCCAATGACCGCCTCTCTGCCGGCACTGCCGAGCAGGCCGTCATCCTCGCCGCCGCCGATGCAGCCTATCAAGCGCTGATCGATGCGGGTCATGACCCATCGACGCTCGCCTCACATGTCTATGCGCTGTTTGAGGCTGATGGGGCCTCAAAGGCGATCGGCGCGCAATATCTTGCCGAACTGCTGGAAAAGGAGGCCGCCTACAATAACCTAGATGCCCATAGCTTGCGCGCATTGCTGCCGCCCTACATCGTTGCTGCTATCGAGCATGTCACCGGGCCGTTCGCACCGCCGCTCGCAGGTGGCGCAGCCGGAGAGCCCGGCGCGGTAGTGATGGCGCGGGCACCGGGGGCCTGAGTGATGTACGACGATCTAGTCCGCGAGGAAGACGTTACCTGGGCAGCGGTATTGATGGGGCTTGGCCCCGCCGGATTTGCGGCTGTCGAGGGTGATGACAGCCGACTCCGAGCAATGCTGCGACTCGACACAATCGACTTCGAGGCATGCCCGGGAAGTGGCAAGACGACTTTGTTGGTCGCAAAACTCGCAGTTCTAGCGATGCGCTGGCCAAGCCGTCAGCAGGGCATCTGCGTGCTGTCACATACCAATGCCGCGCGCAACGAAATCAGCGCGAAGCTCAGCAGCTCGGCGTTGGGTGTCTCCTTGACACGCTACCCGCACTTCGTCGGCACGATCCACGCGTTTGTGAATGAGTATCTCGCGCTGCCTTGGCTTCGGTCGAAAGGAGTCGAAGTGCGCTGCATCGATACCAGGATTGCACTTGCGAAGCGGTGGAACCTGTTACCCGCGAATCGGCGCTGGGCTTTGCAGCAGGCAAATCTGAGCGA
The DNA here is from genome assembly GCF_004803625.1 of Burkholderia sp. LS-044. NCBI lineage: Bacteria > Pseudomonadati > Pseudomonadota > Betaproteobacteria > Burkholderiales > Burkholderiaceae > Burkholderia > Burkholderia sp. LS-044. Next base: position 3,666 of record NZ_SSWO01000019.1, read on the forward strand.
GACCTGCCTGATTTACGACCAGACTGACTATGGCGGGGGCAAGACAGGCCGTTTCGGACCGCAGACGCCGACATATCAAGCGATGATCGATGCGCGTCGCCAGTCGAGCGAACAGGGATATTTTTGCTTCGACGAAATGTTCGTATGGGCCTGCGAATTGCTTGATCGGCATCCTGAGACGATTCCAATGCTACGTCGGCGCTTTCCGCTGGTATTCATCGACGAGGCGCAGGACAACAGTGAGGCACAATCGGCGCTGCTGCACCGCATCTTTTGCAGCGGCGACGCGCCGTCGCGCCGTCAGCGTTTCGGCGACTCCAACCAAGCCATCTACGAAAGCGCCAGCCAGAGCGGCGCCACGACGGATCAGTTTCCAGGCGCTGTTGTACATCCAATGCCACGCAGCTACCGTTTTGGTCAGAATCTTGCGGACCAAGTAAAGGGATTGGGGGTTACGCCGCATGCGCTAATCGGCGCCGGTCCACCGGATCACCTCAGCGCCGATCCTAAGGCGTCGGCAATCTTCCTTTTCGATGACGGGTCGGTCCAGAGAGTGCTGGAGCGCTATGGCCAGCATCTGCTGGATAGCTTCGATGCGGCTGTACTGGAAAACGGAGTGTTCACTGCAGTGGCTGGGGTTCACGAACCCGGAGACGACGATCGCATCCCGCGAGCGATGGGACACTATGTGCCCAGTTACGACCCGGCATGCGTTCGGAAGGAGTCTACGCCGAGCAGCTTCGCCCAATACCTTGCGCGGGCTCGTTTTGAGATGGCTGGCAGCAGAAACACGGGCAAACTTATCAACGCCGTGGCGGCGGCGCTCCTCGCCGCAAGCGAGCTTGCCGGCGTCCCGTATGGGGCGAGCGCACGAAAATCGCCTCATCGCCGGGTGGTCGAGATTCTTGGCGACAGCGACGCGAGATGCGAATATCTCGCATTGCAAGAAATCATCTTGACACACCAAGGGGATATCACCCCTGCGCTCTGCGCCGCGGCAGCACAAGCCCATATTGAGGCGGTGATCCGGCAACTGAGCGGTGCAGAGGTGCTCGGCGAGGATGTTGCCACCTTCTTAGCGCTGCCGCAGGCTCAGCCCGTAGCTGAGGGCGAAGCCGCAATTGCCGCGTGCGCAGACAATTTGTTTGCTTATCCGCCCGACGCCCCGCAGGTACACATTCGGCTGAGCTCGATCCATGCGGTGAAGGGCGAAACGCACACGGCGACGCTCGTCCTCGACAGTTTCTACCACGCGCATCATCTAAGCGAACTGAAGCCATGGTTGCTGGGCACGAAGTCAGGCGGCTTTTCGACAAACGCCAGGGGCCGGCAAGTCCCTGAAGGCCCGAGAACGCTCGGGCGGCTCAAGTTACATTACGTCGCGATGACTCGCCCGACCCATCTGCTGTGCTTGGCGATGCGAAAGGATGCGTTTGGGCCTGGGGAACTCGACACGCTGATGGGTCGAGGTTGGACTGTCATTGATTGCTGCTCAGATGCGCACGTACAAGTCTAGGCGTACAGCGATGGATTTTTTGCGGACTTGAGACATTCTCGTCGTGACGTGCAAGCCGAATGGCATCGAGCCCAATGGAGCGGCCCCACGTATCTGAGGACACGAGGACTCTCTTAAAATAACGGATAGTCTTGCGCCTATCGGTAAGCTTAGTCGTTACGTGGAAAGCATCGAAATTCTGACCGAGCCGGAGCGCCGTCGTCGGCGCACGGCGCAAGAAAAAATCGCCATCGTTCAGGAAACATTGGAGCCGGGAGCGTCGGTGTCGGCCGTTGCACGTCGGCACGGCGTCAACGCCAACCAAGTGTTCGGCTGGCGCAAGCAATCCCAGGAAGGCAGTCTGGTAGCGGTGAAGGCAGGCGAAACCGTTGTGCCGGCATCTGAGCTGGCCGCCGCCATCAAGGAAATCAAGGAACTGCAACGGCTACTAGGGAAGAAGACACTCGAGGTCGAAATCCTGAAAGAAGCCGTGGAATGGGGCCGTTCAAAAAACCTGATTGCGTGCTCGCCCTTGCTGCCGGGGGACGACCGATGAAGACGGTCTGCGAAGTTCTCGGCGTGGCGCGCTCTGCCGTGGCGGTGAAGCGAGCTCGCTCGTCTGACTGGCGCGATGGTCGCCGTGCCCGCATGACCAATGATGCCGGGCTGGTCGAGGAAATTCAGGCCCATGTGGCGCATCTGCCGACCTACGGCTACCGGCGTGTCTGGGCGCTGCTGCGCCGCAGTCGGGAGCAGACCGGTGCGCCGTGCATCAACGCCAAGCGCGTGTATCGGGTCATGCGGGAGCAACAGTTGCTGCTGCGCCGCCCTGGCGTGCGGCGAGATAAGCGGCGACATGACGGTCGCGTTGCGGTGGACCGCAGCAACACCCGCTTGGAGGCGATAGACCTGCAACGCTGCAGCGACGTTTCACCTCAAGTACAAGATCAGTTGCAGGATGCGCAAGGTGTCGCTGATCAGGGAGCCATTCGTGCACGGCCTCGTCGATGACGCATTCGACGGCGGCGTCCAGTCTGCCCCCGGTCGCCCTACCCGGCTGCCTTGGCTCTAATGTGCTGGCGACCGGATCTGCGAGGAAACGTCGACGCAGGCGATATACGGTGGTGCAGTGAACGCCTAATAGCTGTGCTGCTCGTTCAGCCTGCTGTCGGGAAAGCACGCCGTTGCCAAGCGGTCGAAGCACGGACGCAATCTTCGCTGCTCGAGCGGCCCGCTCTTCGATCGAAGCCATATGGATCCCTATCAATCCACGCGACACGTGCGCTAGCAGTATTAAAGAACACGTGCAACGTGCTAGCAACGTTAGTGAACATAGGCCAAGTTTCTGTTGCAGAAACGCAACGGCCAAGCAGCCGCCAGAAAACTTCAAAAAGCCCCTGTTCGCCAAGGCTTCTTTGAGAATTTCCGCTAGCAACGTTTCTGAACACGGCTAGCGCTAATAACGAACGCCTACACAGGCCGGCAACGCTGCCAGTGTGAAAGGCCTGGTCTATCTGTCCGCGCTGGTACCGGACGACGGCGAGTCCGTCGCCGACCTGCTGCAACGCCTCCACGCGCCGATGACCGGCCTCGCATCTGACGCCCATGGGCTAATCTGGCTCGACGATGCGCGAGCGTTTCAGCACGTCATGGCAGCGGACATTCCGCTCGAACAGGCTCGCGTCCTGGCATCGGTTCAACAGCCTGTCGCAGCGGCCTGCTTCACTGGGAAAATCCAGCACGCGGCCTGGCACGACAAGCCTGTCTGGTATCTGCGAACCACCAACGACAATGCGCTGAAGCCCGCCGTGCAGCAAGCCATTGCGCAGCACATCGGGGCAACGGTCACGTCGATTCGCTCCAGCCACATGTCGATGCTATCTCACCCGGACGAGGTCGCGAGGCTGATCGATCTGGCCGCCCGGAAGGCATCGCAATGAATTCCAGCGCGTTTCGACGCGCTTCACTCCTCCCCTGTCAGCGAGGCTTCAATGAATATCCTTCATCTCGATTCGAGCATGCTCGGCAACAGTTCCATCACGCGAGAGCTGTCCGCAGCCGTGGTAGCTGGTCTGCGGGCGCAGCATCCGTCGGCGCATGTGACGTACCGCGATCTCGTCCACGACGAAATCCGGCATCTCACCGGCCCGATCGCAGCAGGATTTCGGCAGATCGGCGTCGGTGCTCTCGACGACGCCACCGCGCGCGAACATGAGCTCTCCGAAGCACTCGTCAAGGAGTTTCTAGCGAGCGACGTCATTGTCATCGGTGCGCCGATGTACAACTTTTCGGTGCCGAGTCAGTTGAAAGCATGGCTCGATCGTGTAGCCCAGGCCGGGCGCACGTTCCGGTATACCGAAAACGGCCCGGTCGGCCTGGCAGGCGGCAAGCAGGTGATCGTAGCCTCTGCGCGCGGCGGATTTTACGCGGACGCACCGCTCTCACACATGGACTTCCAGGAAAGCTACCTGAAGGCGTTCTTCGGTTTCCTGGGCATCACCGACGTCCGCTTCGTGCGGGCCGAAGGAGCGTCGAAGGGTCAAGCCGTCCGGGACGAGAGCATCGCGCTTGCCAGGGCGACCCTGACCGACGTACTCGTCGACATACGCACGTCCGGTGCGCAAACCATCCAGTAACAGGAGTCGCTTATGCTGTTCGCCATCAAGCTCGACTACGTCCGTCCCTTCGAAGAAATCCAGGCGCATCTCGATGCTCACAAGGCGTGGCTCATCAAATACGCGCAAGCGGGAAATATCCTTGCCGCGGGCCCGCTGCATGGAGAAAGCGGCGGTTTCGTGCTCGCGTATGCGGGCCAACCACGGGATATAGAGACAATGATTGCCGAAGACCCGTTCCATATCCACGGATTGGCAAAGTTCGATGTTGTCTGCTGCGAACCTGCGATATGTGTGGCGGGTTTTCCTACGCACTGGGCAGCAGGTGCCAGGACGATCTGAACAGTTTCATTGACGACGCGTGCTGACGCTGCATCCCGATCAGCGCTCTAGGATATTATCCCAACGCTCATCAACACATCGCCACAGCGCCACGATAACCGCCAGGAGCGCGACATCGACCGTGCGCTCGCGGCACATTTTGCGTTTCCTTGTGGAGTTGGGTGCCCGGTTCGCGTTCGTCGGGCGTCAGTATTGGCTAGAGGGACGCGGCGACGAGTTTTTCATCGATCTGCTCTTCTGCTATCTCAGGCTTCGGTGCCATGTCGTCGTCGAACTTAAATCGATGCTGTTCAAGCCCGAATACGGGGCAACTGCACTTCTACCTTTCCGCGCCCGACGCGCAAGTCAAGGCACCGGAAGGCCAGCCAACTATCGGCCTGCTTCAGTGCAAGCAGAAAACTCGGCTGGCGGCGGACTATGCGCTGCGCGGCCCGACGAAACCGATCCGAGTTACGCCCCGATCTTGTGTCCGGGACTACAGGGGTCAACTCCAATTACCGCGCAATCATCGAGATCGTGTGCCGTCATCCTGTTCGGCATCGCGGTCATCACGGGTGCGACGCGCGCCCGAAATCGCGACCGGTCGTAGCGCGACGCGGCGCGCGTGCCGGCGCTCGCCAGATAGTAGGCAACGCGCGCGTTCTTTGCATGGGCGGCGACAGGTGCGCTACGCTCAACTCGGCCCTGTCTCGCGGGTCGAAATTTAAGCGCTTAAACACACTGGAACCGACCCCGCGTCCGACGGGGTCCATGACATGGAGGATGACGATGAACAGACGATCGATGCTGCGCTGGAGCATGTCGAGCGCGGCGCTTGCCTGCCTCGACCTGGCCGGTCCGCTGGCCGCCTTCGCACGACCCGCGCCGCACAGTGCGGCGGCGGCCGAGTTCGCGATGGGCGCCGACATCTCGACGTTGCCGGAACTCGAAGCGCATGGCGCCGCCTTCTTCGACCGCGGCGGCGCGCCACGCGACTGCCTGAAGATTCTCCGCGCGCACGGCGTCGATTCGATCCGGATCAAGGTCTGGAACGATCCCGGCAACCCGGATTTCTTCCCAGCGAACCAGAGCGATGCGGCGGGCTACAACAATGCCGCGCACGTCGTCGTGCTCGCGCAGCGCGCGGCCGCGCTCGGGATGCGCATCCTGATCGACTTCCACTACAGCGACTGGTGGGCCGACCCCGGCAAGCAATATCCTCCGCATGCATGGGCCGGCAAGAGCCTGGCCGAAACCTGCGCGCTGCTGTCGGCGTACACGACCGACGTGCTGCGCCGGCTGCAGCGCGCCGGCGTGAGCCCCGAGTGGGTGCAGATCGGCAACGAGATCACGGGCGGCATGCTGTGGCCGCTCGGCCGCTACGACCAGTGGGACAATCTCGCGCAGTTGCTGAAAACCGGCCACGACGCGGTGAAGGCCGTCGATCCGCGCATCAAGGTGATGCTGCACGTCGACAGCGGTGGCGACAACGGCAAGAGCCGCTGGTGGTTCGACAGCGCGACGCAGCGCGGCGTCGCATTCGATGTGATCGGCCTGTCGTATTACCCGCAATGGCAAGGCTCGCTCGACGATCTGCGCAACAACGCGAACGACCTAGCGGTGCGCTACGACAAGGAGCTGATCGTCGTCGAAACCGCGTATCCGTGGACCACCAGCGATGGCGATTCCGAGCCGAACGCGATGACCAACACCGGATCGACGACCTTTCCGCCGTCGCCGGCCGGCCAGGCCCAATTCCTCGCAGCGGTCGTCGATATCGTGAAGGGCGTGCCGGGCAATCGCGGCAAGGGCGTGTTCTGGTGGGAACCGGAATGGATCCCGACGCGCGGTGTCGGCTGGAAGCTCGGCGCGGGCGACCAGTGGGACAACAACACGCTGTTCGATTTCCACGGTCACGCGTTGCCGTCGCTCGACGCGTTCCGGCAGCGCTGACGCGTCGCGGCGTCGCGACTTCACCGCACCGGCGCATGCCGCGTCAGTGCGGTGAACCGAAGCCGCGGCGCGCACCGCGCGTGCCGTTCCCGCCGCCTGCGTCGCCCCGCCCGCCGTACGCATCCACGGCGAGCAGCACGCACGCCAGGAGCGCGAGCCCGCAGCATCCGGCGAACGTCGCGCGATAGCCGAACAGGTCGACGCACGCGCCCGACAACACACCCGATGCGATCGAACCGACCCGCGCGGTACTGAAGAACATCGCGGTCGCGGTGCCCGGGCGCGTCGGCATCAGGTCGCATACGTGCGTCATTCCGAGGCACGACGTGATCGCGACCACGCATGCGCTCAGCAGTTGCAGCGGCAGGATCAGGTTCACGCGCGTCACCGCCGCAAGGCCGATGAAATACGCCGCATGCACGAGCGCGCATGCGGTCAGCCAGCGCGCCTTGTCGAGGTGTGTCGAGCGGATGCCGAGCCACAGCATCATCGGAATCTCGAGCAGCGCGGCCAGCCCGAGCGCGGCCGATACGTTCGCCGGCGTGCCGCCGAGCGCACGCACGATAAAGAGCGGCAGCACGATCATCGTCGCGTTCGCCACGAGGCCGATCAGCGTCAGCGCGACGAGGGTGCGCAACACGCTGGCGCGCGACGCGACGACGATCGCCGCACGCGCATCGTCAAGCGGCGGCGCAACGCGGGTCACGGCCGGCAGGTGAACGGTCGCGGGCCGGCGCGCCGGCTCCGGGATCCGCGCGACGATCGCCGCGCATGCGACGAAGCCCGCGGAAGCCGAAAGAAAGAGCCCGGTAAAGCCGGTCTGCGCGAGAATCAGCGCACCGAGCGCGGGACCGAACACCCATGCGATCGACAGCATCGTGCGTAGCGCGGCCGACGCGAGTTCGCGCTGCGCATCGTCGGCGACGGGCAGCACCGCGCGCGCGAACGAGAAGATCTGCGACAGCGACACGGCGCCCGCGCCGAGCAGGATCGTGCCGGCGGCGATCACCGGCCCATGCGCGCGCAGCACGCACAGGAGCGCGAAGCCGAGCGCGGCAGCCGCGAGCGACAACACGAGCAGCGGCCGGTGCCGCTCGCGTCGATCCGACCAGCGCCCGGCCCACGTGCTCGCGACGACGCCGCTCGCCGCGATCGACGTCATGAAGACGCCGGCGAGAAACGGCGACATCCCCGCCGCTTCCACACCGAACAGCGACAGGTACGGCGCGGTAAACGACATCGCGATGCCGAGCATCAGTGCCGCCGCTGACAGCGGCACGAAGTACGCGATCCCGGCCAGGCGCGCGAAATGCAGCCGCAGCGGCCGCAACGATTGCACCGCGTCAGTCCGGCTCGACCCAGGCGGCAACGTCCACCGCGCCGAGTTCCCGGCCGCCGAGCACAAAGCGCGCACCGTCCGGCGCGGGCAGCAGGCAGGGTGCGTCGCCGTAGTTGAACGCGAACGTGACGCGCCCGCGTCGACGCAACCGCACACCGTCCGGGAGCGCCCGTACCTGCAACCCGGCATCTCGCGCGCAGCGGGAGACGATCGCGCGCAACAGCGCGCGGTCGAAACAGGCGGTCGCCATCGTCACGTGAGCGCGCCGCACGAGTGCCGGCACGCCGTCGTCGCACGCGGCGAGCACGTCGACGCCCGGTGCCGCTTCCCTGTCGATGTGATCGCGCCATTTCAGCGCATGGCCGTCGACGCCATCGAACGAGACACGCGGCGCGAGCGATGGCCGCAGCGACTCGACCTGGCCGATCCTCACCGGCAGCACGTCGCGCAGCTTGCCCGGTGCGAGACCCGGCGCGATCGCGAATGCCGCGGTGCGTGAACCCGTGCGCGGCCCGAACAGCCAGTGGGCGAATCCGCCCGCAACCTGCTCGACGATGCGATCCGTGACGACCGGCAGCGTCGGCGCGACGACGAGCGCATAACGCGACAGGTCGGCGCCGGCCGCGACGATGTCGACGTCGAGGCCCAGCTCGCGCAGCGCGCGATACCAGTCGAACGCGTGCTGCTGATAGTCGAAGTCGGCGCCGTGCGGCTGGATCCGGATCATCCAGTCGGCCTCGTAGTCGAACAGCAGCGCGACGCGGGCCGTCTCACGCGGACCGCCGACGAACGCGGGATCCAGCGCGGCCAGTTCGCACGCCACACGCGCCACTTCACGACCGCCCGGCGACAGCCGGTCGTCCGGTGCGTTGAGCCCCGAATGCAGTTGCTCCTGCGCATGCGGATACTGCCGCCAGCGGAAATACGACACGAGCTCCGCGCCATGCGCGAACGCTTCCCACGTCCACAGCCGCACCGCGCCTGCGTGCGGCACCGGGTTGTACGGCCCCCAGTTCACCGGCCCGGCCTGTTGCTCCATCACCCACATCCGCCCGTTGCCGATGCCGCGATACAGGTCGTGCGAGAACGCCGAAACGTCCGGGTGGCCGGTACGAGCCCAGCGCCGCTTGTCCGCTTCGTCGAGCGGCAGTACTTCGGTACGCGGGACCGGATAGCTGTCCCACGCAGCGACGTCGAGCCCGCCGCGCGCAAACGCATGGTGATCGAACTCGGTAAAAAAGCCCATGAAGTTGTGCAGCACATCGCGGCCCGGCGCGTGCGGACGGATCGCATCGACCTGCACGGCGTGGAACCGCGCGACCTCGTCCGACTGATAGCGGCGGAAGTCGAGCAGATGGGCGGGATTCGCATCGGTCGGCGTATGGCGCGGCAATTCGATCTCGTCGAAACCGCGATACTCCATGCTCCAGAACACGTTGCCCCATGCACGATTCAGCGCATCGATGTCGCCATAGCGCACGGCGAGCCACGCGCGAAACCCTTCGAGCGCCGCACGCGTATAGCTCGGCAGCGTGTTGTGACAGCCGAGCTCGTTGTCGGTCTGCCATGCGATGACTGCCGGATGCGTGCCGTAGCGTCGCGCCATCGCGTCCACGATGCGCACGCAGTGCTCGCGATACACGGGGCTCGCGATGTCGTAATGGCGGCGCGAGCCGAACTGCCACACCGCGCCGTCGGCGGCCACCGGCAGCATCTCCGGATGACGATCGACGAGCCATTTCGGCGGCGCGGCGGTCGGTGTGCCGAGCACGATCTTCAACTGCTGACGCGCGAGCGTGTCGATCGCTTCGTCGAGCCATGCCCAGTCGTAGCGGCCGGGCGCCGGCTCCATCCGGCTCCACGCGAATTCGGCGATCCGCACGCGCGTCAGGCCCAGTTCGGCCATGCGCAGCGCATCGCGCTCCCATTGTTCGCGCGGCCAGTGTTCGGGGTAATAGCAAACGCCGAGGTGCATCGTGGATTCCTTGCTGAAGAAAGAGGACGGGACGGATCAGCCCTTCGTCGCGCCGAAAGTGAGCCCCGCGACGAAATGCTTCTGCATCGCGAAGAACATCGCGACCGACGGCAGCGCGGCGAGTACCGAGCCGGCCGACACGATGTTCCAGGCGGTCGTCCACTGCCCCTTGAGCGCGGCGACGCCGACGGTGATCGGCGCCGCGTCGTCGCCTTGCGTGAGGCACAGTGCCCAGAAGTAGTCGTTCCACACGAACGTGAACACGAGGATCGCGAGCGCGGCGAGCGCCGGCCGCACGAGCGGCAGCACGACGCGCCAGTAGATCGCCCACTCGGACGCGCCTTCGACGCGCGCGGCCTCGATCAGCTCGAACGGCAGCTCGCGGATGAAGTTGCGCAGGAACAGCGTGCAGAAGCCGGTCTGGAACGCGGTATGGAACAGCACGAGCGCCCACACGGTGTTGTAGAGACCGACGCCGAGCATGATCTGCCGCACCGGGATCATCAGAATCTGGATCGGCACGAAGTTGCCGGCGACGAACAGCCCGAGCAGCACGAGGTTGCCGCGGAACCGGAAGTTCGCGAGCGCGTGCCCGGCGAGCGACGCGAGCAGGATCGATGCGGCGACGGACGGCACCGTGATCAGAACGCTGTTCGCGAAGTAATGCAGCATCGGCGTCTGCGCGAGCGCGGCGCCGTAGTTGTCCAGCAGCGCAAACTGTTTCGGCCAGTCCCAGTAATGACCGGCGATGATCTCGTCGGTCGAGCGGATCGACGTGACGAGCACCGCGAGCAGCGGCACGAGCCACAGCGCGAGCGCGCACGGCAGCGACAGCCGGTACAACCAACGGGCGGGACGTCCCCAGCGGGACACGGGCATCGGATACATTTTCGCGATCCTTATGATTCGACGCGCACCAGCTTGCGCAGCTGCCACACGATGTAGACGAGCATGATCGCGAACAGCACGACCGCGATCGCGGCGGAATAGCCTTCGCGGTAGTACTTGATCGACTGGTCGACCATGAAGTAAGCGAGCACGGTCGAGCTGTCGAACGGGCCGCCGCCCGTCATCACGGAGATCAGGTCGAAGCTGCGCAGCGCGCCGATCACGGTCAGCACGACCGCCATGAAGGTCGCGGGCCGCAACTGCGGCAGGATCACGTGCCACAGCAGCGTGAAGCCGCGCGCGCCTTCCATCCGCGCCGCCTCGACGATCTCGCCGTTGATGCCGGTGAGCCCGGTCAGGTAGAGGATCATGCAGAACGGAATCTGCGGCCACAGCGCGGCGGCGATCACGCCGTAGGTCGCATAACGCGGATCGCCGAGCACCGGGATGCCGTGCCCGACAATCAGCTTCAGCAGCCCGAACGTCGGATCGTAGAACCACGAGAACACCAGGCCGACGACGACGCCCGGCAACACGAACGGCGCGAAGAACAGCGACTTCAAGAGCCGGATCCCGAACACGTTCTGGTTCAGGTATAGCGCGAGTGCGAGGCCGAGCGGCGGTGCGGCGAGGAACAGCACGAGCCACAGCACGTTGTTCTTCAGCGCGACGTAGAACGTATCGGACTGCAGCAGCTCGCGATAGTTGTCGAGCCCGGCGAACATCATCGGCGTCATCCCGTCCCAGTGATGGAAGCTCAGCCAGATGCTGCTGACGATCGGGTACAGCACGAACACGGTGAAGAGCGCGAAACCCGGCAGCACGAACCACAGGGCCGCGCGGTTGCGCCGCCGCGCGAGCGACGCGCGCGCAGGCCGCTGAGGGCCGGCATCGCGGCGCGCGGCGCTTTCGGACAGGCTGGTTGACATGAGATGGCCTTCGATGAAACGAACGTGACGGTGACGAGGTGACGATGAAGCACCGGGCCGACATCCTCGCCGGCCCGGCCGCGCGGCGCATTACTTGCGGTAAATGCGCTTGCGGGTCTGCTCGAGGCGCTGCAGGATCGCATCGAGCTGCGCCGGATCGGACAGGAACTGCTGCATCGCCTTCATCCCCTCGTCGGCCATTTCCTTCGTCATGTCGCGGTCGTAGAACTGCGCGATCCCGCCCGGCGTCGTCGCGAGCGTATGGAAGCCGATCTTCGAGATCGGGTCCTGCGGCTCGGGCGCCTTGTTGTTCGACGGCAGTTGCCCCATCCCCTTCGCGAACTCGCCGCTGACCGCCGGCTGCCCCATGAACGCGAGGAAGCGTCGCGCATCGGTCTTGTTGTGCGCCTTCGCGGGGACGATCAGCACGTTGACCGGGCCGTCCTCGGCAAGCGGCACCGACGCGTCGATCACCGGGAACCGGAAGAAGCTGATCGGGTTGCGCGTCGCGCTCAGCAATCCGGCCGAATACCACGTGCCCATCAGCGTCATCGCGGCCTGGCCGTTGACGATCAGCGGGCTCAGCGAATCGACGTCGTAGGACAATGCGTTGTCGATGAAATACTTGTCGTCGATCAGCTTCTTCCATGCTGCGTACACGGCCCGCACGCGCGGATCGGTATAGGCGACGTCGCCGGCCATCAGCTTCTGGTGGAACGCATAGCCGTTGATCCGCAGGTCGAGGTAGTCGAACCACGCGGCGAGCGTCCATGCATCGCGCGCGGCCACCGCGATCGGCGCGATGCCGGCCGCCTTCAGCTTGCGGCACGCGTCGAGAAACTGCGGCCAGTCGGCCGGCTCGCCGTGAATGCCGGCCTTCTCGAACAGGTCCTTGCGATAGAACAGCCCGTACGCGTCATAGCCGAGCGGCAAACTGTAGAGCTTGCCGCCGTAGGTCGACGACTGCTTGACGGACGCATACGTATCGCTCCAGCCGTTCTTCTGCCAGTCCGCGCTCAGGTCCTCGATCAGCCCGCGCTTCGCGAAATACGCGAGCCTTTCGCCGTTGTTCCAGCTCAGCACGTCGGGCGGATCGGTCGCGAGCCAGCCGGACATCTGCACCTTGTATGCCTCCTCGCCGACGTAGCTGACCTTCAGGTCGATGTCCGGATTGGCCTTGTGGAACTGGTCGAACGTCGCCTGCCACGTCGCGCGCTGGTTGCCGCGCGCGGCGACGTTAACTTTCAACGTGCCCGCGTCGGCCGTCCCCGCGGCGCAGACCGCCGCAGTCGTCAGGGCAAGCAGCAGTCGGCTCGCACGAAGTCTCATCGTTGTCTCCTGGTATTGGTGTGTTGAATGCCGCGTCGCGCGCGGCGGGGCGGCCCTACGCCACTACGCGAACGCCGCTTCGGCGTGAATGGCCGGCAACGCGATGCCGGCTTCGTCGAACAGGTGGCACCGCGACGGCGGCACGTGGAATGCGTGGCGCTCGCCGCGCCGCAACGTGGCCTGACCCGGCAGTTTCGCGAGCAGCGGGACGCCGTCGGGCTGGTCGAGATGCACGTACGCGGCTTCGCCGAGTTGCTCGACGAGCGCGATGTCGCGGACGATCGACGGCAAGCCGGCATCGCCGGACGCCGCGATCGTGAGGTGCTCGGGACGGATCCCGAGCAGCACGCGCGCGCCGCAGCCGACGTGGCGCGGCAGCGGGCGCTCGCGCAGCGTCAGCGTTTCGCCCGTACGGTCCAGCGTCAGCCGGCAGCCGTGCGCATCGCACGCGTCGACGATGGCCGGCAGAAAGTTCATCCGCGGCGAGCCGATGAAGCCGGCGACGAAGCGGTTGGCCGGCCGGTGATACAGCTCGAGCGGCGCACCGGCCTGCGCGATGCTGCCGAAGCGCGCGACGTCGTCGCCAGCATGCAGCAGCACGATCCGGTCGGCCAGCGTCATCGCCTCGATCTGGTCATGCGTGACGTAGACCGAACTCGATTGCGTGAAGCGCGCGTGCAGCCGCGCGATTTCGACACGCGTCTGGCCGCGCAGCGTCGCGTCGAGATTCGACAACGGCTCGTCGAACAGGAACACGCGCGGCTCACGCACGATCGCGCGGCCGATCGCCACGCGCTGCCGCTGCCCGCCGGACAAAGCCTTCGGCTTGCGATCGAGCAGTGCTTCAAGCTGCAGCACGCGCGCGGCCTCGGTCACGCGGCGGCGGATCTCGTCCTTCGGCGTGCCGGCGATCCGAAGCCCGAAACCGATGTTGTCGAACACGGTCATGTGCGGAAACAGCGCGTAGCTCTGGAACACCATCGCGACGCCGCGCTCCGCGGGCGGTGTGTCGTTAATTCGTGCGCCGCCGATCCGCAGCTCGCCCTCGGTCACGTCCTCGAGACCGGCGATCATCCGCAACAGCGTGGATTTTCCGCAGCCCGACGGACCGAGAAACACGCAGAATTCGTGCGACGCGATCTCAAGGTTCACGTCACGCAGCACCGGCGCATGGTCGCCGTAGCGCTTCGAGACGTCCTTCAATGAAATGGCGGTCATCGCGCTCTCCTCCAGCCCGTCATACGCATCGGATCGGAAAATTTAATCGCTTAAATTTCAGTGGCGCAAATTGCCCGGTTCGCCGTACCATGTCGTCTCCTTCCTCTGATGTGTCGAGAAATTAGCGTATCGGCTGTCCCTGTGCAACTTGTGGGACAGACTCCCAGAATATGAGCAGACACTCTCCCGCTTCACTTCCGCTGCACCATGCCGACAGGCCGACCGGAGGCCGCGCTTGGTGACGCTCGCGCAAGTCGCACAGCGCGCGAACGTCACGGCGGCGACCGTCTCGAACGTGCTGCGCAATCCGCAGAAGGTGAAGCCAGCGACCGTCGAACGCGTGATGGCGGCGATCCGCGAACTCGGCTATCGGCCGAACCTGACTGCGCGCGCGCTCGCAGAGGGCCGCACGTCGACGCTCGCGCTAATGCTGTCGAACATCACGAACCCGTTCTACCCGGAGTTCGTGCTGGCCGCCGAACGCGAGGCGCGCAAGCGCGGCCATTACCTGCTCGTGTCCAATACCGACGACGATCCGGCGATCACGCGCAACTACCTCGAGCGGATCGCGGGGACGCTCGCGGCCGGCGCGATCGTGATGAACACCGATCTCGCCGAAGCGGAGCTCGCCGACATCGCGCGTCACGGCGCATCGATCGTGCTGTGCATGTGGGAACGCGTGCATGCGTCGCGCACGTTGCCGTGCGTGACCGTCGATTTCGCGGCGGCGGGCGCGCTGGCGGCCGCGCATCTGTCCGGGCTGCGGCATCGTGCGTTCGGCGCGCTCGTCGGCAAGGGGTCGGGCGGTCCGCAGTCGGTGAGGCTGCGCGGTTTCGCCGACGAACTCGCGGCGCGCGGCCATCCGGCCGACGCGCTGACGGCCGTGTCGGCGCACGATTCGATCGAAGGCGGCTACGAAGCGGCCGCCGCGCTGCTGCGCGAGAAGCCCGGCCTCACCGCGCTGTTCGCGACCAACGACCTAATGGCGATCGGCGCGATGCAGGCGGCCGCCGATCTCGGCCTGCGCGTGCCGGCCGAGCTGTCGGTGGTCGGCATGACCGATATCCAGCTCGCGCACCAGTTCCGCCCGGCGCTCACGACCGTGCGGTTCCCTACGTCGCAGATCGCCGCGCGGGCGATCGCGCTGACGCTCGACATGATCGACGGGATCGAGCCGGGTGCGGCCGTGCATACGATCGGAGCACCCGAACTCGTCGTGCGCGAATCGACCGGGACGGCGCCGGACTGACGGCTCGACACGCACCGTGTGCGCGTGCGGTGTCTGCGCCGGGAACGAACGGCGTGGCGTCGGTCGCACAGGTTCCGTTGTCGCGAATCCGAAAACCAGCCATCACCGAACCTGACCTGCGGCGGAATTTTGTAGCCAGTCAGACAGTGAGTCTCGTGTCGATATTGTTGGAATCCAGCCTGGCTCGACGGACCGTGGCGGGAGGTTGATAGCGATGCGCGCTATGGGGCTGTTGATGGCGGTGTAAAACCGCGCTTAAATGGCGGTGCAATGCTGAGTGATTCGCTCAAGTACGAAGGGGCCCTCGGGCCCCTTTGACGTGATGCGGCGGTGGCGCTGTTCAGAACGGCGGGTCGAGCTTTCGCGTTCGGATACCCGGTCGTGACGTGCGCTGCTCACGCAGCTGTTCGTGGAGTTGGGCGCCGTAGAAGTCGGTGATCACGGCGAGCAGATCCTCGAGCAGTTCATACGCAGCCAGCGCCTGTTCGGGCGTCCAGTCGTCGGGCACGACGAACGGCAGGCCACGCCGGCGCCCGGAGGGCAGCAACGGTGCGCGGCTCATGACGTCGGCCCCTTCTTTGCGGCAGGTTTGCGCGTCTTGCGCTGCCGGGCCCGCGCTTCGTTGCGCTCGCGGGCCTCTTTGAGCCGATACGATTCGCCTTCGATCGAGATCACCTCGGCGCGATGCACGAGACGGTCGACCAGCGACACTACGCAGGCGGCGTTCGGGAACACCTCCGACCATTCCGCGAACGGCTTGTTGGTCGTCACGATGGTCGATCGGGCCTCATATCGACGGCTGACGAGTTCGAACAGCAAGTCGGCGTGGCGGTTCGAGTACGAGAGATAGCCGACCTCGTCGATCACGAGGATGTCCGGCGTGGCATAGTGATGCAAGCGGCGGCGCAGCGCCGAATCGCTGTCCAGTGCCGCGAGTTCGCCGAGCATCTCGCTAGCCGACTTGAACAGCACCGTGCGGCCCTGGATCAGCGCATGGTGCGCGACGTTCTGCGCCAGCGTCGATTTGCCCACGCCGTTCGGGCCGATGAACACGATGTTGGTCGCGTCGTCGAGGAACGAGAGCGACATCAGGTCCTCGACCGCCGCGCGGTCGATCCGCTTGGGCCAGTCCCAGTCGAAGTCGGTCAGCGTCTTGAACTTGCTCAGCTTCGCGGCGCGAATGCGCCGTTGCAGTGATCGATGGGCCCGTTCGTCTTCCTCCCACTGCAGCAACGGCGCAAGCCAGGTGGAGCCGTCGACTTCGGACCAATGCTCGACGAGGCCGTTCAGGCGTAACGCCCTGGCGCGCGAACGCAGCATCTCATTGTTGTTCGGGGTCGACGTCATCCTTTTTCTCCGCAGTCAGTTGATCGTAGGTATCGAGCCGGTGCGGCTGGACGGGCGCATCCTTGCGCCGTACGTGCTCCGGCAGATTCATGGCAACGGGAGGCGGTGCGCCGCGCGCGGCGCGGCGGCGCTCCAGCGCGGCCCGTACGGTATTGGTATGCGCCGATCCCGCACGCAACGCGTCTTCGACGGCGGCCTGCAATTCGGCAGCGCCGTAGCGGTCGAGCAGGCGTAGCAGCGAGCTCGTCAGCCCGCCGACGCTTGCGCCACGTTCGGCCGCACGGATCAGCAGGAGCTCGCAGGCCGGTACCGCTCGGGTCAGGCTGTTGACGCCGCGGTGCTGCCGGGCTTCGCGTTTGAACTGCTCGAGCGTTTTAAGGTGCTGTGGGTCTTCGATCTGTTCGGCCCGGTCGTAGCAACGTCGATGGCTGGCGATCATCTCGGCACCGTCGAACACCCGCACCTGGTTGAGGTCGGCCCGGACGGTCAACGTGCGACGCACGTGGGTATGCGGGATCGTGTAATCGTTCAGGTCGAAGCGCACGTACGGCGTCTTGCCCACCTTCACGGCCAGTTGCTCTTCGACGGGGTATGGATTGTCGGGCAACGTCAACAACAACGGCTGCTCGCGAGCGAACGCTTCGCGCACGGTCATCGTGCGATCCTCAGGGCATGGCCGGTCGGCCGCCTGGGTACGGCACCATTGCTCGGCTTGCGCGTTCAGATCATCGAGATCGGTGTACTTGCGCGCGGCGAAGAAGGCTTCTCGAACATGGCGGATCGCGCGTTCCACGCGTCCCTTCTCGTTGCCGCGCGCAACGGCGACAGGCCGAGGCTCGAAGCGGTAGTGGCCGGCGAACGCGAGCAGCGTCGGATGGAAGCGGATCGCATCACCAACGCGCTCGAGCACGGCCGATTTCAGGTTGTCGTACAGCAGGACTCTTGGTAGTCCACACCATGTGTTAAACGCGCCGATGTGGCCGCGCAGGAAGTTCTCCATTCGCGCATCAAGGAAGAAGCGCAGGTAGATATCGCGCGAGTATGAGAGCACCATCACGAACGCCATCAGTGGCCGAAGTGCCCCCAATCGACCTGGGCCTGCTCGCCGGGGAGCGTGCGCAGACGCAGGAAGGCCTCCGCAGGTTTCCGGGGGCGGTGCAGTGAGATCAGATGCCGGAAGTGGTCCGGCGCCCCTTTGTAGCCGCGCTCGCGAACCATCACATAGAGGCGGCTGGCCGTCAGCGTTGGGTATTTCGTCAGTGTCTGCCGGATGAACGGCAGGTACGGTTCGATCATCGAGGGTTTCGGCTGCGGCCCAATCCGGGGCAGCCCGGCATGGGCAATCACGCGCTGCGCCGTCTCACGATGCACGCGCAACTGCTTGGCAATGGTGCCGCACGGCCATTTCTCGGCGTAATACAGGCGCAGGATCTGCGCTTCGAGTTCAACCGGAATCGTCATCGGGGTCTCCGCGATCAGGGCACCGCCCGAAGGAGGCCCCTTCGGAGCGAACACGACGGGGACCGCGACGGCGCACGAAGCCGGTTCGCACCAGTGGCAGCAACAAGCCGCCGCAGCAATGGCAACGCAACGGCTGCGCCGCCGCCGGATGGGCGGCGGCGTTGGCGAGTGCAATGGCGGCGTCACGGTCCGGTTGCAGTACACCATCGGCGGGCACGTCAGGTGAACCCTGATGCGTCACTTTATTGCGCCGAGCCCGATAGCGCTTGGCTCGAGCCGCGTGAGCAACGCGCCCACGGCGCGTGCGCTGATAGCGTCGTCCAGCCTCGCGCACACGGTCACGGCGTACGTCGGCGGCGCAATTCCGGCAATATCGATTGCCGCGATCGCACCGGCGGCAGATGAAGACCTGCGCCCGGCAACGGGCGCACAGGTACAGGCGGCCCGTGGGCGGCTGCATTGGCGGTTCCTCGAGAACGCCAAAGACGAGGAGTCGACTGAGGTCGACGGGCCGCGCGAGCAATGCGATACTGATCGCTCACACGGCTCTCCGGCCGGCCGACGGGCCTGCCATCTGGATCCTATGTGGAGGTGCGGCACCGTACTGGACTTGGCGGTTGAGGCCGGTGCCGCGCCTGTTGTTCTTCTTCGGCAAACGCCTTTCTACCATGCGCATCGCCCAATGCGACGCGGGGCGCGTCTCCAGTCACCCTACGGGCTCCTTACGTCGCGCCCCGCATCAACATCCCGCTTCCGACAGGTTGGTCGCGTCCAAAACGCCGACTTTTACATTTGTGTCATGCCGCCGCGACGTGACGCCGCCGGAAAAGCGCGGATTTTGACCGCCATCGACAGCGCTCTATGCGAAGCGGATCCTGCCGAGTACCGCGTCCGACAACGCCGTCCTGTCAACCAGTCAACGAGCCTAACAAGAAGGCCTTTCGGGCCTGCTTGCACAGCCGGCGACGGTGGGGTTTCGAGCCGACCAGACCTTCTGACAACGACCAACGATCTTCAAGCGAGGGGTAGACAGTATCATATTGATTTGTATAGATATTTATTGAGGGTCGCATGGCAAAGCCTTACTGGGCTTAAAGGCGGCTAACCGGAAAAATGCATGGAAATCAAGAGCACCCCAAGAAGCCTTCGCACGCCGCGTTATGGGGCGAGCAGCCCTTGCACGACATTGAACGGATCAGATTGGCCTCCCGTATCCGGGTAAGCCAGCCTGGCCAACGATAGTGACGCGCCGGGTTGCAAGCATGCTTCGACCAGGCGGCGTTTCCCATCTGGATCGAACGACCGTTTGCCGTGCGGCGAAACGTGCATCACCTTCAGGGGCAGGTAAACGAGGTCAATCGTGTCAGCTGTCATCGTGGTTGCGTCCGCAAGTGTGAGTTGCGGACGCAATCGTGGATCGATTCAGCAGTGCCGGCTAGGTGCGGAGGATTTCGCGCTTACGCATCAGGCGTTTTGATCCTAATTTGGCCCCTACCGAAGACGTGTCCCCATGTCGCTCAAATCTGCGCAGGGATCGTGATGCTGCTCGGGCAGGACAGCGTCGCGCCGGTATCCGGAATCCCCACTACTTGTCCGTTCGAACCGGTCGAGGTCGTCGCGCTGCTGTGGCTGCCCAGTTGCAATTCGCCGTCGGTCACGGAGAAGGCCTTACCGCCACTGATCTGGCTATTGGTGATGCTGATTCCCGTGTCGCCCGATTTTGGCACGCCCATCAGGCTGTTCGAGAGCCCGATTATGGCGCCTTGCTGCTTGGTGGCGGTGGCGATCACATTGTCGATGGTGACGTTGGCGATGATCGGCAGGGCGCCGCCGGTGCCCGAGGCGTAGGCGTAGGTGAACAGGAAGGGCTGCTGGACGTTGCGCATGCAGGTGTTCCGGTAGGTCACGCCGGTGGTGGCACCGCTGTCCTTGGCGGTCTGGTCGGTCTTGATCCGGTAGCCGTAGTCGGTGCCGCTGAACTGCATCGTGTCGACCGTCACCTGCGAGACGCCGGGCTTGGCGAGCGTGGTGCCGGCCGCCTCCTGGCCGCCGATCGAGATGCCATGACCACCGCCCACCACGCAATGGCTGACGTTGACGCTCGAGGTGGCCGCCCCGCCCGCGTTTGACTTGATGGCGATATCGTCGTCGCCGGTGTCGAGCAGACAGTTCTTGATGGTCGCCGTCTGGGTGCCGATGATGTCGATCGCGTCGGTGTTCGGCGCGAGATCGTCACCGCTGGCATTGCGGTTCGGATTCGCGTAGATCCACACGCCGTCGATCGTGACGTTCTTCGAGCCCGATTCAATCACCAGTTGCTCCTTCGGCGAGTTGCGGATGATCAGTGCGCTGCCGGTAGCATTGGACGAACTCGGGAAGGCCACGATCGACTGCGATTTGCCGGCATCGGTGAAGTTCGAGCCAATCTGCAGGTTTGAGCCGGTGATGGCGATCAGTTTGGGCCGGGCCGTATTGTTCTGCCCGACTGCGGCAGGCCAGTAGTCCTGTCCGTCGCCGTCGATCGCGCCGGTGCCGGTAATGGTCAGGTTGCTCAGATTGCTGCCGGTCAGCATCGCGCCGCTCGAGGGCTGCGCGGGCGAGCCCTTCAGCGTGAAGCCCTTCTCCAACTTCAGCACGATATTGTTGGCGAGATTCACGCTGGTGATGACCGCCGTCGAGATGCCGTTGTTGCTGGCCAGGTCGACCAGGCCCGGACTGCTGCTGGTGCCGCTGGCAGCGCACTGTTGGATGGCGTTCTGCAGATTCGTGGTGTTGGTGCTGGCCGAACTGCTCCACTGCGGCGTGCAGGTGGCCGCTTGCGCGGACGCTTGCACGGCGAGCGCGGCCAAGGTGGAGAGCCTTAGGACGAGGCGCGTGCTGCTTTTGCCTTTCATTGGTTTTCCTTGTATTTAAAATAAGAGAGCGAAATAGGTGCAGCCGGCAAGCAGTGGGGGGGGTAACCTATGAGTCGCAATTCGCCGCCGGACGAACCTCGGCCGGGACACAACACGTATCCCAGGATACTGCTCAGGGCCTCGGATTTTTCTCGAATCCCTGCGCACTAACACGGATCGGTGACCATAATGATCCTCAGTTGAGAACGTTGGCAAAGTGATGGCACTGACGGGAGTGCGAGCAGCAATCACAATGGCGCCGCTGTTTATGCGATAACCGGGCGTCAAACAAGTTGCATCTCCCGGCGGCCCCTCATGTACAAAGCAATTTATGAAATATGGCTTTCAAATTCACTTAATTATACGCGGCATAGTCATTGACGTGCATCCAGCAACTGCAGATTTTTGATCAAACAATAAATAAAAGATGCAATAGCTCTAGATCAAATATCGACTCTCCAGCGCGCCCTCATTCTCGCCGCACTAGCAAAATTCCGGAGTTCTTTTTGAAATTCATCGATCAAATTCTTACGCGAATATTAATATTCGTCGTTTTTGTAATTATTTTGAAAATTTAGGTCTCTCTTCTGTATGCACTAGTAATAACTGCATAGACATACGATCGGTTATGTCGTCAGCCCCAGACTCTCCCGGTACTCAATCTCACTGAGTGCGCCATGCGAGAACTTGACCGAACCAAGGTGATGCTGATCGCCGAGATGGGTTGGAAACCCGGGCGTGCAGCGTAACGGATCGGTCTGAGCGTTCGCCAAGTCAACCCGCTGATGCGGCGCTATCAGGAAGTCGATGACGGAGGCTGGCTCGTGAATTCGCCGCCGACGTCGTCGGCCGAAGGTCTGCCAGCCGCGAGCGCGTCGGGCACGTCCGGCCTCGGGGTAAAGACGCATTGTCAATGATTTATGGTGTGCGCACTGTCGGCACTGGTCTTCGTCCATCGCCCAACCTGCCATGCCGTACACCCCGTTGCCGCCCGCGACAACCGGCGACTCTTCGACGGACGGGATGCCGTTCATCCGGCGCTTCACCTGCAATGACGTCGACAGCCTCGCCGAATGCACGCACGGCTGGTCGATCCACCTCGATCAGCTCTCGCCTGGGCCTTTCCAGGGTACCGTCCATGCGATCCGCCTCGACGAGATGCAGCTCCTGAGGGAACGCGTGAATCGCTCGCTGCTGAAACGTGGCGACCAGTGCGCCGGTAGCACGTCGTTCAGCATCCCGCTGGAAACCTCAGGCACCGGATACTGCGGCGGCTCACCGCTGCGCGACAAAGCGCTGCTTGTCTCCAGCGGCACATCGCTGCCGGAGTTGCGCACCCCGGACCACCAGGACGTCGTATTGCTGACTGTCCCAACCGATACGCTTCGCAGGCTGGTATGGCTCGGCGATAACGATGGCGAAGCCGGCGGAACGCCGTCCAGCGAAACCAGCATCGCGCGCGTGCCGGTGGCCCGCTACGAAGCGTTGAAATCCTTGCTGGTAGCGGGTTTCAGCGCTGCAGACACGTCGGAGCAGCGCCTTGCGCGTCTGCAGACGCGCAAGGCGCTGCGCGACACTATTCTGATCGAACTCGTCGACGCGCTTGAAGCGGCCGGCCGGCCCGTTCGGCTCGATCCATCCGCGCGGCGTCGCATCGTCGACCGCGTGCGCGAGCTCGTGATCTCGCAGCCCGGCGTTCCACTGACCGTGCTCGACGTATGCCGTGCGGTGGGCGCGAGCCGGCGCAAGCTGCAGTACTGCTTCGAGGAAATCCTCGGCACGCATCCTGCGTGGTACTTGCGTGTGGTACGGCTCAACGCGGTGCGTCGCGAACTGCGCGAACATTCCCCGGCGAGCGCTTCGGTCAGCGACGTCGCGTGCCGCTGGGGCTTCTGGCACCTGAGCCGATTCGCGTCGCACTACCGGGAACTGTTCGGCGAACTGCCGTCCGATACGCTCAAACGCCCCCCACGATAATTACCAAAAGCGGATAACGCGCCGGATTTTGACGTTCCTAGACTCCGTACACATTTCAACTGTACGGGAAACGGCACGATGAAAGTCCTAAGACGCCCGCATGGCGTGCGGCACTGTCGCACACGCACCACCGTCGTCGCGATCGGCACATTGGCGGCAACGCTCGCATGTCAGAGCGCTGGCGCGCTTGAAAACGACGGCCCGATCACGCCGTTCGGCGTGTTCGATTTCGGCGCGGGGATGACGCCGCCACCCACGCCCAACGGCACGCTCGCCACACGCTTCGCGTACTACTCGACGCACACGATGCGCAACGGCGGCAATGCCGACTTCTCATTAACAGCCGCGTCGTGGAGCCTCGCATACATCAGAATGACAAACGCGAGGCTGTTCGGCGCGAACGTCGGCTTCGGCGCGATCGTGCCGTTCCTGAATCTGAACGGGCACGTGAACGTACCGACGCCCGCGGGAACGCTCGCAATGTCGGCCGATCCGACCAATATCGGCGATGCGGATTTCCAGCCGCTGATTCTCGCGTGGACTTTGCCTAATCTGTTCGTCAACGTCGCACTCCAAGTGCAGGCGCCAACGGGAGCCTATCGGTCCACTCGACTTTTCAATCCTGGCGTCAACCACTGGACCTTCTCGCCGATCATCGGCGCAACGTACATCACCGACAGCGGATTCGAAATCTCGACCAGCATCGAGGTCGATCAGAACACGACGAACCGTGCAACGAACTATCGAAGCGGCACCGGGTTCCGCCAGGAATTCGCGCTCGGACAGCACATCGGCCCGTTCACCGCCGGCCTCGGCGGCTACATCGAGCGGCAACTGAGCAACGACCACGGCCCGAATGTCGACGGCAACCGCGCGCACGTGAACGCGGTGGGCCCCGCGATCAGCTATGTCGAACAGGGAAAGCCGGCGGTATGGCTGCACGTTTACAAGGAATTCGGTGCGCAAAACCACGCGCAGGGGTACCAAATCGCGCTGCGTGCCGCGCTGTCGTTCTGATGTTCTGATTCGGGAGCAGTCGATGAATCCGCTTTCTTCCGCGCATACCGCGCCATATTCACGTGCCGCTAGGCAAGCCG
Organism: Burkholderia sp. LS-044; assembly: GCF_004803625.1. Lineage (NCBI taxonomy): Bacteria > Pseudomonadati > Pseudomonadota > Betaproteobacteria > Burkholderiales > Burkholderiaceae > Burkholderia > Burkholderia sp. LS-044. The sequence continues at coordinate 27,753 of NZ_SSWO01000019.1, forward strand.
GCGCCAGCCAGGGTGCTGTGCTGCTGCTCGGCAGCAGTCTCACCGTAATGGGCGCAGTCATGATCGCGCCGATCCTGCCGAAACTCGCGGCGGACTTCGTGCCAGCCAACCCGCGCCTCGCCGCACTCGTGCCGCTCGTCGCGACGGGCCCCGCCCTTGCGATCGCGCTGTGCGCGCCGCTCGCCGGCTGGCTTGCCGATCGCGTCGGACGCAAGATGCTGCTTTTGCTAGCAACGCTCGTGTACGGGCTGGTCGGCGCTGCGCCGGCATGGCTCGACAGTTTCACCGCGATCCTCGTCTGCCGGTTCGCGCTCGGCGCCGCGGAAGCGTGCGTGATGACGTGCTGCACGACGTTAATCGGCGACTACTGGCACGGTGAACAACGGGTGCGCTACGTGAACCGGCAGGTCGTCACGATCGGTGTCGTCGGCACGATTTTTTTCGTGCTCGGCGGCGCGGCCGGCGAGCACGCATGGCGCTATCCGTTCTATCTTTACCTGCTGCCGATCCTGCTCATACCTGCGATTGCCGCCCTGCTGTGGGAGCCGCTGCGTCATGGTCGGCCCGCCGAGCCGGGCGACGGCGGCACGCCGCTGTCCGGCGGCAAGCTCGCGTCGACGCTCGCCATTGGCTATCTGCTGATCTGCGTCGGAATGGTCAGTTCCTTCGTGGTCCCGGTGCAGATGCCGCAGCTGATGATCGACATCGGGCAGCACTCGTCGACGATGATCGGTGCGGTCTCGGGTATCGGTTTGCTATCGACGCTGGCCGGCTCCATCGCATGGCCATGGTTGCGCGACTCGCTCGGCCGGCGCTTCGTCAATGTCGCGCTCCTTGTGCTGCTTGCGGTGGGTCTGTATCTGCTTGCGAGCGCCAATACGGTGCCGGCCATCGTCGTGGCGGTCGTGATTCACGGCTTCGGCGGCGGCATGCTGGTCCCAAACGCAATCCTGCCGCTGATGCGCAGGCTATCGCTCGCGATTCGTGGCCGCGCCCTGGGCGGTTTCACAGCCGCGCTCTATTTGGGCCAGTTCCTCAGCCCGTTGGTCGTGCTCGGATGTGCACAGGCGTTCGGCGGACTGCGTCCCGCAATCGTCTCCATCGCGTCCGGTACAGCCGCCACGGCACTGCTGTGGTTGCTGCCGGCATTTCGTAGCCGCGGCGACGATTGATCCACTCCCATTTTCTTGTTCTCGAACGATAGACCTATGAAAGATTTCCAAACGCTCATCGCCACGCATGATGGCATCGCGCTCGCGGCGCTCGTTCGCGAGAAAGAAGTAACGCCGACGGAACTGCTGGACGCCGTCCTCGCCAGTCTCGACGCGATCAACCCCTCGCTGAATGCCGTCGCAGAGCGCCTCGACGAAACGGCCAGACTAGCCGCATCGACCATCACTGGCCACGAGAGCGTACTCGCCGGTGTCCCGACACTCATCAAGGACCTTTTCATGCCGGTGCGCGGCGCACGCATGGCGAACGGATCGTTCCTGTTCGGCGACTACCGGCCCGACTTCGACGGCGAACTCGTGGGGCGCCTACGGCGCGCGGGCATACCGATCGCTGGAACCTCGCTGTCGCCCGAACTGGGCACGTCGTTTTGCACCTCCTCAGCGCGTTTCGGCGTCACACGCAATCCGTGGAATCCGCATGTGAGCGCCGGCGGATCGAGCGGCGCCGCGGCAGCGCTTGTCGCCGCGCGCGTGCTGCCGTTCGCGCACGGCAACGACGGCGGTGGCTCGCTGAGGGTGCCCGCGTCCTGCTGCGGCGTGTTCGGATTGAAGCCGACACGCGGTCGAACGCCGAATGGCCCGATGATCGGCGAAGGATGGGCCGGCATGGCCATCAACCACGCGATCACGCGCTCGGTTCGCGACAGCGCCGCCCTGCTGGACCTGACCGCGGGCGCCGATACCGGCGCGCCCTATGCGGCGCCATGCCAACCGGAGACGTTTCTCGCGGCCACGCAGCGCGATCCGCGGCCGCTAAAAATCGCCGTGATAGAGCAAGCGCCACCGTGGCCGCTTCATCCGGCCTGCCGACCCGCACTCGCACATACCGTCGCGTTGCTGCGCTCGCTCGGACACCACGTCGAGCCGCTCGATAGTCCGGTCGATTCGGAGGCGTTCTATGACCGTGTATTCACGATCATCGGCGCACAAACGCGTGCGCTGGTCGACATGATAGGCAACCAGCGCGGACTTCCGGTACGCGACGGCGAAATCGAGGCCCGCACCCGTATCATCCTGCGGGAGAAAGGCAATGCAAGCGGCGCCGAATACGCGAGCGCCGTCGACTGGATCCATGCATTGGGCCGGACGTTCGGCCGGTTGATGGAGCGCTACGACGTGCTGCTAACGCCGACGCTCGCGATGCCGCCGCTTGCGCCGGCCGAACTTGCGACCGCGGACGACACGCAGTCGTTGAGCGAAGTCATCGATCGAGCGCATCGGTTTTCTCCGTTCACGGCATGGTTCAACGCGACCGGTCAGCCCGCGATGTCGGTGCCGCTTTACTGGGACGAGCAAGGCCTGCCGATCGGCAGCCATTTCGCGGGGGCGTTCGGCGCAGAGTCGCTGCTGTTCTCGCTCGCCGCGCAGCTTGAGCGCGCTGCACCGTGGGCGGATCGGGTTCCCCCGCTTTGCGTTTGACTGACGGTCCGGTGAACTTCCTGGCTGCAGGCGACTGAGCGCACGGGCGCGTTTGACCAGAGAGGAAGCAGACACCCCGAACGTCGTGTCGGGGTGTCCCGATATTCAATGTTGTACGCGCAGGCTTTCGCGTTTCCCGTTCTTGAACGTATAGAGTGTCATCGTCGCATTCTGGAGATCGCCCTTGGAATCAAATCGCGTTTTACCGATCAAGCTCTTGTAGTCGATCTTTCAGATACGGGAGGCACTTCGCCAGGCCGGACGAGCCAGCAGACTTCTTTGCGTCGACGGGTAATCATCCTTCGCCTGCGACTAAATCACCAGCATAACCGCATCGGACGTCCCACTTAAAATCTCAGAAGACTGTCCGAACGTGACAGGCACCTCTGTCTGTTGTCACGCTCACGATCACGGCACCCTACGCGCGCGTCCGCCTCTCCTCGCATGTAGAGAACCTGCCTGACAACGCCTGCGAGCCGGGCGCAGAGCACCATGCGCGTAAGTCAAGCGTCGCGCCGGACCGTCCCCACGTACGCGACCGGGTTGCGCAACACGCCGAGCCGCTCGATCTCGACTTCGCACACGTCTCCGGCTTTCATCCAGAGCTGCGGTTCGCGCGCCATCCCGATACCGGCAGGCGTGCCCGTGACGATCACATCGCCGGCCTGCAGCGTCATCACGTCACTCAGCAGCACGACCAGCGTCTCGACATCGAAAATCATGTCCGACGTCGATGCCTCCTGCACGACCGCACCGTTCAAGCGCGTCTGGATCTTCAGCCCCTTGCAGCCGCGCGGCAGTTCGTCGGCCGTGACGAACCACGGCCCGAATGCCCCCGTCCCGTCGAAGTTCTTACCCATCGTCCATTGCGGCGTGCGGAACTGGTAATCACGCAGCGTGGCGTCGTTGAAAATCGAATAGCCGGCAACATGATCGAGCGCCCGCTCGCGCGCGATGCTGCGTCCGCCCTTGCCGATCACCGCCACTAGTTCGCCCTCGTAGTCGAGTTGGGACGATTGCGCCGGCAGCGCGATCGGGTCGCCATGGCCGATCAGGCTCGACGCAAACCGCGCGAACACGGTCGGATAGGCCTGCTTCGCAAACCCGGTCTCGGTCGAGTGGTCGAGGTAGTTCAATCCGACACAGACGATCTTGCCGGACCGTCCGAACGGCGGCAGCAAGCGCACCGCCTCGAGATCGACCGGCGCGCCGCGCGCGAGAAGCGCGCCCACTTCGGCAAGATCAGCGCCGTGCGCCAGCAGCGCATCCAGATCGCCCGGATAGGCGGTGTCCTCGGCGGTCAGCCCGAACCATCGCCCGCCGTGCTCCACCGCGATGCCGCGGTGCCCATCCGTTTTATAGACTGCAAATCGCATCGCACACTCCTTGCTCGCCGTCCATGAAGTCGCCGACTACGCCTTCAATGTCCTGTTGGAGCACCGCTGGAGGCAGCGGTAGCCCCTCCTTCATCACGTTTCCGTCGCCCATGTACTGCTAGCGCGCGTACATCCAAACAGCCATCATTTGCGCACGGCCATCACCCCCGCATCCACATTCCAGATGGCACCGGTTACCCACGAGGTCTTGTCTGAAAGAAGGAAGACGATCGTGTTTGCAACGTCTTCGGGCGTACCGACGCGTCCGAGCGGATGAAACGACTCGAGCGCTTTCATCGCACCGGCAATGTCTTCCTTCGCCATAAAGCCTTCATAAATCGACGTCTGTACGATCGCCGGCGAGACAGCATTCACTCGGATACCCGCATCGGCGAGTTCAATCGCGAGATTGCGCGTGAGCGCGTGCAGACCTGCTTTTGCCATGGAATACGCCGATGCCGCGGAGTCGCCCAGCGCTGCCTGGGCTCCGATCGACCCGACGTTCACGATAGCGCCTTGGAGCTTCGCAGCGAGCATGTTCCTGACCACGTCCCGCGTAATGAAGAAAGTGGCACGATTGAGCGACAGGTACATGTCGTAATCAGATTCTTCGTGGTCGATGAAGGCCTTCGGAGCAAAGATGCCCGCAGAATTCACCAGAAGCGAGATATCTTTGTGATTCGCGTTGATCTCCGAGCGGATGGCGTTCATGCCTTCCTCGGTCATGAGGTTCGCCGCAATCACGGAGACCGGACCGAGCCCGCTCAGTTCGGCACGGACCGCTTCAGCTTTGTCTTTCCTGTTTCCCGTCAAGACGACGCTACCGCCGCTTTTCAGCACTTGTTTGGCCGTTGCGAGCCCGATACCGCTGGTGCCACCGACGACAAGAAGTTTCTTACCGGAAAAATCATTCATTTTGGCTTCCTTAATTTAAATGTCTGGATCAGTTCCGCATGCGCGGCCGCGCCAACGCGGACATTACTCGTCTTGCCGCGTCCATGAATCAGCTCGCCTCGCGGAGAACGCAGAACGCAGAACGCGGCCGGTATCGCAAGTACCTCCGCTGGTTAGCCTTCGCGGACTTCGAGAGTCGAGACCATGCGGATCGCCTTCGAGAAATTCGCGAGGTTGACCGAAGTTTTCGTCACGACCTGGTGCAACTCCTCGACACGCTCGCGCGAAGCGTCCGTGTGCAGGCGAACGACATAGCTCACTTCGTCGTATCCCGGGTTCACGCTCTCGTCGAGCCCGAGGAAACCGCGCAAGTCCAGCTCACCATCGGTCTCGATTTCCAGACTGTGGACAGTGATGCCCATCGCGGCGGCGTTGACCACGTATCCGACCGTCAAACAAGCGTTGAGCGCGGCCATGAGCAGCTCTTGCGGATTAGGCGCGCTATTCGTGCCCAAAAGCTGGGTGGGTTCGTCCGCTGCGATTTCGAAATGCCGCTGGTGAGTCACCCCGCCCAGCTCATAGTGGCTGACAGTCGCCACGGAACGCGTCTGGTGTTCCCATTTCGTCTTGACGTTGAAGCGCGCGTTTCGCTTCGTGGGGTCCGTGGCGACTTCTTGCGCGAATTGCTGCAAAGCCGGCACATCGATTCCGTTCGGGTGGGTAGTCATCTGCTGGTCCTCCTAGGAGCGCTCTCGCGCAGGGAAAAGTTCAAACACGCGGCAAGCCTACCATCTAGTTGGTAGCTTCACAAGGGCATTTCTCGTCCTTGTAGTCGTGACGCTCCTTCGAGATTGATCGGACGAATTTGCCGCTCTGCCCGCTCAATGAAAAAATGCACGAGGTCGGTTAGTGCAATTGGGGACACGTTCCTCCACCATCTGCTTGCGGGGCGTCCCTGCAAGGTTGGCCCGCTGCGAAGACGAGATGCGCCGTCATGCTTGACAAAAAACCAACTAGTAGGTAGACTCCGCTTGCAGTGATTCGCTGGGTTCGTTCAATTGAAGATGGCAGTGTGCCGGAGGATGCATGGCAGTAGGTACGCGCGACGCGTTGGTTCAAGCTGCAGAAGGCCTGATGCGCTCGAGGGGTTATGCCGCCTTCAGTTATGCGGATCTGGCCGAAACCGTTGGCATCCGGAAGGCAAGCATTCACCATCACTTCCCGACGAAGGAAGATCTGGGCGTTGCGATTGTGGAAGCCTATGTCGCGAGAGTGGTGGAAGCGTTCGAGCGAATCGACCGCGAGAATGAGGACTTCTGGGGCCGCTTGAACGGATTTTTCGATACCTTTCGCGCCAGCAGTGATGGAAGCCTGCTCCCGCTCTGCGGTGCGCTTGCCGCCGAGATGGCTGCTTTGCCGCCCGAACTGCAGAAGCTCACGCACCGGTTTTTCGAGCTGCAACTGCGCTGGCTGACCAGGGTCATCGACAAGGGCATCAGCGACGGCGAGATCGCCGCCGGTGTGGGGAGCTGCCAGAAGGCGTATCAGGTATTGAGCGTTCTAGAGGGAGCCAGCTTTGTCGAGTGGGCCATGAAGAACGGCGAAACGCTCGACCGCGGCATCATTCGACTCATCGTCTCCGCAGCATAAAAAGGGGATCGCTTCCCCAAACGATTCATCGTTGCACCCAGCGCCAGAGCCGTTTTCCGCGTGAACATGGCTCTTTTATTTGAGTATTTACCCTACCAACTAGTTGGTTGTTATTTGGAGAAAACCATGGAAAACTGGACTGAAACAATCGGCGCCGTCACCCGTCGCGTGCATGAACTCGCACGGTACACCCCGGACACGCTCAAAGGCGTTGGTTTGCTCGGTGCCGCCGGCGCCAAGACAAATCATCTCGACGCAAAGACGCGAGAGCTGATTGCGTTGGCAGTCGCTGTCACAACACGCTGCGACGGCTGCATCGCTTTTCACGCGGCAGAAGCCAACAAGCTCGGTGTGACGAAGGAAGAAGTCGCAGAAGCACTTGGTGTCGCCATCAATCTCAATGCCGGCGCCGCTGTGGTCTATAGCACTCATGTCCTCGACGCGCTGGACCATCTCGGTCGCGAGTAAATGTCCTACCCGGCGCTACCGCTGCGAGCGGAGCGCCACGAGGCAGCAATTTCTAGCTGAGGATGAAACATGAAGCGGGTCAATGTAGAAGTGTGGTCGGACTTTGTCTGCCCCTGGTGCTGGATCGCAAAACGACGCCTGGAAAAAGCGATAGAAGGCGTGACGCAGCACGTCGACGTGGTCGTGACACACAAGTCCTACCGTCTTGCGCGAGGCATGGTTCCGACCGGCTTTACAGACGCGCTTTATGCCAAGTTCGGAAACGCGACAGCAGCGCAAAGAATGATGGATGCGGTGTGCTCGGCCGGAGCCCAGGAAGGTCTGAACTACCGATTCGAGACCATGCGCTTTGGCGATACGAGCGACGCGCACCTACTCGTCAAAAGTGTCCAAACGTCCGAAGACAAACAACGGATGATCGAAGCGATCTACCGGGCCGCGACGACCGACGGGATTGACATCTTCGATAGAGCCGCGCTCATCGACCTTGCGAAGAGCATCGGCATTTCTGCTGCGTCGCTCTCCTTCGACGATCGCGAGATGGTGTCCGAAATCGCGCGAGATGAAGCAGAGGCAAATCGAATCGCAAATGGCGTTCCGCTGTTTGTCTTCAACAACCGAACGTACCTCTCAGGCGCACGTGAAGTTGCCGTGTTCGAAAAAGCGTTGTTCGACTCCGCCGAGAACGTACCGGACGAAAGCGAAGACACCGGAGGCATGAGCTGCAGCATTGACGGGTGCGCTCACTAGGCAGCCCCCCATTCACAAGGTATCGATTCTTTCCGGACTGACCGAAATGCGCGTGAAGCAGATTCCCGGCTGTTAGATAGCCATCCGTTTCATTTCGCATTTAACCCGACACTCACCAGCGCCCTGGCGCACCTACATTTTGAGCAACATGATGAGTAAATTGTTTACGCCCTACGATCTCTCCGGGACGCAGCTCGCCAACCGCGTCGTCATGGCACCGATGACGCGCACGCGTACGCCCGATAACATTCCCAACGATCTCACCGCGCTCTACTACGCGCAGCGTGCTTCCGCCGGCTTGATCATCACCGAAGGTCTTCCGGTGTCCGAAGAGGGCCGAGGCTATCTGTATACGCCGGGTCTGTACACCGACGAGCAGACGGAAGGATGGCGGAAGGTCACCGACGCCGTGCACAAAAAGGGCGGCAAAATCTTTGCCCAGCTCTGGCACGTTGGCCGGCTGTCCCACGTTTCCATCCAGCCTGGCAATGCGGCTCCGGTGTCGTCGGGCGAAGTGCCGGCGACCACGACCATGGTCTACGCGTGGGTAGAACCCGGCAAGGAGGGCCCGGTCCTCCCGAGTGTGCCGCGTGCGCTGACCACGGACGAAGTGCAACGTGTCACTCAGGACTTCGTTGCATCCGCGCGTCGGGCGATGGACGCAGGCTTCGACGGCGTAGAAGTGATGGCGGCCAATGCCTTCCTGTTCGACCAGTTCCTGAGCAGCGCGCTGAACACCCGCACCGACCAATATGGCGGTTCCATCGCTAATCGTCAGCGCTTTTTGCTGGAGACGATCGACGCCCTGGCAGACGCCATTGGCGGTGAAAAGGTGGGCGTGCGGGTCTCGCCGTTCGGGCGCATCTACGATATGGAGGCCTTCGAAGGGGAAGCGGATGCGTGGGCGAGCATGGCCTCGGCCTTGAACGAACGGAAGCTGGCGTTCGTACACCTGAACTATCAGACGACCATTTCTGCAGCAGGTACTCCGAATGGCTTTGGTGCGGCCTTTCGCAAGGCCTACCAAGGCACGCTGATCGGCGCCGGCGGCTTCACGCAGGAGCTCGCCGAAGCCGAACTGGCGAAGGGAGAACTTGACCTGATCGCGTTCGGCACGGCCTTCATTTCCAATCCCGATTTGGTGGAGCGGATGAAGAACGGTTGGCCGCTCACGGAGCCCGATCGGTCGACCTTCTATGGCGTCATTGGTGCCAAGGGCTACACCGATTATCCGACTTTCGAGCAGGAAACCGCGTAATCGGACTGAAATGCCGACGCATCATTCCGGTCCCCGACATGAACGCGAGATGAGGTACGGCGGGCTCGGACTGCTTGCATGGGAAGTCTCCGAATCAACTTTTCCAAGTCGTTCGAAGTGCTTCCCATCGGCATTTAATAGCATCAGAAGATCTGGCGAAACTTGGCCGGCCGACCGTGATCCGGACCGGCCGAGGCGTCGCCTCAGGTTGCATGCCACATTCAGACTCCCCATCGACGTCAATGCAGGCCTTCGAAACTGTTGCGCGTCATGGGACCGAAAGGTCAAGCGGATATGCCGTCGTCCGTCGGTGCGATAGACCAACAGCTGCATCGCGCGAGGCTCGTTGAATGCTTGATTTCGTACATGGAGAATCCAGTATGGGCTATAACTTTGATCGCTCGATCTCCCGCCGCAACACAAATGCAATGGCGGAGGAAGGTTTCGCGAATTATCTGTTCGGAGCGGATGCACCTGCACTTGCACTCGAGATGCCGAGAGAAGAGCTGATATCGATGTGGGTCGCCGACATGCAATTCGCCGCCCCCGATGCCGCCATCGATGCCATTACCGAGCGCCTCAAACATCCCATCTTCGGCTACACGGCGGACCTGGACGAGCAGCTCTATCAGGCTTTCCACTCCTGGTGTGCGCAACGATACAGCTGGCATTTCGCTCGCGAGGAAATGCAGGTCTCACTCGGCGTCATACCAGCCCTCTTCGCACTCGTAGAATATGTGTGCCGCCCCGGCGACAAAGTGCTTAGTCTGACGCCGGCCTATGGATACTTCAAACACGCGGCGCTTCAGCGCGATCGCGAATTCGTGACGTCACGCATGCTCGCATCCGACGACGGCAAGTACTCGATCGACTTTGAGGACTTCGAAGCGAAAGTTAGCGATCCGGCGGTGAAGCTCTTTTTCCTCTGCCACCCTCACAATCCGACCGGCCGGATCTGGACAAGCGACGAGCTGCGCCGAATGGGTGAACTCTGCATCGCAAACGGTGTGAAGATTGTTTCTGACGAGATCCATTGCGACTTGCTAAGAACCGGAAATGCACACACGCCGTTGGCGAAGTTGTTCCCGGGTAGCCCAGACATCATCACGTGCATGGCCGTTAGCAAGACGTTCAATCTGGCAGGAATGATGATCGCGACCGTCATCATCCCGGATCCGGAATTGCGCTCAGAATGGAAACGGCGCCACTACCCGTTCGTGAACCCGCTCAGTCTCGCCGCCGCCATCGGTGCGTACCGCGATGGCGCTCCGTGGTTGGATGCGCTGCGGCTGTATCTGGACGAGAACTTCGCCCTGACTCAACACTTTCTGAGCGATCACTTGCCAAAAGCAAAATTTCGCGTTCCGGAAGCGACTTATCTGGCGTGGATCGACCTACGGACCTATTTCGACGATTCAGTCAACCTCACGCGTTTCTTTCTTGAAAAATCAGGCGTCGTTCTGGAAGGCGGAGAGATGTTCGTCGAGAACGGCGACCGCAGAGTGCGACTCAATCTTGCGTGTCCGCGGGCGCAGCTTCGGCTGTCCCTCGAACGAATCCGAGATGCAATTGTGAAGCAATACCATTGAATCAAGCCGACGTAAGGCAAGACAGCAGCATCAATTCAAACGAACCAAAGGAACACTTATGCCGCTCATTAACGTAAAAGTCATCGAAGGCGTTTTCTCCGCAGCCGACAAGGAAAAGATCATTTCTACCCTTACCGACGCCATGGTGTCGATCGAGGGCGAAAGCATGCGGCCCGTTACCTGGGTTATCGTTGAGGAAGTAAAGAGCGGTGACTGGGGCATTGCCGGCAACGCACTAACAACCGAGAGGGTTAAGGCACTGGCCGCAGGCCAGTAACTGGCTGGCCCTGAACGGGCTCCAGCGGCAGTGAAGCGACCATCGCTTATGCCGTTGGAGCCCTTTTTCATTGCTTCCACGGCATGCTACCTAAAACGCGCAGCCAGCGCGATTGATCGAGTGGGCCAGGTCACCGCTCCGAATTTCAACAGCCGCCCAGTGCGAAAGTGAGCATGACGACAAGAGGCGCCTGAGATCACAATAACCAATCCGCCGATCTTTGCGGCGGCTTGCGCGTCAAACGGCAGCGGCAGGTCGGGCGTGATCGTCATGCGGGCTTGCTGCGTGATTTTCGCCTCGGTCGCTACACCACCACCGAGGGCGGTCCACCGGAATTTGAATCCGATGCGCAAGCCGGGCACGGCCAGCTCGTGTAGCAGTTCACAATCAATGCTAGCCGTGCCCAAAGTAGTGCTAGCAATGTTCACTAATACTGCTAGCGTAGTGTTTTGCTCAGCCTAAGCGGTGGGCATCGATAACGTGATATCGCCCGCAGCGCGGCGTCGAAATTCGGAGCTCTGGCGAAAATCGATTGCGGAACAGTCTCGAGCAGGCTGTGGTGCACCCGGCAGTAGTCGGCTGACGGATCGAGCCACTCCCTCTTCCACCGTGATGCAGTGACATCGGCGTCGTTCAGAACAAGACATCTGAAGCAATACACCAAGTACTTCTGGTCGAAGACCCACTCATGCGGCGTCTGGATCATGCTCAGAATGCCATCGTTGAGCCGCGCTACGCGAGATAGACGGCTCAGAGTTGCGGATGGAACTGGGGGAAAGAGGATCCAGCCGGCCTTGGTCAGGCTAGGCATCGCTACGCCTGTGCCCGATTCCCAGATCAGGTCTACGCTCGTCTGATACCGCGCCGCGATTCGACCCAACCAGCTACCAAACGCCTCTTCCAGGAAGGGGCGAGGTGCGATGGGCCACGGCCGGTGGGTGTCAGACATACGCGCGGGCAACTCGTTCTAGGTGAGCGATATCGATGCACTCGTCACCGTTCCTGATCGCCAACTCTGCTGCTTCGTTGAGGATCGTAGATATGGCGCCAGTCAGCCCTCCGCTTATCTCGAGAACGAGCTGGACAATCTCACGTCGCGACAGATTCGATGGTTTTCGTAGCGGCAAGACTTTCTCGAACGCAGCCATGAGCCTGCGAAGACTTTCACTTTCCCTCCACCTTGGGATCTCGAATGGTCTGTAGCGGCTGATCATCTGTGAATCGGTCTGAAGCCCTAGAACGGCATCGCGCGTACCGACAAGGACCATGCTAATCTGCAGGTCGTTGGCTAGGTATTTTAGAAGGTTCAAAGAGGCGCGTTGCTCACGGTAGGTTCCGGCGAGCAGGTGATGGACCTCGTCTACGATTAGCATCTGCGGCGACATCCGCCGCAAGATGTCGCGAGCGAGCCGCTCGAGTGTGGCAAGCCCTGCAGCGGGGTTATGTGGCGCACCGAGCTCAAAGAGCAAGGCGGCGTAAAAGCGGTGCTGATCGGGGGTGGGAGGCATCTGTACGCTCACGACCGGACACCGCTCTACCCCGGTTCTCTCGTCGAACTCGCTGGGGTGCGCTCGCCTGAACTTGGCCGTTATCTTGGTTTTCCCGATGTTCGAGTCGCCGTGCAGCAGAAGACACGGCATGCGCTCACGTCTCGGCGTGTCATAGAGCCGCTGCAGTAGCTGTAAGGCTTCAGTCGCTCGGGGATAGTCGATCCACCGGTCACGTAGCAGACTCTTTATGCGATCCTCTTTTCCGAGTAGGACCTGATCTCTTGCTGCGGGTAGCAGATGCGCGAAATCATCTTGCTTCATGCTGGCCCCCTACCACTGTTCAACGTCATACGCGGTAACTGGTGCGTCGTAGTTTACCTGCTCGACCTGCCGCTGTTCAGTGAGTGAGAGATCTTCGATGCTGCTCTTCGGAACCAAACCGCCAGCTTGACGTGCCATGCGGCGTCGCGCTCGAGTAGCCCGCTGGGAAGTGACGACCAGTTGTCGCTGCTGCTCAACAGTCTCGAATATCTCCCTCTCCGATACTGCCCGTTGTCCCCTAGCCCGGATAGCTCGCAAAGCTGCTCGCTGTTCGAACAGCGAGATGGGAGGCCGACGCAAGTCCGCGTATCGCACTTCAACGAAACTGCCTCTGCCAGCGCTTACGAAGATGCGCGAGAGGTCTTCTGGGTGATAGCGGACCGTCACGGACCGGCGTGTTTCCCGCCATGCCGCGAACAAGGGATGCCAATAGCGGATCAGGAAGAGCTTGAGGCCGTCCCGCTGAATGGTCCGGGATGCGACTGGCAGGAACCGGATCAGAAACTTCAGTTCGGCATCCGGTTGAGCTGGCAAGCATCGTGAATCCGCTGCTCGCCATGTTTCCTGCCACTTTTGCGCGGGCTGAAGTCCCAACAAACCGCGGTGGGGGCCGCAGTGATAACGCCTACCGATCTCGACAGCCAGCCACTGCTCGAACTGCTTCAACGTAAGCGAAGCTGTCTTTTCGGCCTGGCGCGCCTTGCGCCCTTTGACTGACGATCCAGTCGAACCAGGGAGGCCACGTACGCGCTCCATCAAGGTCCTGTTCAGCCGCTCGATGTGGCCACCAAAGTGCGGCTTGCCCACCGGTCGGTACATCAGTTCAATGCCGTACTCGCGGCATCCACTGCGAAGGGCACGGCTTTTGAATTCGGCCGCGTTATCAAGATGCAGCGTTCGAGGGATACCGCGCATCGGCCAGTCAGCCTCAACGCCTAGTCTTTCGAGCCACGGCTCTTTGCGCAGAACTACGCGCGAGAGGAGCAAGCTTACCGTCGCAGCCCCCGGCCTCTCCATTGCGACATAAAAGCCAAGCACACATCTCGTAGCAACGTCGAGAGCCACAGACAGCCACGGTCGACCGATAATCTGTCCGTCCAGTTCGCTAACGAGCAGGATGTCCGCTTGCGTGTGATCAACCTGCACGATATCTAACGGATGTCGGACCTGGAATGTGCCAGGGGCAACTGCAGCGTTCGGGAGCGCAGCTCGTGCCAAAGCATCCTGCTCGCGATAGGAGAGCCACCGTCGAGCAATTGTTGACCTGCTTGGAGGCGATAGACCTGCAACGCTGCAGCGACGTTTCACCTCAAGTACAAGATCAGTTGCAGGATGCGCAAGGTGTCGCTGATCAGGGAGCCATTCGTGCACGGCCTCGTCGATGACGCATTCGACGGCGGCGTCCAGTCTGCCCCCGGTCGCCCTACCCGGCTGCCTTGGCTCTAATGTGCTGGCGACCGGATCTGCGAGGAAACGTCGACGCAGGCGATATACGGTGGTGCAGTGAACGCCTAATAGCTGTGCTGCTCGTTCAGCCTGCTGTCGGGAAAGCACGCCGTTGCCAAGCGGTCGAAGCACGGACGCAATCTTCGCTGCTCGAGCGGCCCGCTCTTCGATCGAAGCCATATGGATCCCTATCAATCCACGCGACACGTGCGCTAGCAGTATTAAAGAACACGTGCAACGTGCTAGCAACGTTAGTGAACATTGGCCAAGTTTCCGTTGCAGAAACGCAACGGCTAAGCAGCCGCCAGAAAGCTTCAAAAAGTCCCTGTTCGCCGAGGCTTCTTTGAGAATTTCCGCTAGCAACGTTTCTGAACACGGCTAGCGCTAATAATGAACGCCTACACCAGGTCATCGCTCTACATCGGAAGACCGGCTATTTGTATAACGCCGGGGCAGCCCACCATCGACTTCCATCGTCCCGGTGTAGCTCTCGTCCTTTGCTGACTACGCCACCGCAAACGCACCCATCAGCAGTATCGGCGGACACTGTCAGCAGAAACTTCGAACGGCAACAATCGGCCTGGCCTTGTGGTCGCTGGGGAACGGCCGCGCCGTGTCACGCATGCTGCTGCGGCAGCCGATGATAAGCGCGCCCGTGATAGACGAGGCCCGTACACGCGGAGCCGAGATGTAGCGCCTGCACGGCGCAGAAAAAGACCGTATGTGTGCCGATGTCGATGCTCCGGTCCACCGTGCAGTCGAGACTCGCGGCCGCTGTGGCCAGCACCGGCGCACCCGTGACGAGACGGATCCACTCGCCGTACGTGAAGCGCTCGGTCATCTGGACATCGCCCTTGCCCGCGAAGATCGGTGCAAGCATCTCGTGCTCATGGGAAAGAACGTTGACGCAGATGATGCCCGCCTTGCTGAAGTGTCCATATTGACGGCTGGACCGGTCTATGCAAACGAGCACCGTAGCAGGATCGTCGGTGACGGAGCACACCGCGGACACCGTCATGCCGACATCGCCGGAAGGTGTCGTGGTGGTGATGATATTCACCGCTGCGCCGATACGGGACATGGCTTCGCGGAAGGTCGTGCGGTCGGGGGAAAGTGCTATCACGGCGGTACCTCTCTCGGTGGACGGAACGGCGGTGCGGCTTCGTGGCGGCGCGCCACGGGTCCTTGCATGAAGCATGCGTGGTGAAGTACCCGTGGCGTTGCACCGTTCATCACCCACGCCGCACCGTCGACGGGTTCTCGTGGCCAATTGCGCTGCCGGCGATTCCTATTGCCGGTGAACGGACGCTGCTGTCCCTGAACCGACGAGCTGCTCCTTGATCAACTGCTCTTCGGCATCGTCGTAAAGGCCGGCAATAATGTGCGCGTAGCGTGCCATCAATGCCTTGCGGCGTTTCTTGCGCGTGGCGGTCATCACGCCGTTTTCCGGTGTGAGTTCCTCGGGGAATATCCTGAACGCCTTGATCTGCTCCGCGCGCGCCAACCTCGCATTTGCCTTTTCCACTTCTTCACGGATCAGGTCGATAACGGGCTGCGAACTGGCCAGATCGGCGTACTGCGTGACCGACGGGTCGTGCGTCCTGGCCCAGTCCATGGCGAGCGTGCCGTCGACTTCGATCAACGCCGTCAGATACTTGCGCCCTTCGCCGATCACGAGTGCCTCGGTAATGTACGGACTCTGGCGCAGTTCGTTTTCGACCTGCACCGGGCTGATCGATTTGCCGGCGGCCGTATTGATGAGCTCCTTCTTTCGATCGATCAGCTTGTACGACCCGTCCGCGCCGACGTCGACGATATCGCCGGTGTACAGCCAGCCGTCCCGCAGCGCGGCCTTCGTTTCGGCTTCCTTGTTCCAGTAGCCGATGAACAGCCCCGGCCCCCGAACGATCATTTCGCCGTCCGGCAACACGCGGGTTTCCCAGGCGGGGTCGTCGAGCGGGACGCCGGAGTTGCCGGGCCTCGACCAGTCGGTCACCTGCGCGAGGTTGCCGCCGACCATCTCCGTTTGCCCGTAATTCTCTTTCAGGTTGACGCCCCACAACTGAAACAGCGTGACGACCTCGGGCGGCACCGGAGCGGAGGCCGTGTACGGATAGCGCAAATCGTCGAAGCCGATTCTGGCCAGCAACGGCTTGAACACGTGCTCACGGCAGATGGCGTAGAGCTGTTCCTTGAACGGGTCGCCCGTGCCTGCATCCTGGCGATCGGCCAGCACTTCCCGCGCGATGCCGAGCGCGAGCGTGTAGTTTCTCCGCTCGGCTTCGCTGCTGCCGTTCACGTGGTTGATGATCTGGGTCGCGAACTTCTGATAGAAGCGCGGCGGCGCCATATAGGACGTCGGTCTGACTTCCTGAATGCACTTCGCGAAATCGGCCGACACGTCGACGAAGTAAGGTACCGTCTTCGCGATCAACGGCAGCGTCGTCGCCTGAATGCGCGCGACCGTGTGCGAAAGCGGCAGATGGATCACCATGCGCTGCGGTTCGGACAATATCGCCGGACAGAAGGTCGGCCACGTGAACGCGCCCGCGAGCATCGACACGTGCGTCAGCATCGCGCCTTTCGGCGCCCCCGTGGTTCCCGAGGTGTAACCCAGGCTCACCAGGTCCGTCGGCCGCGCAAGCTCTGACTGCTCACGCAGATAAGCGACTTCGTCGCCGTCAAAATGCGACGCGAACTCGGCGAGTGAAACGACATTCATGCCGGTTTCGTCAGGCGAGCGCTTCCAGTCCGGATCGAGCACCACGATCTTGAGGAGCCGGCTGGACGTATCGGCCGCTTTCATGACCCGAAGCTGTTCGGCACTTCCGGCAAAAGCGAGTGTCGCCCCTGAATCCTCCAGGTAGTAGCGCACCTCTTCGACCGACGCGGTGAAATAGACGCCTACCGTCACCGCGCCCGAGCAGATCGTCGCCATGTCGGCAATCAGCCACTCCTGCGATACGTCGCCCATGATGGCAATCCGATCGCCTCGTGCGACACCGGCCGCGCCGAGGGCTGCGGATACGGAACAGACTGCGTTCGCATAGCCCTTCCAGGTGGTGGGCACCCACGCTCCGGCACGCCTCTGAAAGAACGCGTTTGCGTCGGCGTCGTTCTTCACGCGCTCGATCAGCAAGGCCGGAATGGTGGTGGTCGCGAATTGATTGCCGGAAGTCCACGGTGCCGCGCTCATTTCCAGTTGTCTCCAAAGCGCTTGCGCCTTTCGGTAAACGAAGCCACCGCTTCGCGGCGCTCGGGGGAATTGAACGTGATCGTCTCCAGAGCGATCGACGTGTCGAGAAGCAGATGGGCATTCTGCTTGACGAGCTTGTTGACGCAGTACTTCGTCCAGACGATCGCGTCGCGCGGGCCGCTCGCGAGCAGTTCCGCGTAATCGATCGCCGCCTCCAGCAGCTTGTCGCTTTCGACGATCTTGTTGATCATCCCCATCGTCAGCGCTTCCTCCGCGCTGACGAAGTCGCCCGTCATCAGATAGTGCCGCGCGCGGACCGGCCCGAGCAGAAGCGGCCAGATCACCGCACCGCCGTCGCCCGCGACGACACCGGCATTGACGTGCGTATCGGCGAACCGTGCGGTCGGGCTCGCATAAATCATGTCGCAGAACAGCGCGAGCGTCGCGCCCAGGCCCACGGCCACGCCATTGACCGCCGCCACGATCGGCACCTCGACCTCCAGCATGTTTCTTATGAGGTGACGGCCACCACGCGTCGCCGACGGGATATTGCCGTTGTCGATCGACTTCTGGTCGCCGCCCGAGCAGAACCCGCGACCGGCGCCGGTCAACACGATCGCCTTGACCGCTTTGTCGTGATCCAGCTCGACGAATACCCGTTCGAGTTCGTCGTGCATGTCCCAATTGATGGCGTTCAGGATTTCCGGGCGATTCATCGTAACGATCGCGACACCGGAGGACCGTTGTTCGACATTCAGATACTGATAGCGCGAAGACGTATTCATAGGTTCATCCTTGACTTTGCTTCGGGTTGGCGGCCTGCGGACGCATGGCGCGAATCTTCTCGAGCAACTCGTCGGTCGGGCGGACGATATTGTTGCGATCGTTGAAATGCGGAATCACGTAACGGCCCACCATGTCGATCGTCGACATGATCTGCTCGTGCGGCACCGAGTCGATATGCAGCAGCACCTCGTCGATTCCGAGCTTCTCGTATTGCTCCAACTGACGGATGACGGTATCGGGGCTTCCGCACACCGTGGTGGCGGATTCGTTCAGCAGGTAGTCCCAATCTTCGGCGGCGCGCTGCATCGCGGGCACGCTTTCGGCCATGTATGCGTAGTTGTCGGCGAGTTTGGCGAGCCGCGGATACGCATCGGTCGAGATGCGCGCATAGTTCATGATCGCGCCGGCGTAAATGTCCTTCGCTTCCTGGTCGGTCTTGCCGATACCGATGAAGATCGGCATGCCGGCGCGCGGCTTGTGCAACGGCCCGGTCTCATCGCGCTTCCAGCTGTTCCAGTAGGTGTCCAGCAGCCCCTTCTGTTTCTCCCATCCCTGATAAATCGCATGGCTCATCACCGCGAGACCTTCCGAGCCGGCCCAGGCATGGCTGTTCGCACTGGTGGCTGCAACGCCGAGGACGGGATACGGTTTTTGCAACGGCTTCGGCACGAGCGACCGGGGCGGCACCTGGTAATACTTTCCCTCGAAGGTGAACACGTCCTCACGCATCGCTTTGCGCAACAGCGCCATGCCCTCTTCCATTTGCGGCAGGGTTTCCTCCGGCGATACGTTGAACGCGCGCATTGCGATCGTCGTGTTCGCGCGCCCGCAATACATCTCCATCCGGCCTTCGGAGAGGATGTCGGTGGCCGCCAGCCGTTCCGCGGTACGCAGCGCGTGATTGATGGCCTTCGGCATCAGCGCCACGGCAGGACGCAGCTTGATTCGCGAAGTGACGGCCGCGAGATAACCGAACACCACTTCAGGCGCCGAACTCGACACGCCGCCAAGCGCAAAGTGCTGCTCCGACAACGCAACAAAGTCGAAACCCATTTGCTCGGCGAAGCGCGCTTCGCGAACCAGCTCGCGAAGCCTGTTCGAGTAGCTATGCCCGACCTGCGTCTCCTGCTCGGACCAAAAACCGAATTTCAATGGCATTTTCTTTTCCTTGACAGTCGTAATTCGAAAATTCACGGCGCGCGCGAACGGCTGCCGAGGTTCGGGCAGTGTCACGCCGCCAACCAATTAACATCGTCGTTTAACTTGATTTAGAAACAGCCCATCCAGATTGGATAGCGATACTCATCCATCCGGATGCCTTTTCTGCCTTGATGTCTCTTTTGTTTCCGTGAATAAATATTGCCGCACATCCCGCAGCATTTTTTATTCTTTTCATGCCGCAACCTTGCCGATACCGGCAGATCATGCTGCCGGCTCTCCGTCTTTTTCTAGGTCGACGATTCGGCCGCAAATGCCGACGCGAGAAGCCTCGCGGTCGCACGCAAACAGGCCTCGCCGATCTCGCGTGACGATCCTCGCGCATCGCCCAGCACGCCGTTTCGGGAGATCGACGCCACGCCTTCCTTCCACATCCGGTTCAATTGCTCGGTCGTCATGGCGCCCACGTGGCCGGCCGTGAGTCGAGCGAGTCGCACACTGTCCGGATCAAGGTGGATCATCAGGGAGGTTTCGGCGATGTCTGCGTGTCCGCCCACGGATTCCGGATCGCCGCCGGCTTCCTCGACGGCCAGTCGCCATTCGCGCAGCCACGCCTGATGATCCGTATAGGCAAGCACCTGGACGTCTGGCCCGACGGCCTGTCGCAATTCCGGCAACATCGCATGAAGGGCATTGAAGTTACCGACATGCGCCGAGAACAGATAGATGCACTTGAATCCATGTGCCGCGAGGCTCACGCAGTAATCGTGGCAGAGCGCGGCATACGTGTGCTCCTGCAACGAGATCGTGCCCGGGAAGGCCATGTGGTGCTTCGAGCATCCCACTCGTATCGTCGGCGCGATCAGGGTTCGCCCCAGCAACGTGGCGATTTCCACGGCCAGCGCGTCAGCATGATCGGCATCCATGCTCAGCGGCAGATGGGGGCCGTGCTGCTCGATTGCGCCGCAAGGAATGATGACGCGATCGAACTGCGTGGCCAATGCGGCCGCCACGCCCTCATACGTCATGCGCGCAAGATGCAGCGTTTCCGGCAGTTTGAGATTGCTCACGATCAGGCCTTCTTATTGCGGTTCAGAAATCTGGATCTTGCGTCCGCGGTCCGCGCGTTGCCGAGATATCCACGCAGGTCATCGAGCGTCATCTGCAGCAGAGCTTCGTCGTTCATCCGTGGACTCTCGCGCAGCGTTCGCTTGATGGCGGCGAACAGCTGGCGATCTTTGGCGCAAAGCGCGCGGCATTTGGCCAGCGCGTCTCTCAGCGTTTCATCGTGCGCGGAGATCGCGTCCACCGCGCCTATCGCCAACGCTTCTCCGGCCGTGATCAGTTCACCGGAGAAAAGCAGCGAACGCGCGGCACGCCGACCCAGCAGGGCCGCTGCGTGGCGCATGCCTTTTGCCGCGGGCAACAGGCCGTGATTGATCTCGGGAAATCCTAGCCGGGATTCAGCGGACGCGACGACGTAGTCCGCATGCAGCGCCATTTCGAATCCGGCACCCACTGCATAGCCGTTGACCGCGCACACGAGCGGGCTCGGATACTGCTCGAGTTGCGCCAGGAACGCGTGGAACGCTTCCATGCGCGACAGGGCGAGCTCATGGTCCGCCACTTCATTGATATCGCCGCCGGCACAAAAGAACTTCTCTCCCGCCCCGGTGAACACGATGCCGGGTGGCACGTCGTGTCGAGCGAAGTCGCGGAAGACGGACATCAATGCGGTGATGAGCGGTTCGTTCAGTGCGTTCGCCGGCGGCCGGTCGATCGTCAGTTGCACGACGTCCGCGTCGATCCGTGTGCAAATCAATTCGTCGGTTTTCATACCTGATGTCTCGTGAATTTACATCGAGTCAGTGTAGGTCCGACGGGGCCAAATTTAATTTTGATTTGCCGGCGCCATCGTTGATTCGGCGGATTAAAATCGCGTCAGTCGGATGGCCCACCGTATGTTGCACCGAGGGCGGCGATACATGAATTCACCGAGGCCAGGCAGGCGCAGAAAGCGAGTGAACCGTGGAACCCAACAATCCTGAAATCGGCATGTCCGCTTCGCGAGCCATGACAGACCCGGTGAAGATCAACTATCAGCCGTTCGATCCGGACTCCGTCGATTTGCCGGTCATTTCCGTTCTCCTGGAGACGAGCGGAAAAGAGGATGAGCTGCCGATGCACGTTCATCGCAAGGGGCAATTGGTCGTCGCATTGAGCGGGTCGGTCATGTGCCGATCGCCGAGCGGATGGTGGATCGTCCCGCCCAACGGCGCGGTGTGGATTCCGGGCGGCATTCCGCACAGCAATCATGCTTCCGATTTCGCCAAGCTGTACGTCATCTTCATTCCGCCCGACGAGGCCGGCCTGCCCACCGACTGCCGCAGCTTTACGATCACGCCGCTCATCCGCGAGTTGATCCGTTCACTGGCCAGGTTTCCGCCCGACTATCCGAAGGACGGCCCGGTGGGCCGGCTCGCCAGAGTGCTGCTGGATCAGCTCGCGCTGCTGGCGCCCGACGACGTCTTTCTCCCGATCTCCGACAATCCCCGGCTTCAACAGATCGCTTCGGCGTTGCTCGACAACCCCGCCGACCGCAGCACGATCGCGGAATGGGGGCGCCGATATGCGATGAGCGAACGTACGCTCGCGCGGCTGGTACGCAGCGAAACCGGCATGACCTTCGGGCGCTGGCGCGAGCGTCTGCATATCATCATTGCGCTTCAGCGATTGTCGGCAGGCGCGTCGGTTCACGCAGTGGCGCTCGAGCTCGGCTATGAAGGTCCGAACTCGTTCATCACCATGTTCAAGAAGACCATGGGACAAAGTCCCGGCAAGTTTCGCGTGGACCAGAAGGAGGCGTCCTCGCGCTGATCGAAACGCGGCGGCTGGCGCTACGCCGCCGCCCCTTTCACAGCTGGCGCGCCCGCTCCCTCAAGTGGAACTTCTGGATCTTGCCGGTCGCTGTCTTCGGCAGCGGCGAGAACACGATGGTCTTGGGCACCTTGAAATGTGCCAGCCGCTCGCGGCAAAACGCGATGATGTCCGCTTCGGTCACCGCCGAATCGTCTTTGAGCGCGATGAAAGCACAAGGTGTCTCGCCCCACTTGTCGTCGGGACGCGCGACGATTGCCGCCTCCAGAACGGCGGGATGGGAATACAGTATGTCCTCGATCTCGATCGACGAAATGTTTTCGCCTCCCGAGATGATGATGTCCTTCGAGCGATCCTTGATTTCCAGGTAGCCATCGGGATGCCATACCGCGAGATCGCCCGTGTGAAACCACCCGCCGGAAAATGCCTCCACGGTGGCGTCCGAATTCTTCAGGTAGCCCTTCATCACGTTGTTGCCGCGCAGAAATACCTCGCCGAGCGTTTGCCCGTCTTTTGGAACAGGCTCCAGCGTATCGGGGCTGGCTACCATCACTGCCTCGAGAGCGGGGCCGCGCACTCCCTGGCGGGCCTTGAGCCGCGCTTTCGCATCGAGATCGAGTGCATTCCACGAGTCGCGCCACACGCATTGCACGACCGGCCCATAGGACTCGGTCAACCCGTAGGCGTGCGTCACGTCCCAGCCCATGCGCTCCATGCCGGCGATCACCGAAGCGGGCGGCGGCGCACCGCCGGTCATGACCTTGACTCCATGACGGATGCCGGCTTTCAGCTCCGGCGCGGCGTTATTGATCATGTTCAACACTACGGACGCCGCACAAAAATGCGTGACCGCCTCGGTGCGGATGGCGGCGAGAATCCGCTCGGCCCGCGTATGGCGCAGAAAAACACTGGTGCCGGCCACCAACGCCATGGTCCACGGAAAGCACCAGCCATTGCAGTGAAACATCGGCAAGGTCCATAGATAGGTCGTGTCCTCGTCCAGATGCCACGATAGTGCGTTCGATACTGCGTTCAGATATGCGCCGCGATGGTGATACACGACGCCCTTGGGATTGCCCGTCGTGCCGGATGTGTAGTTCAGCGATATGGCCTGCCATTCGTCTTCCGGCATCGCGACAGAAAATTCTGTGTGCGCGGCCTCCTGCAGCAACGCCTCGTAGTCTTTTTCGCCGAGCAGATCGCCTTCTCCGAACTGTGGGTCGTCGATGTCGATGACCTGAATGGCGCGGCCGAGCCGTGCCAGGGCCTTCTTCACCGTCGAGGAGAATTCGCGGTCGGTGATCAGCAGCTTCGCGTCGCCGTGGCCGAGAATGAACGCGATCGTGTCGGCATCGAGCCGTGTGTTGATGGTGTTCAGGACAGCGCCGCAAAGCGGTACACCGAAATGTGCCTCGAACAGTTCGGGCGTATTGGCCGCGATCATCGCCACCGTATCGCCGTTGCCGATGCCGCGCCCGCGCAGCGCGCCGGCGAGCATCCGGCACCGCCGGTAGGTTTCGGCCCAGTCGCGGCGTATCGTGCCGTGCACGATGGCCGTGCGCTCCGGCCAGACGGACGCGGCGCGTTCGAGAAACGTCAGCGGCGACAAGGCAATGAAGTTCGCCGGGTCGCGCTCGAGTCCGATCGTATAGGGATTTTCCGCCGTCGTTTTCATGCGGGCCGCCCCGCGGCCACGGCGCTCGCGCGCGCGCCGACGATGTCGGGGTTTTCTGCGTGTCTCATCTCTCCTCCAGTTGCTTTTATGGTCACGAAACGCCCTGCGATGAGCGTCACGACTTCATCCGGAACAACGCTCCCGCGATCGGAACGGGACGACCCGATTTCTGCATCGGCACGGCGGCGCGACCGGATGGCGTCAAACTTCCTGATCGTCGTGAATTCGCTCTATTTTTCTCTGCTCGACCATGTTCAAACCGTAGCCCTCCAGGCCCACGATCGTTCTTTCATGATTGGAGAGCAGGATCATGTTCTTCACGCCGAGTTCGGTGAGAATTTGCGCGCCTATTCCGTAATCGCGCAGTTCCGGCTCGGCAGGCTTGGGATGCATCATGGCACGCACCCGCTCGGACACGGCCGTCGGGCGGGATTCGCGGATCACCACGATGACGCCGCGATTCTCGTTCTCCAGCAAACGCGCCGCGCCGCGCAGGGACGCGAGGTGGTGACCGCCGATGACGTCGTTCATGGTATCCATCGCATGCATGCGCACGAGAACGGGGTCGGCGCCCCGTAGATCGCCCATGACGAAGGCGATATGCTCGACCTGATCGATCCGGTTCCGGTAGACCACGATCCGCCAATGCCGTCCATTCGGCTCGGTGAAGCTCCCGTGTTCAACGGCCTCGACGAGCCGTTCCGTTCGTCGGCGATACGCGATGAGATCGGCGATCGTGCCCAGCTTCAGCTGATGCCGCCGTGAAAAGGCGATGAGGTCCGGCAGCCTCGCCATGGTGCCGTCGTCGTTCATGATTTCGCAGATCGCACCGGCCGGTGCGAGCCCGGCCAGCCGGGCGATATCTACCGCCGCCTCGGTGTGGCCCGCGCGCACGAGCGTGCCGCCGTCGCGCGCCATGAGCGGAAAGACGTGTCCGGGAGAAACGAGCTCGTCTCGCCCCGTTTCCGGATTGATCGCCAGCGAAATCGTGCGGGAGCGGTCGGCCGCCGAGATGCCGGTGCTCACACCGTCACGCGCCTCGATCGACACCGTGAAGGCCGTCTCGTGCCGCGAACCGTTGATTCGGCTCATCAAATGCAAACCCAGCGATTCGCAGCGCGAGCGAGTCATCGCGAGACAGATCAAGCCGCGCGCATGCGTCGCCATGAAGTTGACGGCGTCGGGCGTGGCGAATTGCGCGGGAATGACGAGGTCGCCTTCGTTCTCACGGTCCTCGTCGTCGACCAGAATGAACATCCGCCCGGCGCGCGCTTCTTCGATAATCTCCAACGCCGTTGCGATGTCGGCGCGCGAATCTGCCGGCCGGCCGGCGGACATTGCGTTACTCATGAGAGCACCTTACGCGATGTGATCACGACGCCTGCGCCAGTCCATGAATCTGGATAGGCCGCGTCTTGTCGATGGGAAGCGTCGTCTTGTTGGCAAGCCGTTTCAGGACGACGTTCGAGCGAACGCTGGCCACACCGGGAAGCGACGTCAGCTTGTGCGTGATGATGTGTTCGAGTTCGACGAGATCTCTCGCCACCACCCGCAGCAGATAGTCGGTTTGCCCGGTCATCATGAAGCAGTCCATGACTTCGGTGATGCCTCTGACCGTGTCGGCAAAACTCTCCCGCGCCTGCATGCCCTGCCGCTCCAGACTGATCTCGACGATGGCCATGATGCCCAGGCCGAGCAGGGACGCATTGAGCACGGCGACGCGTCGGCTGATTACACCGAGACGCTCCAGATTTCTGACCCTGACGAGACAGGGAGAGGGCGACAGGTTGACTCGAGCCGCCAGTTCGAGATTCGTCAAACTTGAGTCCTCCTGAAGTTCACTCAGGATGCTAAGGTCTATCCTGTCCAGCGCAACGTTCATAGCCCGCGTCTCCTCTTTGCACAAGGCTCCGGTGCCCTGAAGTTCGAACGCTCGCTTGCGCGGCAGAACATCGATTTCCGCTCCAGCAGGCATTCGAACAACATCACCTGATGAACAAGTTTATGCCTGGCAGCTCCGCGGAAAATTCTGATAAAAAGTCGAGTTATCACCAAAAACGGTCATTGTCGCCGCACGCTCGGGAAAACCCGCAACTCGTCATACTTGCGACACGCAAGCCGAGATGGCGATCAGGCCTTTCTGGGCGGCGGCAAGTCCGTGCAGACGCCTTCATACAATTCGGCGGCCATGCCGACCGATTCGCCGAGCGTCGGGTGCGGGTGAATCGTCTTGCCGATGTCTTCGGCGTCCGCGCCCATTTCGACTGCGAGACACACTTCGCTGATCAGGTCGCCCGCGTTCAGGCCCACGATGCCGCCGCCGATCACGCGATGAGTTTCCTCGTCGAAGATCAGCTTCGTGAAGCCTTCGTCGCGGCCGTTCGCGATCGCGCGGCCCGATGCGACCCACGGGAACACCGCCTCGCCGTACTTGATGCCTTCGGCCTTGCACTGATCTTCCGTCTTGCCGGCCCATGCCACTTCCGGATCGGTGTATGCCACCGACGGAATCTGCAGCGCGTCGAAGTACGCCTTTTCGCCGTGCGCGGCTTCGGCTGCGACGTGGCCTTCATGCACGGCCTTGTGCGCGAGCATCGGCTGGCCGACGATATCGCCGATCGCGAAGATGTGCGGCACGTTCGTGCGCATCTGCTTGTCGACGTCGATGAAGCCGCGCTCGGTGACCGCGACGCCCGCCTTGTCCGCGCCGATCTTCTTGCCGTTCGGGCTGCGGCCTACCGCGACGAGCACAAGGTCGTAGCGCTGCGCTTCCGCGGGTGCCTTCTCGCCTTCGAACTTCACGTAGATACCGTCTTCCTTCGCTTCCGCGCCGACCGTCTTGGTCTTCAGCATCACGTTGCCGAAGCGCTTCGCGTTGAACTTTTCCCAGACCTTCACGAGATCGCGGTCGGCGCCCATCATCAGGCCGTCCATCATTTCGACGACGTCGATCTCGGCGCCGAGCGTCGAGTACACCGTCGCCATTTCGAGGCCGATGATGCCGCCGCCGATCACGAGCATCCGCTTGGGCAGCTGGCGCAGCTCGAGTGCACCGGTCGAATCGACGACGCGCGGGTCTTCCGGCATGAACGGCAGCTTCACTGCTTGAGAGCCGGCGGCGATGATGGCCTGCTTGAACTTGACGATCTTCTTGCCGTTGTCGCCCTGCACTTCCATGTGGAACGGGTCGACGAATGCGCCGATGCCGGTCACGACTTCGACCTTGCGCGCCCTCGCCATGCCGGCGAGGCCGCTGGTCAGCTTCTTGACGACGCCGCCCTTGAAGTCGCGCAGCTTGTCGAGGTCGACTTGGGGCTTGCCGAACGTGATGCCGTGCGA
Organism: Burkholderia sp. LS-044; assembly: GCF_004803625.1. Classification (NCBI taxonomy): domain Bacteria; kingdom Pseudomonadati; phylum Pseudomonadota; class Betaproteobacteria; order Burkholderiales; family Burkholderiaceae; genus Burkholderia; species Burkholderia sp. LS-044. The sequence goes on from NZ_SSWO01000019.1 coordinate 54,954, forward strand.
CGCGAGCGCTGCGGCTTCCTCGACGACCAGCGCCGTGTGCAGCAGCGCTTTCGACGGGATGCAGCCGACGTTCAGGCATACGCCGCCGAGTGTCGAATAGCGTTCGATGAGCACCGTCTTCATGCCGAGGTCGGCGGCGCGGAACGCGGCCGAGTAGCCGCCGGGGCCGGCGCCGAGCACGAGCATGTCGCACTCGATGTCGGCTGAGCCGCCGTAGCTGCCGGCTTGCGGCGCCGGAGCGGCAGCGGCTGCGGCTGCGGCCTGTGCCGGAGCCGCAGCCGGTGCCGCGGCCGCGACGGGCTTGGCGGGCTCTGGTGCTTTCGCCGGTGCGGTGGCGTTTGCGGACGCTTCGACGAGTGCGATCACGGTGCCTTGGGAGACTTTGTCGCCGGCTTTGACTTTGATTTCCTTGATGGTGCCTGCGATGTGGCTGGGCACTTCCATGGATGCCTTATCGGATTCGAGCGTGAGGAGCGTTTGCTCTTTTTCGATCACGTCGCCGGGTTTGATGTTGACTTCGATGACATCGATGCCGTTGAAATCGCTGATATCTGGAACTTTGACTTCGATGAGACTCATGTACGTCCCCTTCTTGTTGGCTACGGAGAGAGGGAATGGAAACTCGCGCGATGAACCGGCCACGGCCTGACAAGAGAACGCGAACCTGGGCAGAACCACCTTTGCTGTCCGCCCAAGGACGCGCCTTTCTTTTGGTTACTTTTCTTTGGAAGACAAAGAAAAGTAACCGCCGCCCCGCGCAGGGGCGACGCTAGCAGACCGTATGCAAAACAGGTTCAACGACAGTACGGGGCGCACCGACAAAAACGCACGCCCCCGCGAGCCCCTCTTCTCATCAAAGAATGATGCGACGGAAATCCGCGAGCAACGCGCCAAGATAAGCATTGAACCGCGCGGCTTCGGCGCCATCGATCACGCGATGATCGAACGCCAGGGAAAGCGGCATCGTCAACCGCGGCACGAACTGCTTGCCGTCCCACACCGGCTTCATCTGCCCGCGCGACAACCCGAGGATCGCCACTTCCGGCGCGTTGATGATCGGCGTGAAGTGCGTGCCGCCGATCCCGCCGAGCGACGAGATCGAGAAGCAGCCACCCAGCATCTGATCGGGCTTGAGCTTGCCGTCGCGCGCGGCCTTCGACAGCTCGGCCATTTCCTTCGCGATGTCGACGAGGCCCTTCTTGTCCGCATCGCGGATCACCGGCACGACCAGACCGTTCGGCGTGTCGGCCGCGAACCCGATGTGGTAGTACTGCTTGAACACCAGGTTGTCGCCGTCGAGGCTCGCGTTGAAGGTCGGGAATTTCTTCAGCGCGGCCACCACCGCCTTGATCACGAACGCGAGCATCGTGAACTTCACGCCCGCCTTTTCGTGCTCCTTGTTCAGCTGCACGCGCAGCGCTTCGAGCTCGGTGATGTCCGCTTCGTCGTTGTTCGTGACGTGCGGGATCATCACCCAGTTGCGATGCAGGTTCGCGCCCGAGATCTTCTTGATGCGCGACAGCGGCTTCGGCTCGAACGGGCCGAACTTCGCGAAGTCGACCTTCGGCCACGGCAGCAGGTTCAGCTCGCCGCCGCCTGCCGGCGCGGCTGCCGCGCCCGGCGCCGCGCGCTGGCCCGACATCACGCCCTTCACGAAGCCCGTGATGTCGTCCTTGGTGATGCGGCCCTTCGGGCCGCTGCCCGACACGCGCGCGACGTCGACGCCGAGCTCGCGCGCGAACTTGCGCACCGACGGCGATGCGTGGCTGGCGCGAGACGGCTCGCCTTCGCGCGCCGGCGCGTGATGCAATGGCGCGGATGCGGAGTTCAGTTCGGGCGCCGGCGCAAGCGCCGGCACCAGCCCTGTCGCGACATTCGCCGACGGACACGCGAGATCGCGCGCAGCCGAGGCGGCCGCAGGCACAGGCGCCGCGTCGTCCTGCCGCTCGCCGTCGCTGTCGAGCAGCGCGATCAACGTGCCTTGCGACACCGTCTCGCCGACGGCGACCTTCATCTCCTTGATCACGCCAGCGGTGGGACTGGGCACATCCATCGTCGCCTTGTCCGACTCGAGCACGACGAGCGACTGCTCCCGTTCGACGCGTTGTCCGACTCCCACCAGAACTTCGATCACGGGGATGTTCTTGTAATCGCCGATATCCGGCACTTCTATTCGTGTCACCCGCACATTCGTCTCCAACAGCAAGCATTTCAACAGTCAACGCCCCCTCTTCATCAGGTCGGACGCACTTGATTCGATCGGATTTCCCGCGATGGACCGATGGACGCGCAAGGCCTTCGAGCAGCCACTTCGCGCGCCGCTCGCACGACGCTCACCGGTCAACGGGTGCTAGACCAGCCAGGGTTCGGTCAGCCCGGTTCCGCTTCGCCCGTATCGGTCGATCGCCTGACGCACGACGTCAGGGTCCTGCCGGCCCTCGTCGACGAGTGCTTTCAGCGCGGCGATCACGATCGACGCACGGTCCACTTCGAAGAACGCACGCAACGCCGCACGTGTATCGCTGCGCCCGAAGCCGTCGGTGCCGAGCACGACGTAGCGGGACGGTACATACGCGCGGATCAGCTCGGGCACGGCGCGCACATAGTCGGTCGCGGCGATCACCGGTCCACGTGCGGCGCCCAGGGCGGCCGTCACGTAGGGCACCGCAGGCTCGCCGTGATCCAGTAGCCGCTGCGCACGCTCCGCGGACACGCCGTCGCGATGCAATTCGGTAAAGCTCGTCACGCTCCAGACGGCCGCGTCGATATTCCAGTCGTCTTTCAACATCCGTGCCGCGGCCTGGACCTCACCGAGAATCGCGCCCGAGCCGAGCAACTGCACCTGCGCGATCTCGATCTGCGCGGGCTCCAGCACGTACATCCCCTTGAGCACGCCGCTACGGACGCGATCGAGATCCGCTTCAGTCAACGAACGTTGTGCGTAGTTTTCGTTGGTGACCGTCATGTAGTAAAAGACGTCGCGCTGACGCGCGATCATCTCCTGCATGCCCTCGTCGACGATCATCGCCACTTCGTACGCGAAGGCCGGATCGTACGCGCGGCAGTTCGGTATCGTCGAGGCCGCGAGGTGGCTCGTGCCGTCTTGATGCTGCAGACCTTCACCGCCGAGCGTCGTCTTGCCGGCCGTCGCGCCGATCAGGAAACCGCGCGCGCGCTGATCGGCAGCCGCCCAGATCAGGTCGCCGATGCGCTGGAAACCGAACATCGAGTAGTAGATATAGAACGGCAGCATCGTCAGATCGTGCACGCTGTATGACGTCGCCGCGGCAATCCACGACGACACCGCGCCCGCCTCGGAGATGCCCTCTTCCAGAATCTGGCCGCCGGTATCCTCACGGTAATAAAGCATCGAACCCATGTCTTCCGGCTCGTACAGTTGACCGAGCGGAGAATAGATGCCGATTTGCCGGAACAGATTCGCCATGCCGAAGGTGCGCGCCTCGTCGGCGACGACGGGCACCACACGCGGCCCCAGCTCGGCGTCCTTCAACAGGTTGCCGAGCATGCGCACGAACGCCATCGTGGTCGACATTTCCTTGTCGTTGGTATCGAGCGCGAATCGTCCCCACGACGACATCGCGGGCACGGCCGGCGCGTGCGACGCCGCTGTGCGCCTGCGCGGAAGGTAGCCGCCCAGCGCCGCACGGCGCGCGTGCAGATACTGCATGACGGCACTGCTTTCGTCCGGCTTGTAGAACTTGAGTTGTTCGACATCGTCGTCGGAGAGCGGCAGGCGAAAGCGGTCGCGAAACGCCTTCAACTGTTCGATGTCGAGCTTCTTCTGCTGATGTGTGGTCATGCGCCCCTGGCCGATCGAGCCCATGCCGAAGCCCTTCATCGTCTTCGCGAGAATCACCGTAGGTTGCCCGCTGTGTTTCGACGCCTTGTCGTAGGCAGCGTGCAATTTGCGCACATCGTGGCCGCCGCGCCGCAGGCGGTCGATATCGTCGTTGCTCAGATGCGCGGCGAGTGCGGCCAGTTCGGCGTTCTGACCGAAAAAGCGGTCACGATTGTAGGCACCGTCGTTGGCGGAAAAAGTCTGGAACTGGCCGTCCACGGTGTGCGCGAACGCGCGCAACAGCGCCCCACTGCGATCGCGTGCGAACAGGGGATCCCAGTCCGAACCCCACAACACCTTGATGACGTTCCAGCCCGCCCCCGTAAACTGCGCCTCGAGTTCGTCGATGATGCGGCCATTGCTGCGCACCGGTCCGTCGAGCCGCTGCAAATTGCAGTTGATCACGAACACGAGATTGTCGAGCCGCTCGCGCGCGGCCAGCGACAGCGCGCCGATCGCCTCGGGTTCGTCCATTTCGCCATCGCCGAAATAGCCCCACACCTTGCGGCCTTCCGTGCGTTGCAGTCCGCGGTTCTGCAGATAGCGCATGAAGCGCGCCTGGTAGATCGAGTTGATCGGCCCAATGCCCATCGAGCCGGTCGGGAACTGCCAGAAGTCCGGCATCAGCCACGGATGCGGGTAGGAACACAGGCCCGCACCGGTGATTTCCTGTCGGTAATGCTCGAGATGCGCTTCGTCGAGAAAACCTTCGAGGTAAGCCCGCGCGTAAACGCCCGGCGCGGAATGGGGTTGAAAATAGACGAGATCGCCACCGTTGGCATCGTTCGCGCCGCGAAAGAAATGATTGAAGCCCACTTCGAACAGGTCGGCCGCCGACGCATAGCTGGCAATATGCCCGCCGAGTTCACCGTAGGCGCGATTGGCCCGCACGACCATGGCCAGCGCATTCCAGCGCAGCGCGGCGGCAAGCTTTTCTTCGATATCGAAGTCTCCCGGATACGGCGGCTGCTGAGCGACGGCGATCGTATTCACGTAGGGCGTGACATTGAGGCGCGCCGTTGCGATACCGTTGGACGACGCGTGGGCCGCGAGCCGATCGAACAGGTACTGAGCCCGTTCGGCACCGGCATGCCGAACCACGCCATCGAGCGCATCGAGCCATTCGGCGGTTTCGAGTGGGTCGTCGTCGACTTTCGTCTGGCCCAGGGAAAGGATCGAGGGTGTCCCCGTCGATAAGTCGGTCATCTTGCAACTCCGTAAAAGCAATGCGAGTTCAGTGGCGAGTGCGCAAAGATTACGGGGGATGCCGCAGAATGTGTGGTCGTATTGAAGGCCGCCAAAGCGGTATCGGCTGCAGTGTCTTCTGCGGAATGCGCGATCTACAGCATTTCTATTCGATGCGCGCGGTCTCGCATGGAGAACCCGGCGTCACGGGCGGGAAAATGGGCGAAGGCGCGGCTTCATGCATCGCCCACAACGTCCGCTGCGCCATCCGCTCGGTCGTCCATCTCGGTCGCAGCCGCCGGCGCGAGCCCGGCCTCCGATTGCGTGCGAGCCAGCGCGGCGAAATAGCGGCCTGGCGAATGCCCGAGCGCTTTCTTGAACATGGTGATGAAGGCGGTTACCGACTCATAGCCGAGCTCGTCCGACACGCGTTGCACGGAAGCGCCGCCGGCAAGCTCGCGCACCGCAACGAGCAGTTGCAACTGCTGCCGCCAGCGGCCGAAGGTCAGTCCCGTTTCACTGACGACGAGTCTTGCCAGCGAACGCTCGCTCATGGCGAGACGCTTCGCCCATTGCGCGACGGTGCTGCGATCGCCGGGATTGGCGTTCAATGCGTCCGCCATCTGCCGGATGCGCGGATGATCCGTAACCGGCAGATAGAGGCGCTCGACCGGCATCAACGTCAGCTCATGCAACAGCACGCGCGCAAGCCGGTCGGTATGGCCGCCCTGCTCGTAGTCGAGCGGCGCACCGGCCAGATGCAGAATCATTTCGCGCAGCATCGGCGAAATGGACAGCGTGCAGCACTCCGTCGGCAAGTCGACGACACCGGGCTCGGCGAACAGATAGCAAAGCCGGGCATTGGGTGTCGCATGGTTACTGTGCGGCATCTCGCCGGGAATCCAGACGCCGCATTGCGGCGGGACGATCCAGAACGCGCCCGCGACCCGGCAGGTCACGGCGCCGTGCAACGCCAGCACCAGCTGCCCCTTCTGATGCTTGTGAACCGGAATTTCGGCAGCATGCTCGTCGACGTGCATGCACATCGCTACCGCCGGCCGATCGATCGCGTCCGGATCCGCAAAATCAGGAAGGCTAACGTAACGGTTCATATCGGGCATTCTAGCGACATGTTGAAATTGTGGCGAACGATGCGAAGCATAAGCAGGCACAGCCGCATCACGTGCCACGCTGGAATGGCGCCACGACTTCATTGCGCGAGACCGCCCCTTCCCGGACGCCCGACGTCCGGGCTCGCGCGTGAGCGGTTCGACGGTGTCGATGCCCATGCAGTCCGGTTCGGCCCCGATTGTGCTTCGTACATGGGCTGTGGCGCGTCACGTGCACGCTCGACGAGCCGGGCGAACCCCACGATGGCGTCGAGCAGATCGGCGTGGACGGCACCGCGAAGTTCAGCGGGCCACCGACCGCGAATTACGCTTCGATCGACCGCTCTCACCGCACAATCTGCCGAACGGAGCACCGCCGCGGCAACACAAGAATAATAAATACTGCCTGGACTGCGGCAATATTTCTCCGTGCAATCAAGATGACTTCACGATCCCGGCGCCCCGGATTTCTTCAAACGCAATGAAATACGGAGCGACGGAATAATAAATCAAGCGAGACAGTTTTTTCACACCAATACCGAACGGACGATGGCGCCGCACCATTGTGCATGGCGCTCGCCCCGTTCGGGACGGGACGGCACGGTCGTCGATCGAATCCGCCGGGCCGCCGCATTTGCATCAACAATCAGCTTCGTAAATTTATCAAGTATTCGTCGCATTAATCGTCGATTCTTCAATCCCATTTTAATGGCACCGAATGCTCGCCCATTCGCGCCACCACCTTTAACCCGGCAAGAAAATGCAATACCCGAAGTAAAACCTTTTCTTTTAACGCGAGGAGAACGATGTGGAAATACGGAAAATCAACGTCTACGACATCATCGACAGTCGCAGAATCGGCAGGAGGCAGTATTTCATCGTCGCCTTCTGCGCGCTGCTGATGCTTTTCGACGGCTTCGACACCCAGGTCATCAGCTTCATCGTGCCCGTTCTCGCGAAAGAATGGCAACTGCCCAAGGCGGTATTCGGCGCGATTTTTTCAGCGGTGTTCTTCGGGTTGCTGATCGGCAATTTCGGCATTCCGTTCGCGACCCGACGCTTCAGCACGAAGAAGATCGCTTTCGTGGCAACCGCTGCTTTCGGCCTGTTCACCGTCCTGACCGTCTTTGCCACCAGCGTGCCGCAGCTGATCGCCTTGAGGTTCCTCACCGGCATCGGGCTCGGAGCGGCCACGCCTTGCGCGGTGGGCCTCGTTTCGGAATTCAGCCCGAAGAGAACCCGCGCGACTTTCGTCATTCTCGTCTACATGGGATATGCGCTGGGGTTCATCTTCGCGGGCATCTGCAGCAGCGCGTTGATCCCGCGGTTCGGCTGGGAAGGCCCACTGTGGCTGGGCGGGCTCGCGGCAGTCGGCTTGACGGTGTTGCTCGTCCCGCTGCTGCCGGAATCCGTGGCCTACCTGTCGGCGAACGCGCAGCCCGGTGAATTGCTTCGTGCAACCAAGCGCCTCTTTCCCGATTTCACGCTGCAAGCGGACAGCGAACTGGTCACTCACGAAGAGAAGCCGGCAGACGCAAGTGTGCTCGGGTTGTTCTCCGCACAATTCCGCGTGGGGACATTCCTGCTGTGGGCCGTATTCGCCATCAACCTGGCCGCGTTCTATTTTCTGCAGAGCTGGCTGCCGACCGTTCTCGCGTCCATCTCGTTCCCACCCGCGCTCGTGGTCTGGGCGACCATCACCGTGATCATCGGCGGCATGGTGGCCAGTCTGCTGATGGGACCCATCATGGATCGCACGAGCCCTTACAGAATTCTGTCCGCGGTCTACGTCGGCGGCGCCGTGTCGATGTACGCAATCTCCATCGCGATCGGCTCATCGCATCTCGCTTTACTCACGACGATCTTCTTTTGCGGCTTTTGCATCAGCGGCGGACAAACCTGCGCGATCGCGTTGTGCACGCTGTTCTATAGCCCGGAATTGCGCGCCCCGGGCGTCGCGTGGGCCTACGGATTCGGTCGGCTCGGCGCCGCGGGCGGCACTTACCTCGCGGGCGTCCTGTACGCGAACAACTGGAGCGTCGACGCGATGTTTCGCGTGGCAGCCGCGCCAATCCTCATTGCAGCGGCTTGCGTGGCGCTGATGGGCGCTTGCTATGGCCTGACGAAGAACGGCCTGAAGAAATCCTTTTCGGCCTGACCGGTACCGCTCGCTGAATCGATGAACGTCAAGTGAACCGTTCTTTTGTATGGCCTTTTGATTGCGGAGATCTCATGAAAACCAAAAAAATCGAAATCATTGTCGGCTCGCTCGTGGGGCTGGCCAGTTCCGTCGCGCATAGCCAGAGCAGCGTCACACTCTATGGCGAGATCGACAACGGCATTCATTACCAGACCAACGTAGGCGGCGGCAAAGCCGTCTACATGGACTCGCTGGACGGCATCGACGGCAGCCGCTGGGGGCTGACCGGCAAGGAAGACCTGGGTGGCGGTCTCAAGGCGATTTTTACGCTCGAGTCCGGCATCAACGTGAACAACGGACAGTTTGCCCAGGGCGGCACGGCGTTCGGCCGGCAGGCTTTCGTCGGACTGAGCAGCGACACTTACGGCTCTCTCACCGCCGGCCGTCAATACGACATGGTGTGGTATTTCCCCGAGTTTCTTGCCGGATCCGCGGCGGTTGGCGACCTGCCGAGCGCGCATCCGGGAGATTTCGACAACACCAGCAACAGCGTGCGATTCAACAACTCCGTGCGCTACATGAGCCCGGACTTCCGCGGCTTCTCCTTTGGCGTCGAATATAGCCTTGGCGGCGTACCCGGCGACTTCACGTCGATGTCGGGCTATTCGCTTGGAGTCGGTTACACACACGGTCCGCTTCAGATCGGCGCGGCGTTCGATTACTTCAAACACCCGACCTCGACGCCAGGCAACGGATGGTTCACCAACTATGCAAGCGGCTTCAATCTGCTGGCCTCCTCTCTGAACTCGGCCTATCAGGTCGCGCAGGCCTATCAGGACGCCGTCATCGCGGCGGCCTACACGATCGGAAACGCGACGATCAGCGCATCGTATTCGAACGTTCAATACGCCAATCTCGGTGCGGGGTTCATGAACGGTACCGCCGTCTTCAACAACTACGACATCGGGTTGAACTACCGTGTCACGCCGGTCTTTTTCGTCGGCGTCGCGTACGACTACATGAACGCGCGGAGCGTCACGACGGCACAAGGCAATGCCGTCGGCAACCAGCACTACAATCAGGTGGCGTTCACGCTGGATTATCTGCTGTCGAAGCGTACCGACGTGTACTTCTCCGGCGGCTGGCAGCGCGCTTCGGGCACATCGTCGACGGGCGCGCCAGCCGTCGCCAACATCGGCGGCTCCGGAGATTCGTCGAATAACCACCAGATGGTTTATCGGCTCGCTATACGACATAAGTTCTGAGCGTGGCTCGCCCTGGAGCCTACATGACGATGCAGCGATATTGCAGCGCCAGCATGCGGACGCCAGGGTCATTGTTCAAGGCTGCTGGTTCGACGCCTGCAAGGATGGCGTCGCCACCGCGCCTGCATCGCGGACATCCCGATTCCGGCGAGCCTGCGCCATATCGGGCGGATAGGTCCGCTGCCTGGGCGAGTGAGTCGAAATCCAGCCGTCGCGTTCTGCCTGAACGAGTTCGGCCCGCACTTCGGCGCGCGTCTTTCCGCTCGTGACCACGGCCGCGGCGCAGCCCGCATCGACTACACCGGCGCTCGCGGCAAACGGGATGCACGTGACGAACCAGAGTATCGCTGCAATTGTCGTGCGCATGAGAATCTCCTTCCTTGTGAGGCCGTGGCGCCGCGCTCAGACGAAGCCATACATGGTGAACAACATGACGTACGGGATCTGCTGTCCCGCCGAATTGCAGACCATGACGTCGGCCCTCTGAATGGCGCACGCGGACACGATTGCCTTTGCGACTTTCGAAATGACAAGTTTCATGATGATTAACTCCCCAATCTGACCCGACCTTACGGTCGATCTCTCGGCAATCCGTCGATGGTGCTGAGCAGCGCTCGAAGCGCTGCATCATGGGTTCATGACGCATCGCGGCCATCGACATCGCACAACGCTTGTTCACTACCGGGTCGAAGCACGGGAACCCGGCACGTCGGTGCTTTGAAGCGTCTGCGTGATGCGTACTTTATCGACATCCAGCCAGCATGAATTTGTGGAAGATGACAACGCATCTGCAAAAACTGCCAGAGTTTTGCTGATGCACGATGTCCTGTCGGCGGTCCATTGCCGAACCGCGCGCCGATTCGAGGCGGTCGTTCGGAGACAGCGCCAAATGCCGGACGATCGGATCGGGATCGACTTTCATCTGCTTCGCCTGATCGTCGTCGAGCCGTCGGCCAAAGCAAAGTCGTCAACGTTCGCGAAGTAAAAATGTCACTTCAGACGTCGATACGGGGCATGCAGATTGCATGGACGAGCCTGACCGAGGCCCCACACGATGCACCTCGCACGCGCGAAAGCGCGGCGACGTGCATACTGGCGTGGCTCGCTCCACCCGCCGCTTGCGGCCGTATCGCAAGAGCATCACCACGAGGAGGCTCACGCATGACGACGCCGTTCGAACCGGGCGACCATGTCCGCTGGAATTCCGAAGCCGGTTACGTGACCGGCACGATCATCGCGGTGCACACGCAGGATTTCGACTACAAGGGCCATCGTCATCGCGCGTCGCCCGACGATCCCCAATACGAAATCAAAAGCGATCGCACCGACCACATCGCCGCGCATCGCGGCCGCGTGCTCGAACGCGTCGCCGGCAAGGAGCGCACGTGACGCTCCCGTTCTACACGATCGGCCATTCGAACCGCACGCTCGACGAACTCGTCGCGATGCTGCGGGCCGTCGACATCACGCTGCTCGTCGATATCCGCAAGATGACGCGCTCGCGCACCAACCCGCAGTTCAACGAGGCAACGCTGCCCGACGCGCTGGCCGCTGCCGACATCGGCTACGAGCACATCGCCGAGCTCGGCGGGCTGCGCGGCAAGTCGCGCGACGTGCCCGACGCACTCAACGGCTTCTGGACGAACCGCAGCTTCCATCGGTACGCCGACTACGCGCTGTCGCCGGAATTCCGCGCCGGCCTCGCGCGGCTGATCGCGCTCGGGGAGCAGCAGCGCTGCGCGCTCATGTGTTCGGAGGCCGTCTGGTGGCGCTGTCACCGGCGTATCGTGTCCGACTACCTGCTCGCGCGCGGCGAGACGGTGCTGCACATCATGGGCCTGAATCGTGTGGAGCCGGCGCGCATCACGGCCGGCGCGACGGTCCGCGATGACGGTGCGATCGTCTATCCGGACGCCGACGGCGATACGCAGGAAGATGCCGCGGCGCAATCGAACGAATGACCGGGCGTCGGCGCTGCCCGCGCCGGCTGGTTGACGCCGTTGGTTGACGCCGTTGGGTGACGCCGTTGGGTGACGCGGTTGGTTGATGCGACGGGTTGACACGACCGGTTGACGCAGCCGGCCGATGCGCCGCCGCACGGCGGCCGCCCGTGCGCGTCTGAAACGGAGCGCACGCACCGCCTTTGCGCGGACGCGATCCTGCATTACCATCGGGCCACCTTCGCGCTCGCGCTCGCCGCCGGCGCGCCCTGCCACGCTACCCTTCCTGCGCACCGATGCTCGTCCTCATCATCCTCGCCGGCCTGTGGGCCGGTCTCCAGAATGCCCTCGCGGGTGGCGGTTCATTCGTCACGCTACCGGCGCTGATCGTATCGGGGATGTCGCCGCTCGCGGCCAACATCACGTCGACGGTCGCGCTGTTTCCCGGCCAGGTCACGACCGGCTGGGCAAGCCGCAAGATGGTCCGCGGCGCAGGCACGCTGTCGTTTCGCGCGCTGTTCGTGATCAGCGTGATCGGCGGCGCGCTCGGCGGGCTGCTGCTGCTCAAAACGCCGTCGTCGATCTTCTCGCAGCTGGTGCCGTGGCTCGTGCTGTTCGCAACCGTCGTGTTCGCATGGGGCAGCTTCTTCCGCAAGCCGACCGAGGCCGCGCAGCATCTCGGCCCGATGGCGGCCGGGATCTCGCAGTTCCTGATCGCGATCTACGGCGGCTATTTCGGCGGCGGCATCGGCTTCCTGATGATGGCCGCGCTCACGATGGCCGGCCTGTCGCCGCGTCACGCGATGTCGACCAAGAACGCTCTCGCGGGCGTGATGAACGCGTCGGCGGTCCTGCTGTTCGTCACCTCGCCGCAATTGCACTGGGGCGCGGCGCTTGCGCTCGGCAGCGGCGCGATCGTCGGCGGCCTGCTCGGCGCATGGGCGCTGCACCGCGTGAACGAGCGCGTGCTGCGGATCGCGATCGTCTGTATCGGCGCGGCACTGACGGTCGGGCTGTTCGTCAGGCCGATCTGACGCGCGCGCCGCGAGCGTCGTCGCTATGCGCTCGCGTCGATGCGCGGGCGAACTCGCCAGCCGCCGCGCGATCGTGCCCGCCGTCGGTCAATGCTGCCGCCGATCTGCAATGCGTCGGCCGGTAGGCCGGGCGATGCCTGCCGCTCGCGCGCCGGGCCGCGGCCGATCAGCGTGACGCGGTCGCCGAGCCTGCGTACGCGGAACGTTCAACCGGACGGCCGCACGCCGATCAACGGGTCGTGCAGGAACAGCGCAAACACCGCCCACCCGACGACGCCGGCCGCGATCGCCGACACATCGCCCGACTGTAGTGGTCTAATGAATCCGGACACTGATTTAGGCGAGAATGGTCGCCATGAAGAGGTGTCTGATGAGCAAGCAACGACGTACGTTTTCCCCGGAGTTCAAACAGCAAGCCGCCTGTCTGGTGCTCGACCAGGGTTATAGCCATATGGAAGCAAGCCGCTCGGTCGGCGTCGGCGAGACGGTGCTGCGCCGCTGGGTGCAGCAACTTCAGATGGAACGCCAGGGCGTCACGCCGCAGGGCAAGGCAATCACGCCGGATCAACAGCGTATTCAGGAACTCGAGGCGCGTATCGAACGCCTCGAGCGTGAGAAGGCCATTTTAAAAAAGGCTACCGCGCTCTTGATGTCGGAAGGCATCGAACGTACGAAGTAATTGATCAGATTGGCGCAAGCGAATCGGTCGAGCTGATCTGCGCGGTATTCGACGTGTCGCGGTCCTGCCTGTATGCACACCGAGGGCGAGCCCGACGCGTTGATACCGAGCGCATGGTACTGCGTAGCCGGGTACACGAGCTGTTCATCGAGAGTCGAAGCTCTGCTGGCAGTCGCAGCATCATGGGCATGATGCGCGAGGAAGGTACGGCGATTGGACGCTTCAAGGTCAGCCGCTTGATGGAAGAACTCGGGTTGATCTGCAAGCAGCCGGGTCGCCATGCCTACAAGCAGGCCACGGTCGAGCGGATCGATATCCCGAACCATCTCAATCGCGAATTCGAGGTTGGTACGCCGAATCAGGTGTGGTGTGGTGTGGTGACATCACGTATGTCTGGGCGCAGGGACGTTGGCATTATCTGGCCGTAGTACTCGACCTGTTCACGCGTCGGGTTGTTGGCTGGGCGTTCTCGACACGCCCTGATGCCGATCTGGTCGTGCAGGCGTTGGAGATGGCCTATGAGCAACGTGGTCGACCGCAAGGCTTGCTGTTTCACTCGGATCAAGGCGGCCAATATGCAAGCCGGAAATTCCGTCAGCGCCTCTGGCGCTATCGGATACAGCAGAGCATGAGCCGTCGAGGAAATTGTTGGGATAACTCCCCGATGGAGAGGCTGTTCCGCAGCTTCAAGACCGAATGGCTACCGTCAGTGGGCTACATGTCGGCGCAGGAGGCACACCGGGACATCAGCCACTACCTGATGCACCGGTACAACTGGATACGGCCGCATCAGTTCAATGACGGACTGGCGCCGGCGGTTGCGGAAGAAAAACTTAACGCAGTGTCCGGGATTAGTTGACCACTACACACTACCTCGTCAATTCATCAATGTCCGGCGCAGAAATTTCCTTCCTGCTGGGTTTCGAAGATCCCAACTCCTTCGCGCGGGCATTTCAGGCATGGACCGGAAAAACCCCGCAAGCGGTGCGCTCGGCGCTCAGGCAAGACGGCCCCTGAATCCCTTCGCATGAGGTGCCTGGGTTCTGGCACTTGTCGCTGCTGGCGTCCACGTCGCTGTCACGGACTACCGAGCGGATGTCAGCGTTTCCCCTCTCGAATCAGCAGCTTAGCACCAGACTCGGCGGAATTTGCGAATCCCGAACGCCCCTCGTATATGACCGGCCCGTAACCGACCTCGCCGCCGAGCTTTTCAGAGACAGGAAGTGACGACAAAAGGGTGAACGCTTTCTAGAACGTGTGCCGAATGCCGACGGCAAAGGTGTTGCCGATGGGATGATCGCTCAGCTTGTCGATAGAGTAAATTGCGTAAATGTCCGTCCGCTTGGACAGCAGATGGTCGTAACCGAGTGCGGCAGTATTGCGAAGGCTGTTGGTCGTATGCGTAGGACCGGACCGTTGCGTACGCGCCCACTCAGCAAGCAGGAAATCGGCCGGTGTGAACGGGATCGAAAAACCCGCCTCGTACGTGTGGCTGCCTGTCGGCGTACTCACGTCACTTGTCATCGCCCACGCGCCATAAAGTGTCACGAGCTTGAAGTCATAGGCCGCGCCCGCGAGGTAGGCGTATTGTGCGCCCACTGGCCCCGCTGCGGTGTAGCGTACGCGCTGGCCGGACACCACTGCCGTGAGACCGTGACCTTGATAATTCAAATGCGCGCCGAGATTGCCGACGCCGGGCGACCCCGCAACGCCACCCAGGCCATAGATCACGGTTGCGCCGAAACCTTTGAAGTCCGGTGTTGTGTACTTGGCGGTGTTGTTCCACACCGTATCGCCAATGATCGTGCCACCATAGTTGGTCACGAACGTCTGGAGGACGAGAGGCGAAAAGACAGTCGACGAACTGAACGGGTTGATGAGGGATTCGGCCGTATAGGTCGGATTTCTTTGGCGCCCGAAGGTCAACTGACCGAAGTCGCCTTGAAAGCCCACGTACGCATTGCGTGAAAAGAACGGGTCTGTGGCATTGCGGCCCTGCGCGCCGTTTTGAGGCTGGAAGAAGCTCTCCAGAGCGAAGATGGCGCTGACACCGCCGCCCAGATCTTCCTTGCCGCGGATTCCCCAGAATGATGTGGTCAATCCGCCGCTGCCTATGAGTACCGTGGATTGAGGCGTATCGCTACGTTTGACACTGCCGACATAGGTGCCGACGATCCCATACAGCTGGACTTGCGAACCACTATCTGCGCGGGCGCCGACAGAGGTCAATGCGAGGCCGGCGCTGAGCATCGCTGCTACGCCAAGTGTGCCAGCGACTTTCCGCATCGAAGCGCGGGCCATGACCCGTTGTGCCTTTTTCATTTCCGTTGTCTCCATTCGTTTTGTTATATGCGATCTTTGCCGCACGACATCCGATAAGGACTACAAACAGAGTCGTGGAACGTTGTCGCTATCTGTGAACCTGTCGCGCTGAAATTATCGGTGTTTCGAACCAGGACGCTCCTTCCCCTTGACTCACATCAGGAGAAGGAGCGGCAAGGGATGCGAGCGGTTACGGGGAGATCTCTTCGAGAGCGCGATTGGTGGTCTCCACCATTCGCGAAGCTACAAAGAAACCCACAGCGCTGACCACCGCAAAAAGGATGAATACCGCCGCGATGCCCTTCCCTGTCAATACGACGCCCACGATCGCAGGCGCGGCAGCAGAAGCGGCCCGCAGCCAGGACGTCGCGAGGCCAGTACCAATCGCGCGCATCCGGGTCGGATAGATTTCAGGTGTGTACAGGTACAGCAGTACGGTTGTGGTTGCCATCACTGCGTATGCGGAAGATCCCAAGAACATCACTGACCAGGCACTACCTGCTCCATGAATACCCAGAGCGGCGAGCAGGATCCCGCTGATGATGAAGCAGGCCATTGCCCAGCGGCGGCGCCCGACACGATCGATCAGCAACGCGCAGGCAAGCACCCCGCACGTACTCAGGACGTTCGAGATGGACGCCATGTGAAGCGACTCTTGCAGCGGCAGATGGTAGACCGTCTTGTAGAGGCTGGGCAGCCAGTTGTTGATGCCGTTCGCGACAAAATATGAGGTCGCCCAAAGTAACCACACTACGATGGTGCGCCCGCGGTAGAACGGCGAAAAAAGTTCCTTCCACGATCCCGTCTGCTTCGACTGCAGGCCGTTCAGCAGGCCGACCACGCGCTCATCAACTTCGGCCTTCTGCGTTTTCGTATCAAGGTTTCGCTTGGGCGTGCTGGCCTCCAGTCGCTCGATGATTCCTTCCGCCTTATCGAAGCGCCCCTTTGAAATGAGCCAGCGCGGCGATTCCGGGAGTCGTGCGATCAGGAAGGCGACAATTATGCCCGGGATGCCCCCCACGAGGAACATGTACTCCCAACCGAAGCGGGGGACGATGAACGCCCCCAGTTGCGCGGCTGCGAGCAAACCCAGCGGGAAAATGAGTTCGTACAAAATAAAGAAACGTCCCCGGCCGTGCGCTTGCGACAGCTCGTTGATGTACGTGGCCGCGACGGGCACTTCTCCTCCCACGCCGATGCCTTGCAGAAAGCGCATTAGGAACAGCATATGGAAGCTGCCGGTGAATGCGCAGACGATGCTCATGGCCGACATCACGCCCACAGTCACCGTCGCACTCGGTACGCGACCGATGCGCTCAGCGAGCCAGCCGAACACCAACGCGCCTACGACCTGGCCGAGATAGCCGGCGGCGATCAGCACGCCGATCTGGCCGGCCGAGAGATGCCAGAGGCCAATCAATACGGGCAGTACGAAGGCAAGCGATAGGGCGTCGAATGCGTCAAAGAAGGTCGCGCTGCCCATGATGATACGGGCCTTGGTGTGCCACCGGCAGAACGGTACGTTCTCGATTCGGAACAGCAGGTTCGCCGCACGCAACTGCTCGCTCGTGGTGCGCGTTGCGCTCTCGGATTGACCAACACCGACGCTGTAGGCGGTCAAAGGGGTGTTCATGCTGTCTCCTGAAAAGCTGCATTTTATGGGCCCTCGGACTTCGTCTTTTTTAAGCACCGTCGCGCTTCTGTCTTGTAGTGTCGCGATGTTGGAGCTTGTTTGGTCGTTTCCCGATCCTGTTATGGGCGACGTGCGAAACGAGCGTTCGTGCGTCGCCGTGACGGCTTAACGCGGATAGCGAAGCGGGGGCAGCGCTTCGCTATCGTCATAACGGCTATGAATGCGCCGCTTCCGCGTCAGTCGACGAGGCCTGCCGAACGCAGTGCGTCGGCGATTTCAACGTCCGCGCCTTCCGCGAGCGGCAGCAGCGGCGAGCGCACCGTCGCGTGCTCGAGAATCCCGCGAGCCACGAGGCCGTGCTTGAGTGCCACGGTGCCTTCCATGTGCGAGCCACGGTGGTACACATTGCGCGTGACGGGCAGCAGACGATCGTGGATCGCGCGTGCGGCCGCGTAGTCTTTCGCCTTACCGGCCTTGATCAGCTCGATGAGCGGCTCGGGGGCCAGGCCGCCGTAGCCGACCAGTGCACCGTCAACGTCGAACATCGTGTGCAGCAGATACTCGTCGTGGCAGGTCAGGATTTGCAGTTCCGGACGCTCGCGACGGATGATGGGGATTTCAACATCCCAGCGACGCATGTTGCGCACGCCGTTTTTCATCGCGAACACGCCCGGCTGTGCGGCGATTTCGAGTTGCGTTTCGAGGTTGTACGTCGCCTTGGTGGCATCCGGGTACTGGAACAGGATCAGCGGCAGGCCGCTGCCTTCGTAGATGGCGCGGTAGCGGTCCTGCGGCGCACCCTTCTGGTAGCCGAAGCGCAACCAGCCGTGCGACGGATACACCAGACCAGCCGACGCGCCGGCCTCGACCGCGCGCTTCGCTTCGTCGACGGCGACTTGCGTACCTTCGAGCGTGATACCGGCGATGACCGGAATCTTGCCGTCGACGGACTTAACGAAGCTTTCGATGACCTGAGCCTGTTCTTTCTGCGTCATGAACGTGCCTTCGCCAGCGTGGCCGAGCACCGTCAGACCTTTCACGCCTTCAATGCTGCCGAGCCAGGAGCCCAGACGTTGAATTGCTGCATGGTCCACCGCGCCGTCGCGGGTGAAAGGGGTAACGGGTGCCGGGACCAGACCGCGCAGATCGATTGCTTTCATGACGTCTCCAAATGTGAGCTTTTCCGCTCCTCTTTCGTAGAGGAGAGCCCGCTGCTCGTTTCGCTTCAAGCTGGAACAACGGTGCATGCGTTGCAGTGTAGGGATGGACGCCTCATGCGAGAACTGCCTAGCAGCACATTTCAGATATACTGATTTGACATATCTGATTGGAGGCCGGAAAGTGGACTACGCGGCTTGGAAGCTTTTCATCGACGCGGCGGAACTCGGGAGCTTGAGCAAGGCGGCCGTTGCCTACGGAACCAGCCAGCCACATATCAGCCGCCAGATCGTTGAACTGGAGCAATACTGCGGCGGCCGCCTGTTCCAACGGACGGGGCGCGGCGTGGTATTGACCGATTTGGGGGCGCGGATTGCCCCGCGCGTCAGGACATGGCTGGCCAGCACGGAACAGTTATCCAACGACATTCGCAGTTCGGCCGGAGAGCCGATCGGCGTGGTCCGACTCGGAATCTTGCCCTCCACCGCTCATCCGCTGGTCAGCACGCTCTACCATCGCCTTCGAGAACGTTATCCCCTAGTGCAGTTACAGGTGCGCGAGGGTCAGGGGGCTTTGTTGGATACGTGGTTGGAAAACGGCAGTGTTGACCTCGCCATCCTCTTTCGAAATAGCCCGACGCCGAAAGACGGTGACGAGTATTTGGTTGAGGCGGCGACTTACCTGGTCGGCGCGGAAGGCGACCCTTTGACCAAGCACCCTACTATTGCTTTTTCAAAGCTCGACGGGATTCCGCTGGTCTTTTTCTGCCGCCCCAATAGCTGGCGCGACCGGCTCGAACAAATTGCCGGTGAACATCAGGTCTCCCTGAATTTTGCGGCAGAAGCCGACTCGTTGAGTCTGCAGGGCCACATCGTGGCCGATGGCGGCATCTATGGGTTGCTCGGACCTTACGCGATTGCCACTCTTGAAAAAGAATGCCGGTTGCAGGCGTCAATGGTGGTTGAGCCGTCCGTGCCGCGCTTCATTGCGCTGGCCATGTCGCCCCACGGCGAACTGACGCTGGCGTGCCGCACGGTGAAGCAGCTCACCAAGGAGATCGCGCGGTCGCGCGCCCTCTCCTCGGACCTGCGACTGGGCGTGTCCGCTGCCTTTCTGCGGTCCATCTGAAAGCTGTACGCGCGCAACAGTGTGCTTTTCGCAATGTAGTATTGTCAGAATAAGGGTAAATACCTAGCTTTAGGCGCATATACTTCGAGACTTCTAGCAGTACTTCAGTTGAACCGACGCCCAAAATTACGTATGTGATGAAACAGATTATCGTGACGGCTGGCCTCGCCCTGCTCGCCTCGGCTCCCCTTACGTCGTTCGCCCAGAGCGACATGCCGCTCTCGCGCGCACAAGTACGCGCCGAACTTGCGAACCTCGAACAAGCCGGCTACAACCCGCTTTCCGTTGATGTGGACTACCCGGCGGGGCTCCAAAAGGCTGAAGCGCGATTGCAGGCTGAGCAAACGTCATCGCAGCGTCAGGCCGCGATTCAATCCGGCGCACAGCAGCACTGATTTTTGCCGTTCTTTGGACGAAGAGCCGGCACGCCTCGTTTCGGCTGGCCGAATTCGGCCAGGGGCAGAATCATGATCTCTCGCACGGGGTGTCGGCCACAGATGCAGCGACGCTTCCCGGAGACGAACCGTCGTTCGAACGTCACGATGCCGGCGGCCGCGAGCGTCCCTTCCTGGCCGAACGCGGCCGGCCACCGCCCTACAACGCGCGACCGGCGCAGATCGACCCATCTCCGCCATAGGCAGCGTCAGTATCACAGTCTGCAGTTCGCTCCCCAAACAGCCACCCAACTCTCACGGACGCGTTTTCTCGAAGTCGGAAACAGCAATGAATGGGGCTGCGGCACGCCCTAATGGAGCCCTTGTCCTAGCGCAAGAGCTCAACAATCACGACATCAGTGTCGTCTCGCGCCCTCAATACGAGCCGCGCTTCATCTCGAACGGCAATGCCATCGCGTCGCGTCAGCCTGATCGGCCCTATGTCCAGTCGCCCATGATCCGCAACCAAATAAGCCGAACCGGGCATCGGCAAAACGTGCTGCATTGCCGCGCCTTCGCGCAGCGTCGCGATACGCACCCGCGCGTCGGCATGGAGGGGCAAAGCACCCGTGCGGACATCCTCCGGATCGCCGCTCGCCAGTGTGACGAATCGGCCCTCTCGACATCCTGGCGAACAGACCCGCGTCGAGCAGCGCGGCGTACCGGCCGGTGTGCGCGGACGGAGCCAGATCTGAAACTGCCGCGCGGGTATGTTTTCCTCGTTGCGCTCGGCATGATGGATCGCCGTGCCGGCACTCATCACGTGGACGCAGTTGGCAACCAGGCGCGCGCGATTGCCCGCATCGTCTTCGTGGGTGATGGCCCCCGAACGTACCCACGTGACGATCTCGACGTCGCGGTGAACACGAAGCCCGAGGCCCGCGTGCTGCGCGAATTCGATGTCGTTCCACATATGGAGCGGACCGAGCGGCGCATGGTCGGCGTGCCCGACGTCGCCCGCGCGGAAATGTTGGCGGACATCAACGCCGTCGCGCCGGATTGCGTCAAGCGAAGGAAAAGGCCGATGTTCAATCATGACGATGCTCGATTCGAGTGCGCCGGGCGTGGATCGCGATCGTCGAAGACCGCGTCCACCACACCCCGCGTGCTCAACCTGGCTCAGATCTGTTGCTGGCCGCCGTCGACGAACAATTCGATACCGTTCACGAAGCTCGCGTCGTCCGAGGCCAGGAACAGCGCCGCGCCGGCGATCTCTTCCGGTTCACCGAGGCGCCCCATCGGAATCAGGGAAGCCAGGTAATCGGCAAGCCCTTGCCGTTGCGTGGCGTCGTCACCGGCGAGGTCGAGCAGGCCCGGCGTGCGAGTCGCGCCCGGGCTGATCGTGTTCACGCGGACGCGGCGCTCCTTGAGGTCGAGAATCCAGCTGCGTGCAAAGGCACGCACCGCCGCTTTCGAAGCCGAATACACGCTGAACGCCGCGGTGCCTGCGCTACCTGCCGTCGAGCCGGTGAGAATCACCGATGCGCCCTCGGCAAGCAGCGGCAGCGCTTTTTGCACCGTGAACAGCACGCCCTTCACGTTGCGGTCGAAGGTGTCGTCGTAGTGCGCTTCGGTGATGTTGCCAAGCGGCAGCATCGAGCCGCCGCCGGCGTTCACGAACAGGACGTCGAGGCGCCCCTGTTCTTCCTTGATTTGCGCATACAGCGCGTCGAGTTCATCGAGCTGGGTGGAATCCGAACGGACGCCGGTCGCGTTGCCGCCGGCTTCGCGAATGCCTTTCACGGCGGCATCGAGTTCTACCTGTCGGCGGCCCGTGAGATAGACGTGCGC
The DNA here is from genome assembly GCF_004803625.1 of Burkholderia sp. LS-044. Lineage (NCBI taxonomy): Bacteria > Pseudomonadati > Pseudomonadota > Betaproteobacteria > Burkholderiales > Burkholderiaceae > Burkholderia > Burkholderia sp. LS-044. Next base: position 76,631 of record NZ_SSWO01000019.1, read on the forward strand.
GCCTTCCGCCGCGAAACGTTGCGCGGTGGCGAGACCGATGCCGCTGGTTGCGCCGGTGACGAGTGCGATCTTGTTGTCGAGTTTGCGTGCCATGGTATTGCTCCTTTCGATGGTCGGTGGATGTTTGCGTCGCAGCGGCTTGCTGCGATGTGAGGAGAATATCGACGGCCTTATCTTTTCGAAATAGAATTGATCGCAATTTAACGTTGCATAAATGAAAAGATAAGGACATGGCTCAACTACCCGATTTCGAGGGGCTCGCGATGTTCGCGAAGGTGGCCGAGCACGGATCATTTGCAGCCGCAGCGCGCGCGACCGGCGTGTCGGTCGCCACGGTCTCGCGCGGCGTGGCCCGCCTGGAGGACCGGCTGGGTGCGCGGCTTTTCAATCGCACGTCGCGCCAGCTCTCGCTCACCGAGTTCGGCCGGACGATCAGCGAGAAAGCCGGCGAGATCTATCACCAGGCCGAGGAAGCGGAAAGCTCGGCGCGCGAAATGTCGGTGCAGCCACGCGGGCTGGTGCGGCTGGCCGTGCCGATGTCATATGGGCTGCGTTGGGTTGCGCCGCTGCTACCCGGCTTCTTTCGCGCGTATCCGGAGGTGTCAATCGACCTGCATCTATCGGATGCGTCGGTCGATCTGGTCGCCGATGGGTTCGACGCCGCCCTGCGTATCGCCGCGCTTCCGGATTCATCCCTGGTCGCGCGGCGGCTGTGCGCGGTGACGCAATTCGTGGTGGCGTCGCCAGAATATCTGAGACGTGAAGGACGACCCACGCATCCGCGCGAGCTGGTGGATCGCCCCTGTCTCTCATATGCGTACCGTGCGCGTAGCGCTGTATGGCGCTTCACGAACGACGCAGGCGAGGAGGAGCCGGTGATGCCGACGGGCCCGCTGCGCGTGACGAACTCCGATGCGCTGTTGCCCACGCTGCTCGATGGCCTTGCAATCGCCGAGCTGCCTGAATTCATCGCGGGCGAGTATTTGGCCGATGGCCGTCTTGAAGCGATCCTCACCGACTGGTCGCTGACGAAGGGTGGTCTTTACTTCGTTACGCCGTCGGCGCGCGCGCGGCCCGCGAAAGTCGCGGCGCTGTCGGATTACTTTGCCGAGCACCTTTCCGAGCCAACATGGCGGTGGCCGAAATGATCCATCGGCGCAGTTGATCAGCCGGCGTCCATCGTTGCATTCATGCAATGATGGATTTCAAACGATTCTATTTCGCAAATATTGTCCGATCCGTATTCTCCTTTCCACCGGCTGCACGACATCACGTCGCAAGCCACTGGACCAAGCAAAAGGAGAATCACGATGAATACGCAAGCCACACCGAACACGCCCGATACCGCGACGGTTACCTTCCTCGATGCGCTGAACAGTGCCACCGGCCCAGCAATCGAGACGCTCACGCCCGCCGAAGCGCGCGAAGTCTTGGCAGGCGCCCAGCGCAGCGTGCCGGTCGACGTCTCGGGCATTGACGTCACGCGCCGCACGGTCGAGCAGGACGGCCTGGTCGTGTCGCTTGTCGTCGTCAAGCCGCAGGATTCGCGCGGTGTGCTGCCCGTGTTCATGTTCTTCCACGGCGGTGGCTGGATTCTCGGCGACTACCCGACGCATGAGCGTCTCGTGCGGGATCTTGTTGTCCAGTCGGGCTCGGCGGCGGTGTTCGTCGAATACACGCCTTCGCCCGAAGCGCGCTATCCGGTCGCGATCAACGAAGCCTACGCCGCGACGAAGTGGGTTGCCGCACATGGCGCGGAGATCGGCGTCGATGGTGCGCGGCTGGCCGTCGTGGGCAACAGCGTGGGCGGCAACATGGCCGCGGTCGTCAGCCAGATGGCGAAGGACCGTCAAGGCCCGGCAATCCGCTTCCAGGGCCTCATGTGGCCGGTGGCCGACCACGCGTTCGACAATGCCTCGTACGACGCCTTTGCAAATGGCTACTTCCTGAGCCGCGACATGATGAAGTGGTTCTGGAATGCCTACACGATCGACGAAGGTGAGCGCAACGAACGCTACGCGTCGCCGCTGCGCGCGTCACTCGACGAATTGAAGGGCTTGCCGCCCGCGCTCATCCAGACGGCGCAGTTCGACGTGCTGCGCGACGAAGGCGAAGCATATGGATATCGGCTCGACCAGGCGGGCAACGACGTGACGACGATCCAGTACAAAGGCACGATCCACGACTTCGGCCTACTCAACGTGCTTGCTGCGGACGCACCGACGCGCGCAGCGATGCAGCAGATGGCGACTGCGTTGAAGACGCATCTGCAATGAATCGCATCCTTTAACGCCTTTATCGAGCCGATCATGAACGACGCTAAACAACTGCTTTCCGCTTATCTCGAATCGATTCGTGACCCACGTGCGGCCGCTGCACTGTTTGCCGACGATGGCGTGCTGGAGCTCCCTTATCTGAAGTCGCTTGGCATTGACGGGCGAGCACAGGGGCCAAAAGCGATCGAAGGCTTCATCGCCTCGCTGCTCGCGAAAGTACCGGATTTTTCGTTCAGAAATGTGCGGCTGCTGATCGAAACGCCTGAGCAGGTATTCGCCGAATATGAAGTCGAAGCGCTCGTGCCATCGACGGGGAAAATCTATCGACAGATGTACGCAGGGCGGCTGGTGGCGAACAACGGCAAAATCCTGCTCTTGCGCGAAGCACTGGATACAATGGCTGCGGCACGCGCATTCTCGACGGCGCAGGCCATTTGAAGAGATGACGATGAAAGGCCGCTTGATCAATCGAAGCGGCCTGCCGCTGTTTCATCCCGACTGGTCGCTTCTGGCCGGTTTCCGCCCAACACGGTCGGCTGTAGCCGACCCTGAAGCGACAGTCGCCGGTCCAGAGAGCGGTCATTCAACGTGCGCATCGATGAACGGGCGGATGCTTCGAACGCCTTCTTCGGCGAGGCAAGCCGATGTATCCCGGCGCATCGTCGCGCGCACAAATTTCGCCCGAGATCGAAATCCCGATGAGTCAGTTGGCGCTTAGCTACTACACCCCGGCTGTATCCGCATTCGACTCGCTATTGCTAACACCAATCTCCGTTCGTACCTTGTGCGGCGTTTTGCCAGTCCATGAGTGGAACGCGCGAGCAAAGGAATTGGAATCGTCGAATCCCAGTAGAAAGGAGATCTCGGCGCTAGACATCGTAGTGTTGCCAAGATAGTGATAGGCCAACGATTCACGCAAAGTGTCCAGCGTTTGCTGGAACGAGGTTCCCTCATCTTGAAGCCTGCGCTGCAACGTGCGGACGCTGACCGCAAGTTTTCGACTGATCACTTGCATGGACACCTCTCCTGCCGGGAGCGTCTCCAGCAGGGTACTGCGCACTCTTTCCGCCATACTGGCCGTCCTATCCAAATCCGCTAGTCTCTGACGTAGCGATGGCTCGAAGAACTGCCACATTTTGTGGTTTTCGGTCAGGAATGGCCGCTCGATATCCTCAGCAGCGAATACAACGGTGGCTAAGGGCGCATCTGTCACTGGCACGCCGAAATATGCTTGGTAGGCGGCCACGCTGTCATTCGATTCGCCCGTCGCCAACGGCCAACTCACTCGTAATGGGCGTACCGGACTTCGTGTCGCCAAGCGTGCTAGTTGCACGAAAAAGACCAGCTTGAAAGTGAGAAATACATCGGGTGGCGGCAGGGTGTGATCCAAGAAGTCGATGGAAACTGTGGTGTGCTCGATCGCTCGATCGATCCGAATGATCATGGGCGCTATCAGTCTGACGTACTTCGCGATTCGGTCGAGTGCTCCGCCCATATTTGAACTACATAGCGCGGCGAAAAGCTCGGGATCGAACCAGTCCGACGACATCACCTTTGCGATTTGCAGCGCTGCCGGTACGTCCGCGTTGATTGTCGCTGCCTCGGCCTCAATGGCCTTCCACAACATGAAGAAACTGGTCGGATCGAGGCGAACGTTCTGACGCGAAAACAGATCCCCCGGTAGCTGCGCACGGCGCAAAACCGGCGAAGCTGCAATGCCTGCATCCTGCATCAACAAGCGCCATCCGGGCCAAATGGCATAGTCCGTCGGATGGCCATGCCGACCGCTCGGGGGATAGTTACTTTTCGTATTCATCGCATGAGTCTATCCCGCAGATCGCGCCATCACAATAGCAAAACCCGCCACTTGGGACCGCGTAAATATTGGCGTGTTCGGCGAGTCTGTTGGCGTGATCGGCTAGTGTCCATGGCGCGATCGGCAGGCAGAATGGCAGCAACCGTCGAGGATCGTCAGAATTGGTTTGCACCTCGAATCGCGCGTCATGCCGTTGCCGAGCCAGCATGGCCATCCACTCTAGCCAGCCTCGCCGAGTCGTTCTTGAAGGAGGCCGGCAATGACGAACTCGGATCCATCTACATCAACAATTTTTCGCAAGCCTTCATAGGCCATTTCGAATACCGGGAGCTGGAGAGATGAAGAAGACAATTTTGATTACTGGGGCATCGTCGGGCTTTGGTTTGATGCTGGCGAACAAACTCCACAAGGACGGCTTCAACGTGATCGGCACCAGTCGTCAGCCGGAAAAATACGCGCGGAACGTGCCCTTCAAGTTGCTGCGCCTTGATATCGACGACGACACTTCTATCGAGTCGTTCACGCATGAGCTTTTCACCTATACGAAGCAACTTGACGTTCTCGTCAACAATGCGGGCTACATGGTGACGGGTATCGCTGAAGAGACACCGCTTGAAGTCGGGCGGCAGCAGTTCGAAACGAACTTCTGGGGAACGGTCAAGGTCACGAACGCCTTGCTCCCCTTCTTTCGCAAGCAAAAGAGCGGGCAGATCATCACCGTCAGTTCCATCGTTGGCTTGATCGGCCCGCCGAATCTGTCCTATTACTCGGCTTCGAAGCATGCGGTCGAAGGTTATTTCAAAGCCCTGCGTTTCGAGCTGAACCAGTTCAACATCAAAGTCAGCGTGGTCGAGCCGGTGTGGTTCAAAACCAACCTTGGACAAAATTCGGTTTCGTCTACAGGTGGCAATATCCCCGACTACGACGCTTACCGCAAACAGGTTCGTGCCGCCACGCAAAAAGGTATCGATGAGGCCGAGGCGCCTGATGCGGTTGTGCACACCATCACGAAAATGATCGGCACGAAAGAACCGAAGTTCAGCAATCCGGTTGGCAAGATGACGGGGATGATTCTTTTCCTGCAAAGCTATGCGCCCAAGATGTTCGAAAGCTCGATTCTCAAGAGCGTCAGGACCGCCGGATAAGCACGCCGGAGGCGAGTAGAACGAACCGAACCGTCAAGCTAGAACGGTTATGGTTCAGAATATTCAATAAGGAGTATTGATGAAATATTACCTGTGCAAGTTCATTCCTCCGCGACCCGACTTTCTCGCGACAATGTCGGACGACGAGTTGAAGTTGATGAAGCGACATGGCGCCTTTCTCGATGAGTTGTTCGCGCAAGGCGTGATCGTGGCACACGGTCCTGTGATTGATGACACTGGTGGCTATGGTGTCTCCCTCTACCAAATTCCGGACGAGGATGACATTGCCGCTTTCACCTCACAAGATCCCATCGTGCAAAACGGCGTCGGTCACTACGAGCACTACGTCATGCTGCGTTTGACATCGCACAACTGACCCACTCTCTGTAAGGAAGTCTTCATGAAAATCCAAGGTTCTGTCGCGCTCGTTACGGGTGCCAATCGCGGACTGGGTGCAGCCTTCACCCGCGCCTTGCTTACCGCTGGCGCGGCCAAGGTCTATGCAGCAGCGCGCGAAGCGTCCACCGTCACCGCATCTGGCGTGGTGCCCGTACGGCTCGACGTGACTCGCGCCGATCAGGTCGAAGCGCTCGCCCGCGAATTGGGCGACGTCAGCTTGCTGGTGAACAACGCCGGCATCGGAGGCTCCGGCGCAGTGCTTGCACCATCATCGATCGATATGCTGCGACAGCAGTTCGAGACAAATGCCGTGGGGCCGTTACGGATGGCGCAAGCGTTCGCGCCGATCCTGGCGGCGTCTGGCAGTAGTGCCATGATCAATGTCATTTCCGCGCTCAGTTGGGCGACTCTGCCAGGCATTACCGGCAGTTACTGTAGGAGTTCACAATCAATGCTAGCCGTGCTCAACAGAGCGCTAGCAATGTTCACTAATACTGCTAGCGTAGTGTTTTGCTCAACCTAAGCGGTGGGCATCGATAACGTGATATCGCCCGCAGCGCGGCGTCGAAATTCGGAGCTCTGGCGAAAATCGATTGCGGAACAGTCTCGAGCAGGCTGTGGTGCACCCGACAGTAGTCGGCTGACGGATCGAGCCACTCCCTCTTCCACCGTGATGCAGTCTGCCCCCGGTCGCCCTACCCGGCTGCCTTGGCTCTAATGTGCTGGCGACCGGATCTGCGAGGAAACGTCGACGCAGGCGATATACGGTGGTGCAGTGAACGCCTAATAGCTGTGCTGCTCGTTCAGCCTGCTGCCGGGAAAGCACGCCGTTGCCAAGCAGTCGAAGCACGGACGCAATCTTCGCTGCTCGAGCGGCCCGCTCTTCGATCGAAGCCATATGGATCCCTATCAATCCACGCGACACGTGCAACGTGCTAGCAACGTTAGTGAACATTGGCCAAGTTTCTGTTGCAGAAACGCAACGGCCAAGCAGCCGCCAGAAAGCTTCAAAAAGTCCCTGTTCGCCGAGGCTTCTTTGAGAATTTCCGCTAGCAACGTTTCTGAACACGGCTAGCGCTAATAATGAACGCCTACAGCAGGCGTCATTTGTACCGCCTCCGCGGCGCCGAGAAGCCAGCTAGCTCAAGCTTTCTCGCCGGAGCAGTATAAGGACCTTCCGGTCGAGCAGCGGCAAACCTACGTTGCTGGAGCACTCGATACCGTCCGCTTTTTCGCGCCAACCCCGGAGTTCAACGAACTCTACAACACCTGTCTGTCCGGTAGGACCGTTGCACAGGTGACATCGGTAGTCGACGCTCGCGCGAGCCATCCCGAGCCGATAGATCAAGGTCTTATGCCATTAATCGTGAATAACTCGCTTGCAGCGGATTGCAATCGCCGCGGATTCAAGCAATAGCCGCGGGCCGGTCGTCAGCGAGATTCCGCGACCGTCGACTGCCGCACGCGGACCGCGGCAAGCCCAGACTTGGCATCGAGGACGGCGACAGCGGCCGCGTGCCCTTACGGACGAATGCCCTACGGGTCGCCCAGCATTCAATTTGTGACACCCGAATGCTGGACTGCTCCGTACAGTGCGAACCGGGCCGGACTTTACTCCCGGTTCCCGCCTCTACCCTCCGCACGCAAACTTTCATTCAAAACGTATCGCTCGGTTTTGTTCCAGCCACTGCAGTCGTCTGTCGACTTCGAGCCGGGGAGATATCGCGACGAGCTTATCGAGTATCGTTGCCAATTCCGTTGAACGGCCGCTGGCCCCCGGACCCAGTAGGATCCAAAGGAACTGCAAACAGGCATGGGCTCCAGTGCCTTCCATCGAGGACTCCTCAAGCTGCGATACTGCGTAACCACCGCCATCCAGTGGCGTTAGAAAATGGCGGATACTCAAGAATGCTTCTTCGAACACCGCTCCGGTGCCGACGCACAGCGCGGCAAGGTCGCTCGAAACTGACGCTCGCTTAAACCGCGCCTCGCGTGGCCAGACCGCATGAAAGATCGGACCGACAAAAGCGCGCCAGGTGCGCTCCGGCGAGTGCCCAATCTGCGCAACATAGATTCGCATGCACTGCGCGGCGCCGGCGAGAACGGTATGCGACGCACTGTATAGGAGGCGGCGAACCTCTTCCGTGGAAATAGGCGGCTTCCCGGTGCCCGGACTCATCCGCCAGCTAACCAGAGGATGCAGAAACCTGGAAGCAACGTGCACGGCGGAATGTCCGGTGGTCGTACCTGCCTCGATCGCCGCCTTGAACAGCGGGCGCTTGTAGGCCCGCGTCGCGGCGAACGACAGCGGGGCGCCACCCAGCAGCACCGATCGTAGCGCAATACCCTCGCTGTCATCACGGGACAGTCGTTCCCTGAGCGGTCCCAACGCAAGCCTCCAATCCGTATGTAGGATAAAGCCCGCGTTGTATGCGCACGCACCACGTCCGAACCATCCGGCCGCTGTGTCGGACCCGATTACCACCGCGAGCCGTTGACGGTCATCCCCGGCAATTGCACCATTCGCGTTGCGGTGGTCGAACCTGAGTAGCAGAAGCTCCGCGAGTCGTCCTGACGCACGATTGATCAGCCGGTCGTAAAACCTACCGGCGTCGTCTTCCGCAAGGGGTTCCTCGTGTTGTTCGCAGAGTCTCCACAATCGGTCCCACCACTGGCCCGCGCAGTATCGTTCCGAAACCTTTGTATATGCCCTGAGCAAATAGCTCAGCGCGGACAACAGGGGAGCTACAAAGTCATCTTCAGCGGCGCAAAGGCGATCAAATGCCCGGCGAACAAGGCCCATTGTGTCCGGCTTCACCTCGGTTCTCACCACCGTTAGCGTCGTGAGCGCCTCCAAAAAATCGTTCCAGAGGTCGAGGTTCTCGTTCGAGAGTGCCGCTGCATTCAGGAGCTCAAACGCCGCGGCCGGTTGTGCTGCGCAGTACGTGGACCAACTCAATCTGGACGAAAAGTCGCGATCGTTACGTAACGTCCGCGCGACGCGAAGTCTGTCATCGGGCTCGGCGTCGATCAGCGGAGCCGGGTCACCCTGTACTGAATGCACTCCGGTTGAATAGCTTCCAAATAGATCGGCTTCCTCATAATCGCCGGTGATGAAAGGGTAACGTAACGCGATAGCGTCCAGTTCTGCGAGCCCCTCAGCTGGCAACACGCCAGCAAGCCGGATCGCGGTTAGCATCAGCCAAACCCGGTAGTCTTTCGCCTGCGGACGCCAGTCGGCACCCTCGACCGGGTAGTCCTGATAAAGTGAGGGCGACTCCCTGAGAATACGCGAGACAATCTTCGCGACCGCCCCTTCTTGGGCTTCGCCGAGTCGTTCTCGCATTGCCAAAACCAGTTCCCGGTTGATATACCAGAAAGCCTTCTCCGGCAGTTCGAGAATCCCGGAAGCCGCTTCATCGGCAGTGAAAAGCGGTGTGAGCCTTAGCGCGTTGACCCACATTCGCAGACCTAGGAGGCCGGGCATACGCTTCCATGATTGCGCCAGCGAGCGAGCGTATTCCGGATCCACCGGTGTGAGTCTCGCGATGAGCGCCGAGAGTACGACGCACAAATGGACGCATCCGTCGTGATACTGGTTCTGGTCGTGCGCCTCGACGGCTGGCACATTCCCATCCAGTGCATCCCATTCGGAATTGACGATATCCAGCTCAACTGCGGCGGCGATAACATCTGACAGCGCGCCATTGCATAGCTCGGCTAGCCTGTGCTCGCGCCCCTTTACCTGAAGTACTGCGCTCACAACTCTGTCCATGTCGGACGGATCGTCGAGGGAAAGCGACACGGTAACAATATCGCGAAGCACCTTTGGCGCCTGCCGAGCACTTTCCCCGGTCGGCCACCACCGCGCCTTGAGCTCGACCTGGGGCGTGATCGCCTTGACCGCATTCCGTAAATCCTGATCGTCATGAATCGGCCCTTCCAGCGCCTGCGCGAGTCTGAAATGATGCATGATCACGTCATGACGCTTTGGCGGCATCTGCGCGAGCACCTTCCACGCCCGCGCCCACGGCTGTGGCACCTTCTGCAGCGCGAGGGCAAGGCGCACGCCGTCGGTAAATAACCGACCGAGTCTGCTTTGCCAGTGAATTGCGGTCTCGAGGCGCTTTCGCTCGGTCAGCGCTTGGAAGCACCAGTTCGCAATGATCTTCGGCGCATCATCAGGCTTCCAGAGTCCGGACGCGTTGAAATACTCGAACCACTCTGGATCCCCGACCGTCGCTGCCACCACATCCCACAAGTCGCTCTTTCCCTTGAGCAGCCATTCGGCCTCCTCGCGTTCAGTTGCGGTAACTGAAGCGAATGATCTGGCGAAAATCTTGGCTCGTTCGCGGCGTGCGAGCCGCGGTCGCTCGACCAGATCGGCCAGTTGGCCAAGATCCTCCCAAAGTGCATTGTGTGCGTTACCATCATCACGCCGCTTCCGGTAGGGGATCGGCACGACCGCGATTGTGTCCCAGCGTGCTTCCGTCTCTGCGGCGTCATGTTGGTAGGAGTCGAGCGCGTAGACCGATCGCAGATCGTCGAACCGGTCCCTGTCGCCTTCCATCAGGTTCAGAAAATATCGAACCGGCGCGTCGTTGGCGCTGTACCCAACAAGGACGAGTGTCTTGCACCGTACAAGGTCAAATAGAAAGCGTGACGCCCAACCCGACCGCATGTAGGCGTCACCGTATTCGGCGCTTGTAAGCACAAGCGGCGTAGCCTCGAGGCCTACAACAGCGTCCCGGATCCGGCCGTGCAGATGAACGATACCGTGACATCCATCCGTGCCGGGCGGAGGCAACGCCTGCCCTGCCAGACTCCAAATCTTCCCGCTCCCAATTCCTTCAACCTCATCTAGCGCGCGCTCGAAAAGACCTTCGAAGTTGGTTGTGACGAGCAGCAATCTGTTATCGCTGGCCCGCGATAGTCGAAGCAACGTCTTGTGGTGCTGCAAATCCGCTTTCGCAGAAGCGAGAATATCTGCTACCTCCTCATGAATTCGCTGCGGATTGACGAGGCGACGCGCCACGGCGCCGAGTGCCTCCTCGTATCGCCAGTGCTCGATAGCGAGCGACTCCGCTTTGGTTGGCACGACGCCGACACGTTCGTAGACCTGGGTGACGAGGCCTCCAAACGTCGGCAACTGAGGTGCGCTGACACCCGCGCCACAAAGAAGCACGACTTCGCCAGCGAGCATGCGGTCCACAAGATCGTTAGGAAACGCGGGGCCGTCGTCAGAGAATCGGAGTGTCAATTCAGTTATTCCTTATTCTTGATTATCGTGGACGCTCCGCGCGGCCCGTCGACGGCGAGCAAAGCAGTCGTCCTATTGTCGATACGAATTTGAGCCGCAGTTGTTCTGCGGTCAAGTAGATCATTGTGGTCTGCAGCGATGCCCGCTGGCACTTCCGCTAAAACGCCCAAATTCACTATCGTGACCTGAATTTATCCCAGCCACGGTAGAAGCCCATGGCCGAGCGCGACGCCGGCGGCCAGTATCGGCGTACCGACCATGTGCAGGAATTTCCTGTTTCGTTCAAAATCCGTATTGGTCGTCTCTCCAGCGCCGAAGCGCCTAGTAGTGGTGCTCAGGTAATACGATCAGGTCCGCCTCGGCCGCCTCGGCCGCCTCGAGCGCGCGCTCTATCTGCCCACGCAGGATCAGGTTGCCATGTAGGCCATAGAAGTACCTGGCGACGCGATGGCCGATGCGCCATCAAACTGCGTCAGCTTCCGGAGAAACAGACGTGCTCGCAGCGAACGCCGCGAACCGTCAAACAGAGAGTGATCTTCTCCGCGTTCGCGGTTACTCGCTCTCTATATCGATTCCCGACGTTGAATTGTGGTCAAACGTGCCAACGTCCTCCACCGGCATTTCGTCTGAAGCGACATTGCGTAGGACTGCAGCGTCATGCGAGCTTAGCCCGTTCAACAACCAAGGTGGCGCGCTGCAATAGAGAATCTGTCCTTTGAACTCTAATGCCGTCGCCTCGGTTCGCGCTCGTGCACACGCATTTTCAATAACGCCAAATAGCAACTCGAGTGCGGCTTCGCCTTGAGCGCGAATTGCTGGTGCGCTCTGCAATGCGTTCTTGGCAGTCTCCGCCAGATTCTCCGGGCAACGCCTATGTCGCGCCAGTCCTCCGATGACAAATTCGGTCACTTCGATCAGAAAGCCAAATTGCCCGCGCCCCGAGTTGGTCAATTTACTGAGAAAATCCAAGGACACGCGGAGCGCAGAACCGAAGTCAATGTCGTCCTCCGCCAGATGTGTTCGAAGCGAAGTGACTGTGGCGCGGGCCCATTCCGTGCCTTGGTAGAGTGCACTGATCAAGTCGTCGGCCGTCAACGAGATGAAGTTACGACCACTCCAGAACATTTTCATGCATGCCGCCGAGTATTCCCGATCACGCATTCGGCCTGACGCTCTGCACGATGCAAGGAGCGCTTGCGGCCATACGCCCGCGAGTCCGAAACTTGCCCCAATCAACCGCAGTCTCGCGTCCAGACACAGCAAAGTTGCGTCCAGCTCCATGCCCAGCGCTAATGTTGCCGCCTCCTCGGTCGAAATGACGTCGCGAAACCCCTGTGGGGCTCGGTGCCAATCTGCCGGGCCGTATGACGGTCGAACTTCACAGTACGTATCGATCGCGTCAACCACGTCCTGCAACATTGCGGTGCGTCGACCCCAGTCTTGCTCAGTCACTTCGACGATCGCCAGTTCGCCATTGTGTTCGATCGCGGTACCTGAGGCGCGCACGCGCTGTGACTCCTCAAGCTCATCACGTAGAAGCCCATAGGTCTTCGTCGAACAATATAGCTTCGGGAGGCTCGACAATGCGTGTAGGCAGTCGAGCCGCCCCAGTTCGATCAAAGTCGCGGCATCAATGACATAACCCGCATCGCTCCGAGACAACAAACTTTCCGCTTCGGCACGATGTGCCTCCGAGCCACCGCCGACATCCAACTTTGCTTCTTGGTTGGGCCATCCACAGACTGCGTCGACAACGCCGCGCCCCATCATTCGGCACACCCCTCCGATAGTAAAAGGAGCCTTTCGATACCCCTCCATGATTTGTCGACCGACTTCCGAGCTTCGGTGGAGCTGCGCCTTCAACTGGGAAAAATCCAGAGCCCCGTGTTCGTCTTCGGGCAGGTTGATTACCGAAACGTAGGATGACTGGGTAATTGAGCCCTTCAGCATTTCATGGGTGGTGTCGAGCAGGCGACGATACGCCGATCCGATCGTCACTACCTTGAACACCTTCGGCTCATCGAATGTTTGAGCAACGGCGACCTCGCTTCCAACAATTGCGCCAATAAAAGGGGCAACGTCCGTTGATGACGCGGAACGGAATTCGTCGGCATCTGGAAGTCCGTCGAACCCGATAGGATCGACAGCTCGGGTAAAGGGTCGCCCCGCATTGTCGACCACCGTAAAGTAAGTCCCCTCCTCGATCACGGGTCGACTAACTTCGAGGTGCGGCAGCGCTTTGTGTACGGCGAGATGGCCGGCCAAGTGCGCTGCCGCCACATCGACGTCCGCCATATTCAACCGGCGCATGCGATAGAGACGTCGGAGGCCGCGTTCCTCGAATCCATGACTCATTTCACATGTGGCAATTTGTGTCAACTCTCGAGAGGTGCCTTCGAGCAACTCGGGAATTTGATCCAGCACGGACAAAAGCTCCCCATCCGAGTCCCGAGCGGCCGTGGTCAGCCGAAACAACCAACTCATCGCTTGGCCGGGGTAGTGCCTCAGTTGAACCAATGAGAGCTGCTTGAGCAACGCCCAATCGCCGACTTCCTGACCGAGTTCCATGGCCAAGTGCCGCGCACCGTCGTTTTCGATCCAGCTCTCGTGAAGGGAGTCGAGAAGTTGCCGGGCCTTCGCATACGCACCGAGGCGCATGTAGCAAAATAGCAGATCGCTATGAAGCTCACTGTGCACCCCGGACCTTAGCATCGCAGCGTATATCTCGGCACATTCCTCAAATCGTCCAGCTTGGAAATAGGCCATCGCTAACATATAGCGCTCCTGCTCTACGCCCGTTTGGTTCACGAGTGTGGCCGCGCGGGCGAGCAGACTATCTGCCCGCTCCAAGCGGCCGGCGCGACGAAGCATGTCCGATCCGACCGCAATCGCAGCAATAGACGTCGATGTCGATAGGTCCTGGGCTTCTAGCTGTTTCATAACCTCATCGTGACGTCCGTCCTTCGCAAGCGCTTGCCACAGCAATACTCTGATCGATTCGACCGCGCGTTCGCAATCGGTCGGCAAGTTAGCCGCAGCCTCGATTGCTCGCTCAATCGGTTCGAGTTTTCCTACATTTGCACATGTCTGAGCGAATGTGACCAGGGCATCGGCGGGCATCGCGTGGAGTGAGGACAGCCCAACCTCCAAAGCGCGGTCGATATCACCACCGCCGCGATGGGCCTCGATCTCCAAACGGATAAATTCCGACCCGTCTATCGATCTCGCGCGCGCCTCACGCAGCAGATCTAAGGCGTCGTTGGTCCGCTTCAAAAGGACATAGACGTAGCCAAGGTTGACCACCGTCGCTTTCAGTGTCGCTGTTGACTGGACCGTCCACAGCTTTTCGTGCCGCGGCTCGAACGCCGCTGCTACGTCGCCCAGCGCATTCAACTCCGCCGTGTCAAGCATGCGAAAGGCGATGTTGAGCGGACTAGCCGCCACCCACTCAAGCGTATATCCCAGCGCCCTATCCCTGTTGAAGAAGCTTACGTCTTGAAGGTCCAACGCCTTTCGAGCTGCCGCGGCTGCTCCATTGATATCTCCGGCTCGGTAGCGGCTAAAGGCAACCAGTTGAAACGCGTCGGCCTCTTGGCGGTACTCACAAGGAATCGCGTCCTCCGCTAGCGACCCGCCTCGCACCAATTCCGCGTTTTTGGCGATTAACCAGACCGAAAGCGACTGCGGGAATCGCTCGAGCGCCTCGTGGCCAGCCTTTTCCGCCGCCGCGAAATCGTTCGCTAGCAACAAACCGCGCACCCGTGCAGCGGCGAGCTTGTCGTCGTCATCGCACAAGGCAGCTGCCTTTAGAAAATCAGCCGCGGCGTCCTGGTCACGGTCGAGATTGAAGCGGCATGTCCCGCGCATGAGGTACCAACGCGCGCGCTGATGCGCATCGAACGGTTCCAGATCCTCGCCGAGCTTTCCGAGGTCATTCAGCGCATCTCGGTACCGGCCTTCCCGAATTCGAGTATTGAGTTGATCGAGCTGTCGGGAGATGAGCTTGTTTTCGGATGATTCGCGCGAGGCAGGAATCGCACTTTGACCTCCCGTATTGCCCGTCGGTAGCGTCGCCGTTGAGATACCGACTGCCACGCCAACGGGAGAAGTGCCGTGATTCCACGCACCAGCATGCGCGCCGAGAGTGTATTGTTGAGCGCTTGCGTCGCGGATGATCTTGAACGCGCGAGCGAGGTCATCGCCAATCACCTCGGCCAAGGAATCGAGCGCTATCCCGCCTGCGCTCGCATTGAGTGACATACACGATGTCACAAACTTCGACCAGACGTGATTGGGATCGGCAGTGTAGCCACTGGACAGCAAACTCGAGCGAATCAGGTTGACGAGTTGCACGTGCTCGGGAGTGCCGTCTTCCTTTAAGTCATGCGCGAGGAAGCTCACATGTTGAAGGAACGTGTAGAGTTCCTCGTCGTCAATCGGTCTTCGCGCAAAACTCGCGACAACGGTTTTGAATGCAGAGACGGCGTTTCGCTTCAGTGCATTGCTAACCCCGACCGCATCGATTTTTTCGAGCCACTCTCGACTCGACAGCGACAGGCTTGCCGCCTTCGCAACTGCGGTCGCACCGCTCATGTGATGACGCCCGTCGGCATCATGAACGATAACGATGCGATCCTTGCCTCTTGAGAACAGCTCCGGTTGCTGATAGTCAAGCCAAGCCCCCCCGACTGCATCTTGGAAAGCTTTGGTCGACCGTCTTGCGGTCAGTCCTGATTTCATTTGGAAGAACACGCGATGCCGGTGACCCGCCGAGTTCTCGACTGTGCAAACCAGATCGTCCGTTTGCGGTCCATGCGCGCGTGCCTGGAAGCGCAGTTCTGCGATGACCCACCCTTCAGCAATTCCCGGGGAAGGCGCACCTAAACACATGTGGATCAGCTTGACAGCCTGGGCACGATTTTCGAATGTGACTCCCTGCCCTCCAGTCGACGCTGAACTCGCGGCCGATTTGGCCATTCCTTCGGTAGAGGACTTGCGTTGTGAAGACTTTCCCGGTCGACGTGTCTGTTTTTTCGTATTCGTATTCGTTTTCATGTTTTGATCTCTGCCCGCATTGCTTTGCCGCTACTCGCCGCGTCGCGCTGCCAGTCACGCGTGATACTTCGCCGCCTCCTGGCACATCCGTTGCTGTTCGACGAGCACCGGCGAGCCCTCGCGCAGCGCGATCGACACCAGGTCGTCACGCATGGTGCGCAACAGGCGCTCGACCTCGAGCGGTTCGTGCTCGTCCAGGTCGAAGTAGAGCCGCGCGATCGCGGCGATCGGCAGACTTTTCACGCGCGCGCAGCACGGTGAACTCGGTACGCGTGTAGGTGCGCGGCACTGGTAGGTCGAGCTGCTGGGGGCGATTGGCCACGGGATCGTGACTCCTCAGAAATTGCTAGCGCCGGGCGATGGTTGATCGGCGGGATACAGGATGTCATCCGTGATGCGGCCGGCGACCCCGTCGAGGTCCGGGAACAACACGCCGCGATTGATGCCGGCCCGCTGAAGCTGCCCGCGGATAGTGCCAAATGCCTCGCCTGGAATGCGGATGTATCGCAGTCGGTCACGAAACCCGGGGTTGGTGTCGAGCGCGAAGTATCTCGTGTCGAGGCCACTTTGCTTCCCGCGATGCACCGTGAACCAGCCGTCCTGGGCAGCGATACGGCGAGAGACATGGCGCGGCTTCAGCAACCGCGTTCGGCCGAGTCGGAGCGGATCTTTGCTCTCCTCGGGCGAGATCAGGTCGTCGTGCACGACGGGCAACATCCACACGGCGCCCGGCCACACGCCACGGCCCTCCTCGCTTTCACACGAACGGTACTCGCACGGTTGCTCGACGGCCGGTTTTTTTACTGCGAACCAGAGGGCCGACAACGCACTCCCCGACCAATCCAGCAAGCGGGTGGGCATCGCGTGGTGTTGCGCGATCGCAAGCCAGTCGGCGTTCGTCAAGTCCACGGTCGATTCGACGTGAGGCAGGGCACGCTGCTTGAACTCGTCGAGCATGCGTTGCTCGGTGTTGGGCCGCAACCGCAGTTGGTATGGTGCGCGTCCAATTGCGGGCACAAGCCGCCACGACTCCACCTCCTGGCCGCGAAACAGTGGGAAATCGAGGCTGATCACGTCGACGCTGGCAAGCCACTTGTCGACGTGTTGTAGAAAGCTCACGAGGTCAGTCGCTTCCCCGACACATTGGGCATCGCGGAGATTCGGATCGAGACTGGATGAGGTGCTCATCGGTGAGTCCTTTGTTCGTGGGTCAGGGTACCGTCATCCTAATGCCCTTTTATTCCACTAGATCCCGCCACGGAATAGAACCACTTAGACAAAGAGTATCGCGGTGCCCTTTGACGACACAACTACACACGCCCTGACTCACTTGCTAGAGTTTCTACGTAGAAACTGTCGACTACGAGGTCCACACACGGATCACGCATTGGCTGCGCCAACTCACAGATTTACCCGTGCATATCAACCGCCGGCGTATTCGCCACGACAGGCAGAAAACGTTCAGCATCAGTCCGATTCGATCGGCAAGTTAAAGGAAGGCGTGCCAACATGCTGCACCTGCTCCAGTGCTTCAAGATAGCGATGGACCGGCACCGCAGCAAGTTGCTTATCATGAACACGAAGCAACGCTTCGAGTGCAGTCCGTTCCGCGTCTGTAAAAGTCCACTTGCCACCCCGCTCTGCCCGCGCAATGCATTGGTTGAGTGCGAAATCCGCGGAGCGATACAGTTCCGCTTCGCCGTCGGAACGCAAATAGAGCGCGAGCGCGAGTATATTGGACAGCGTGGCGATCGACTCGATATCACCACTGCCGCCGCAAAGCAGCGCAAGTGCGAGGTGGTGCTTGAGAGAAAGACGACGGACTTGGTCAACCGGAAGAGGTAGTAGTTGCGCCTTCGTCAGTGGCCGTCGGCGCACGGTAGAGTGTTTTCGCATAGCTTGATTGCCGTGCCAGCAACATCAAATTTTATCGGGCGACCGCTTCATCGTATTCGCCGATCCGCGCGTGTTTAAGCACTTCGGAACCTCGGACGGGAAGTCACGCCTTGCGGCCCCGGCGCTCTAGTTCGATCCTGGTACGTTCCAATTCTCGCGCGAATGTGGCCTCATCCGGGAGGACCGTCTGATACTCCGCTGCGAGTATCTTGTTCGGTAAGTTGTCGAGTGCATAATGCGCCTCGGCCGCGCCTTTTTCAGCACACAGAATCAAGCCAACCGGGGGGTTTTCGCCGGGCTTCATCCAATGTTCACGCGCGTAGTTGAGGTAGAGATGCATCTGCCCCGCGTCCGCATAGCTGAAGCGCCCGACCTTCAAATCGATAATGAGCAGGCATCGCAAGCGCCGGTGAAAAAACACGAGATCGACTCGAAACCAGGTGTCATCGATCCGTAGACGCCGTTGCCGACCTATGAACGCAAAGTCATCGCCGAGCTCGAGGAGGAAATCCGCCAAGTGCTGGATCAAGGCCGCTTCGAGATCCGACTCCGAATATTCGTCCTTCATGTCAAGAAATTCGAGGACGAACGGATCGCGGATCGCTTCCTCAGGCGATAGAAGATCGCCGGGTTGCGCTACAGCCACCTTTCCGAGCAAGGACGCCTTGTTGCGTGACAGCACCAGCCGCTCATAGAGCTGACTGCTGATCTGACGGTCAAGCTGTCGCACAGACCAGCCCTCACGCAACGCTTCAGCCTCGTAAAAGTCGCGAGCAGCTTGCGTTTTCACCGCGAGGAGGCGAACGTAGGCGGACCAGGGCAACGGAAAAGCCTGAGCGATAGAATTTAGCTCAAACGCCACGCCCGGCGGCGCCTTCACCGCCGCCTTGGTTGATTTTGCAGACGCTGTCGGGACAATCCGGGCGGGCGTGGATTGTGCAGACAGTGTCTGCACAATCCGATCCGCAGGCCACGTCAAGTAAAAGGCGCGCATCTGTGCGAGATTGCGCCATCCGAAGCCGCGACCGAATCGCTCTGACAGATCGGCGCCCAAACGGCGGATCACCGCCTCGCCATAAGCGGCCCGTTCCTCCCCGCCCTGCTCGAACTCAACGATTCGTCGCCCGATCTCCCAATATGTCGCCGTCATCAGGGCGTTCACCGTGCGAGCCGTCGCTTCGCGCGCCGACGCGACTATATCGGCAATTTCACGGTGTAGTCCCGCATAAGCGGCCTGCCCGACATCACGCTGCGTCACAGTGCGTTCACCACGTCCTTGAACGCCTTGCCAGCGGTGAACTTCACAGTATTCGCGGCCGGGATGGCAATCTCCGCGCCCGTCGTCGGATTACGTCCCGTGCGGGCGGCTCGCTGCCCCTGCGAAAACGCGCCGAAACCGATCAGCTGTACCGATTCGCCGCGACTCACCACGTCCGTGATCGCGTCCAGGACCGCCTGGACGGTTTTGCTCGCGTCGGTTTTGCTGACGCCCGCGCCCGCTGCGACCGCGTCAATGAGTTCCTGCTTGTTCATGAACAGCCTCGGCAACAAAGTCAAAGCTGCACCCTACCTCATCCCGCTGCACACACGCAAATCGCTGGCGATCAGTGCAGCAATACCCTCCAACTCACTGGCATCCGTCCCCACCACTGCCTGCGGCGGGCAGCCCACCAATAAACTCCGGCTTACACCTGTCGCAGCCACGCTCGCCAAGAGCAATCGCGAACGTTTTTCGCCCGGCCAGCGCTCACACAACTAGCGGGCCGGTGCGGGTGTCATCACTCGCGCAGACTACATGGTCCGGCTTCCGGTGTCACACAACCTGACTGTTTCTCCAGCCGAATCTGCCCGGCCGACCTGCGCGGACCACGGCATCGGTTCGTGCCGCGTCTCCTGCCTCCCGTCTGCCCGCCACCGGCAGCCGGGCCTAGACTCAACTTCAGTTGTGTGAGCGATGGATTCAGCGACATGAATGCAGGGGTCCCGAAATAAAGGGTAACATAGCCCTTACTATGTTATCCTTCATTTTATTGGCCAATTCGCCCCTTTTCCGAGCGCAATTGCACCACCCCCTTGTCTGGCAAGGCCGCGCGGCCGGTCGCGCCAAGATCGGATGGCGCCGCCGCCGCGCCCGCGCCTCGCCGATACCCGCGAACGGTGCGCACACACTGTATCGAATAACACGGTTTCTGTAGCTTTTGGATACGCTCATGCCGATCGCCGACGATCCTGACGTACTCGATGTCGAGGTTTGCAAGCTGCCGCCCGCGCAGCCCAGCGCAACCAGCCCGGCCACCCGCCGCAGAGGGCGCGCGCTTCAGGCTCGCCGCGACGCGGCCGCCACACGCCGGATCGGCCCGCAGCACCTCGCCTTCTTTCGCGGCTATCTGGAAGGACTTGATCTGGCCGAGCTGGCCGACCAGTATCTCGAGTTCGGTCACGATGCCCGCCAGGCTGCGGCGACCTGCGTCTGGCTGGTCACGGCGTTCGTTGCCGCGGCCCGCAAACGCGGCGACTTCGCGACCGCGCGCTTGCTCGCGATCCGGCCGGCGACGCTCACCGCGACGCCCGCGGCCGACGGGCCGACGCCTGCCGCGCCGTCGCTGGAGGATTTCGCCGCCGAGCACGATCCCGACGGCTTCTATACCGAGAAAGAGTTGCTCGACCTGTTCGCCGCCCGGCATGCCGGCGCGGACACCGATGCCGGCGCGACCCTGCGTCGCCAGCAGCGCAATGCTCGCCTGCGCGCGCGGCAGATGGCGGCGCTCGAGGCACTCGCGCGTCTGGTGGTCGAGGATCCGCGCCCCGAGCACCACGTGCTCGGCTGGTTCGATACCGCCGTCGCGTTCCGTCTGGCCGACATCGGCCTCACCACGATTGGCAAGCTGGTCGAGACGATCAACGCGCTCGGCTACCGTTGGTACCGTCGCGTGCCGCGCCTGGGCGAAGTCGGCGCGCGCCGCATCACCGCGTGGCTCGCCCACTACGGCGACGTCGCCGGCCTGCAGCTGGCCGCCGGCGTGCAAACCCACCCTTCCGGATCCACGCTACCGGCGCCACGACTCGCCGCGGCCGGTCCCGTCACCGCGATCGTGCCTCTCGAGCGCTTCTTGCTGCCCGCCGAGCTGGACGGCTCGCACCGCATCCACCGCAATCTGGTCAAGAACAACAGCCGCGCGAACAACGACCGCGAGGCCATCGAATTCTGGCTCGCCGACTACGAGAACCCGCATACGCGCCAGCGCTATCGCACCGAAGCCGAGCGGCTGCTGCTCTGGTCGATCTTCGTGAAGCGCAAGGCGCTGTCGAGTCTCGACACCGACGATGCGCACGACTACATCAACGGCTTCCTGCCCGATCCCCAACCAGCTAGCGAATGGGTCATGACCGGCACCGCGCATCGCGGCGATCTGGGCTGGCGGCCGTTCCGTGGACCGCTATCGGTCAAGAGCCGGCAGGACGCGCTGTCTGCGCTGAAGAAATTCTTCGGTGAACTGGTCGACGCGCAGTACCTAGATCACAACGCCTTCGCGAAGGTGCGCGTGTTCACCGGATCGACGCACGACGCCGCCGGCAACGAGCGGCGCGTGGCCGCGAAGTCTCGCCTGCAGATCGAACGCGGCTTGACCTCCGATGCCTGGCGTTTCGCGATGCGCGTCCTGGATGCGATGCCGGACACGGCCGCTGCGACGCGCATGCGCTTCGTGCTGAGCTTTGCGTACAGCACCGGCCTACGACGCGCCGAGTTATGCGGCGCCTTCACGGACGATGTGGAGGAGCGCTACGCCGGACCGGAATTGGGGACGATCCGACTGCTGCGCGTGGTCGGCAAGCGCGCGAAGGAGCGCTTCGTGCCGCTGGTCCCGGCAGTGCTCGACTTAATGGGCGACTATCTGGAAACGCGCGGCCTGCCGCGCGATCCCCTCGCCTGCCCTGCCGCCACGCCGTTGATTCCGGCGCTGCTGTCGAATGCCGAGATCGGCCGGATACGACGTGCAGCGAAGGCCAGCAACACCGATCCGGCGCCCGCGCTCGCCGTGCGGGCGCGGCAAACCGGGCCGATCCATCCGATTCAACTGTATAAGGCGGTTAGGCAGTTTTTCGCGATGGCGACTGCCGCAGCACTGCGCGAGGACTCGCCCCATGCGCGGACCTTCAGCGCGGCCAGTCCGCACTGGCTGCGTCACACGTTCGTGTCGCACGCGCTCGCGAATGGCATGAGCCTTGAGAGCGCACGGAATTTTGCCGGTCACGATTCGCTCGACACCACATCGATCTACGCGACTGCGGAGCTTGGCCGCCAATACCGAGAGGCCGAGACCTTCCTTAGATTAGCTACAGCTTAGCGCGGCTCGGGTCATCAAAATCGATTGATGGCGAATCGCCCTAGAATCGGAAGTATCTGCGACGCCAATATTGCTGTTTTGACCGCCAGTCGGAACGCGTCCGACGAAACATCATCAACGGTGGCGATGACGACTCACCTTCGACTTCTCCAAGATTAAGTCGGAGTTAACTCCGTGGGAGTTATCGAACTACCAGATGATCTACGACTTCCGTCCTTACAGGCCAATGATCCCGCAGATAATCCTGGACACTGCGACGCCGTGTACGCTGCGGCCATCCGCGGGCGCGCAGCGTAAAATCAGTATATAAGGAAAAAATCGAGGCTTTGGATCCCACAATCCGGATACGACGAGATATCAGTCGGCGTTCCATCCTCTCCGCCGGTGAAACGGTTCTTGATTGCTCCCGTCGTGCAAGCTGGTCGCAGTTTCAACGTAGAAACTGGATCTGCCAGCATTCGCTATCACGCTCAGCATACGAGCTTTGTCGGTTGACCAATGTCTGTAACTGCTTGGCACGTTCAGTTTCCATATAGAAACTGAACACCCCCCGCGAGCATCAGATTAGACGTCTCCGAGGGGCATCACCGACAGCATCGACCGCAGTTTCTACGTAGAAACTAGATCTGCGAACATCCGGCGTCACGCTCAGTACGCGCGCATTGAAGATTGATCCCGACGTCTGCAATTACTTGGACGACGCAATTTCAATATCGAAACTGAACGTCTTCTGAGCATCCAAAAAGAACGCTCCGATGGGCCGCTCCGAGGGTACTGACCGCAAAGAGTTGCCTTCGAGCCCGCCGTACGCGACCGCAGTTTCTACGTAGAAACTGCCCGCGGCGGCGCTAGGACGTAAGGTCAAAAACAGCGCACGATTCAAAGAGGTCGCACAAGAGAATGGCAATTGGCCCGTTTGCGTTCGATTCGCGACCCGTCCGCCGCACTGTTAAGCCGCCAAAGGTGCTGCTGGCGATACCCCAAGTTTCTACGTAGAAACCACTCTTGGGAAGTACGCCACTCTGCAAGTTTCGGTTGATCTGTCGCACCGGAGCCCAGAATTTCTCATAATCGTGTCGTTTTTCTTGATGTTTTTCGGGTGGCATCCTAATATCCCTGGCAGCCCGCTTGGCGAGCAGTTTCTACGTAGAAACTGCTCCTGTCCGAGCACCGAGTGCATAAGGAGAACGCATGGCCGCGAAAATTATTGCCGTCTTCAACCAGAAAGGAGGGTCGGGGAAAACAACGACCTCGACCAATATCGCGGGTGCCTTCGGCCTGCGAGGCTACCGAACCATGCTCGTCGACTTGGACGAGCAGGGCACCGCGACACTCTCAGTCGGCGCGGCCCCGGACGATCGACCGTACCCGGCAGCTATTTCGAACCTGGCGCTAAGTCCCAGGCCGGATCGGGAGATTGCAAAGTACGTGAATGATTATGATTTTATTGTCATCGACTGTCCGCCCGCCATTAAATCGGCTGCGCCCTCTGTTGCCCTTCTTATTTCCGATCTGGGACTGATTCCCATCGCAGCGTCGGGCGGCAACCTCTGGGCGGTTCAAGAGGCAAAAAAATTAGGTATGGAGGCGCAGATCCGCAACCCGGATCTCAAGCTTCGTTCATTCGCAAACATGAACCAGAACGTCACGATCGTGAAGCAGATCTTTGAAGCTGCAGCTGGTGACGATGAGCTTCCCATGCTGAAATCGAAGCTGGGCTTCCGCACCGCGTACAAAGAAGCAGAGGTATCTGGCGCTACTGTCCTTCAACTCCGCTCGGCCAAGGCCGCCCACAAAGAGCTGAATGATCTTGTCGACGAAATTCTTGAAGTTCTGGAGGTGCGTGCATGAGCAAGAAAGACTTCTCTGCGGCGCTTAATGCCGGTGTAAAGCGCGACCAGACAATGCGAGAGACGGCGACACCTTCGAGGTTCGACCGCGTTGATGAAGCATTGAGCGGCCGAAGCAGCCTATTGGATCAGCCCAACGAGAATGTCGCTGCCCCGACAAGATCGGCTGCAGAAGCGTATTTGGCAAGTCTGGAGCAAGCAGGGAAGGTGCAGGCGCGGTATATAACAATGCCAATAAGCCATATCGACGATAACCCGCTCAACAGTCGCACTATCTACAAAGAAGAGCTCATCGCCGCGCGCGCAGCCTCAATGGCCCGAGATGGCCAACTCGTCCCCGTGCTTGCCGGACGCCACCCCGACTTTCCGGATCGCGCAATCTTGATCGACGGCCAGTTCCGAAAGCTTGGTGCGCTCCGGAATCGCTCCGAGACGTTGGATGTGAAGCTTCTCGAAGGCCTGGACCCGATAGATTTCTACCGCCTTGCTCGAGCAGCAAACAACGAGCGCGAGCAGGAAACAATTTTGGACGTCGCACTCGGGTACAAGAAGCTCCTCGATCAGGGTCATGCAAAATCGAATGACGAGCTGGCGGTCTTGGTGGAGGAGGGCAAATCCAAGGTCAGCAAAATTCTCGCGCTTCTGGATCTGCCGCAGTCAGTCCTGGACGTGATCGGTTCGCATCCCAAACAATTCGGCCTATCAACTAGCTACGAGCTCACCCTGTTCCTCAAGGCATCGGACGAGAAGCGCACCTTGGCATTTGCCGAGCGCATTCGTGACGAGGAATTGCCGTTTCAGAAGGTGAAGGCTATACGCGAAAGTCTCGAGAATGGCCGGGCCCCACGGAAGTCCCTTTCGCGACAGTACAAGGTGTCAACTGTTGAAGGGGCCGAGATCGGTGCGATCAAGGAATGGGGCGACGGGAAGGTCCGTCTGGACCTCGCTCTGGGTTCGGCCGAAAAAGCCGAGGCATACGTTGCGGCCTTCAAAAAGCTCCTTGCCGAAGACGGCCACCAACTGAAGTAGGGATGTGCGATACCCAGGTGTGTCCGCCGGGTAGGCAACACAGCTAGAGTGGCATTCATCCCGTGCCGTATTACAAGCAATGTAGCGCGACGGAACTACTGCGAGACCGTCGCGCTTCAGCTTCAGGCAGTTGCCGCTGCACTTGGTTCTTCAAAGGGCAACTCGCCATCCAGCGCTAGGCGGCTTTGCGGATTCTGGATGAACTTAAAATCGAGCGAATTCACAGCGCGCCCGAGCTTCACCGGTGTCCAGGAAATTACAAGGTCCGCCTTTGCGTTCAGTTCGTTCACTGCGGTTTCAATCACGCGGCGCTTGATGTCGGCAAAGCGGTACGTCGCCGGGATTTCAAGCACGTGCCGGAAATCTTCCAAAGTGATCAGGAGCCTGCCCCGATCCCGCTCTCGCATCAACAGTTCGAGGAGTCGCCATGAGTAAAGTGACTGTAACCCTCGGGCAAACTCAAGTTGATACGAGACGAAACGCCGCTGCAACATGAAGATATGGGGGGTTAAATCCGGCGAGAAGGAAACTTCTGCCCATCCTTCTCGTTCGTGGTAAACCGCCTTCCACACCCAATTCAGTACCACCTTCCTTGGGCCATCCATATACGTCAGTTGACGCTTTTGAAGACTCGCACAGCCTTCCTTCAGTCCCTCATACGCAGCGGTTGCTTGCTTTTCGCCCGACCGCGGAGCAAGTGCTGCAAGGGCGGCAAACTCGTCGGCTCGAACACGAACACTCACATAGCCGTTACCCTTACCATGCAAGTACGGTGACTTCTTGCTGTCTATGCATCGCAGCGCCGCCATCATGACTCGCTTCTCGTTAAGGGTCAGACCTTGCTGAGCATTGACCAGTGCTCGGCTCATGGCAACAGTCCCCCGCACTCGGCCATCACCGTCCAGAGGAGGTTCGTCCAAGGGCGCGATCTGGAAAGGTTCAAGCTCAACGATCTCGACCTGGGCAGGCTCGGACTGGTTTTTTGCCTTTTTGTTCACAAAGGTGACCTTCAGCGGAGAGTGTCACAATTATAAGGTGACATGCGCAGGGTGCAAGTCACCGTTGTGGATAACGGTCGAAATTTGTCACTGCCAGCCCGCTTTGCGTCTACTTAGGGTCGGATTGCGTCACCGTCAGCCCGGGAAACGTCACAGTTTCTCGACTGTGACGTCCCGCAAAGCCATAACTGACAAGCCTGTGCGGGACGGGGCACAGCGTTTACAAAAGGTTTTACAAACGGTTCTACAAACTGTCTTACAAAGAGCCCCGTTTGAAAGTTGTTCCTATACAACAAAATCCCCCCACACCGACTTGCAGCGCATGCCGCACCGCTGAAAAGTGACATTTTCCGACCTCAAAGCCTTTGCAGCGCCTTCAATCCACAGCCGGTTCGCCACAGAGAAGGGTTTGCCAGCGCAAAAGGTGACGCTTTCCGACCCGACCAGCCAAAACGTACTAAGTACTCACTCACCTTTTGCCTAGGTGGTCCCTTTCCCAACGACGGGTCAGACTGCCAGGTCGGAAAACGTCACCTTTGCGGCAGATTATGAGGGGCAGTCTGATGACCCCGGACGGTTCATCGTCGAAGAAGCCATCACGGCAGGTCGGAAAAAGTCATAGAGAGCACGGGACCTTGGGTCGGAAAACGTCACTCTTCGCGCGAACGCTAGCGGAGGAAATAGGATTAGAGCTTCGACCGTAGGTCGAAATATGTCACTTCTCAAAACAACTAGCGGGTCGGAATTTGTCACCATCAGTTTCGACCTCAGGTCGGATCGTGTCACCTTTTCGAACAACGTGCCGGGTCGGGAAACGTCACTTTTGAGGTTTGGACTCAGAAGGTCGGAAAATGTCACTGTTCGCGGTAAGTCAGCGGGTCGGAATTCGTCACCTTTAGGTGACTGTAGCAGTGGGCCGGAATATGTCACCTCTCGATAGACCTCGGGTCGGAAAACGTCACCATTGCATTGCGATGACTTATTTCGACCTGGCAGTCTGCCGAAAGGACTAGCCCGGATAATGTCACCGATCGTGTGGCAACTTCCTCGAGGTCGGAATTTGTCACCCGATCGGCAAGTACCGTCAGCGTCTGCGAGGAAGGACCGACGGAAGGAGAGCGTTCAGCAGATCCTGCAGTAGGGGAAGATGGGGAACCACGAGGTCGATTTGAGGCACATCGATTCTGAGATGCCTGCCGTTTGGCCCAAGAGACAATCGAAGTTCAACACCGTCTCCGGCTTGGACTACGCCCGTAGACAGTATCGATATCACTTTCAATGGAGCAATGTTGGGCGGCACGGATAGAGCCCTTCGCGTGACAAGATCCTTACCGACTTCCCGGATCAGTTTCGTAGCGATTTCTGCTGTCCGGTACGAGACTTGACATGGCCCGCCGAACGAGGCGACCACTTCGGGTGGAAGCAAAGAGGCTTGGATAGACCGTGTGACAATTGCCTTCGACACGTTGAAGTCCACAGCCAGCGTTGCTTGACTCGGCCAGAGCCGCCGATCCAACTGCACCCGATAGAACGTGCCCAGCACAACGGGTGGAGAGCCAGCCCTGCGGAGATCCTCATGTCGCGCGATCGCGGCCAGGCGATCGCGGGGGATGCCTGCTTTGTCAGCAGCCGAACTATTACACGAATTGGAACAGGTCATAGGAGTCAACGATCGTTGATCGTCATTGTTGTTGTTTCTGAGAAATGTCCCTCAACCGGTTGAGGGGCGCATCTGGATTCCTCGAACGAGGACTGGGTCGAGAATCGTGCAAAAACAATGATTTGCGAATGCCTGCCGTTTCGTCACCACCAGAGTGCTGCGTGCAACGCGTGCAACAACGGCGAACTAATTCTATCGGCGTGTTCATAAACGCAAGACCCAAAAGCTCGTGATTTTCATAGGGCTTTTTGCCCTACGCCCCTCAACCAGTTACGCGCTGTGGCTCCGATTGCCAGCGTTTCCTGGTGTGGCGAAAAGGTCCCTGAAATCACGGCTCTTTTCCCACGTGCCGTTGTCGCCCCGGCTGTTCCAATTGATCCGTCCCAATTGGAACTCCGTGATGCAACTCCCCCGACTTTTTCCCCGTAGCAAGAAGCAGGTCGCCCTGTCGCCGGCGCCCGGCCACTACTCGAACGACGATCCCGAAAAGATCATCTTCGATCAGGGGACGCGTCTGCGAATCGAAGCGAATCACTGGAAGACCTTCTGCTTTGTCCTCGCGATCATCGCCGGTGGTGCGGTGTACACGCGGCAACCGCCGCCGTCGGTTGTGAAGGCCTATGGTGTCTCATCGGATGCCGGCGGCAATCCGTTGGTCAAGCAACTGGCCGCATACAACCCCGACGACCAGGCGAAGCGCACGGCGATCAAACAGGACGTCGAGCACTGGTTCACGATCGAGCCGGTTCTCACCGACGATATTCGCACCTCCCGCCTCGCCAAGAACATCAACGCCGTCAAAGCCAAGATGGTCGGCAACGCGAAGAACCAATTCGCGTCGTGGATCAGCGACGACAAGCCGTTCGACCAGATCACGACCAATCCGAAGCTGGTCCGTGAGCCGAAGGTCACCAACGTCTCGCTGCTCGAAGATTCGACCGTCGTCGTCGAATTCACGACCTCGACCCGGCAATCGCCCACCGACAAGCCTGTCGATGTCCGCTTCGCGCTGACGATGCGTTACCAAATCATTCCTCCGACCGCGGAAGACGTCCTTGGCACGAATCCGTACGGCCTCTACTACCCGTTCTTCACTCTGCAAAAAACAGGCGCATGAAACGACCACGTTCCCTCTTGACCTGGGGCACGCTCGCGTTGATCGCGGCGTCGGCCAATGCGTTCGCCGCAAAGACTGCCGCGAGTCCTGTTTCGCCGATTCCCGGTTTCGATGTCGGCAGCATCATCGGCGACGCGATGAGCCCGGTGAATCCGTACAACTCCGGCGCTGATCCCGTCACGATGCCCGGTGACGCGCGCATGGCTGTCTTTCCGTACAGCCGTGATCAAATCTACCGCGTGATGACGGCGCCGCTGAAGCTCACGACGATCGAGCTGGAGCGCGGCGAGAGCCTGATCAGTGAGCCGGCGATGGGCGATTCGGTCCAGTGGGTCATCGATACGGACGGCGCAAACCACGTGTACGTGAAGCCGACGAAGCCCGGTCTCGTCAACACCCTGCATCTGAGCACGAACAAGCGCGAGTACGAGCTGACCCTCGTATCGTCGCCGCTCGGAGGCCTGTTCTATCAGAACGTCCGCTTCAACTACCCGAATTCGCTGATGGCGAAAGTGCGCACGCGCGGGAATGCCGCCGGCGACGATCGCGATGCCGACCATGCTGGTCAATCGGATTCTGGGCCGATCGGAGTGCCGCCCGACAAGCTGAACTTCGAATACACCGTCTCCGGCACGAGCTCGCTCAAACCGGAGACCGTCTTCGACGATGGCACGTTCATTTGGATTCGGATGCCGCCGCGTACCCCGTATGCCGTGCCGACCATCAACGATGGTGGCGATATCGTCAGCCCGAACTTCATCCGCCGTGGGCCGTATATCGTCATCCAGCGACTGGCTGACGAAGTGAAGCTCACGCGACCAGGCGAAGAAGTGACGATCACCCGCGGCCGTCGCGGTCTCTTCGGTTTCTGAGGTCGGTATGTCAAAGCAGATCGATCCGAGCAGCCCGGAAGAGAAAGCCTTGTTCAAGGGTAAGGTGCCGCGCAACATCATGATTGCGATCGGCGCGATTGCTGCTCTTGGCATTGGCTCGTTGGGCTTCTACACGCAGACGGTTGAGGCAAACAAGGCGGAGGCCGACGCGCTGAAGGCCAAGCGTGAACGTGCGGCCGAGGCGGTCGACAAGGGCGACCGCGACAAAGCTGACGTCGACAAGATCATCGAGCAGCAGCAGGCCGAAGCACGTCGACGCGCTGCTGAAGCAGCGGCGGCTGCAAGCGCGGCAGCCGCCGCGAGTGCGAAGAAGCCGACCCTCTCGGCCGACGCTGTCCTGCCAAGTGCTGGCACCAGCGAACTCAAGGCGGAGAACGACCAGGACACCATCTACGTGTCGCCGATCTTCCGTCCGGGCGTCAAGGTCAAGGACGCCCAGCCGCAGCAGCCGCAACTACCGAACGGCATGATCTCGCCGCAACAGATGCTGCTCCAGCAGGCGGCCGCTCAAGACGCTGCCATGAAAGAAGCGACGGCGCAGGCTGCACTCGCATCACGCGGAGGGCAGGCGGCAGGACCGATGACGACGCAACAACGCGACAACGCATTCATGCACGACGTCGCGCAGCTGAGCGAGGGCGACAAGGATTTCGCGCGAACTGGATTTGTCGGCCAGTCGCACGGCTGCACGCTGTCGCCGCCGGCGAAGATTCCGGTTCTCTCGAACGAAGCGCTCAACTCGGATCGCCCTGGCACCGCGTCGCTGATCGTCGAAAGCGATGTGTACGCGAACAACGGTGACGGGCGTTGCCTCGTGATTCCGTGGGGCACCACGATCGTTGCGCCCTATAGCTCGGACATTCAGCCTGGGCAGGAGTCGATTCTCGTCGCCGGCGCGGAGATGCGGCTGCCGAACGGCAAGCACGTCCCGTTGTACGGCGCACAAGGTGCCGACGGCGATGGCACTGCCGGCTTCAGTGGTGACGTGAACAACCACTTCTTCAAGATTTACTCGACGTCGTTCCTGACTGCCATTCTGGTTCGCGCCTTCAGCAATAGCGATCAGAGCACGACGTCTGGCCCGCTTGGCGTCACCACTGTGGGCAGCACAGGCGGTCAGATCGCGGCGCAAACCGCACAGTCGGTGCTCGATCGTTACAAGAACATCCCGCCGACTATCTCGTCGAAGCCGGGCAAACGGCACTTCATGATGAAGATCAATCGCGACATGGTGCTCGAGCCGTACCGGGAGCCGCGATGATCAAGCGCATAGCGTTCGCGGCTGTCGTGGCAATGGCCAGCGCCTACGCACATTCGGCGGTGATCGCGCAGGTGATCAGCCCGGTGAGCATCGTCATCCAGGATGGCGTGACTCGACGCGTCGCGATGCTGCCAGGCAAGCCGGTCTATTACTGCGGCCTCGATGCCTTCGTCGAATGGGCATCGCCATTGATCGGCCAGCCCGTGCACAGCTCTAGCGAAGCGGGCATCGCGGTCACGATCGATGGTCGCGACGTCGCCCTGGACGACCTGTTTATCGACCGCGGTTGGCTCCAACCGCTCGTACTGGATGACGGCGCGCAGGCGGCGCTCGCCGAACGGCGAGGAGGATGGGCCTGCTCCCGCGCGGTCGTGCCGTTCGAACTGCTGCACACCAACGTCGATCCGAAGATCCTCGCCGGCATCGCGCTGAACGAATCGAACTACCGCGGCCGCGCGTGGCCGTGGACCCTGAACGTTGCAGGGCAGGGCTTCTTCTTCAAGTCGCGCGAGGAAGCCTACAAGGCGATCGAGACGCTGCTCGCTGGCGGTCGGCTGGATTTCGACGTTGGCCTCATGCAGGTGAACTGGCGGTATCACGGCAAGCGCTTCGCGTCGGCGTGGGACGCACTCGCGCCCGCCACCAATGTCGCGGTCGCCGAGGCGATTCTGACCGAGAACTTTGCGCGGACCGACTCGGTGGCGAAGGCGGTCGCCTATTACCACAGCGCGAATCCAAACCCGGGTCGCTCGTACCTTGCGCGGTTCGTTCGACACCTTTCCCTGATCGAGGCAGGCCTGTGAAGCACACGACCAAGTTTCTCGCGTGCGCCGCGTCGGCGATCGTGTGCGCGGCCGCATCGGCGGCGAACACCGATCCGTTCGACTTCGACTACGACATCCTCGGAGGGATCTCCGAGCGGCCGGCGTTGATCTTCAACGATGGCTCGAAGACCTATATCCAGCCTCGCGCGGGACAGGTCATTGTCGCGGAAGGCGGGCACACCGAAGGCCCCTATGTCGTCGTCGAGGGCACGCCCGCGTCGATCACGTACAAGGTCGGTGCTCATTCCGCCACGGCCCGATGGAAGAAGGCGAACACGTTCATCGGCGGCACAGGCGCACTGGCGGCGATGAAAGACGATCAACCGGCCGGTTTCGATGGCTTCACCAACCGCTTGGTGCTGATCGGCACGCGGTCCGCGCTCGCGCCGGTTCGCGCGCTTCATGCGTCGATGCCGGTCGGCAACGTGGTCAAGTCGCTCGTTCCGCAGGGGTGGACGGGGTCGGCGCAGAAGGATGTCGACCTGACGACCTCGGAGCTGTTCGCGACGCGCGACGGCGAGAACTGGATGCAGGCGCTCGATCGCTTGATGACACAAACCGGGCTGTACGCGGATGTCGATTTCGGCGAGCGACACGTGCGGCTACATCGCGACGCGCCGAAGTCAGCGGCGCTGAACTATGCGTCGTCCGGCCGCGATGCCGACGAAGCCGGCCTGAATCGCGTCGTCGCGCGGGTCACGGCAGAACCGCTGCCGGTGTCACGGCTGGCTGAACGCTTTGGCGCGCAGGCGATCCGTGATGGCGATGACACGCATATGCAGATCCGCTTCACGGCGAAACCGGCGAAGACCGTCACGTTCAAGACGCTGGACGGGAAGGAGCTACGAACCAGCTGGGATGAGGTCAAGAGCGTAATGACGATCGACCGCGCTGAGCGATTCGTCGTGGCCGACGAGACAAATCGCGTCGAGGTGACGCGCGATGCGAAGACGGTCTACGACTTCGATCAACCGAATCCGGCAAAGCTCGAGGCGGTTTTCGATCGCGAGGGCCGCACGTACTTCAAGTTCGCGGAATCGGTCGTGCGCGTCGGCGTGATCGATGCGCGGAACCTGGGCATCGGGGAGCAGAAGGGGCGCTACTTCATGTTCGAAGGCACGTCCGACCTATTCACCGTGACGGCCGACGGCAACACGATCCACGTCAAGCGCCGCAAGGAAGTCACGTATCGCGAAACGCCTGACGCGACCCTGCAGGCGAGCGGGGGGCCGACGCCATGAAGCACATCGTATCGATCGTCGCCGCCGTGATGGTGATCGCCGCGTTGCCCGCCCGCGCAGATTGCCTTGATGACGCGGCAGCGTTTCACCGCGTCAATCCGCGGCTGCTGCGCGTTATCGCGCAACACGAGTCGGGCATGCGGCCCAATGCCGTGAACCGGAACACGAACGGCAGCGAAGACATCGGGCTCATGCAGATCAACACGTCGTGGCTCCCGACGCTGTCGCGCTACGGCATCCGTCGCGAGCACCTCTTCAACGGCTGCGTGAGCGCGTATGTCGGAGCGTGGATTCTCGCCTCGAACGTGCGCCGTTTCGGGCCGAACTGGAAGGCGGTCGGTGCCTATAACGCGGTGACGCCGTCCAAGCAGCTCGTCTACGCCAGCGCGATCTATCGCCGCTTTATGCAACAGGGTCGGTAACCATGCAGAAGACACATTCGAATCAGGCGCGAGCACGCGCGATCGTAGCGGTAGCGCTGGCCGCCCTGAGCGCCGCGGCGACTGCGGCACCCCAAGCAGCGACGAGCTCCATCGACGCGGATGGCTGGCAGGTACTCGCATCGGGGCCGAAAGCGGCACCGGCCGCGGCCGACAGCATAAAGCGGGAGCAGTCGCTGCAGGCGCCGGCGACCACCAGCGCGCCCGCGCTGTCGACAGACGTCGCGGCTGTCGAGTTGCCGGGCGCGGGTGCAACTGCCGCGAGCGGCACGCTGACCTTCTCTGTGACGCCGGCGGACGTGAATCTGCGCGACGCCCTCGACCGCTGGCTGCAGCAGCAGGGCTGGCAACTGGCGTGGAAGATCGAGGATGACCTGCCGCTCGAATTCAACGCGTCTTTCACTGGCGACTTCACCTCCGTCCTGCAGCAGGTGATGAAGGCGACGAACCACATGCGCACGCCGACGCGCGCGTGCCGCCACTCGAACAACGTCATCCGCGTGATCGCACGCGCGGGCAACTGCCAGGACTGAGAACCATGCGTGTTCACCTTATGAAATCCGCGGTCGCGATCGCAGCCGCCCTGATGGCCGCCGGCTGCGCCGTGACTCAGCAGGACGTCAACGACAGCTACGACGCGGCACACCGGACGATCTCCGACGCGCTTGGCAAGGGACCGGCGCCGATGGCGCTTGTCGAAGACGTGCCGACCGCGTTCCTGGGCGACCGGCTGGTGCCGCTCGCCTACGAGGCGACGCTGCCGGCGGTGTTCCGCGACAAGACTGTCACGCTTCCCGCGAACCTCGGCATCAAGCAGATCGCCACACTGATTTCGACGGCGACCGGCTATCCGGTTCACCTGAGCCCGGACGTGTTCGTTCCGCGCGACTCGCTGGTACCGGGCCAAACGGAGTCGAAAGGGCAGAACAGCGCCGCGCGAACCGAAGAGCCGATCTACCGCCAGGCGTTCTCCGGCAAGACCGGCATGTACATGCGGAACATGACGACCGACCTGGGGCTCGACTGGTCGTTCGACGGCAGCACGATCAACGTGACCCGGTTCGTCACCCGCATGTACCAGATCGCTGCGATCCCGGGCAAGGTGTCGATCAAGTCGACGATGAGCAAGGGCATGGACACGTCGACCGGCAATCAGTCGGGTAGCGGCGGTGGCGGTAGCTCCGGCGGCAACACGGGTTCGTTCTCGGCGCAGACGTCGACGGGTCGCGAAGGCGACTTCGATCAGATCGCTGCGATCACGGCGGAAATTGACAAGCTGAAGTCGCCAATGGGGCGCGTGAGCGTCAACCCGCAGAGCCGACTCGTGATGGTGTACGACACCAAGGACGCGGCCGACAACATTGGCAGGCTGCTTAAGCACGAGAACGCAATCTCCACGCGTCAGGTGGCGATTACGGTTCGGACGCTCCAGATTGCATTGAACAACGGCAGTCAGGCGGGTATGAATGCTGACGTCGTGTTCAACGCGATGCACGCAGGCCTCGCGCGTTACGCGATTAGTTTCACATCCCCGACGTCGCTCGCGACGGGCGGCGGCTCGGTCGGCGTTTCGGTGCTGCGCCCGGACGCGCCGTTCTCCGGCACGAACGCGGTCGTGAACGCGCTGAACCAGTACGGCCGCACGGTGCAGGACAACACGATGACCAAGATGACCCTCAATGGGTTGCCGGTCTCGATCGCATCTTTCAAGAGCGATGACTACCTGCGATCGACCACGCCGTCATCGGGCTCGCTGACTGCCACGTCCGGCGGTGTGCCGGGGCTGACGCCAGGCACGATCACGACGGGCGACTTCGTGAACGTGCTGCCGGCCGTCAACGATCACAACCAGATCGTGCTTGCGTACTGGGCCGACAGCTCAAAGCTCAACGGTCCGTTCACCAGCGTGGGTGCTGGCTCTGGCCAGACTCAGCAACAGATCCAGCTGGCGCATACGGTTGGCACGAAGGACGACCAGACGATCGCACTGTCGGACGGCCAAACGGTGGTGTTGTATGGCGCGATCACGGATCAGGCTGACAGCACGACGAATGCGGGCCTTGCCGGCCTCACAGGGCGCTGGAACAAGTCGAAGACGTTCCAGGTGATCATGCTGAAGGCGACGGTCGTTCCGTCGATGTGACCATGATGCACATCACGGAACCTCTGCCGACCGACAAGCGCTCGAGACTTGTTTTCGGCGTCGAGTGGCGGGCCTACCCGGTTAAGGGGGGGAAGGCTGAACGTCGCCGCTACGCCGATGCTTTCGACGCCACACACTTCGTCGAGTACAAGGTCGGTGCCGAGTTGATCGGTGGCTTTGCGAGACCAGACGCGCCGGAAGTGAAGGGCGCGCGCCTCTACTCGGGCGCCGCGCGTGTCGCACTGCACGATCGACTCAAGGATCGGGCCGCGGCGCTCGTTCTGCTGCAGGACGGTCCGCGCGTCTACACGGTGTTCGTGGTCCGCGGCGCAGTTCGCAGCGATGAGGTCTTGTCGCCCGAGGCAGCGCTGGCGCGACGTATTGAAATCGAGCAGGAGTGCCTGAAAGGGAATCTGAGGCTCGACACGTTCGGCACGGGCGATCGGATCGGTGACGTCGACGAGCCATTTCAGGCGAGCGAGCTGCTGGGGAACCGCAAGGTCGGACGCATCGCGAAGCTCCCGGTTTCGGTGCCGACGTTTATCCCCGTGGCCGTCATTGTGGCGGGCGCGATTTTCGGTGTTCCGAGGGTCATGGACGCGCTGTCCCCGCCACCGCCACCGCCGCGTGCGCCGACATTTGCTGAACAGTACGCCGCTGCAGTTCATGATGCTTTCGTTCGCACGCAGCCGAGAGCGTCCGAATTGGCGCCCGCGCTGCTCGCTGCCGTGGGCGGCAAGCAGACCGTGATCAAGGGGTGGCTGTTCCAGGAAGCAAACTGTCCGTCCTCGGGGTTCTGCACGCTCACGTTCCGCCGCAACGGAGGCACGTTCTCAGGCTTCGATCAGGCGGCGACGGCCGACATGCGACCGGTGAAGTTTGCGCGCGACGGTCGCTCCCTCGAATGGCGCGGCCCGGCGGTTCCAAAGGTCGCGTCACTGAAGGAGAGTGAGTCGAAAAGCTGGCCGGCGACGCAGGCCTTTATCGAGATGCTTCAAACGCCCCCGCAGCGCATGTCGGCCACGCCGCTCGAGCTTCGCGCCTATGGATACGTCGTGACGCTCCAAGAGCCGCGACCTCTCATTGCGACGGCGGGCGCAGGCGACGGCGCACACGTGGGGCGGCTACTCAAACAGGGCGACTGGACGATCGAGGGTTTCCGCTGGCAATCGCCGCTGCTTTCTAAGCTGCCCCCCAACATGACGCTCGAATCGCTGAAGGTCGAGCTGCGTCTCAACGAAGGCGCGAGCGCGATCCCCAACAAGGATACGGGCGACTCGTCGTATGGCATCCACTTCACCGCGCAGGGCAAATACTATGTTTTCGATTAAGCACGCACTCATTGCGGCGGGTGTGGGTCTCGCCGCGTCCGCACATGCGGGGCCGGTCGCCGGCAGTCTGTCGATCGACGATATCGATCAGTTGGCACGCGCGAACATCGCCCGTCAGCTCGGCGGAGGCGCCGTCGGTAGCGGCATGCTGCCACCCGGTGCCATGTCGCTACCGCAGCCCGGGATAGCGGCAAGCGGTGTCGTCGTGGACGGTTCTGCCAAACCGGTCGAGAAGCCGCCGCGGCCACCCCGGCCGCACGCCGAGCCGGTCTCGTTCCTCGGCGCATTCAACGACGAGGCGGGTGGTCACGTCCTGTATTCGTTCCGCGATGCAATCTATCCAGCACGCGTTGGCGCGACGTTGCTCAACGGCTGGAGCGTCAAGAGCGTTGATGGCTACGCAGTGACGGTGGCCGAAGGCAAGCGCACGTGGAAGGAGCCGATTCGCGGCGCAGCGCCGATCCAGTCGCCGGCCGCAAACGCTGTTCGTTCGCTGGTTGATCTCGGTTCCCCGTTACCTGCCGGCGCGCCGTTGCCGGGCATTCCGCTCGGAGGTTCGCAATGAGCTTCTTCGCGGAAATGGAGCCCCAGGAACCGGCGAAGCGCGGTTTGCTCGGCAGGCTCAAGGCGTTCACGGCGGGCTTTACCGATAGCTCCTCATCTTCGATGCAGATTGTTGGTCGGAAGCCGATCGACGGTGGCGATAGTGTGGTTGCGGCCGAACCGAGTGGTGTTCGGGAACCGCGCTTCAAATCGTCGAGCAAGCCGCTGAACCCGCGGCAAGCGAACCAGGGTCAGCCGATGACGATGGGCATGATGCTGCGTCGCGCGCAGGAGGAAGCAGAGGACGTCGCGATCACCGGTGAAGGAAGCAATCGAGAATGGCGCGGGAAGCCAGAGGGCGGCGTGGCCGCTCAAGCAGCGCAACAAGCAAAGAATGACACGGTAGCGGCAGGCGGATCACGGTCGGCGGCGCCAATGGAGGACGGAGGCAGGCATATGCCGCTGGGGCCGGCGCCCGAAGTAGACCTGCCCGCTGACCAGACAGCCGACATGCTGCAGGAGCACGCAGGTGCGTTCGACCCGAACGAGCGGGCGCATGCGAATGCCACGCCGGACGTCGAGGAGGCGTCGGAGTGGGCATCGGGCTACGACGTTCCGCCCACCGTCCGACGCATCGGGACGGACGTGACCGAGACGCCTGAGATTCCTGTTGAGAGTGCTCGACCCCGTCTCGTCCATGCCGAATCGCTCAACTTCAAGCGGGTGCTGTGCCAGCGCGATGAGCATGCGGCACTCACGGTGACGGAGTCGGCCCGGCGCGAATTCATTGCGGTCGAACTGCAGGCCGGCATCTCGATCGTGGTGGCCACTCCTCGTTTCCACGAGAGTCAGTTGTATTCGACGTACCTGAAGGATCTCGCACGCGCTGATATCGTAGTCCACGAGGAGATGGTCGCGGACGAAACGGTCATTGCCTCGCTTTACGGCAAGGAGAAGCAACGAGCGGCGACCGTGGTTCCGGAATCGTCCCGCGCGATCGGCATGTTCCGCGATGTGATCGAAGATGCTCATGGGTATGACGCGAGTGACGTCCACTGGGAGTATCGGGACTTCGCCGATAACGTCGAGCTGCGCTTGCGGGTCGATGGCGAGATGTACGCGTATCGACGGTTGCCCAAGCCGATGGTGCGAAAAGCACTGTCAGCGGCGTATCAGGATCTCGTTCAGCGCAACACGAACTCAGGTGAATCGTTTCAAATGACGGCGCCGCAGTCCGCGATGATTCCGCTCGTCGCGCACACTGACATCGTGAACATCCGCTGGCAAAGCGCGCCCCTCGTCGGTGGCTTTGACGTCGCGCTGCGATTGCTGGATGGAAATTTCAAGCGCGTTCGCGTGCTTATGCCTCATGAGATGGGGCTGGAAGCCAGTCAGCTCGAGATTCTCGACAGTCTCGGCAAGGTGACGGGCGGGGCGACCTTCCTGACAGGGGAGACGGGCTCCGCGAAGACGACACTGCTACGTGCGATGTCATATCTTGTCCCGAACCGCGATCGCATCAAGCAGTTCGCCGTGAATGAGCCGTCCGAGGTGCCGGCGCCCTGGCTGTCCGACATTTCTATTCAGCGTCGCCCGAACGAGACTGAAGATGACGCGAATCGCAAGGTCGTCGAAGTGATCCGCACGCTGATGCGGATGGATCCCGACGACCTGACGATCGGCGAAGTGCGTGACTCCGTGCTGGCGGGCTTGGTCGCTGAACTCGCGCTGACCGGGCATCCGGTCCGAGCGACTCTGCACGGCAACAGCATTCTCGGTGCCGTGATGCGCCTGGTCGGCGGGCGGCTCAAGTTGCCGATGGATGAAGTGGCATCGGGCAGCTTCCTGAATGCGGTGGGAAACCAGAAACTGATTCCGAAGCTCTGCCCGCATTGCAAGCGGCCCGCACGCGACGTGCTGTCGCTGGCGCAGATCGCGACGCTCGAGCGCAAGTTTGGGCTCGACACGTCGAACATGGCGTGCCGGGACGAGGATGGCTGCGAGCATTGTCGTCGCCCGGGGTTGCTCACCCGAGATGGCAAAGTCGCGGCCGGCATCAAGGGGCAGACGCTGGCAATGGAGCTGTACCGGCCGACGCCGGAGTTCCTCGCGCGCGTCTCCGCGCGAGATTGGCGAGGTGCCGAGCAGGTGTGGCGCACCAGTCGAAAGACCGGTTTTGCGGATGCGGACATGACGGGGAAGACTGTCTATGAGCACGCTCTGTACAAGGCTTCGTACGGGCTTATCGATCCTCGATTCATCGAGGAATCGATGTGCGCATTCGATGCGTACCGAGTGGCGCCTGACGCTGATGGGGTGATTCCATCGTGATCAAGTGGCTCGTCTACACCCTCTTCAGGATGCTTCCGCCGAAGGAGCGCCTGCGCATTTCAACCTGGCGGTTCAAGGCGATGCGGGAAATGTTCTATCGCGAGACGCGCCTCGATGTTGCGAAGAAGGGCCTGCGCAACAGCGAGACGCTGCTTGAGCGATTGGACACGCTCGAGGAGCGTCATCGAAGGCGGAAAAACTTGTCGTGGTTGGCGTTCCAGAAGATCGCTCAACGCATGCGTGCCGGCGACGATTTCGCGATGGCGATGAAGCCGTTCATCCCGAACGATGAATTTGTACTGCTTGAGCTGGCGAGCGAATCGCCTCGCGACGATGCAGCGATCCGCGGTCTGGAGCTTGCCGAGATGGCGGCACACGCAAAGGGTGTCTTGTCGACAACGACGTCGATGCAGATGGCGTACCCGGCGTTCCTATTGGTCTACCTCTATGCGTTTTGCGTGCTCTTCGGATCTGAAATTCTGCCGGCGACGCTGGACGTGCAGCCGCTCGAAAACTGGTCCTCGTTCGGGCAGTTCATCTACGCCTTCGATACCTTCTGCGCCGACTACTGGTGGCTGACGAGTTCCGTCGTCGCGGGATTGATTCTCGGCTACTTCCAAACGCTGAAGCGTTGGACGGGGAAGTTCAGAAACAAGGTCGACGCAATGCCGCTGATGTGGCGCAATCGGCGCGATCTGCGCGCGGCGTTGTTGATTGTCTCC
Source organism: Burkholderia sp. LS-044 (assembly GCF_004803625.1). Lineage (NCBI taxonomy): Bacteria > Pseudomonadati > Pseudomonadota > Betaproteobacteria > Burkholderiales > Burkholderiaceae > Burkholderia > Burkholderia sp. LS-044. The sequence goes on from NZ_SSWO01000019.1 coordinate 117,207, forward strand.
CTCGCCGGTCTGTTCGACTCGGGCTTAACGCTGCGCGCCGCGCTGGACAAGCTCATCAGATCGGCCGATCCGTGGATGCGCTGGCACCTCCGGCAAATGAGCACGCGGCTGACTGCTAATCCGGACAAGCCGATGCAGGCGATGGATACCGGCATTTTTTCGGAGATGACGATCGACATCCTGACAGACGCGGCCGGGCGAGATCAGTTCGTCGAGTCGGTGAAGAGCCTTGGGCATAGCTCGCTGGATCGCGTTGTCGACGCGGTCCGACGGAACGCGAAGATCACCCACTACGTGCTGCTTGCCGTAGCGGTGCTGGTGTTCCTTGTCTTTGGCCTGGGTTCGTACCTTGCAACGGGGGCCGTCGCGTTTGGCGGGGGCCCTACCACCATCAACTAGAGATTCTAGGAGCCAACAATTGAAAACGTCCAACAAGCAGCTGGTGAAGCGTCCGTACATTGGCAAGGGCCGCCGCTGGCAAAAGGGTGAGCTTTCGCTGGTCGAAGCGGCCGGCGTGATGGCCGCTGCCGCACTGATCGCGCTGGCCGTATACATGGGGCGTGGATTCGTGATGGATCGAATTCACGCGATGCAGTTCAAGAGCGAGGCGCAAATTTTTCGAAGCGGGATTCAAGACGCAACGGCCGGCGAGACTGATTTTTCGAACGTGACGATGCTGTCGCTCACGCAGAACCGCGCGTTCGATTCGGCCGGCCGTCGGTTGAACAAGACGTCTGGTGCGCTGACCGGGATTTTCGGTGGTGCTGTCACCGCCGCTGCCGCGACGGTAACGGCGTCGAATGATGCGGTCGCACTGACGTACCCGGTACCGGCAACGGTCTGCGCGCTGTCGACAGATTCGATTGCGTCGGCCTATACGCAGATCAAGGTGAACAACACGACGATTTCCGGGCCGGGGATCACATACAACTCGAGCTCTGCGGCCACGGCATGCGCATCCGCTGGTGCCACCGCGAGCATCGTCTTATACGCGACGAAAGACAATTGAGGACCTGCGATGCTCAGCATCATTGAAGTCGTGATCGTGCTGGTTGCCGCTGCGCTGATGACGCTGCAAGGAATCCAGCGCGACGTCGAGAAGCGTCGGCATGACGTGCTGAGCGTCGAAGGGGCGAACCAGGCGGTGATCAACGCCGCTTTGTCGAAGTGGGTGACGGACAAGTACGGCACGTTGGTGGGACAGATGGTCGGGGGCAAGACCACGCCCGTCACGCCTCCGACGTTCGCCGAGCTGCGCGCCGGTTCGTATCTGAAGGCGAACTATGCGGCCGGGCCGTTCTGGGGGGGCAGCTACATGATCCAGATGAGCGTCGGCCCGGACGATTGTGGGACTGGCACGACATCGTGCCAGGTGAGCTACGTTTTCTATTCGTCGAAGCCCGTGACCAGACTCGGTCAACCGGATGCTGCGGGCGCCGGCATCGTCGCTCAGGCAGCGGGGAATGGCTTCGGCTTCTCGACGTCCCAAAACTCGGCCGTGGTGCGTGGCCTCAACGGGGCGTGGACTGCCACCAATCCGGTGCCAGGAGCGCCGGCTGGCATCGTGATGGCCACAAACGGTCCTTCTTCGGACGGGAACTCGGTGTTTATCCGGCGCGATGGCTCGTTGAAGTGGACGGGGAGCCAGGACGTCAACGGGGTCGATTTGCACAACGTGGGCAACATCGACGCAACCGGGATGATCGCAGCGCCGACACTTGCTGCGTCGAACGTTGCGATCAGCAACGCGGTGCGAAGCCCCGGGACGCTTGCCGTGCAGAACGCGGACGGGACGGCGCCAGCGCCGATTTCAACGGGCGATAGCACCGTGAATGGCCAGCTGCAGGTGACGCAGACGATCACACCGGGCGCCGTTGCAACGCCGCGCGCGTGGTGTCCGACAAATGGCGCGATGGCACAAAACAGCGATGGCCGCGGACAGGTGTTGTCTTGTCAGGACCACGCCTGGTTGCCGATCGGAGGGCCCGCGCTTCGACATGGGTATTTCATGGTGCAGAACGGCTGGGGGGTCCCGACTCCGAATTGTTCAACAGGAGGGATACCGCAAATCGTTTTCAGCCCGGTGAGCTTCTATGTGAATCCGACGGCGACCGTGAATGTTTCAGCCTCGGGCAGTGGCCCATGGACGGTGTTTATTACAGACGGGAATGGCAACGGGATCGGCGGCATGGCTGTCGTTGAAACGTATTGCTCGTACTGAGGGAGAGGCAAGTGAAAAGTTGGAAGAAATGGTGCTTGGCCGTGCTGCTGTCAATTGGGGCGAGCAGCGCATTTGCAGACGGTTCGTGCCAGCCAGGGTTCAGTCCTCGGTCGTATCCGTTCTACGACAGGACCGGTGCGTATATCGGTATGCGCCAGGCGTGCGCGCCGATCCCGTGCACGCCCGGTTACCAGGATTCGACGTGTGCCGTGCCGTTGCGCAACGGGGCGGTCCCGCAGCCGCAGTGTCAAACCGGTGCGGGGTGGACCACCGTTGCCGTCTCGGTGTGGCAGGGGTCTCAATGGTCGGCGCCGCAGTGTAGCTATCAAGCGCGGCCAAATTGCCCGCCAGGCCAAAACGAAACGAGCGCGCCCAGTTGGAGCGGGAGTAGTTGGGTGGGGCTTGCGTGTATGACCCCCGCAGCCAACAACCCGAATCCGATTTCAGCCTTCGCAAACTGCCGGCCGAGAATCATTGCTGAAAAACGAAGGGTTTTTAGCTTCGCCCTTAGTGACTCGTTCCTCAACACATCTGGTGCGAAATGGACGAAGCGGACCGATGAAGATGGTGTGTTTACCTATACGACGCTCGACCCGGGGCAAGAGTACATCGCCGATCAGAATGGTCTGATCATGTACCTGCAAAATGGGCAATACCTCGTTCGCGGGATATTTGCATGGATAGGGACACTTGGGCAAGGCACGACGTTCGTATTCGGATACGAATACATCTGCCCAGTTGATGTCGATGGCAACGTGAACGGACCTGTCAAGCTATTGGGGGCGACCACATACAGCGGACAGGAAAGTCCGCAGCGTCTTCGGAAATCGCAAGGACGTTGGTGCAGCGACTATTGCTTGGGTCTCAATTGACTCTGACGCTACTAGTGTCGAAGATGCCGGCTCGCAGAGCCGGCATCTTCAGAATTGATGCTATTGACCGGTCTTGAAGGTGAACGTTCGCGAGAACGCTGTTCCGTTGATCGTGCCAGTGAGTGCTACCGAATATGACATGTTCGGCGTAAGGGCGCTGGCTGAATATGCGACTGCCATGTAGCTTTTCAGCACCTTATTCGGATCGTTCGATGAGTCGAGCAGTTGCAGGTTGATGACGCCGCCCGACGCGTCGGTCATCGTGCCAGACTTCAGGAGGACCTTATCGCTGACGCTCCCGATGATCGAAACTGGCGTGCCCCATGCGCCCGACGTATTCGGAGGTGTCGGGATTTCCGAAACACCCTTCGACGGAATGCCCGAAACCCCTTCGCAAGGGAAAGTTAGGGGCGCGGCGCCCGTCAGAGGAACGAAGTTCGCGAGCGAAAGCGCTGCGTGAATATTCGGAAAACTGTTGTAAGGGGTCGACGTAACGCCGATGCCCGCAACGTTTACCGGCAACGACGCGACGTCGACGTGATAGACGCCAGCCAACCAGCCTGAGATGAGATGTTGAGCATATTGGTCGGTCGTGAGGCTTGAATTGGTGTAGTACCCGATGCTTACGCCTCCGGTCGAGTTTGCCGCGGCGAAGCCCACGCGACTGGCGCGATCTGCGTATGTGGCTCCGGTGAATCCACTCTTTGTTGCGTCCTCGTCGTCCGAAACGACCGCGTTGACGTCCATGTATTGCGAATGGGCTTGCGACGCACGATCGAGTAAAGTGTTTTGTTGCAGCGTCGGGAAGCCGCATTGCGAGCGATATTGATTCAACTGATTGAGCACCGCAAGCTGTACGCTGCCAGCGTCGTATTGCGGCGTCGATACGGTGCCAGGTGGCGTCGTTTGCGCGCCACCATTACCGTTGTTTCCATTATTTCCGGAGCCGGAATCGTTGTTCCCAGCCGGCTGGCTCGATCCGCTGTCACCACCGCCACCACAGGCGGCAAGAGTGAGCAACGCCGCCACTGTGAGGGCGGACAGGCCGATGGTCGTGATCTTCTTCATTGTGTTGGTCCTCGTATTGTTGTCGGGCCCGCCCACCGCGAACCCTTAAATCCATCCTACCGATGCGGCGGCGAAGTCAAGTTCGCGCGGCCGACGGCCCAGTTTTTGAAATGGCTTGGGCGGGCCAAAAAACGCCAATTCTAAATTACGGTTAGATTTCGTCAGACTTAATGGTGAATCGGCAAAAAAATCCCGCCATCTGGCGGGAATCAATGGTGGTCGGTCATCTGGGCTTGCGCCGCTTCCAGTGGAATATCCGCAGTCCGATGAAGGCCACGCCCAGCAATGCGGTCGATTTGTACGGAATTGCCGTTGACACAGCGGGGACTGCTGCCGCACCGACGTACATGCAGGTGAGGGCGACCAGCACCTTACCGAACCACGGCCTGGCCAGCATTCCAAGCACCGGCGGCGGCTGACTTCCAACCCAATCGGGATAGGCCTCATTGATCTGCTCGAGCTCGAACGACTCGGCCCTCGTCTCGCGCTGCACTTGATAGAACCGTTCGTATCGCTGGAATCGGCCGTCCCCGCGGCCTTCGAGCCAGGCAGCGTTACTTTCGGCGACGAGATAGGCGAGGTCGTCCATGTGTCCGTTAATGAACGTAGACCGCTGCCCACGGCAGCGCGGCTCGGACGTCGACGATGACTCGGCCGTCCGCCTCGGAGTAGTACTGTTCGGTTTCGACGTCGTACCACGCAAACTGCGGTCGGCGATCGCCGTTGATTACGATCAGGCTCGCCGGCAGGTCGGGGAGGGCGTGAAGAGCCGCGCAATCGTCGTTATTAGCCATTGCGCGTCCTCGCTTTGGTGCTACGCCGCTTCGCGCCTAGCTGTCCCGTGCAGGCCGGGCAGTCGAAGCTATGGTGCATTTCGATCTTGGTATCGTTGTTGCTGACGATGTATTCCGTGCGGCAGGTTCGGCACGGTGCGATCGTGAGCCGGTTGTCGGCCGCCATCGCCCGCGTCAGGTTGCAGCCGCGGTCGACGGAGATTGCGTGTTGGCCACCGAAGATCTGCTGGTAGACGTCGTTGGTTGCGATCAGCGCTTGCGGTGCGTTGGCACCTGAAGCGAGCGCCGCGCGGTACAGCCACGTGAAGATCGTTCCGTGCAGGCGATTGGTCGGTGTCTCGACAAACCAGTTGAGTGAGTTCGGCGTGTTGCCGCATGGTGAGCTGGTGCCGTGCATCTCGACATACCGTTGGCGCATCGCGTTTTGATTCAGGCGAAACAGGCTGGCGGCTGTCGACGCGCGGCAACCATACGCCATCAGCGCATGAGCGTACGTCTCGTTCTTCTCGCGGGGCAAGCGCAGTTCGCTCCAGCCGGCCTTGCCGGGCGCGCTGTTCATCCTGATCGGCGAGGTCGCCATGATCTGGTGTGCCACCATCTCGTCGGTCAGATCGCTGGCGGTGAACTGATACCAGAAGGTCGGCGTGTTGAAGCGCCAGCGAAACAGCGGCAGTCCGTTCATTCGACCGAGCGCAATCCGCAGCTTGTATGTCGGCACGGACGCGAGGTAGGCGACCACTTCGGTCTTGACGCCGAGAAGCGGAGCGGCCAGTACGCTGAGGTGAATGACGCTCGTGACCAGATCAAGGAAGACCCGGTTGTGCTGTTCGACCGAGAACTTCGCGAGCGCGTCCAGCGGCGGAAGCTTGCGAATCAGCTGGTCGACCGCGACGGTCGTGGGGGTGTCGTCGACGAAGCAGCGCCAGTCCTCTACCGACTCGAGGGTCGGGGCGACCATCAAGAACGGCGTACGCAGGAGATTGCGCAGCGAGCTCTCATTGTGTTTGACGTGATCGATTTCTTTGCGCTCGACGGCGAGGATGCCGTTGAAATCGCCATTCATTTCGAGCAGCCACTTCATCTGATCGACGAGGTCGAAGTTTGTCACCTGGATGCGTTCGGCCAACCAGCTGGGTACGTACAGTCGCTCGATCGAACGGTAGGTCTCGCGCGAATTATTCTTGTCCATTTTTTGAGTCTCTCTTCTACTGCCCAACAATAAAGCGTGGCCCGGGCAAAATCAGACGCGTGCCGCCGCCGTGACCTCACCGTGGAATTTGCCGATCAGGTCACTGAAGGCCTGGAACAGCGGTTTGAAGCGGGTCGGATTTCCGTCTGCGGTCGCGAGCAGCTGCGCGCTGTGATAGTCCTGAACGAAGGAACTGAAGGTATCGATCAGCCCACGGATCCTCTTTTCGAGCACCTCGCTCGCTTCGATCGACGCGCGGTGCTCTTGGGCACGCGCCTCGAGCTCGGAAAGTTGCGCTTGCGCCTGCTCCAGCTTCGCGCTCGCGGCCTCGAACTCGGCCAGCTTGGCGTTCATCGCATCTTGCAGGGTCGTGTAGGCTTCCGGCAGCGTTGGCACCGGGACCTCTGTCTTCACCGGGTTTGCTTTGAGCTTGACGATTTCGGCAGTGAGCTGCTCGACTTCACGTTCTTTGGTCGCGATCGTGTGCTGCAGTGTGCTGACCTGCTTGCCGGTCGAGGCGAGCGAAACCTGAGTCTCCTGCGCTTTTTCTTTCTCCCGGGCTTGCTCCTGCCGCACGTTGGTGAGTTCGGACGACAGGCGATCGATCTCTTTCTGAGCGTCGTCCAGTCGGCCAAGGGAGGCATGCAACTGCGAAGTTGCCTCTTCAATGCTGTTGTCCTTTCCGGCGATCTGGTCTTCCAGCGTCGCGATGAGCCTTTTGACTTCGCTCTTCGTGAGCGTCGGGTCATCACGCTTCGCTTCGATTACCTTCTCGATGATGTCGTCGCCGATGTGGTTGTGCACCAGCAGCGACATATCGCTGTACGTCAACATTTCGACCGCGCCGATGTTGCTCGAAAACTTGTTGTAGACCCGGATGTACAGGCTGACCGACGACTTCGACTTCTGGAAAACCTTGGTGAGGAACGAGTAAACCAGCTCGGCGGCCCGGTTCCTGACCTTCTGGTTGTCGCCTTGGGTGCTGACGAAATGGCCGATGACGGATGCGTGGATGTGAGCAAAATTGCCGCCGATCCGCATGTGCTCCTGCAGGATCTTGCGCGTCGAGTGGGCGACTTCCTCACTTTCCTGAATGATTGTTCTAATCAGACTGTCCGGCAGACCGGTGAACGTCTCGCGGGCGGCGGTGGTGAGTTCCAGCTGGTCCGGCACATGCGCGAACGTGGCTTTCAGTTCGAGATCGGCGTCCGCCGACGTCGCATTGTCGGGAACGGTAGGGTTGAAGTTCTCGTCGTCTTCGAGTTTCTTCGACGGCTTTTTGGACAAAGCGCTCTCCAGTAGAGGATGGGCCTTCCCTGGCACGGGTTCGGCGAATTGCCGGATCGGGGGACGCCCGTCCGACGAAAATGAGACCTGGCGGTCTGCACCAGCTTACGCGGCGCTTTTCAGTGCCACTGGGCGAAAGCTGCACGAAACGATGCGTCTTTCGCGGAAATGGCGCGCGTCGGCAATCTGAAACTAAAAGTTACAGAATGTTAGAAAATGTAAACCGGTGGTCATATGTTTACGGATGAATTTCCGGCAACTTTATGGCGATGAGTCGATAGCGCCGATCCGGTCGGATCGTCCACGCTCAGTCGATTGACGACCCCCCACGCTGCCGGGACGTTGATGTCGGGGTTTGTGGAGTTAGTGTGGCGATCTCGTTGAGTACGCAACCAGTAGCCCAGGTCGCGAAGGGTGACGAGGGCGAGCGAAAGGTCGGGCGAGAGCGTGCAGTTATCGTTTGCGAAGACACCGAGGCCCTGAACGTTCCAAATAGCTGGAAGTGTGCCGCGCAGGAAGGCAACCTTGGCCCGGTTCTGACTGATCGGCGATCGGCGTTCCTCCCGCTTGCCGCTCGGCAGGTGGCACACGACGGTATCGGCGCTGCTGCCAGGCGCGATAGCAGCGGCCCAGTTCTTGGTCTCGATCACGAAGATGCCAAACGGCGTGACGACGAGATGGTCGATTTCGGCAGTCGGGAACTCGGTGCCCGGCGCGTGCAGCAACAGCAGGGCGGTGGGGTGGACGTAGAAGTTGTTGCCGCAGAGCTGGGAAAGTACGCGACGCAGCTCGGCAAGCACGCGTGCCTCTCCAGCATCGCCCGACGCCTGGCTGCGCGTAATCGGGAGCGTCGATTGGCGACGGGGGTGAGCCTTCGTGTAGTGCTTGGCCAGTGCCCAGGCACCAGCGACAAGGATGAGAGTCCAGAACATTGGGATGCGCCTCGTTTGTGGAAGTGACGCGTCCAGTTTGCCTCGGCATTTTCGAAGTCAAGTTCCGGAGAAAGCTATACGTTTTTCTGGAGCATTCTCGGTTTAGCCCCTCAACCAGTTGCGTCGAGGCGGCGTGGTCAAAGCTGTACGCGTTTGGCGAGCATTCGATCTGGTCCTCGTACCGCAGCGGCTTACCCTAGCTCTATCACGCGTTTTCGACGCATCGACCTCTCTGAGCCGAAAGGCTCTGCCATTTCGCGGCTCGCCCGCGCCTTCCCTGTAATCGGCCTTGAGCGATTTCGTGCGCTGACCCTCGCGGTCGCGGACGAAAGCGCTTCGCGTCGATTTCCATGCTCGTTCCGAGCATCGAAACCACCGGGCCTTGTCCGGACATCCCCTTGTTCAATTTTCTCTGGAGAGAAAGATGTTGCAATCCCTGATCAGTGGCGCGTTCAAATCGCCCGGCAAGTTCCTCGCTTTGTGTTTCGCGGTCTACCTCGCGGCGCACTCGATTCTCGTGTTCGTCTTTCTGGCGATCGCAGGATTCGCCTACTTCAAGAGCCGTGCGAAGACTGCGCGTCGTGAGTCGGACCGCGATGCAGCTGACCGCCACGATCGTGACGAAAGTCCTCGGCATACGAACCACGCGCACGCAGCACCCGCGCATTCCGATGTGCAGACCCCGATCACTCCGCAGCGTCAGTACGCGAAGTCGGCCGTTGTCATCCCCATGAAGGCGGTGTCCAAACCGGCCGCCGAATCTCTGCAGACGGGCACGAAGTAAGTTGCCCCAGTCCGACCGTGCGAGGAAATTCGCACGGTCGCCCCCATCTCCCACCGGGAACCACGTTCCCGGTAAGGGGAATGAGGTGCCCGGTTGATATCCGGAGCACGCTTATGAAACCGCAAGTAGCTGGTTGGCAGCTCGACATGTTCGGCGGCGATTCGCCGATTCTCATCACCCCGCCTAAACCCGATCCATTGCCGGACCCCGACCTCTGGGAGCCGCACGTTCGGGAGAAGCTCGCCGAGGCCGTAGTCTTTTTCGCCCTCGACAGCCGGCATAGCGACAACGTCCCGGAGGCGTTGATCGACTGCGCAGAAATGCTCCATCAACGGCTGTGCAATCGGCCGGTAGACAAGGTCGATTACTACGCGACGCTCGGCTGGATCATGGAGCTCTGGACTGGAGCGATTCCGTACTCGGTCGTCTGCGCACTCGGTCGTGTACGGCCGCGCGCGATGCAAGACGCGATCCGCGACGTACCGCTGCTCAATTACGACTTCAATCGACTCAACCGCTGGTGCAGCGGTCAATTGTCGCTGGAGGCGCAATGGGCGTAGTCATGTTCTTCACGCGCGTGTTCGCTCAAGCCTTCCCGGGCAGTCCTCGGGCATCGGCGTCGACGGTTGAGCCGCCCTCGTCGTCGTGCGGCAGCGCAAAAGCTGTCGGCACTGGCGCGGACAACGAGACGCTCGTAACAATCGCCGGAATCGTCCATCTGTTCGTCGACGAAGGCGACTGTGTCGTCGAGTTCGTACCGCATTTCGATGACGCACCTGGCGACACGTTGTTTGGCACGAAGATCCTGCCCGCGCTCGCGCCGCACTGGGCGATGTTGCATCAGCACTCGGTCCCGCTGAAGGACGCGATCGCGACAGCGATTCGCCGGGCAAGCGTACCGGCCACTGGCGCGATGGGCGTTGCATCGCCAACCGCGGATACAGAACCTTGGTCGGGACGCTCGTCGGAAGTGGCGGAAACGCCGGCGGATGTGGAACGCGAAGTCGATCGCCAAACGTCCGCGCGTGAATCTGTTGGGTTCCGTTCTCCGCGTCGAGGTGTCGACGCCGAATCGAACCGCTCCGGTGCGGTGGAAGGACGGATCACCGGCTGGGGCGAAGAAACTTTCCCCGACCGTCGACCTGGCAAATCTCGAAGCTATCGGTCTTTTGCCCTTCGCCTCGAGACGAGACAGGGTGAACAGACTCTGCAGGGCGAAGGCCTGAAAGACGCGATCAGCGAGTGCGGTTGCCGCGTCGGTGAAATCGTCACTGTGAAGCGCCTCCGAAAGATCAAGGTGCCGGCGTTCCGCAAGGAAGACGGCTCACCCATTATGAAAAACGGTCAGCAAGTCATGTGGGACAAGTGGCTGTGGTCGATTACCAAGTGAAGGAGTTCTAGATGGCATCTGTAAACAAAGTGATCATCGTCGGCAATCTTGGCGCCGATCCGGAAGTGCGGTACCTGCCCAGTGGCGACGCAGTCGCGAACGTTCGCGTGGCGACGACCGATCGCTATAAGGACAAGGCGAGCGGTGACTACAAGGAAATGACCGAGTGGCATCGCGTCTCGTTCTTCGGCCGATTGGCCGAGATCGTGAGCGAGTACCTGAAAAAGGGCAGCTCGATCTACGTCGAAGGCCGCATCCGCACCCGCAAATGGCAGGGCCAGGACGGGCAGGATCGTTACTCGACCGAGATCGTTGCGGACCAGATGCAGATGCTCGGCGGCCGCAACGGCGGCGGTCGCGGTGACGGCGGTGGCCACGGTGGCGACAACGAGTTCGAGCAGGGCACGCGTCGTCAAACAAGCGCCCCGGCCTCACGACAGCCGTCCGGTCAGCCGCCAGCAAACGCTGCGGCCCGTCCGCAACCCTCGGCGCGCCCGCCGGCTCAGACGCAGTCGTATGGCGGTGGTGGTGGCTTCGATGAGATGGATGACGACATCCCTTTTTAGAAGCCGACCCTATTTAATTCGGTCTGATTCGAAGGGGTTCCCGTAAGGGCTCACCATCCCGATTCTCGGTCCCGTTTTTTCTCACCTATAGCGTGCGACGTGCCTTCGGGCACATCGCACGCCGTCTTCCTTCCCTCCCGCATTTCCCTGTTCCGCTGACGTTGCTGAACCAAGCCGACGCGCCCGCGCGCGGCTTCGTTGAGCAAGCGTTTCTGCGCCTGTCTCAGGCATCGAAAAACCCGCAGTCCAACTGGAGATATCCGTGAACGTGAAGTGTTTTTGCCTTTCGTCCCGCTCTGGGCTCTCCATGACGCGTCGATTCGACGTGCCGTTGGAGTCCGCGGCGGTAGGAAGGTTTGTTGATCCATCTGTGCTGGCTATCCGACCGGTGGCGAATGCACGCGTTTTCGCCGTTGTGCGAACGGAGGACGAATCATGGGAGAGCTGAAGAAGCTGAATCTCGCGGCCATAGACTGGCCCAATGTTTTTCCGCATTACATCGACAGTCGATTCTTGAACGGAAAAGGGCGTTGGTGGGCGTGCCCGCTTTGCGATGGGGAAGAGACGTTCCGGCTCTATCCAGCCGAGAAAGACCCCCGCGGTGGTTGGCATTGTGCGCGCTGCTTGAAGGGCGGTACCGGCGTCCAGCTGATTCACGAGGTGACCGGCAAACCTTATCGAGAGATCTACTACGAGCTCGGAAGCGGCAACTACAACGGTGGTATTCCGGTCGCGGTGGTCCGCAAGGCAAAGCCGGTCCCGGTCCGGCCTGAAAAGAGCGACGAGCAGAAGTGTCGTGAAATGCAGGCCGCGTGGGACGGCGCCGATCCGGTGTCGGTTGATTCGCCCGCCTGGACATACCTATCGAAGCGCATTCCCGGGCTGCGGCTCGAGTGGATCGGACGCGACGTGCGCTGCCACCCAGGCTTGGAGTACGTCGACGCCTTCGGCAAGAAGCGGGGGAAGTTTCCCGTGATGCTTCAGCGCGCGCGATCGCAAGCCGGGAAGCCGCGGCGTGTCCATCGCACCTACCTCACGGCCGACGGCGAGAAGGTTCCATTTCTCACGAAGAACGGGAAGCCTCGAGCGAAGCTGGAGATGAGCGCTCCGGCCGGCAGTTTCGGTTCGTCGGTGCGGCTCAACACGACGCGCTCTCGCACGCTAGCTCTGGTGGAGGGCGCCGAGACTGGTTTTGCGGTCGTCGCGCGGTACGAGAATCGCATCGAGGTCCGCTGCCTGCTGAATTGCGGTGGCCTGGAGCATGCCGATATCGACTGGAACGACTACGACCACGTGATCATCTACGCCGATCGAGACAAGGTGGATCACCGGCGCGGATTCAGGCCGGGTGAACACCATGCGCAGCTTCTTGCTGATCGAATTCGTGCGCACGGCAAGCGCGTTTCGATCGTGAAGTCAGTGGTCGAGGGCGTGGATTTCTGTGACGTGTGGAAGTTGCAGTATCAACGGCGGGTGCAACAGCGTGACCATGTGCGCGCTAGGCAACTGGCGCGCGAGGAAACGCGGAAACGGAACCTGACGCGGATCCGTACCAGTGGAATGTGCGCGGCAATGTGACATTGACGCCGGCAGTAGCCGGTACTCTTTTTTTCTTACCCGGTGGGGATACGTCCCCTCCGGGCCGTATTGCGCCGGGCCACATCACGAGGTGAATGATGGGCTCGTTTCGACTGGTGCTGGATGAGTTTGAAGTGGTCGAGGCGCCACGCAAGGTGGCGTCCGAGGGGACAGCGGACCTTTTCGAAGGTCCGCGCTTCGACGTGATCGACCGGCTGCTCGAAGGCGACGATCGCTTCATCCTGCGGGATGAAGCGTTTCAGCCGGCGGTCGATTTCTGCATGGCGTGGCTCGAAGAAAAAGAGAAGAGCCGTCCGCACTAAGCCTGAAGACAAGCGACTTCCCTCGGGAAGTCGCTTTTTTTTTTGCTTAGTCGCCCACGATAACCAGGACGAGAAGGAGGATGAGCCTGAAGATTCGCCACGCTCCGCCGGCCCAAAATGTGCCGATCGCCCCAACAAGAAGAAACAGACTGGCGATGTCGCCCGCACCGTGGTTGTGCATGAAGGCGCCGGCCACGAAGATCAGCGAGTACACCAAGACCAGAACGAGGCGACGCAGGACAAACGGAAGGGCCCGGAACCCACGGATGACCGTGGATACGGTGCCGGCGACGGCCTTCATTGCTCGTCCTTGGCATTGGCCATATGGGCGTGCCATGCCTCGACGCAGTATTCGGCGGCAATCGCGGCCGCTGCCACTGCGAGCCAAAAGTAGGGGGATGCGAGCTTGTGAATCAGTTCGCCGTTGCGAATCCACTCGATCAGTTCCAGCATCTTCTTCTCCTCATTTATCGGTGCAAGACGTGGCACACGTTTTGAACACCTACCTCGTACAGCAATTCTCTCAGGTCTGTACAGAAAGCAAGCCGCGAAAAACGAACCGACGGGCTGTCACGCCCATGCCCCGAGCTGATCGTGAAGCGAGTCGTCGAAGCCCGCGCCGTCAAGACTCCCATCGCCAACGCTGAGTACCTGAAACGCGTCGCTATCGTCGGCGCCAGTTGCGCGCGCTTGCATAGCTTGGGTTGATGCGGGCGAGACGAGCGGCGTGGCCACTGCCGGCGTTACGACGAGCGCCTTCCCGGTCGATTCCTGACGAAGCGCTGATTCGGCCAACGCTTTGAGGACGGCGGCCCGGCGACGAGCCGACGGACACGTGCTCAACCGCTCGAACAGCAGCGGCGACACGAGCTCGTTGATCGTGATGGTCATCTCGATCTTGTCGCTCATGTCCACTCCTTACCGGCGTTCGCGAGCGACGCTCGATTCCCCGACCAGCAGGAACCCCCGAACGTTCGCGAGGCACGGTGCGTCTATCACCTCGATGACGACCCGCGGGAACGCCTGCCGGATGACGGATGCGTAGAGTGCCGCGCCTCCGCCGGACAGGATGATTGAACGAACGTTTGCCAGACGGCCGACGTTGTTTTGCATTTCCTTCACCACGCCCGAAATCAACGGCTGCGCTTTCTCGAGATAGGGCGCGAGGTCGATGTCGTTCCCATAGAAGAAAAACGGCGTTTGCTCGCGCAGTGCTTTGTCGATTCGCTCGATGTCCTCGACCGCGTCGCCTTGGTCGCGCGCGATCAGCTGGGCGATGCGCTGATAGATCTGCGATGCGCCGCCCGGCATACCGCCGCTGCGCTTGTCGTCCATCGCGAAGCCGCTCGCGTACACCCAGTCGGTCGTGAAGTAACCGACGTCGACGACGAGATGTTCCACGTCGCGGCCAAACCCGCCTTTCCGGTTGCTGGAGGCGAGGACGAGCGAGCCGAGCGGCTGCGGGATCACCATCACCTTGTCGATCTTCACCCGTCCCGCGCCGAAATCTAGTGTGCCGGTGAACCGCTCCATCAACGCACTCGCATACTTCTTCAGGTTGTGAACCGGCAGGCCGAGCACCAGGCGTTCGACATGGGTTACGCCGGAAAAGTGGATCGCGCCGAGGAGCAACGCGGCATAGTTGTTCGTGAGAATGTAATCGTCCGCCAGCGCGCGTCCGGTATTGCCGTATGCGGCAGTCAGGGAAACATCCGGGCCGACCTCGTACTCGACCTGGTCGATCACGATGGTGGCTACCTTGCGGGTGGTCAGCACGCTGTCTCCGTAGCCGGCGATCGAACGGCTCGCCGCAAGCGGCGCGAGCGACGGAAACATTCCGGAGGCCACGGCGTTGTTCGCGGCACGGTGTGCGTATTTCGTATTGCCGTAGCCGACGTCGATAGCAAAGACTGCAGTTTTCAAGGGCGACTCCTTTGGTCACTGGTTCATGGAAGGCAAGTGCAACGTCGAACCCGGAGTCGAACTTCGGCACAGCGACTGCACCAAAGTCCTAGATAAAGTCGGACATTGAGAACGGGCCGTTACCGAAGTCGGACATAAAGTGGGAGATTGCAACGGCGAGCCCTTGAATCTCCCGGATAAAGTCCGAGATTGCGTGATTCAGTCTATCGAGCGGTACGCAAAGTCAAGTTTTGGAAAGCGGCGCACTTCCCGTCAGCTTTCGCGCGGTCGAGCGTGACGAAACGGCCTATTCTGGGCATCACCTACCGCGTCATCGACGCATCGAAACCGAGCGCCGAGCGCTCACACTCCCCCTTCCGGCCCGCTTTGGGCCTCCAACGCAGTGAAATGTCCGGGCCGCACATTGACGCGGCCTTTTTCTGAAGCAAATCAAGTACACAGTGGTCCACCTTGAGGACCCCTGGACAGTGCGATATCCATACGATCGGCGGCGGTTTGCCGCAATGGGACGCAATGAGGACATGTGGACACCGGACACCGGACAGTCCACGCAACCTCAATTGCGTCTACTCACGCCCTTTCAGCGAACGAGCTGGGTGCGTTCAGGAAGCCCGATACACCGCGGCCGACATGAACGTGCTTGGGGGCGGGGGAAGTCTTGCGATCCGGGGAGACCGGCATTGCGATTCCCTGATTGGAAGAACGAACGGTAGGCGCAGCCGTAACCCAAATGCGCAACAAGAATTGCCCGGCATATAGCCCGGCGCCGGCGACCGCGAGGATCGTCCGCGCCGAGACGCGCAAGCGTCAGGCTGGCAGGGTAGCCACGAAGCTGATCTGGGCGGAGTCACTCTGCGCAGCGCGTCCGGAGAGCGGGCGCGAAATGGTCGGCGACGGTTTGCGCGGAGCGCGGACTACGTCGGTCATGGAAGCAGGATGGACAGTCGGATTGCATGCTCTTCCCATGCAGCGGGCTGATCGGATGGAATCGCTAAAGGACAGGAAGCAGCAAGACCGCGCCGGCGGATACCGGCGGAGCCATTCGCGCGAGCGAGGGCGAGAGAAGTAGCCGTGGCGCGTCAGGTAGGGGCGCGCAACGGATGGAAAAGGTGAACGTCTATGGGGCTGCCGCGAACAATCCAGACACGGCTCGTGTCGGCTGATGTGGGGAACATTTGCGCGAAGCGATGGCCGCCGGCAGATCACGGATCGATCGCGTTAGCGGGATCGACCGCGCGCCGGCTGCGCAGCGCAAAGCGGTTCTTGACCGAGCGGCCGCGCATCGTACGATGGATTCGCGAATGGCGTCTGTGTCGGTTCTTGGGATCGTGGTGGACGAGTTCGCGGAGCGCGATTGGCGGGCTGCCGCTGCGGATGCGTGCGGCGCGCTCCGGACGATCGATTGATGATAGGAAGGGGCGGGTGAGTTCCGCCGGGTGTGAGCGGTATCGACCGCAAGGAGTAAATGGATGGCTGCGATCCTCAACGTTCGGGCTGTTGTGGGACGCTATCGCCTGTCGCCAGAGTTTCGCGACGCGTTGCTGGTGCTGTTCGATCAGCATGTCGCCGAGATTCACAGCACGACTCGGATCAGCAAACGCGCGCTGTCGATCAAGACGCAGGAATACCGGGCGACGGCGATCTGCAAGGCGTTCGTCGAACTGCGCGAGGGTGGGTTCGCGCTGCAGACGCCATGGTCGCTGAAGACCAAGCACGTAGAGTATCTCGTTGACCGGTGGGTCAAGGATCAGCAGTCGGGCGGCACGATCGAGAACAAGCTCACGTATCTGCGAGCGCTCGCCCAGTGGTTGGGCAAGGCGAATCTGGTCGGCACGCTCGGCGATTACGTTGATCGCCGTGACGCGGGCCTTGAACGCAGCTACGTGGCTACGGAAGACAAGTCATGGGCTGCGAACGGGGTGGACGCGGTGGCGAAGATCGAAGAGATCGCGAAGACGTGTCCGTACACCGCGGTGCAGCTCAAAATGCAAGCGGCGTTTGGACTTCGTGTCGAAGAGAGCTTCATGCTGCGCCCGGCAGAAGCGGTGCGCGATCCGCGCATGCTCGCGGTGACGCGCGGAACGAAGGGCGGGCGGCCGCGTGAGGTGCCTATCGAACGGAAGATCGTGATCCTGGAGGAAGCGGCGCGCTTGATCAACGGCGTTACGGGATCCACGATTCCTGCCGGCCGAACGCTGAAGCAGTGGCGTGACTGGTACTACTACGTGCTCGCCAAGCATGGCGTAACCAAAAGCGGCATCGGCGTGACGAGCCACGGACTGCGTCACGAGTATCTGCAGGCGCTCTATGAGCAGGTGGCCGAGGTGCCGGCGCCGATCAAGGGCTCGCCGGCACGTCCCGATCCTGCAGCGCATGAGGACGCGAAGCGCCGGGTCGTCGAGGCCGCCGGCCACAGCCGTCCGTCGAAGGCGAACGCATACCTTTCGACGTTCGCCCGGCAGTCGGAGCTGAAGAAACCTTTACCGAGCGTTGCCGAAACGAAGGCCGCGCTCGAGGCGGCTGCCGGCAACAAGAGCCACGCTGCGGCGGCACTGGGGATTTCGAGGCAGGCGCTGTATCGATTGCTTGCATCGCCGTCGCCAAGTCAGTGACGGTCGCAGCGGGTTCTTATCGAGTCGACGCGGAGGCTGTTGGCGGCGTCGATAGTAGCCGCAACATGCAGCATCCGGTGCGGCTCAGGATGGGTCGAAGAGGAGCGTCAGGACGTCGTAGCTCTCCCGGCGGGAGAGCGGAGCAGCCGGATGCGTTTGTTCCCACGCGCGGTCCGACTCCGTCCATCGGTCCCATTCGTGTTCAGGCGCGTCTATCCCAGGAGGGGGCGTGCGCACCTCTTCGTGGTCGCGGCACATTTGTGCGAATGCGTCAGCGGATTCTCTGGTTGCGAACGCCCGTACCGGGTCGCTACCTTCGTACATCGTGGACGCCTGAACGACGAAAATCTCCCTGACCGGCGCGGGCCTGTTCGCCGGCGGTTGTTGCTGCAGTCGCTTTGCAGTGTTCAGGTCAGTCGGGACATCAACCAGGTGATTCCTATCGGCGGCAGTCATTCGCTTTCTCCCATCACGGCGACGTCGAACAGGTCGCCAATCGCATTACGTGCCCGGCGCGTCGCTGCGGCTTTGGTGCGCCGATGCTCAGCGCGATGGGCAAGGCCGCAGCGCTGACAGAGCGCCTTGAGGTTGTCGTCGCTGGCGTGCTCGTGCACATGGTCGAGGCGGACAATCGTGAGGACGATCCTCGTCCACTTGCAGCCGCAGTATTCCGACGCCTTGCAGTATCCGAGCAGGCGGCCGTCATCGGCCGCGAATACCTCGCCGTCGCCTTCGAGGCGTTGGAATGTGCCGGCGTCCTTGTCGATGCCGCGTACGACGTCATCGCCGTTCGCAACGTGGCACTGCTCGCACCGGTTGCCTGCCCTTGCGAGGATGCGCGCGCGCGTCGCGGGCCACGTGGCCGGACAATGATTGTGCGGTTCAGGTTTGATCGGCATCGATGCCTCGCTCGGGCGCCTGGATGCTAGCGACAGTGGAACCGTCACGCGCATTCGCGCGCCGGACAGTAACGACCCGTTCGACCGGATTCGCCGACGTCGTCGCGGCTGACTCGGGCTCCGGTCGCCCGTTGTCGATGGCGTGCGCGAGGTGTCGGGCGTACGTCGCCACCGCACGCCAATAGGCGGCCATCGGACCCTTTCGACGGGACCAGGCGATTTCCGCCTCCGCGTTTGCTTGCGTACGCAGCGCGCGAAGTACCGATGCGACCGCACGACGTGACTCGGCAGGAAGGGCGAGAAGGTCGCGAGCCGCGGGGAGTTGCAACAGAGGATTGATATAGCCCATTACGTTCTTTTCTCGACGGTTTCTTCAGGCGTTGCCGTGCCGGAAATCGCGGACCGCATCGGTGTCAGCGGATTGCGGCTGTGCGACTGCCCCGTTGTCGGGTCGAGTGGCTATGCGGTACGTCTTGTTCACGCCGATTTCGGTGAGGTACCCGAGAGCCTCGGCGGCGAGCCCCTTCCATTCGGTCGTGCGGCGCAATGCGGAGATCATGCGGAACATGAAAGTCGCCATCTTGGTGACGCGCGGGTCACGAATCGGATCGCTGTCGGACGCCGTCGTCCCGGATGGCACTCCAGCGTGACCACCGAGGACGTATTCGCGAATCACCTTCATCGAATGCGCGTCCGCAGCCGCCGTCGCACCGTCGAGCACCGACTCGTGGAGCGGCGTGCTCATTCGGTCGAGCGCCGCTAAAACGGCGGCCGGGACGTCACCACCGGCCCGCTCCGATGCGTCGCCGTCTGTCAGCGGTAGGGCCTGGGCCGCGTCAATCGGGATCAGTCGAGCCCCAGCCTTGCGGGTGTTGCCGTCGGGGCGTGCCCGCATCGTCTCGTGCTGTTTCTCACGGGCGAACAGGGCGTAAGGGCCTGTCTCTGTGTCATAGATCTCAAGAAGCTGCCAACCCTCGCCGGCCGGCGTAGTCGGGAGCCACCAGCTGCAGTTGAAGTCGCCGGATTCGTGATGTCGTTCGTATGCGTCGATATCGACATCGCTTTCCATCGAGACGAAAGCTGATTCGATGCCAAATGCGGCGAGGAACCGATCCGCACGAACATCCTCATCGCACGCCGGGAAGGCTGGATGCGTAAGCCATCCGTTCTCGTCGCGCACGATCGTGCGGGGAGCAAGCAGCGCCTGGCGCAGCCCTTCGAGATTGGCATGCTGTTGTACGGGCCGCCGGCGTGTTTCGTCGCGCCGGTCCGCGCTTCGGTCAACAACCGACGCGGGGTTCATTTCGTTCAAATCGCTCATGAGGTGTACTCCGCTGGATAGGGGCTCGCGTGCTCGACGCGTCATCTGAAAGTGTCGACGGCAGCAGACTTAGCGTAGCGCCCGGCAGGCGAAGTCAAGTGAGGCGCATCGCGACTGAAACACCCGCCTACCGCGTCGAGCGAAGTCAGGGCGCCGCCGGCGAACGCAGATTGCTGCCGCTATCATCTTCGCGCTTGGGCTATGCGTACGGGGTATTCAAAGCGACTGATATCCGAGCGCCAAACGCCGCGGATCACATTTGCGGGTCGGGAAACGGGGAGCGCCGGCTTGTCGAGGCTGGCGTTATGCGGGGGCGTCGGAAAATGAGGCGAGAAATCGCCGGTGTAACGCCTGCTGGAGGAAAGACGGGCCCGGTAACATAGGCTTGTCTCTCAGGTTCTGGCACAGGCCCTCGGAAATCGCTAGAACCATTGTTAAGCCGGCGCAAGCCGGCTTTTTTTTATTCAATCTCTGTCGTTATAGTTTGTTGAGGAAGTAACAATATCCGGCCCGCTTTCTCGCCGGATTCAACAGTGCTGCTGTGTTTTCTACCACCGGTCGCGATCAGGCATCGAGTCGACCGCGATTGCGATCCTGTCTTCGAACAGGAAATCGCGATGCTCGTTCGGCGAGTGGATTTTTGGGAACTGGACATAGTCCTGGCCGTCGACCTCGATCCACTTCGCCAGTTGAACAAGTTTTCGATATCGAGCCGCGTCTTCGAGCACCGGTGCAATCGGCCACGTGTCGAAGGTGACGACGGTCGCGTCGACAATGCGTTGCGCCAACATCTTGAAGATCGGGCCGATCTCGTTCCAGTCTCCTTCCACGCGGGACAACATGTCGAGCACCAACTGCGTATCGCAGGCGCCGAGCTCTCTCTCGATCAGCCTTCGCAGGTCTTCATCTGTTGCCTTCGGTCGATTCACTCGCCGGTTCCAAGTTTCGGCGCATCGGTCTTTCGCGGCCGCTTCGTCGTCGCCGATCGCTTCCCACTGCGTCGACATGCCGCAACCTGTGCAATAGATGCAGACTAACGGTTCGGTCAGCGGAGCCTCGGGCGGGCGGGGAAGTACGTCACCAATGTTCGGCGGGCCGCCGAAGCGGCCGAAGCGGCTGAAATCGAATCGACGATTCTCGTCGCATTCAACGAGTCGTTGCGATCGGCCGACGGTCGGCCGGCCGCCACAGTGCTCACATGGATAGAGCTGTTCGATCATTTGTCGGAAGGTTGTAAGTTTCTCGTCGTCGGCATTATTGCTGTTTTTGCAGGCCGGCAAAACCGAGAAAAGCGCGAATACTCCTTCCGGATATTTATCGCTCGCGTAAGTTAATTGAGTGATGCTCGTTGTTCCGCAATGCGAATAAGGGACAGGAGTGAGTTGGTGGACGTGCTGGATATGTCACTTGATTCGGAGGATGCGACGGCGATTTGACCGGGCTCGGTAGGAAATACTCGTCGCGCGGATTGCAGGTCATCGACGAACCAGAAATGCCATGCCCGCGCGTAATGCCACCAGGTGACGGCCCGTTCCAGTTCGTCCCACGACGCACGGAACTCAAGGACGGCGCCGAAGCTCGTGAAGACTGCACACCGCAGGCCGCGAGCGTCGGTCACTGCGACGGCGAGCTGCCGGCCGCCGGAGAATGAGTCGCGCTGGTGGCATGCCATGGAGAGGGCGGGAAACTGCGGACCCCATTGATCGGTGCGAGAGACCGCACGATGGAGGAAGAGCGACTTGCCGTGCATAGGAGGCATCCAGGTTGAGAAGATGCCTTCATCATGCCGGCGGCGCGGCGATGTCAAGGTTTGGTGGTTCGTCGCGCAATGGGAGGGAAACGGACATCTGCCAGTTGAAACCTGTCGATATCCCACTCCACGGCCGGGATGCCACGTGCGATCCGAAGGCGCTGCTTTTCCCGCTTGCGAGACTCGTACTCGGCCATGCCATTCATCCCATAGACCTCGATGTGGGTTGGCTCCGCAGTGTCCGTTAGGACGAAGTCCGGCAGCATGTCGGTGCCCTCGTTTAGCCGTATTGGCTTGTCGAAGGCGCGACCTTCGACAACGAGCCGATTTGCCATAGCGACTTCGTGGATGGAATCGCATGTGATGTACGTGGACGAGCAAAGCATTGCAGCGAGATCGACTGCAACGTGATGGCCCTTCGGCGTACGCTCGATCGCGAGAATCGCGATAACCCGGGCATCGCGGTCGCCGAGCGCGCGCATCGCGTGGCTGTATCGCTTCTCGGTGAGCGAGATCAACTCGCTATTGCAGTAGTACCGTTTTGCGCTCTGTCGCAATGTGATCGAGCGGCCGTAAGGGGTCACGCCAATTTCCGCAATCTCGCCGACGATCAGGCCGCGATGGTTGGTACCGTCGCGCTGTCCAACGAGGGCGAGGAAAGCCTCGAACTCGGCGTTGATCGCGTTGCGATCCGCTTCCTGGAACCTGCGCATGACGTGCAGGACCTTCTCTGCGGGTTCGCCGTTGATCACGGCGTCGCTGACTTCGGCGAGGACACGCGCATTGCAGACGCCCCAGTTCCGCGCGCGGTCAACACCGGACCAGCGATTGAGCCCGGCGACTTGCCAGAGCGCCTGCAGGAAGCCGAGGAGCGGCGCCGAGCGGCGCGAGGTCGTGGGTGTGCCGGCTTGCCGTGGGCCCTTTGATAGCGCACCGACGGTGCGCTGTGTGAGGGCGACGTCGAGCTTCGCGCGCAAGCCCGCGGCGGTGACCACGATGCCCGGCAGGGTCTTGCCGTTTTCGCTGCTCCCGTCATTCGGATCCTTGTGGAACGAACAGGACTGGCGGTCGTGCATTCGGCCTTCATCTGGCCAGCCGGCGAGATGCAGTAGGCTGCCGTATCGACGAATTTGGAGGCGGAGTGGCGCGGCGGCGCCGCGGCATAAGCACTGTGCGTAGCCCGGGTTGATTTTCGCGCGCTCGAGCTGACGGACGAAGGCGGCGGGGTTCTCCTGGACGTCATCGAGCGGGACGGCGATTCCCGAGAACGAGACCTTGGCAGACGATTTGTTGGTGGTCATTGGTCGCTCCGATCAAGAGCTCCGGAGGTTTCGACGGATCTGCCGTACCTGGCGACCAAACGGGCTGCTCCTGGCGTCGAATCCGCCACGAGTCGTTGGTTCTGGAACTGCTCGGCGATACGGAGATCGATTTTGGCTAATGTCGCGACGGGAACATTTCCTCGGGCCAAGTAGTCCGCCGCAACTTCGACTTTGGCCCAGCCGGGGATCAACTCGCTGTCAGCGATGGCGCCAAGCATCCGGTCGGTGAGTGTGTTGCGGCAGATGGCTACTCGGTGTGCGGCACGAGACGCGATGGAAAAGGTTACGGTCCCGATTGGAATGAGTGCGGCTGCAATCGTGGTGTTCCGACCAAGTGCCGAGAGCACAATGAGCGACAGGACGCCAACGCAAGTGATGATCAAACCAGCGACGCGAACCGTATATGCGGAGGAGTCGCGCTCGAGCTGCCTCGCGAGTTGCAGAAGCGGCGAATGGCTGTAGGAGGCCGTCATGCGTTGGTTATATCCATTCGTTGATGGGGGGATGCGATAGCCGCGGTGGGATGTACACCGTTCCGGTGTCTTTGTCGATTAGCAGCCACTGCCCATTGGCCAGCCGCTGCACGTGGCAGTGCGGATTGCGCATCTGCATGATTCGCGTGGAGCGGCCGCGC
This sequence comes from Burkholderia sp. LS-044, assembly GCF_004803625.1. NCBI lineage: Bacteria > Pseudomonadati > Pseudomonadota > Betaproteobacteria > Burkholderiales > Burkholderiaceae > Burkholderia > Burkholderia sp. LS-044. The sequence continues at coordinate 140,672 of NZ_SSWO01000019.1, forward strand.
TCGTAGCGCCGAATGGTGGCCATGACGAGACGGACGGTACTGGCGACCGCAAAAAGCAGCCCGGCTGCTGCCAGTATCGCGAGGCATGGCCAGGCCGAGCCGCGGCCGAGCTGGGTGATCAGTCCGGTGGCGATGGAAGCCGGCGCCGATAAGGTCGAAGAGAACACGATCGAAAATTGAAGCCTACGGTTTCAGCTAGCCAGTCGCCGGCGAAGCGCGGCGCGATCGTGCCCGAAGAGCCCGAGCCCGATCGCGAGTACTCCGGCAACAGTCACGACGATCGCATAGAACACCCAGAGGCGTTCACCAAGATCCCGAGCCAATGCCGCGATCGGACGCTGCTCGATTCCTTTCGACTGGCAGATCGGAGAAGCCGGAAGCGCATGGTTGGGAACTTTGTCCTGGCATACCTGGATCGAAAGCGAGCCGGGCTGCGCGGGTGGGTTGTTCGCAGTCTGCGCGGCGAACTCCAAAATTTCTCGTGGGATCGTCTGAAACGAGAAGTTGCTGTAAAGCGCGAGAGCGGCGCAAAGACTCACGCTCGGACACACGAAGAAAATGTAGAAGGCCCACTTCCCAACGAACAGGATGTAGCTGGCGAGATGGCGGGCGCGGTCCAAAGGTACGCGCATGGGTTGGTTGGTCATTTTGCAGGTGCTCAATTGGTTGGACAGGGGACGACGGATGCGCCCACTACAACCATGCAGCTCTCTGAACGCTACGAATACTGCGAAAGCGCACCTGTTTGCTGGAGCTTTTCGCCTTACCCCGCTCAACCGGTTGCGCGGCCCAGCTTCTGCTTAAAAAGTGAGCATCGAGTTGCGAGCGCCGCTAGGCAAGGGCGGCGGCGACTTATCCACAAGCTTGTGCAGCGTAATTGTGGGTATCTCGGCTGCTCGGCCACCTGGGCGAAAGCGTGCCCGAACCTGACGGCATTTCGGGCCCCCAGTTCGGGCACCACGCTTTACCATCCGTTCCAACCACCGCGTCTACGACGCATCGACCTACGGCCGCGCGCGGCCCATCTACTTCACCCCTACGGGATCACTCCCGTCGGGCGTGCTCTCCCGTCATCAATCTGGAGAGCACCATGTCCGTTTCAACCGTCCGTACGCTGGAGGCCGTCGTATGAGCCGAAAGAGCGCGGAAAGAAAGTTTGCACGCGCAGCCGATCCCCATCAGGCTGAACTCGTGAAGCTGCTCAAGCAGTTTGGCTATGCCCATCAGATCAATACGGTGTTTGCGGATTTCGTCGAGATATCCGCTATCGCGTTGAGCAACAGCGTGGACAAGCCGCAGTTTGAACCACGGGAAAAGCGCTACCTGGAGATCGTCGGAAAATACAAACCCGAAGAGCTGCAACTGTTTGCCCGGATGTTCGCGGAGCTGACACTCTCGTTCGAGCATCGGCTTGGGGTCGACGACAACCTTCCCCCGGGAGCGTTGCCGTGCCCAGGAAACCTGACGGACGTGCTCGGCGAGACGTACATGATGTTGGAGATCGGGAACGACCGTGCCGGTCAGTTCTTCACTCCCTACAGCATCTCTCGGTTGATGGCCGGCATCTTGATCGGTAGCCGGAGCGAGACCATAGAGCAGGAGGGGTTCATGCGGATGCAAGAGCCTGCATGTGGTGCTGGTGGGATGGTGATCGCAACGGCAGATGCATTGCTGTCGATCGGCCAGAACTACCAGCAGACCATGCATGCGACCTGTATCGACATCGATGCACGCTGCGCTCATATGACATACCTGCAGCTGTCAATGATGCACATCCCGGCGGTGGTCGTGCATGGGAATGCGCTCACCATGGAAGTGTGGGGGATGTGGTATACCCCGGCGCACATTCTCGGCGGTTGGCGGGCAAAGCTCCGGCAGCGCAGGCAAGCGGACGCGCTGCGTGAAGTATTGGCGCTGGATCGCAGCGCAGTGGCTCCGGACGCCGACGCAAAGCAGGAACCGGCCGATAACCTGGTGCTCGGCAGTGAGGTCGCCGTGGCAACCTCCGTCGAAGCGCCGGCGGTCGCGGCAGTGCGTCCCGCCGATACCCTCTGCGATCTCTTCGACGAAGCTGTCGAGCAGTCGAGAGCCGGTATCTTTGAGGTCGTCGATCAGCTGGCCCTCTTCTAAATCGCGCGGTAGGAACCTGTCCGCATTTTTGTGGGCGAGGCGGTTGAACAGCGCCTTATCCGCGCGCCTGCGTGAATCGCTCGCCAAACAGGATAGCAAACTGGTTCATCGCTGATTTCCAGTCGAAGGCGGCCCGCAC
>NZ_SSWO01000020.1:0-141715 GCF_004803625.1 Burkholderia sp. LS-044
GGGGTTCTTCCGGTGGTGGTTCTTCCGGTGGGGGTTCTTCCGGTGGGGGTTCTTCCGGTGGGGGTTCTTCCGGTGGTGGTTCTTCCGGTGGGGGTTCTTCCGGCGGTGGGTCTTCCGGTGGTGGGTCTTCCGGTGGGGGTTCTTCCGGCGGCGGTTCTTCCGGCGGTGGGTCTTCCGGTGGTGGGTCTTCCGGTGGGGGTTCTTCCGGCGGCGGTTCTTCCGGCGGCGGTTCTTCCGGCGGCGGCGGTCACGGCAATGGTGGCGGCCATGGCGATGGCGGTGGTCACGGCAATGGCAACGGCGGTGGTCACGGCGATGGGGGCGGCCACGGCAACGGCGGTGGCCATGGCAGCGGTGACGGCGGCGGTCACGGTAACGGCGGTGGCCATGGCAACGGCGATGGTGGTGGTCACGGCAATGGCGATGGCGGCGGTCACGGTAACGGCAGTGGCCACGGCAACGGCGATGGTGGTGGTCACGGCAACGGTGGCGGCCATGGCAACGGCGATGGCGGCGGTCACGGCAACGGCGATGGTGGTGGTCACGGCGATGGCGGCGGTCACGGTAACGGCGGTGGCCACGGCAACGGCGATGGCGGCGGTCACGGCAACGGCGGTGGCCATGGCAACGGCGATGGCGGCGGTCACGGCAGCGGCGGCGGCCACGGCAGCGGCGATGGCGGTGGTCACGGTAACGGCGGTGGCGATGGCGGTGGTCACGGTAACGGCGGTGGCGATGGCGGTGGTCACGGTAACGGCGGTGGCCATGGCAGCGGCGATGGCGGTGGCCATGGCGACGGTGGCAACGGTGGCCACGGCAATGGCGGTGGCAACGGCAATGGAAACGGCAGCGGCGGCGCTGGCAATGGCGGGGCCAACGGTGTCGGCAATGGCCATGGCAGCGGAAACGGCAATGGCGGCGGTCACGGCAACGGCGGATCCTCCGGAGGCAACCACTGACCTGCAGCGTTGCCCGGCCGGGCGTCGTCAGAGCATCTCGAGCGCGCGCTTGCTGCGTGGCGGACGGAAGTACGCGTCAAGCTGCGCGCGCTCGTCGTCGCTGAACATGAAATCGAGCGCGGCCCGGTTGTCGCGCACGTGCTCGATGCGCGACGCCTTCGGGATCGCGAAAACCCCCGGCTGCGCGAGCACCCACGCAAGCGCGACGCGCATCACCGACACCCCGCGCTGCCGTGCGATCTCGTCGAGCGGCGAGCGCTTCGGCAGCCGTCCGTGATCGACCGGGCTGTAGGCCATCGCCGGCATCCCGTGCCCGGCAAGCCATGGCAGCAGGTCGAATTCCGGGCCGCGCCGCGCGATGTTGTAGAGGATCTGGTTGGTCGCGCACGCGCCGCCGCCGGCTTCATCGACGAGCTCGGCCATGTCGGCCGTATCGAAGTTGCTGACACCCCAGTGACGGATCTTGCCCGCGCGCTGCAGCGCTTCGAAGCCTTCGACCGTTTCATCGAGCGGCACCGAGCCGCGCCAGTGCAGCAGATACAGGTCGAGGCGATCGGTACGCAGGCGCTTGAGGCTCGCATCGCACGCGGCAACGACGCCGCGCCGGCTCGCATGGTGCGGATAGACCTTGCTGACGAGGAACACGTCGTCGCGCAGGCCCGCAAGCGCCTCGCCGACCAGTTCCTCGGTCGCGCCGTCGCCGTACATCTCGGCCGTGTCGACCAGCGTCATTCCGAGCGCGACGCCTTCGCGCAGCGCGGCGATCTCGTCGGCGCGCCGGGCGGGCCGCTCGCCCATTTCCCACGTGCCCAGGCCAAGCTTCGGAATCGTCTCGCCGTCCGGCAGGACGACCGTGGCGATCGTGTCTGTCATGCGTTCCTCGTTGCGGATTCGTGGCCGCGCACCGCGACCCAGGCATGGAATACGACGCATCAGTGTAGTCAATCGGCGCGCAATTCACCTATTGCACGGCAAAAACCGGCTATAACGGCGCCACGCGATGACTTAGAATGGCCGCAACCTGATCGATACCCACTCCATGAAGGCATCCACGGACGACCGCTGGCAGGACCTGCGCCCCGACCCCGACAACGACACGCCGCTCTACCTGCAGCTCGCCCGCAAGCTCGGCGACGCGATCCACGACAACCGCTGGACAGCCGGTGAGGCATTGCCCTCCGAGCGCGTGCTGTCCGATGCACTGGGCGTATCGCGCATCACCGCGCGCAAGGCGATCGCGCTGCTCGTCGAGCAAGGCCTGATTCGCCGCACGCAGGGCGCCGGCAACTTCATCCAGCCGCGCTACGAGGATCCGCTGTCGCGGCTGTCGAGCTTCAGCGAAATGCTCGAACGGCGCGGCTTCAAGCCGAGCTCGCAATGGCTCGCACGCGAGATCCAGCCGGCGAACCGCGACGAAGTGATCCAGCTCGGGCTGTCGCCGGCCGCATCGGTCACGCGCCTGAAACGCCTGCGCCTCGCCGACGGCATCGTGATGGCCGTCGAGAATTCGACGTTTCCCGCGACGCTGATCCCCGATCCGCAGGCAATCGGCGATTCGCTGTACAGCTATCTCGAAGCGCGCGGCACGCCGATCGTGCGCGCGCTGCAGCATTTCCGCGCGGTCAACGCGACCGACGAGATCGCCGAGCAGATGGGCATCGCACCACACGACGCGCTGCTGCTGATCACACGAATCGGCTATACGTCGGACCAGCGCGCGATCGAACTGACCGATACCTACTGCCGCAACGACTACTACGACTTCGTCGTCGAACTGCGCAAGTAACGCCGGCCGCGCCGCCGGCGCTTACAGCCAGCGCGCATCGTCGGTGCCGGGCGGCACGGACGGGCGCGCAAGCGACGGCGGTGTCACCGATAACCGCTCGGCGGGCCGCACCGCGTCGAGCATGCCGAACGGCGACGCGATGCGCTCGATCCGGTCGCGTACGTCGGCGCGCGCGAAATCGGGTGCCTGCAGGCCGTCCGGCACGATACCGAACGACTGCAGCCAGCGGCCCGTCTGCGCGAGCGACAGTCGCACGTGCCAGCTTCCCCCTTCGCGTGCCCTGCGCGCGAGCGCGATCATCGCGCCGAACGCCGCGAGATAACCCGTTGCATGATCGAGCGCCTGGCACGGCAGGTGGCGCGGCGCGTTCGCGTGCGCGGCCTGCTGTTCCTGCCACGCGATCCCGCTCGCCGACTGCACGAGACTGTCGAAGCCGCGCCGCTGCGCCCACGGCCCCGCCTGCCCGTACGCCGATATCGACACGCACACGATGCCGGGCCGCCGCGCCGCCAGCGCGAGCGGTCCGAAGCCGCGCGCCGCGAGCGCGCCGGGCCGGTACGACTGCAGGAACACATCCGCATCGCGTGCGAGCGCGTGCAGCGTATCGACGCCCGCGTCGTCGCGCAGGTCGATCCACGTCGAACGCTTGCCACGCCCGTTGTCGATCACGAGCGGCGCGATGTTCGGCAGGTGCGGGCCGTTGACGAGCAGTGTCTGCGCGCCGTGCGACGCCAGCGCGCGGCCCGCGACCGGCCCCGCGATGATCCGCGTGAGATCGAGCACGCGCACACCGGCAAGCGGCTGGCCGGCGTCGCCCCCGCCGATCGGCTCGACGGGGGCATCGCCGATCCGCTCGATCTCGAACAGCGGCAGCGAGGCGATCGCACGCGCCTGCTCGTGCGCCGCCCACTCGTCAGGCATTCTGATCAATGCGGCACACAGCCCGGCCTCGGCCAGCGCGGTGTCGAGTGCTGCGCCGTCCCGCGTGCGGATCGCAGCGGCGACGTCGTCCCGCTGCGCGCCGCAGCCGAGCACGCCGAGCATCCCCTGCAGGTGATGCGGAAAGTTTGCGTGCAACTGGATCCAGCGCCCGTCGCGCGTCTCGTAGAAGCCCGTCACCGGATGACGCAACTCCGGCGGCGGGCCGTCGTCCACGCGCAGATAGCGTTCGCTGCGGAACGCGACGAGCGCGTCGCGCACCGATACGTCGACGGTTTGCGCAACGCCCGTGCGAAGCCGATGGCATTCGGCCGCCGCGAGCCCGGCTGCCGCGATCGTCGCCGCGGCCAGCGTGCCGACCCGGAAGGTCGACGGCAGCGTCGGGTCCTGCCCCGTCACGGTCGCGCGTGCCGGCGCGTCGGGGTCGCCGTGTGCGAGCCGCCACAGATGCGTCAACGCGAGTTCGGGTGTCATGGCGGGACGAGCCTTGGGGGAGACAGGATCGAGTCTAGAATTCGCGACCGTCGCGAGCAATCCTGGACGAAAGCCGGTCCGCCAGCGCCGGGAGGCTACGTCGGCAACGATGCCGGCGCGTGACGCCGGCCGTCGCGCCATGCAACGAGCGGCCGCCACCAAGCCTGCGCGGCGCGCACGGCGGGCGCGTCGAGCGGACCGAACGCGAACGTCGCGCCGTGCGCCCCCGCGCTGACCCAGACGCGCATGCCGGGCGTGAGCGTCAGCGAATCGCCCGCGCCGAGCCAGTGATCGTCGATCCGGCCCTCGATCGTCACCCAGACCTCGCCGTCGGCCACCTCCAGTGCGGTGCGATCGACGATCCGCCACCGACCGGCCGGCTCGTCGCCTTCGATCACGTAAAGTCGCAGTTCGCGCATGGCAGCCTCCTGGTCGCACGGGTCCGATGGCACCAGTATTTCGGACAGCGGCAGCACACGGACAGATACGGCGGCAGACCCTTTCGGCTGAACTGTACCGGTCACTCGACGAGGACAGGCACCCGCAGGCCGGACTTCGCACCGCCCTTGCGCCGAACCTGCACGGCGCGACGGCTTTCCCTACAATGTCGGCTGTCCCGCACCACCGCCCCGCCCCCATGTTCCAGCGCCCGCCTGCCGCCGCTCCCGGCGAAAAGAACCTCACCCTGATGCTCTGGCTCGTCGCAACGGGCTTCTTCATGCAGACGCTCGACTCGACGATCGTCAACACGGCGCTGCCGTCGATGGCCGCGAGCCTCGGCGAATCGCCGCTGCGCATGCAGTCGGTCGTGATCGCGTACTCGCTGACGATGGCGGTGATGATCCCCGTGTCGGGCTGGCTCGCCGATACCTTCGGCACGCGGCGCGTGTTCTTCAGCGCGATCCTGGTGTTCTCGCTCGGCTCGCTGCTGTGCGCGAACGCGCATACGCTGCAGCAACTCGTCGCGTTCCGCGTCGTTCAGGGGGTCGGCGGCGCGATGCTGCTGCCGGTCGGGCGACTCGCGGTGCTGCGCACGTTCCCGGCCGAACGCTACCTGTCCGCGCTGTCGTTCGTCGCGATTCCCGGCCTGATCGGCCCGCTGATCGGGCCGACGCTCGGCGGCTGGCTCGTGAAGATCGCGTCGTGGCACTGGATCTTCCTGATCAACGTGCCGGTCGGCGTCGCGGGCTGCATCGCGACCTTCTATTCGATGCCCGATTCGCGCAACCCGGCCGTCGGCCGCTTCGACCTGAAGGGCTATCTGCTGCTGACGATCGGCATGGTCGCGATCTCGCTGTCGCTCGACGGGCTCGCCGATCTCGGCATGCAGCACGCGGCCGTGCTCGTGCTGCTGATCCTGAGCCTTGCGTGCTTCGTCGCATACGGCCTGTATGCGGTGCGCGCGCCGCAGCCGATCTTCTCGCTCGAGCTGTTCAGGATCCATACGTTCAGCGTCGGGCTGCTCGGCAACCTGTTCGCGCGGATCGGCAGCGGCGCGATGCCGTACCTGATCCCGCTGCTGCTGCAGGTGAGCCTCGGCTACTCGGCGTTCGAGGCCGGGCTGATGATGCTGCCGGTGGCGGCGGCCGGGATGTTCTCGAAGCGGATCATCACGCGCCTGATCACGCGCTACGGCTATCGCAAGGTGCTGCTCGTGAACACGATCATGGTCGGCGTGATGATGGCGAGCTTCGCGCTGATGCGCGACACGGTGCCGGTCTGGGTGAAGGTCGTGCATCTCGCGCTGTTCGGCGGCTTCAACTCGATGCAGTTCACCGCGATGAACACGCTGACGCTCAAGGATCTCGGCACGGGCGGCGCGAGCAGCGGCAACAGCCTGTTCTCGCTCGTGCAGATGCTGTCGATGAGCCTCGGCGTCACGGTCGCGGGGGCGCTGCTCGCGACGTTCACGGGCATGCTGCGCACCGTGACGCCGAGCAACACGCTGCCGGCGTTCCATGCGACGTTCATCTGCGTCGGGATCATCACGGCCGCTTCCGCGTGGATCTTCGCGCAGCTCGCGCCCGAGATCCGCAGCACCGCGCGCAAGACCGATCCGTCCGAGCGCGCGTGACGCGCGGCGCGCGCCGAACCGGGTCGGCGCGCACCATTGCGGTGCAGCGCGGGCCGTTCGATGCGCCGGCGATGACCGACGGCCCGGCCGCGACGCGCCGCCGCACGGGGTACGATGCCGTGCACGCTTCTTGCTCGCCTATTCTCTAGGTAAACTGGCAGTCTTCCTTCGGCCGACATCATGAGCATGATCGAAATCGATCCCCCCGGCTTTCAGCCGCCCCGCCCCGTCGCCGGCGACGACGGGAACCGGCGCACCGTGCTGTACGGCGGCTACACCGTGTTCAGCGTGTTCCAGCCCGTTTTCTCGGTGTCGCACCGCCGCGCGATCGGCTATCACGCGTCGCTGCGTGCGCACGACGAGGACAGCCGCCAGGTGGCGTCACACGAGGTGTTCACGCAGGCGGCGCGGCGCGGCGACCTGCTCGAGCTCGGCCGGCTCGCCGAATCGCTGCATCTCGGCAACTTCCACGCGTTCGACAGTCATGACGAATGGCTCTTCCTGAGCCTGCATCCGGCCGCACTGATGGACACCGTCTACAGCGACGCCCTGCTCGCGAACCTGAAGGCGCTCGGGCTGCCGCCGCATCGCGTGGTGCTCGAAGTGCCCGAGCAGGCGGGCGGCGAAACGCCGCGCTATGCGGCGATCGTCGACGGGCTGCGCAAGGCCGGCTTCCTGATCGCGCTGGTCGGGTTCGGCGCGAAGCATTCGAACATCGACCGCGTGTGGCACCTGCATCCCGACATCGTCACGCTCGATCGCGGCATCCTCGCGCAGGCAAGCGAGCACTCGCATCTCGAACGCGTGCTGCCGGGGCTCGTGTCGCTGCTGCACGAATCCGGCCAGCTCGTGCTGATGGGCGGGCTCGCGACCGAACGCGACGCGCTGATCGCACTCGAGTGCGACGTCGATTTCGTGCAGGGCCAGTATTTCGCGGGGCCGAGCGTCGAACCGGTGCAACCGCAGGCCGCCGCGGGCTGCATGGATACGCTGTCGGCCGCATTGCGGCTGCGCGTCGCGCAACGCGAGCGCACGCAGGCGGAACGGCTCGCACCGTACGTCGCGGCGCTCGAGGAAGCGAGCCGGAAGCTCGGCGCGGGCGAGCCGCTCACCGACGCGGCGGCCGTCGTACTCGGGCTGCCCGAGACCGCCCGGTGTTTCCTGCTCGACGCATCGGGGCGCCAGATCGGCGACAACGTGCTCGCGCGCGGCAGCGTATCGCAGCGCGCCAAGCGCTTCCGGCCGCTGCTGCACTCGGAAGGCGCGAGCTGGGAACGGCGCCCGTACTTCATCGACGCGATGCGCGCGCCGGGCCACGTGCACCTGACGTCCCCCTACCTGTCGATCAACGAGGCGCACCTGTGCGTGACCGCGTCGATCGCCGCGCCGGTCGCGACCGGCATGCAGGTGCTGTGCGTCGACATCAACTGGGAAGCGGCACTCAACCGCGAATGAGCGTGCCGCCGCGCCGCGCTCACGCGGCGGCGGCCTTGCGCGCGATCAGCCGGTGCACGCGCTTGCCGGACGACGCGCTGACGACCTCGTGCTCGTCGATCACCTGCGTGCCCGCGCCGAGCGCCGCCCGCATCCGCGCCGAATCGAGCGGCGTGTAAAGGCGGCCGCGCTCGTCGCGCAACGCGCCGTTGCCGGCCACCCGCCAGCTCATGTACAACGTGCCGCCCGGCATCAGGAGCTCGGCCAGCCGCGCGGCGGCGGCCGCCGCGTCCGCCTGTTCGAGATGCATCACGACCGTTTCGCACAGCACGTTGCGAAACGCGCCGGACGGCACGCCGGCCAGCGCTGGCAGTGCGGCCAGCTCGAAGGTGAGGTCCGGATGGCGGCGCCGCGCCTCGTCGAGCAGTGCGACGCTCGCGTCGTAGCCGCGCACGTCGAAGCCGCGCGACGCGAGCCAGGCCGTATCGCGCCCGGCTCCGCAGCCGACGTCCGCGGTCGGCCCCGGCGAAAAATGCTGCTCCAGCAGCGCGTACATGTCGTCTGGCGCGGCCTGGTCGAGCCAGTCCTGCGCGTATTGCGCGGCATGGGCGTCGTACGCATCGAGAGTCGGGCGATCCACCATGTGACAGCTCCGCATAAGCGTCGTATGACGCACCCCGCATCTTGGCCGCAGCACCTGCCGTGCGGCCCCCCACGCCCCGCGCGTCGGCTTGCGCGGCCCCTACGCGGCCCGCACGTCGCCCGCGCGCACCGCCTGCGCGGTCAACTCGGCCCACAGCGCGTCGCCGCGCCAGGCCGGGCGCGCCGCCGCACGTTCCGCGTCATGCACGAGCGCGCACAGTCGCGCATTGACGGGCGCCTGCGCGCCGACGCGCGCGGCCAGCCGCACGACCTCGCCGTTGATCCACTCGACTTCCGTCGCACGCTGCGCCGCGAGATCGTCGGACATCGACGAACGCGCGAGCGGGTCGATCGCGAGCATCCGGCCACCGAGCACGCGGAACGCGAAATCGGGCAAGTCGAGCACGGCCGGGATCCACGCGGCCGGCAACGGCGTCAACCGCGCAGGCCGGATCGCGGCCAGCGCCAGGCAGTGCAGCGCTTCGCGCTGCGCGAGCGCGACACAGCGCCGGTACGCACGTTGCGCGAGTTCGTCGCGCAGCGGCAGGTTCGCGAGCGCATTGACCGCGTTGTTCAGGTTGAGCAGCAGCTTTGCCCACTGCACGGCCCGCATGTCGCGATGCAGCGCGAGCGGCAGCCCGGCGCGCGCGAATGCGTCGGCAAACGGCTGCAGCACCGGAGACGCGTCGGCCGCAAGCGCGCCGGCCGAGCCCTGGTGAAACGCGCCGGGCTCGCGCTCGATCACGTTGAACGGCACCATGCCGGCCAGCACGGTTGCTTGCGGCAGCGCCTCGCGCAGCACGTCGGCATTGTGCAGGCCGTTCTGGAAGCTGATCACGACCGTGCCGGGCCTCAGCACGCCGGCAAGCTGCGCCGCGGCCTCACGCGTCGCGGCCGACTTCACCGCCACGAGCACGAGCCGCGCGGTCGCCGCGGCCGCCGGATCGGTCGTGAACACGACATCGGCCGGGGCGAGCGTCGCGCGATAGCCGCGCCGGTCGGTCAGCGTCAGCCCGCGCCGACGAATCGCATCGCCGATCCGTGCGCGGCCGACGAGCGTCACATTCGCGCCGGCCGCCGCGAGCCGTCCGCCGAGATAGCAGCCGACGGCGCCCGCGCCGAATACGCAGACCGGTGCGTCAGACATGCGAATGCGCGCCGCCGTGCACGGGGCCGGCCCGCCGCTCGACTTCGCGGCGCACTTCGCCGCGCAGTCCCGCGAAGAACGCGACCTCGGCGACGACGAACAGCGGCCCGACCATCAGGCCGACCAGATCGTCGACGAAGGCGGGCTTGCGCCCTTCGAACCAGTGCCCGACGAACTGGACGATCCAGCCGACGACGAACGCGCCGATGCCGATCGCGAGCCATTGCGCGGTCGGCAGCAACGCGAGCGCCTGCGCGGCCCACAGGCCCAGCGCGAACAGCGCGGTCATCACGATCCCGAACCGCAGGTCGAGCCGCAGGTAGAACACCGCGAACGCGACGGCGAGCAGCAGCGCCGGCGACAGCGCGACGCCGGCCGGCATCCCGAGCGCCGGCCGCGACAGCAGCACCTCGACCGCGAATACGATCATCGGGATCCCGACCAGATGCGTCGCGATGTTGCGCGCGTCGCGGTGGTAGGCCGCATATTGGGAAAGATGGTCTTCGAGCGTCTTCATCGCGTCTCCTGGTCGGTGGTTGAGCGCTATGATGCGCGTCACGCCCGAGAACCTCTGTCAGCTACCCGACATCGCGTGCCCATGCCCTCTTCGCTCGCCCCGTACCTGCCGCAGATCGAAGCGAACCCGTGGTTCGCCGCGCTGCCGCCCGCGTTGCGCGCGGACCTGCTCGCCCGCGCGGCGCTGCGCCGGCTGCCGGCCGGCCATGCGCTGTTCCGGCGCGGCGACCCGCCGTGCGGGCTGTACGCGGTACTGGCCGGTTCACTCACGATAGGTGCGGTCGACCCGCAGGGCAAGGAGGCGCTGCTGACGGTCGCCGAGCCCGTCACGTGGTTCGGCGAAATCGCGCTGTTCGACGGCCAGCCGCGCACGCACGACGCGATCGCGCTCGACGACGCGCTGCTGCTGCACGTCCCGCAGGCCGCGCTGCTCGCGATCCTCGACGCGACGCCGCAATACTGGCGGCAATTCGCGCTGCTGATGGCGCAGAAGCTGCGCCTGAGCTTCCTGACCGTCGAGTCGATGAGCGTGATGCCGGCCGCGCAGCGGCTCGCCGCCCGCCTGCTGATGATCGCCGACGGCTACGGCGGGATCAGCGCCGGCCGCACCCGCATCCGGCTGTCGCAGGAAAAGCTCGCGGCGATGCTGTCGCTGACGCGGCAGACCACCAACCAGTTGCTGAAGGCGCTGCAGGCCGACGGCGTCGTGCGGCTGCACGTCGGTGAAATCGAGCTCGTCGACGTCGACGCGCTGCGGCGCGCGAGCGGGCTGCCCGACGGCATGCGCTGAGCCGCGGCAGCGCCGTCACGCGGCCACCCCGCCGTCGCCGCGTTGCGCTATCGTGGCGGCTCGTCCGTTCATCCATCCGCCCCGCCTTGAGCACGTCGACCGCCTCCGCTCCCTCCCGCCATCCGTGGCCGGTGTTCATCGCATTCCTGCGGCTCGGCCTCACGTCGTTCGGCGGCCCGGTCGCGCATCTCGGCTACTTCCGCACCGAGTTCGTCACGCGGCGCGCCTGGCTCACCGAGCGCACCTACGCAGATCTCGTCGGGCTGTGCCAGTTCCTGCCGGGGCCCGCGAGCAGCCAGGTCGGGATGGCGATCGGCCTCGCGCGCGCAGGCTACGCGGGGATGTTCGCCGCGTGGCTCGGCTTCACGCTGCCGTCGGCGCTGCTGATGATGCTGTTCGCGCTCGGCGTGCACGCGACGGGCGCGCCGATCGAAGCCGGTGCATTGCACGGGCTGCGCATCGTGTCGGTCGCCGTGATCGCGCAGGCCGTGTGGGGCATGGCACGCACGCTGTGCCCGGATGCGCGCCGCGTCACGCTGATGGCCGCGGCCGCCAGCGTCGCGCTGCTCGCGCCGGCCGCGTGGGCGCAGATTGCCGTGATCGTCGCGGCCGGATTGGCCGGCCTCGTGCTGCTGCCGCAGCCGGCGCGCGGCACCCACGATCCGTTGCCGCTGCACGTGTCGCCGCGCGCGGGCGTGCTGTGGCTCGCGCTGTTCGCCGCGCTCCTCGTCGTACTGCCGTTCGCGGCCCGCGCGCTGCGCTCCGATACGCTTGCCGTCGTCGATGCGTTCTTCCGTACGGGTGCGCTCGTGTTCGGCGGCGGCCACGTGGTGCTGCCGCTGCTGCAGGCGGCCGTGGTCGCGCCCGGCTGGGTCGGCGATGCGGCGTTCCTGGCCGGTTATGGCGTCGCGCAGGCCGTGCCGGGGCCGCTGTTCACGTTCTCGGCCTTCCTCGGCGCGTCGCTGCGCCAGGCGCCGACCGGCTGGCTCGGCGGCACGATCGCGCTGGTGTCGATCTTCGCGCCGTCGTTCCTGCTGGTGGCCGGCACCGCACCGTTCTGGGAGCGCCTGCGCCGCAGCACGCGGATGCAGGCCGCGCTCGCGGGCGTGAACGCGGCCGTCGTCGGGCTGCTGCTCGCGGCGCTCTATCACCCGGTCTGGACCGACACGATCATGGCGCCGCGCGACCTGGCCGCGGCGCTCGTCGCATTCGTCGCGCTGGTGTTCTGGCGCGTGCCGCCATGGGCCGTCGTGATCGCGAGCGCGGCGCTCGGCTGGGGGCCCGGCCTCCTCGCCTGACCGGGCACGCGCGGCACGTTCCGCCGCGGCAAAAACAAAAAAGCCCTCGTTTCGAGGGCTTTTCTGCTGGGTACCGCGCGCCGTGGCGGCGCGCAGGTGCCGGACCTTACGCGAAGTTCTTCGCTGCGAAGTCCCAGTTCACGATGTTCCAGAACGCTTCGACGAACTTCGGACGTGCGTTGCGGTAGTCGATGTAGTACGCGTGTTCCCACACGTCGATCGTCAGCAGTGCCTTGTCGGCCGTCGTCAGCGGGGTCGCTGCGTTGCTCGTCGACACGATGTCGAGCGAACCGTCAGCCTTCTTCACGAGCCATGCCCAGCCCGAACCGAACGTGCCGACCGCGGCCTTCGTGAACGCTTCCTTGAATGCGTCGTACGAACCCCACTTCGCGTTGATCGCATCGCCCAGCGCGCCCGTCGGTGCGCCGCCGCCGTTCGGCGACAGGCTGTTCCAGAAGAACGTGTGGTTCCAGATTTGCGCGGCATTGTTGAAGATGCCGCCCGACGACTTCTTCACGATCTCTTCCAGCGACAGGTTTTCGAATTCCGTGCCCGGGATCAGATTGTTCAGGTTCGTCACATAAGCCTGATGGTGCTTGCCGTAGTGGTACTGGATCGTCTCGAGCGAGATGGTCGGCGCGAGTGCGTCTTCAGCGTACGGGAGCGGCGGGAGCGTATGAGCCATGGCGATTCCTTCGTTGAGTATGTAGGGGGGCTTGTGTTGAATGCTGCCGAGCGTCCGATTGTAGGCGAGGACGAATAACCCCGCAAACTCACGGGCCATTTATCCGCGGTATGCGGAAAAGCGATGTTCGCGCATCGTCCACAGGGACGAGCCGATACCGCGCAACCGCCGTTCCCGCGCGTTTTTCCCGGTCGCGGCGCGTGCGCCGCTCACGTCAGATCGTATCGGCGAGGCGCGGCTGCACGTCGGCGAGCGACACGTCGGCCGAGCCTTCGGCGAGATGCACGGTCAGGCGGCGCTGCGGCTTCAATGCGTTCGGCGTGCGCACCGCGCGGCCCGTCTGCGCATCGATCAGCGCCGCATAACCGCGCTCGAGCGTGCGCTGCGGGCTCAACACCTCGAGCCTTGCCGCACAGGCCGACACGCGAGCCGTGTCGCGTTCGTGACGGCGCTGCAATGCAAGCGCAAGACGCTGCGACAGCCCCGCGAGTGCCTGGCGCGCCTGCGACGGATCGGGGCGCGCGCGCTGCCAGCGCAACTGCGCGAGCGCGAACCGCGCGCGCGCGTCACGCACCGGCCGCGACGCCGCCGACGCCAGCCGCACGGCGAGTTGCTCGACGTGCGTGCGCTGCCGCTGCAGCCGCTCGGCCGGGCTCACCAGCCGGCGCGCGAGCCAGTCGAGCTGCTGCGCGCGCTGCTCCAGCCGGCGTTCCATGCCGCGAGCGAGCGCACGCTGGCGCTCGCCGACCTCACGCAGCAGCAGTGCGCGCTGCGGGCTCGCGAGCTCGGCGGCGCCGGTGGGCGTCGGCGCGCGCAGGTCGGCCGCGAAGTCCGCAATCGTGAAATCGGTCTCGTGCCCGACGCCGCTCACGACCGGCAGTTCGCTCGCCGCGATCGCGCGCGCCAGCGCCTCGTCGTTGAACGACCATAGATCCTCGATCGAGCCGCCGCCGCGACAGACCAGCAGCACGTCGACCTCGCGGCGCGCATTCGCGGTCTCGACGGCCGCGACGAGCTTTTCCGCCGAGCCCGCACCCTGCACGGGCGCCGGATAGACGATCACCGGAATGTGCGGCGCGCGGCGCGCGAGCGTGGTCAGCACGTCGCGCAGCGCGGCGGCCTGCAGCGACGTGACGATGCCGATCGCGCGCGGGTGGGCCGGCAGCGGCCGCTTGCGCTCGGGGGCGAAGAGCCCCTCGCCCTCGAGCTGCGCCTTCAGCCGCAGGAATGCCTCGTACAGACGCCCCTGGCCCGTGCGCCGCACGGCCTCGACGTTGAGCTGCACTTCGCCGCGCGGCTCGTACATCGTCACGACCGCGCGTACCTCGATGCGGTCGCCTTCGCGCGGCGTGAATTCCGCGTATTGCGCGCGGCCGCGGAACATCACGCAGCGCATCTGCGCCTGCTGGTCCTTGATCGAGAAATACCAGTGGCCGCTCGCGGCGCGCGTGAAATTCGACACTTCGCCCGAAATCCACAGCAGCGGAAACGAGCGCTCGAGCATCGTCGAAATCGCGCGATTGAGCGCCGAAACGGGTATCACTTCGTCGCCGCCGCGGGTGGCGCCCGGCGCGGCAAATGGGGAGTCGGAAGGCATGGACGGTCGGATGAATGCTGGCGGCGACACGATAGTCCGACACGCGCGCGACGTCCAGCGCCGGGTGCGGGCGCGGTGACGCGCGGAAGGTGTCCACATTTTGGCAATCGTCGGCTTGAAACGCCTGAAAACCGCGGAAAAATCCAGACGATTTGCGATAACACATTGATTTTTATATATTTTTAAAACTTTCGAAACGATTCTCATCCGATTCGAGGCCCACCCGGCGGGCGTTTGACTCATTCGAGCGGGGAGTTCTTCACAGAGTTATCCACAAGCCGTCGCGATCCGGCCCCGTGGGTTGCGTCAGCCGGTCGGCTTGCCGCGCCCGCCCGCGGCGCGCTAGAGTGCCGCCTTCCGCAGACCCCGCGGCATGCGCCGCCCAACGGAGAATCCGCCTTGACGAATCCGTCCCACGCCGCGGCGCACGACCTGCCGCGCCCGGCCCGATGAGCGCGCCCGACGGCCCGCTCGCCCGGCTCGAAGCGCGCCTGACGCGCGAATGGCAGCGCCGCGGCGCGCTCGCGTGGGCACTCACGCCGTTCGCGTGCGTGTTCGGCCTGTGCGCGGCGCTGCGGCGCACCGCCTACGCGCAGGGCTGGAAGAAGCCGGTCGACGTCGGCGTGCCCGTCGTCGTGGTCGGCAACGTGACAGTCGGCGGCACCGGCAAGACGCCGACCGTGATCGCGCTCGTCGACGCGTTGCGGGCGGCCGGCTTCACACCCGGCATCGTGTCGCGCGGCTACGGCGCGAACGTGAAGGCGCCCACCGCCGTCACGGCCGCGTCGCGCGCCGGCGCGGGCGGCGACGAGCCGCTCCTGATCGCACGCCGCACCGGCGCGCCCGTCTGGGTGTGCCCGGATCGCGTCGCGGCCGCGCAGGCGCTGCGCGCCGCGCATCCGGACGTCGACGTGATCGTCAGCGACGACGGCCTGCAGCACTACCGCCTCGCGCGCACGGTCGAACTCGTCGTGTTCGACCACCGGCTCGGCGGCAACGGCTTCCTGCTGCCGGCCGGGCCGTTGCGCGAGCCGCTGTCGCGGCACCGCGACGCGACGCTCGTCAACGATCCGTACAGCGGCGCGCTGCCGCCGTGGCCCGACACCTATTCGCTCGCGCTCACACCGGGCGCCGCGTGGCACCTCGACCAGCCGGCGCTGCGCCGCCCGCTGTCGCAATTCGCGAACGAGCGCGTCCTCGCCGCAGCCGGCATCGGCGCGCCGGAACGCTTCTTCGCGACGCTGCGCGCGGCCGGTCTCGCGCCCGCGACGCGCGCGCTGCCCGATCACTATGCGTTCGCCGACAATCCGTTCGTCGACGACGCCGTCGACGCGATCCTGATCACCGAGAAGGATGCAGTAAAATTGGGCGCTTCCTGGCGCGACGCTCGACTGTGGGTCGTCCCCGTCGAAGCCGCGCTCGACCCTCGCCTCATTGCCCTCGTTGTGGAGAAACTCCGTGGACGCTCGCCTGCTTGAAATCATTGTGTGCCCTATCTGCAAAGGCCCGCTCCACTATGACCGTGCCGCGCAGGAGCTGATCTGCAACGCGGACAAGCTCGCCTACCCGATCCGCGACGGCATCCCCGTGATGCTGGTCGACGAAGCGCGCCAGACCGTCGAAGGCACGCCGGTCGACCCGGCCGGCCGCTAAGCCGCCCGAGCCAGCCCGACCCAGCCCGAACCGCGGCCCGTCCGCGGTCAGGGCGCCGAACCCTCCGGGCGACCCGCGCCAGACGCGCCGCCCGCTCCGTTCTCTTCACCGCCCGCCCCGATGACTCACCCGCAACCCTTCATCGCCGTCATTCCCGCCCGGCTCGCGTCGACGCGGCTCCCGAACAAGCCGCTCGCCGATCTCGGCGGCAAGCCGATGGTCGTGCGCGTCGCCGAGCGTGCACGTGAAGCGGGCGCGCAGCAGGTGCTCGTCGCGTCCGACGCGCAGAGCGTGCTCGATGCCGCGCGCGATCACGGCTTCGAAGCGGTACTGACACGCGCCGACCATCCGTCCGGCACCGACCGTCTCGCGGAAGTCGCGGCGACGTTCGGGTGGAGCGACGACACCGTCGTCGTCAACGTTCAGGGCGACGAACCGCTGATCGACCCCGTACTCGTGCGCGACGTAGCGTCGCACCTCGCCACGCATCCGGCGTGCGCGATTGCGACGGCCGCCCACCCGATCCACGACGCGGCCGACGTGTTCAACCCGAACGTCGTGAAGGTCGCGCTCGACGCGCAGAGCGTCGCGCTGTACTTCTCGCGCGCGCCGATTCCATGGAGCCGGGACGCGTACCAGCCGCACTGGCCCGACGTCGCAGCCATGCCTGCGCCTGCTTTCCCGGTCTATCGGCACATCGGCCTCTATGCGTATCGCGCGCGTTTCCTGCGCACGTATCCGACGCTTGCGCAGGCGCCGATCGAACAGGCCGAGCAGCTCGAACAGCTGCGCGCGCTCTGGCACGGCGAGCGCATCGCGGTGCTGATCACCGAGTCCGCGCCCGAAGCCGGCATCGACACGCCGGCCGATCTCGCACGCGTGCAGGCCCTTTTTCAGCCGGGACCAAAATAACCCGTGGCATAATCAGGCGATTGTGCGAGCCGTCCGCGACCAGCGCGTCCTCGCTTGACCCCGCCCGTGGCCCTGCCGGCAGTCGCGCGTCGCCCAACCCGACGCGCCGCATCAGACCGGTCCGCCGCGCGCCAGGCAAGCGCCGCGCACACCGTCGCCGGCGCTTTTCGCGTCTCGCCACACGAATCTACATACTGGAGATATCACCATGCGTTTGATCCTGTTGGGCGCGCCCGGCGCGGGAAAGGGCACCCAGGCAAACTTCATCAAGGAAAAGTTCGGCATCCCGCAAATCTCGACGGGCGACATGCTGCGCGCGGCCGTAAAGGCCGGCACGCCGCTCGGCGTCGAGGCGAAGGGCTACATGGACGCCGGCAAGCTCGTTCCGGATGCGCTGATCATCGGCCTCGTCAAGGAGCGCCTGAAGGAAGCCGACTGCGCGAACGGCTATCTGTTCGACGGCTTCCCGCGCACGATCGCGCAGGCTGACGCCATGAAGGAAGCGGGCGTCGCGATCGACTACGTGCTCGAGATCGACGTGCCGTTCTCGGAAATCATCGAGCGCATGAGCGGCCGCCGTACGCACCCGGCATCGGGCCGCACGTACCACGTCAAGTTCAACCCGCCGAAGGTCGAAGGCCATGACGACGTGACGGGCGAGCCGCTGATCCAGCGCGACGACGACAAGGAAGAAACCGTCAAGAAGCGTCTCGAAGTGTACGAAGCGCAGACCAAGCCGCTGATCACGTACTACGGCGACTGGGCGCAGCGCGGCGAGGAAAACGGCCTGAAGGCCCCGCAGTATCGCAAGATCTCGGGCCTCGGCGCCGTCGAGGAAATCCGCGAGCGCGCGTTTGACGCACTGAAGTAAGCAGCGCGTCGCGCACCCGCAAGCCGCCCGCTCCGGGCGGCTTTTTTTTGGTTCATCACGGATTACCGGGGAACGCGAGGCAGACTGCCGGCGATCGGCCGATTCCGTTGGAATACTCGGCTCGGACGACGTCCATAACTCACTTGCACTTGCGATGCGGTTCGGTTGAATCGATGCGCCTGACTTCGAAGAAGCTTTCGCCTCTCATCGCATGGTTACACCGCCATCGCAGTCATCTCGTTGCCGAGCGGCGCCGACCGTTTAGACATTCGTCGCAGGTTTTGCGCAGTTGTTGCCAACAGGAATTCGTCCTGCACTCCGCTCAGCTCTCGTGGCCTCAAGCGATCGAGCTTCAAAATTCGCTTCAGATGCGCGAACAGCATCTCGACCTTCTTTCGCTCGCGGCGCTATTGTTTGAACTCCGGTGTGCCCATAGCTTCCACACCACGTCCCGAGCATTTTCGTGAACGCGCGCGCAATCTTGCGGAACGGCATTGCAAGGAACCTTATCGACTCGAAATTGGGGCGGCTTCATTTTCAACGACTGCCGGAGAGATATCGCCGCCCCTTAACGTCAATTGGATTCCCGGCTCAAGCGTGGCAGGTAACTTTCGGGTCCCACTGATAATATCCAATCTTGCCGATATTTCCAGTTCTGCGATCAACCTCCATTAACGCAAACACTATAATATAATTATCTGTGCCAGTGCCAATAACAGAAGAATCGATACGGTTATCCAGAAACTGCTTAATATCGTAAGGCTCACCTTTGTCAATGTTGTAACCCAAATAAGACCCCGGGACATCACGCGGAGGGCCCTTAAATTGAAGGACATGCAGGATCCCGTTAGGTTTGATCGCAACCAGGGCTCCCGCATGGTTGATGTTTCCACTGAAGGAGAGACCGCGCCAACGGACGGTATCGCCGGTAAGGCCATAAATCGTGAGATCCGGTGTCGCGTTTGTTTTGGGATCCACATACTCCTCAGGAGCAACCAGATAGGCATATTTTACCGATTCCGGCCCGTGTTCGATCCACGTGGCGGCCTGAGGAGTATTATTATTCTTTATTGGATAATCGTGCAGAATTAACTCGACGTCAAACAATGCAACAATTTCGATTGTTGCGGGTGCGCCAGCGAGAATTTCTCGATGCCCCATGATTTTCTCCGAATTAAATTTGTGTCAAAGCAAAGGTGCTTGCGGCACCCGTTTCTCTTCTGGATTTAAAATCTTCTCGATCGAAGAATTCGAATCTCTCCAAAGAGTTCTCGCAGCGTAGGCGGAATTGGCGCGCGAATCGATTACACTCGATTACAGTCCGATGTGGCCGATAGAGGAGTATTGCCCACTAGCGGATTCCGCGCGATTCGCAGCAGTGGGACGGACAGCGATATCCACGGAAATTCGCGAAGACCCTTTTTTGCCCGGGCGGAATTCGCACGATCGTTCCGGTCTCGCCGTCACGCGAGGGTGCCCCGTACAATCGGTCGAGTGCGGGCGCCTCCGTTACCGGCGTGCCGGCATTTCAACCGGTCACGCGGCAGGAACCAGGCAACCGCCTTGCATGGGATCGCCCCAAGCGCTGAAGCGCCAACGGCGGTCGACCGCCTTGCATGGGACCGCCCTAAGCGCTGAAGCGCCAAGGGCGGTCGACACGGAGACAGTCATGGAAATTCGCGGCAACGTATTTCTGATCACGGGCGGCGCATCCGGCCTCGGTGCCGGCACGGCGCGGATGCTCGCGCAAGCAGGCGGCACGGTCGTGCTCGCCGACCTGAACGACACGGCAGGCACCGCGCTCGCGACCGAGCTGGGCGGCATCTTCGTGCACTGCGACGTGTCGAGCGAGACCGACGCGCAGGCGGCCGTCGACGCAGCGACGCGCGCAGGCACGCTGCGCGGCCTCGTGAACTGCGCCGGCATCGCGCCCGCCGCGAAGACCGTCGGCAAGGACGGCGCGCATCCGCTCGACGTGTTCGCGAAGACGATCAACGTGAACCTCATTGGCACGTTCAACATGATCCGGCTCGCGGCCGCCGCGATGGCCGCCACCGCGCCGACCGCGGAAGGCGAGCGCGGCGTGATCGTCAGCACCGCGTCGGTCGCAGCATTCGACGGGCAGATCGGCCAGGCCGCGTACGCGGCGTCGAAAGCCGGCGTCGCGGGCATGACGCTGCCGATCGCGCGCGACCTGTCGCGCAACGGCATCCGCGTGATGACGATCGCGCCCGGCCTGTTCGAGACGCCGATGCTGCTCGGCATGCCGCAGGACGTCCAGGACGCGCTCGGCGCGATGGTGCCGTTCCCGCCGCGGCTCGGCAAACCGGCCGAATACGCGCTGCTGGTGCGCCAGATCGTCGAGAATCCGATGCTCAACGGCGAAGTGATCCGCCTCGACGGCGCGATCCGGATGCAGCCGAAATAAGCACGCAAAAAAACGCCCGCATCGCGGGCGTTTTGTCATTCACGGTTCCGGCAGGCAGCACGACGGCGGCTCAGTCCTCGCCGTCGCGCTGCATCCGCTGCCGCAACTCGGTCACTTGCGATTCGACGACGGTCGCATCGTCCGCGTCCGGCCGCTCGCCGAGATACTGCTCGAGATCCTCGAGTGCGGGGCGCAGGTAGTCGAGCCGCGCATACGCGAAACCGCGGTCGCGGACTTCGTCGAGATGCTCGGGCAGCAGGATCACGAGCCGCTGCTGCACCGCGAGCAGCCGTTGCCAGCGCTCCGTCTGAAGATAGATCGTCTTCAGGTTGCGCAGCATCCGCGCGATGATCTCGCGGCTCGTCGCCGGCTGCAGCAGTGCGCGCAACGCGCTGTCGACCGCACCGGCCGCACGCGCGACGTACGGCTCGAGCATCTCGACCATCTCGGCTTCGGACAGCGAATGGCCGTTGGCCGGGTCGATGATCAGGTCGCCGTCCGGAAGCGTGACGCGCAGCAGGAAATGGCCGGGGAACGATACGCCGCGCGCCGGCACGCCGATCTGCTCGGCAAGCTCCAGGTACAGCACCGACAGCGAGATCGGAATCCCGCGCCGCCGCTTCAGCACGGCGTTCAGGTGGCTGTTATCGGGGTCGTAGTAATCGTTGTGATTGCACGCGAAGCCGAGCTCGCGGAAAAAGAAGTCGTTCAGCGCGGCGACGCGGCCCTTCAGGTCCGTGTCGTCGGCGAGCCGCCGGCGCAGCCGCGCCGCCAGCATGTCGAGTTCGGCCAGCGTGCCCTGCAGGTCGAGGTCGGGATAGGCGTCCTGCGCCAGCGACAGCGCCGCTTCCGTGACGGGCAGGCTGTCGTCGTCTGCCACGAGCGTGCTGAAGTAGTCGAGGACGCGGGTCATTGCGGTCGTCACTTGGCGCGCCTTCTGAAATAAGCGTATTTGAAGCCCATCACCCACAACATACCGAAATATAGTGCAGCGAACAGCACGAGGCACGCGGCCATCAGCGCGATGCGATCGAGCGGCTGCGTACGCATCCCGGTCCAGTCGAAGCTGATCGACAGCCAGTGCATCAGGCCCGCGAGCACGAGCGCCGCGCCGATCAGCTGCACGAAGAAGCGCAGCCAGCCCGGCGACGGCTGGTAGATGCCGCGCTTGCGCAGCCCGAGGAACAGCAGCAGCGAGTTCAGGCACGCGCCGACGCCGATGCTCAGCGTCAGGCCCGCGTGGCCGATCAGCGGCACGAACACGTAGTTCGAGATCTGCGTGACGATCAGCACGCCGATCGCGATTTTAACGGGCGTCTTGATGTCCTGCTTCGCATAGAAGCCCGGCGCGAGGATCTTGATCAGGATGATGCCGACGAGGCCGATCCCGTAGGTCGCGAGCGCGCGCGCGACCATCGTGACGGTATGCCCATCGAACTTGCCGTAGTTGAAGAGGGTCGCCGTGAGCGGCGTCGCGAAGAAGAACAGCGCGAGCGCGCTCGGTGCCGCGAGCAGGAACGTGACGCGCAGCCCCCAGTCGAGCAGCGCCGAATACTCGTGCGAATCGGCGTCGACGTGCGCCTTCGACAGGCTCGGCAGCAGGATCGTGCCGAGCGCGACGCCGAGCAGCGCCGTCGGGAATTCCATCAGGCGGTCGGCGTAGTTGATCCACGACACGGCGCCCTGCCCGAGCCGCGACGCGATGTTGGTGTTGATGATCAGCGACAGTTGCGCGACCGACACCGCGAACGTCGCGGGCACCATCTTCGCGAGCACGCGCTTCACGCCCGGGTGGCGCAGCGCGCGCAGCGGGTTGAGGCCGATCAGCGGCACCATGTCGATCTTCTTCAGGCCCGGCAGCTGCACGAGGAACTGCAGCACGCCGCCGACGATGACGGCCCATGCAAGCGCGAACACCGGCACCTTCAGGTGCGGCGCGACGAACACGGCCGCGGCGATGAACGCGACGTTGAGCAGCACCGGCGCGAACGCGGGCAGCGAGAAGCTCTTGTACGTGTTCAGCACGCCGGATGCGAGCGTCGTCAACGAGATGAACACGATGTACGGGAACATGATCCGCGTCATCGTGACCGCGAGCGGGAACGCCTGCCCGTCGGTGTGCAGGCCGGACGCGACCGCGAACACAACCCACGATGCGCCGGCGATCCCGAAGACCGACAGCACGGCAAGCGCCCACGCCAGCACCGTCGACATCGCGTCGACGAGCGCTTTCGTCGCATCGTGCCCCTGCTGGTTCTTGAACTCGGCGAGGATCGGCACGAACGCCTGCGAGAACGCGCCTTCGGCGGACAGGCGGCGCAGCAGGTTCGGGATACGGAAGGCGACGTAGAACGCGTCGGTGTATTGACTGGCGCCGAACGCACGGGCGATCAGCGTCTCGCGGGCCAGTCCGGTCACGCGCGACAGCAGCGTGAAGCCGCTGACCGTCAGCAGGGCTCGGAATAGATTCATGGGGCGCTTATTATACGGACGTTGCGTGGCCCGGCCAGCGGCCGATGCCGAAAAGCGCGCACGCCGCCGGTGCCCCGCCCGACGGTTGTCATGTTCAACTTGCCACTCGCTTGATTTTGTTGCTATAATCGCCGGTTTCTGGGCTCGTACATGCACGGCAACTGCCGTTTTCATGTCCCGGCCTCGGTTAAAATCACCGTTTTTTTATGCGCCCCTGGGCAATCGTTCTCAGGGGACGGATCGAAAAGCAGCGCTTGGCCGTCAGGCTCCAAGCTCTGGAAACAGGACAGGATAAGGAACCGTCATGGCTAACTCCGCACAAGCACGCAAGCGCGCCCGCCAGGCCGCGAAGGCAAACTCGCACAACTCGGCGCTGCGCTCGAAATTCCGTACCGCGATCAAGTCGGTTCGCAAGGCTGTTGAAGCCGGCGACCAGGCAAAGGCTGCCGAGCTGTTCAAGGCTGCCGTGAAGACGATCGACACGATCGCCGACAAGAAGATCGTTCACAAGAACAAGGCCGCTCGCAGCAAGAGCCGCCTCGCCGCGGCCGTCAAGGGTCTGCAGGCAGCAGCGTAATTCCGGTGCGCCCGCTCACGCGGGCGCTCCTGTTTCCTGCGATCGCAAAAAAGCCCGCCTAGGCGGGCTTTTTTGTCGCCTGTCGCCGGCGCACATCCTGCGGGCCGGCGACGTGTGCCAGGGCGGGCGCCGCATGCGCCCTCGCCCGTGCCGGCATCACTTCTTCGCGTCGTAGTCCGGCAGTTCGCACGCCTCGGTGACGACGAGGTTGTTGTCCTTCGCGAAATTCAGCACGAAATCGAACGCCATCGGCTCGACGTCGCGCAGCCGGGAATCGAGGATCACGCATTTGAGGTCGCCGAGCATCGTCGGACGCACGTAGAGCGAATACTTGAGACGCGCGTTCGGCCCGCTCGCCCCCGGCCCGAAGCAGGCCATCACACCGGCCAGACGTTCCGACCAGTCGCTCGGGCGAAACTTTTTCCCGTCTTTCGTGATGCCCTGGATGAAGAATTCGGTCGGAGGGGTTTCAGCCATGTGGTTACCCAAGTGACGGCCCGGCGATGTCCAGGCAACGGCGCCTGGATACGCGAACACAAAGCTGAAACGGACGGCGGCACAAGCATTCAGATGCCCCGAAAACGAGACGTCGACGTGTGCCGCCGGCGGACTGCACCGGATTTGTGCAGCGCACGGCTTGTGTCCGGCAGAGCGCGAAGAGGCTTGCCTGCCGGGCTGGAGAAAACTTTTGGATTATACCGCAGCGCGCCATCGCGCGTCGTTCCGACACCCCTCCTCCTGTGCCGCCCGCAACGCACGGCGATCGCGCCCCGCTTCTCTCCCTGGCTCGTCAAAGCACAGAAAATCCTTTATGCTGCTTTGAGTTATCCACACCCAACGGCGGCGCCGTCCGGCCTTGCTGCCGGGTGCAACCCGCCGCATTTCGCTTCATGACCGCCAAAACCATTCGTCACTACCTGCAGTTCAAGGATTTCTCGCTGGAAGACTACGAGTACGTGCTCGAACGCACGGGTATCCTGAAGCGCAAGTTCAAGAACTACGAGACCTATCACCCGCTGCACGACCGCACGCTCGCGATGATCTTCGAGAAGAACTCGACGCGCACGCGCCTGTCGTTCGAAGCCGGGATCTTCCAGCTCGGCGGCCACGCCGTCTTCATGAGCACGCGCGACACGCAGCTCGGTCGCGGCGAACCCGTCGAGGATTCCGCGCAGGTGATCTCGCGGATGGTCGACATCATCATGATCCGCACGTTCGAGCAGGAGATCATCCAGCGCTTCGCGGACAACTCCCGCGTGCCGGTGATCAACGGCCTGACGAACGAATACCACCCGTGCCAGGTGCTCGCCGACATCTTCACGTACTACGAGCACCGCGGCCCGATCGCCGGCAAGACCGTCGCGTGGGTCGGCGACGCGAACAACATGCTCTACACGTGGATCGAAGCTGCGCAGATCCTCGGCTTCAAGCTGCGCCTGTCCACGCCGCCCGGCTACGCGCTCGACATGAAGCTCGTGTCGCCCGACAGCGCGCCGTTCTACGAGGTGTTCGACGATCCGAACGAAGCGTGCAAGGGCGCCGATCTCGTCACCACCGACGTGTGGACGAGCATGGGCTTCGAGGCCGAGAACGAGGCCCGCAAGCAGGCATTCGCCGACTGGTGCGTCGACGAGGAGATGATGGGCCACGCGAACCCGGACGCCCTCTTCATGCACTGCCTGCCCGCGCACCGCGGCGAAGAAGTGACGGCCGGCGTGATCGACGGCCCGCAGAGCGTCGTATGGGATGAAGCGGAAAACCGCCTGCACGTGCAGAAGGCACTGATGGAGTTCCTGCTGCTCGGCCGCCTCAAGCACTGACGCGCCGGCACCCGGCAACCCATGTAAAAAGCGCCGATCGACGATCGGCGCTTTTTGTTCGGGCCCGCGAAAAGCGGTGCGAAACCCCGGTTACAGGCAGACGGGTTCGGGCTCGAGCTCGACGCCGAAATGCGCGCGCACGTCGGCCTGGATCGCCCGCGCCAGCGCGAGCACGTCGGCGCCCGTCGCGCCGCCGCGATTGACGAGCACGAGCGCCTGGCGGTCGTGCACGGCCGCCGCGCCCAGCACGCGCCCCTTCCAGCCGCAGCGGTCGATCAGCCAGCCGGCCGCGAGCTTGACCTGGCCATCCGGCTGCGGATACGACACGATCTCGGGCGCGCGGGCGCGCAGCGCCTCGAATTGCGTGGCATCGATCACCGGATTCTTGAAGAAGCTGCCCGCGTTGCCGAGGACGAGCGGATCGGGCAGCTTCGCGCGGCGGATCGCGACGACGGCGTCGAACACGTCAAGCGGCGCGGCCGCATCGGGTGCGATGCCACGGGCGTCGAGTTCGCGCGTGACGTCCGCGTAGCCGAGCCGCGGCGCCCATTGCTTCGGCAGCCGGAACGTCACCGACACGATCGCGAACCGGCCAGCCCCTTCCCGCTTGAAGAAACTGTCGCGATAGCCGAACGCGCAGCGCGCGGCGTCGAAGCGCTCGCTGCGCCCGGTCGCCAGCTCGACCGCGACCAGCGAGTCGAAATACACCTTCATCTCGAGACCGTATGCGCCGATGTTCTGGATCGGCGCGGCGCCGACCGTACCCGGAATCAGCGCGAGGTTCTCGAGGCCGGGCATCCCGTGCTCGAGCGTCCATGCGACGAATGCGTGCCAGTTCTCGCCGCCGCCGGCCTCGACGTACCACGCATCGTCGTCCTCGCGCACGACGCGGCGGCCCTTGATTTCATCGAGCAGCACGATACCGTCGAAATCGCGCGTGAACACGACGTTGCTGCCGCCGCCGAGCACGAGCCGCGGCAGGTTCGCGACGCGCGGGTCGCGATGGAGCGCCTCGAATTGCGACGCATGCGTGACGCGCGCGGCAAGGCGCGCGGTCGCGGCAATGCCGAACGTGTTGTGCGCGGCGAGCGGATGGTCGGGAAGCAGCGACAGGGTGGAATCGTCAGGAGGCATCGGCATTCGCGGTCACGTCCGCCCGGGCGGCGCATGGCCGGCCTTGGGCAAACGGAGGGGCATCGGTAAAATGGCAAACAGTCCGCAATTATAGCGAGTGCCCGCGCGCGAGCCGGGCGTCCGCATCTCAAGGGAGGAATGCCATGCCATCGTTCGACGTCGTTTCCGAAGCGAACATGATCGAAGTGAAGAACGCCATCGAGCAGTCGAACAAGGAAATTTCGACGCGCTTCGACTTCAAGGGCTCCGACGCGCGCGTCGAGCAGAAGGAGCGCGAGCTGACGCTGTTCGCCGATGACGATTTCAAGCTCGGCCAGGTCAAGGACGTGCTGATCGGCAAGCTGGCCAAGCGCAACGTCGACGTCCGCTTCCTCGACTACGGCAAGGTCGAGAAGATCGGCGGCGACAAGGTCAAGCAGATCGTCACCGTGAAGAAGGGCGTGACCGGCGATCTCGCGAAGAAGATCGTGCGGCTCGTGAAGGACAGCAAGATCAAGGTGCAGGCGAGCATCCAGGGCGACGCGGTGCGCGTGTCGGGCACGAAGCGCGACGACCTGCAGAGCACGATCGCAATGCTGCGCAAGGACGTGACCGACACGCCGCTCGACTTCAACAACTTCCGCGACTGATCGCCGGACGATCCGTCACGTCATCCTGCCGGGCCCCGCACACGCGGCGCGCCCGGCGTGCGGCAAGCGCTGCGCTTTCTCAGGCCTTGCCGCCGTCCTGTGCGCCGCCGTCCGCGGCCGCCTTCTTCTTGTCACCGATCCGGCTCTCCTGCCCCGCCAGCAGCTTCGAAATGTTGCCGCGGTGACGCCACACGAGCAGCACGCTCATCGCGAGCACGGCCCATGCGACCGGGTTGTGGCCCGTGCCGAACAGGAACACGTCGAACACCGGCGCGAACACGGCCGCCACCAGCGCCGCGAGCGACGAATAGCGGAAGAAGAACGCGACGATCAGCCAGGTGAGCGCGGTCGCGAGCCCGAGCACCGGGTGCACGGCGAGCAGCACGCCAGCCGCGGTCGCGACGCCCTTGCCGCCCTGGAAGCGGAAGAACACCGGATACAGGTGGCCAAGGAACACGGCGATCGCGACCCATGCGACCGCGACGTCGGGCAGGCCGAAGCGGCGGGCGAGCCAGACGGCAATCCAGCCCTTGAACGCGTCGCCGACGAGCGTCAGGATCGCGGCCTTCTTGTTGCCGCTGCGCAGCACGTTGGTCGCGCCGGGATTCTTCGACCCGTACGAACGCGGGTCGGCCAGGCCCATCGCGCCACTGACGACGACGGCGAACGACACCGAACCGATCAGGTAGGCAACGAGGGCGGCGAGCAGGATCTGCATGCGGTGGACTCTTCTTTCAACGTATCGGTAAAGGGACGGCTGCGCGGCAAGCCCGCAAGCCGAAACGGCGCCCATTCTACCGAACGGGCGCGGCCTGCCACGAAGGTGAAACCCTCAGTCGACACTGGCGCACTGTACGGGCTGCGCGCCGAGCAGCGACGTGAGCACGGCCGGCGCAAGACTGACGAGGTAGCCGCGGCGGCCGCCGTTCAGGTAGATCGTCGGCAGTTCGAGGATCGTCGCCTCGACGTAGACGGGCATCGTCTTGCGCGTGCCGAACGGCGACGTGCCGCCGACGAGATAGCCCGAATGGCGGTTCGCGACCTCGGGCTTGCACGGTTCGACGCGCTTCGCGCCGATCTGCCGTGCGAGGTTCTTCGTCGATACCGTGCGGTCGCCGTGCATCAGCACGATCAGCGGCTTCGCATGCTCGTCTTCCATCACGAGCGTCTTCACGACGCTGTGCTCGTCGACGCCGAGCTGGCGCGCCGATTCGCCGGTGCCGCCGTGCTCGACGTAGTCGTACGGATGCTCGCCGAACGCCACGCCGTGGCGGCGCAACAGCTGGGTGGCAGGGGTTTCGGACACGTGTCTGGATTTGCTCATGGCGGCATTTTAATGGTGAACGACCGGCTGGCGCGCAATCGCGCCCTTGGGCCCTTGGGCCCTCGCACCCGCGCCGGCGGTATACTCGCGGCCCGTTTTCCGCCGGGCGGCCTGCTGCGTCGCCGCAGCGATTCCGTCCATCATCATTGCGGACATCGCGAAGCGCTATTGCCCGAATGGCCGATTGTGGCGCACGCGCCGTCATGGCACGATCGTTCGCCAACCTCGTCGGCCGCCGCCCGCCCCTTTTCTGGAGACGCCATGTCCTCGCCCCTCCGTTCTTCCGAGCCGCTCGACGTCGATGCACTGCTCGCCGCGCTGCCCCGCCGCATCGCCGACGTGCCCGCACGCCGGGCCGCCCAGGCACCCGGGCATCCGGCGCTGATCGAGGACGCACGCCGGCTGTCGTACGGCGACCTGTCGCAAGCCGTCGATGCGGCGGCCGCGCTGCTCGCCGGCCTCGGCGTGCAAGGCGGCGACCGCGTGATGATCGTCGCCGAAAACTGCGTCGCGCAGATCGTGCTGCTGTTCGCGGTCGCCCGCCTCGACGCGTGGGCGCTCGTGTCGAACGCGCGATTGTCGGCCGGCGAACTCGACGCGATCGCCGCGCACGCGCGCCCGAAGCTGATCGCGTTCACCACCGACGTATCGCCCGACGCACGCACGCATGCCGCGCGGCACGGCGCGACACCTGCCGGCGCACTGCCGGTCGACATCGGCGCGTGGTCGTATCGCGTCGACGCGAGCGCGCCGGGCGAACCGGTCGCCGCCGACGGCGCCGCGCAATGCGCGGCGCTGATCTACACGACCGGCACGACCGGCACGCCGAAAGGCGTGATGCTGTCGCATCGCAACCTGCTGTTCATCGCGGCGACATCGAGCGCGCTGCGCCGCGTGTCGCCCGACGACGTCGTCTACACGGTGCTGCCCGTGTCGCACGTGTACGGGCTCGCGTCGGTCTGCCTCGGCAGCCTGTACGCGGGCGCGACGCTGCGGCTTGCGCCGCGCTTCTCGCCGGAAGCCGTGCGCGTCGCGCTCGCCGACGAAGGTGTCACGATCTTCCAGGGCGTGCCCGCGATGCACGCGAAGCTGCTCGAACACCTGCACACGCACGGCCACGCATGGCACGCACCGCGCCTGCGCTTCGCGTATTCGGGCGGCTCACCGCTCGACACGAACCTGAAGGCACGCGTCGAGCGCCTGTATGGCGTGCCGCTGCACAACGGCTACGGAATGACCGAGAGCAGCCCGACGATCACGCAGACACCGCTCGACGCGCCACGCACCGACAGCTCGGTCGGCGTGCCGATTCCCGGTGTGGAGATGCGGATCGTCGCGCCGGACGGCACCGACGTGCCGCACGGTGAAGTCGGCGAGATTCGCGTACGCGGGCCGAACGTGATGCTCGGCTACTACCGCAACGCGGACGCCACCCGCGCGGCCGTGTCGCCGGACGGCTGGCTGAGCACCGGCGATCTCGCGCGGCAGGAGGCGGACGGCGCGGTGACGATCGCGGGCCGCAGCAAGGAGCTGATCATCCGCTCGGGCTTCAACGTCTATCCGGTCGAAGTCGAGCAGGTGCTGAACGCGCACCCTGACGTCGTGCAGGCGGCCGTCATCGGCCGTGCGGTCGAAGGCAACGAGGAAGTGCTCGCGTTCGTCGAACGGGTGCCCGGCGCGACCGCCGACGAAGCGGCGCTGCACGCATGGTGCGCGGAGCGGCTCGCGCCTTACAAGCGCCCCGCGCATATCCGCGTCCTCGACGCGTTGCCGGCCGCATCGACGGGCAAGGTGCTGAAGCACAAGCTGCGCGAGCTGGTCTGACGCAGGCAGGCCGGTACGCGCACCGGAGCCTGCGCAGCGAAACGTGCGCTAACCGCGCGGATGGTGTTGCGCGTGCAGCGTCTTCAACCGCTCGCGCGCGACGTGCGTATAGATCTGCGTGGTCGAGATGTCGCTGTGACCGAGCAGCAATTGCACGACGCGCAGGTCGGCGCCGTGGTTCAGCAAGTGCGTCGCGAACGCGTGCCGCAGCGTGTGCGGCGACAGGTGGGCGCGCACGTCCGCGTGCTGCGCGTGACGCTTGATGATGTTCCAGAACTGCTGGCGCGTCATCCCGTCGCCGCGTGCGGTCACGAACAGCGCGTCGGCCGCGCGCGCGCCGAGCAGCGCCGGCCGCGCATCGCGCAGATAGCGCTCGATCCAGCCGTGCGCGACTTCGCCGAACGGCACGAGCCGCTCCTTCGAGCCCTTGCCCATCACGCGCACGACGCCCTCGTTGAGCCCGACCTCGACGGTCTTCAGCGTCACGAGTTCGCTCACGCGCAATCCGCTCGCATACATCAGCTCGAGCATCGTGCGATCGCGTAGGCCGAGCGGCGTGTCGATGTCGGGCGCGCCGAGCAGCGCCTCGACCTGCGCCTCCGACAACGTCGACGGAAACCGGGCCGCCTGTTTCGCGGACGAGATCCGCAGCGTCGGGTCGGCGCTCGCGCGATGCTCGCGCACGGCCCAGCCGTAATAGCGCCGGAACACGGACAGCCGCCGGTTCGACGACGTCGCCTTGCCGTCGCTGCGCGCGGCGATGTAGCCCGTCACCATCGCTTCGTCGACCGAATCGAGCGACGTGTCGTGGGTCGCGGCGAGCCATTGGGAAAACAGCACCAGATCACGCCGGTAAGCATCGAGCGTGTTGCGTGCGAGCCCGTGCTCGAGCCACAGCGCATCGCAAAACACGTCGATCGATGCGCGGCTCGCGAGCAGCGCGGGGGACGCCGCGGCGGCATCGCCGTCGGCTTCGGGGGAAATCAGCGATTCACTCATCAGTACGGCACGC
This sequence comes from Burkholderia sp. LS-044, assembly GCF_004803625.1. Classification (NCBI taxonomy): domain Bacteria; kingdom Pseudomonadati; phylum Pseudomonadota; class Betaproteobacteria; order Burkholderiales; family Burkholderiaceae; genus Burkholderia; species Burkholderia sp. LS-044. The sequence continues at coordinate 30,998 of NZ_SSWO01000020.1, forward strand.
CCTCGTGCGCCAGCAGCCAGCGCTTCACTTTCTGGTAATACCCGTTGTCGTCGTGGTTCGCGAAACCGCCGAGGCCGCCCGCCGCGACGACGCGATGGCACGGGATCACGAGCGGGAAGTAGTTCGCGCCGCACGCCTGACCGACCGCGCGCGGCGCGCTGCCGATCCGCTTCGCGACCTGGCCGTAGGTCAGCACCGTGCCGGGCGGGATATCGCTGATCACGTCCCACACGCGGTGCTGGAACGCGCTGCCGACCTCGGCTAGCGGCAGGTCGAAGCGCGCCGACGCGCGCGCGAAGTAACGTTCGATCTGCTTGACCGCGCGCTTCGCGAGCGGCGAATCCGGATCGACCGGCTTCACCGATTCGGGCAGATAGACGATCTCGCGCACCACCGCGGCATCCGTGCGGATGCCGACCTTGCCGAACGGTGCGTCGATGACTGCATTGAACATGGCCCTCTCCTGACCGATGGAAGCGCGCGGCAGCGCCGCGCGCCGACGACACTTTACGCCGCCTTCACACGGCACGCAGCGCCCATTCGACATGCTCGCGCACGACCGGCGACGGATCGTCGGCCCGCGCGCGCAACGCATCGACGATCGCATCGCGCGCCTGCGGCGCGAGCCGGCCCTCACCCGCGCGCAGCGCGTTGCCGAGCCCGACCGCGAGATTGCGCAGCCAGCTTTCGTAGCCGATGCGCCGGATCGCACTGCCCTGCATCCGCGTATCGAACATGTCCGCATCCCACGCGAACAGCTCGACGAGCGTCGCGCGGTCGAGGCCGTGCCGCACGTCGAAATCGGCGACGGGCGCGGCCTGCGCGAACTTGTTCCACGGGCACACGAGCTGGCAATCGTCGCAGCCGTACACGCGATTGCCGATCATCGGCCGCAGCGGCTCGGGGATGCTGCCTTTCAGTTCGATCGTCAGGTACGAGATGCAGCGGCGCGCGTCGACGCGGTACGGCTCGACGATCGCGCCGGTCGGGCATGCGTCGATGCAGCGCGTGCAACTGCCGCAGTGGGCGCCGGGCGTCTCGGGCGCGGTGTCGGGCGACGTGTGCGCGTCGGTCGGCAGCGGAACGTCGACGTAGATCTCGCCGAGGAAGAACAGCGAACCCGCATCGCGCTGCAGCAGCAGCGTGTGCTTGCCGCGCCAGCCGACGCCGGCCTTCTGCGCAAGCTCGACCTCGAGCACGGGCGCCGAATCGGTGAACACGCGGTAGCCGAACGCGCCGATCGCCTGCTCGATGCGCTCGGCGAGCGTCTGCAGCCGGTTGCGCAGCACCTTGTGATAGTCGCGGCCGCGCGCATAGATCGACACGACGGCCGCCTGCGGATCGTCGAGCCGGGCCCGTTCGCGCGCGCGCCAGTCGTGCGGCACGAGTGCGCCGGGCGCACCGTCAGCGAGTGTTTGAGCCGGCAAATAGGCGAGCCGCGCGGAGATCACGCGTCGCGTACCGGCCACAAGTTCGGCCGGACGCGCGCGTTTCATCCCATGTTTCGCCATATAATCCATTTCGCCGTGGTATCCGGCTTCCAGCCAGGCGGCGAGGCCTGCTTCGGCATCCGAGAGATCGGTATCGCTGATGCCGATCGCCCCGAAACCCAATTCGCGCCCCCACGCCCTGATGCGCGCGGCGAGCGCAGTCAACGCCGCATCGTCGAGCGCGCACGGTGCCGCGCCTTCGGCACGAGTCGAAGGCCTGTCGGATGCGGCGAGTTCCGGTAATCGGTTCATCGCACTATTTTACGAGAATGCCAGCCACGCCCAGCCAACCGCCTCACGACGCCATGCTGCCCGCCCTGCTCGCGGAGCGCGTGATCGCACTCGCCGACGAAGCGGCGACCGAGGCCTTCGGCACCCGCTTCGCGCACGCGCTCGACGCGGCGCGCATCGAGCTCGCCCGCGCGCATGCGTTCGACGGGCTGCAGATCCAGCTGGTCGGCGACCTCGGCGCGGGCAAGACGTCCCTCGTGCGCGCCATCCTGCGCGGCCTCGGCCACACGGGGCGCGTGCGCAGCCCGACCTATACGCTCGTCGAGCCGTACGCGCTCGAACGCGAGGATGGGGAACTCGAGGTCTATCACTTCGATCTGTATCGTTTCAACGATCCGGCCGAATGGTCCGACGCAGGCTTTCGCGAATATTTCAATTCCAGCGCGATCTGCCTCGTCGAATGGCCACAACAGGCGGGCACGCTGCTCGGCGTACCCGATCTGGTTTTCTCGCTCGACGTGGATGGCGACGGCCGCGTCCTCACCGTCCGGGCGTACAGCGCTTCAGGAAAGGCATGTCTCGAAAGATGTTGATCAAACCGTTCCGCTCGATCGAATCGGCGGCCACCGCGACGCACAACTGGCGGCGTCGCCAGATCCTGCGCGCGGGCGCGTCGACGCTGGTGCTCGGTCTCGTCGCGCCGCGGCTCGCGCACGCGTCGTCGGTGCTCGGCGTGCGCGTGTGGCCCGCACGCGATTACACGCGCGTCACGATCGAATCCGACCAGCCGCTGCAGAATACCCAACAGTTGCTACAGGGTCCCGACCGCCTCGTCGTCGACTTGAGCGGCCTCGATCTCGACCAGGCGCTGCGCGATCTCGTGTCGAAGATCGCGCCGAACGATCCGCAGATCCAGTCGGTGCGCGTGGGCCAGTATCAGCCGCACGTCGTGCGGATGGTGTTCGACCTGAAAGGTTCGGTGAAGCCGCAGGTGTTCACGCTGCCGCCGGTCGGCGCCTACAAGTACCGGCTCGTGTTCGACCTGTATCCGGCCGTCGCCCCCGATCCGCTGTCCGACCTGATCGCGCAGACGGAACGCAAGGAACAGGCGCTCAACGACACCGCGCGCGCGCAGCAGATGCAGCCGCCGTCCACGCTGGCCGGCCCGGGCACCCCGCCGCCCGCCGCGGGCGACAACAGCGATGCGTTCTTCCAGCGCTTCGCGCAGAACACGCCGGCCTCGCCGCACACGCCGCCCGCCGCCGGCACGCCTTCGACGCCCGCGAAGCCGGCCGTCAAGCCGCCGCCGGTCATCGCGCGCCGCGACGACAGCGAGGACGACGGCGACACCTACAAGTTCACCGCACCGAAATCCGGCAAGGGCGGCACCGTGCGCCTGCTGACGGTGGCGATCGATCCGGGCCACGGCGGCGAGGATCCGGGCGCGATCGGCGGCGGCGGCACGTACGAGAAGCACATCGCGCTCGACATCGCGAAGAAGCTGCGCGCGAAGATCGACGGCGCGCCGAACATGCGCGCGATGATGACGCGCGACGCCGACTTCTTCGTGCCGCTGAACGTGCGTGTGCAGAAGGCGCGCCGCGTGGGCGCGGATCTCTTCGTGTCGATCCATGCGGACGCGTTCACGACGCCGTCCGCGCGCGGCTCGTCGGTGTTCGCGCTGTCCGATCACGGCGCGACGAGTGCCGCGGCGCGCTGGATGGCGAACAAGGAAAATTCATCCGACCTGATCGGCGGCATCAACATCAAGACGGCGGATGCGGCCGTGAACCGCGCGCTGTTCGACATGTCGACGACCGCGCAGATCCGCGACTCGCTGCGCTACGGCAACTATGTGCTGAAGGAAGTCGGCGGCATCAACAAGCTGCACAAGGGCTCGGTCGAACAGGCCGGGTTCGCGGTGCTGAAGGCTCCCGACATTCCGTCGATCCTCGTCGAGACCGCGTTCATCAGCAACCCGGAAGAGGAGAGCCGGCTGAACGACGACAGCTATCGCGACCAGATGGCCGACGCGATCTTCCGCGGCATCAAGCGTTATTTCGCCGCGAATCCTCCGCTCGCGAAGAACCGGATGGCCTGACGGCCGTATCCAGCCATACTCGGCCACCCCGCCCCGCCGCCGGCACGCAGTGCGTGCCGGCGCGTCACGATGCCGCGAAGCGGCGCATCAGTTTCCCGCCGAACACGTTCACCGCGAGCCCGCCCATCACGAGCGCCGTGCCGATCAGCTGCGCGCGCGTCAGATGCTCGTCGAGCAGCAGCGCCGACGAAGCCAGGCCGACGATCGGCACCAACAGCGAGAATTGCGCGACCTGCGCGGCCGGATAGCGCGACAGCAGGCGGCTCCAGAGCCCGTAGCCGAGCAGCGTCGCGACGAACGCGAGATAGACGACCGCGAAGATCGACGCCCCGTTCAGCCCGGCGAGCGCGGTCGCGATCCGCTGCGGCCCTTCGAACCACAGCGACAGCAGGAAAAACGGCACGGGCGGCACGAGGCTCGCCCACACGACGAGCGACACGAGGTTCGCCCGGCCGACCTTCTTCGTGACGATGTTGCCGAACGCCCACATCGCGGCTGAACAGATCGTCAGCAGGAAGCCCGCGAGCGTCATTGCGCGGCCGCCCTGCGCCGCGATCACGACGAGCCCGCCCGCGGCGATCGCGAGCCCGAGCAGGTTCTGCATGCGCAGCCGCTCGCCGAGGAACAGCATCGCGAACACGAGCGTGAAGAATGCCTGCGACTGCAGCACGAGCGACGCGAGGCCGGCCGGCATGCCGACGTACATGCCGGTGAACAGGAACACGAACTGGCCGAGCTGGATCGTCGCGCCGTACAGCACCAGCAGGCGCCACGGAATCTGCGGCCGGCGCACGAAGAACACCGCGGGCACGGCCGCGAGCGTGAAGCGCAGCGCGCCGAGCAGCATCGGCGGCATGCCGTGCAGGCCGACCTTGATCACGACGAAGTTCACGCCCCACGCCAGGATCACGACCAGCGCAAGCAGCAAGTCCTTCGGGGCCATCATCGGCGTCTCCTCGATTGTCGAATCGTTGTGCAAGGTGCTCTCGAACCCTGTCGCTTCGCGCCAGGCGCCCGAGGAGGCGATCCCCCAAAGGGACTGCCTGCGGGGCAGAAAATACCGGGGCGGCCCGGCATTTTCCCGGGAAGCCGGTCAGTCTACCGGGTTTCGGCACCCGGCCCGATACCCGCGCGGCGCGAATGGAATCGGCGGCGGACGGCCAGTACAATGACCGGCATCTCCCCCGCCGCCCCACAGGATCCGCCATGACCGCCCCGATCAAAGCCCTGCTGAAGCCGCACGTGCGCGACATCGGCAACCTGCAGGTGCGCCGCACGCTGCCCGCACTCGCCGCACGCCTCGTCGGCCCGTTCATCTTCTTCGATCACATGGGACCCGCCACGCTGCCGCCCGGCACGGGGCTCGACGTGCGCCCGCACCCGCACATCGGTCTCGCCACCGTCACCTACCTGTTCGACGGCGCGATCCTGCACCGCGACAGCCTCGGATCGTTGCAGGAAATCGTGCCGGGCGACGTGAACTGGATGACGGCCGGCCGCGGGATCGTCCACTCCGAACGCACGCCCGACGCGCAGCGCGAAAACGGCCACACCGTGCACGGGATCCAGACCTGGGTTGCGCTGCCGCGCGCGCACGAGACGACCGAGCCGTCGTTCGAACACCATCCGGCCGACACGCTGCCGAAGCGCAACGAGGACGGCGTGTCGCTGACCGTGATCGCCGGCGATGCGTTCGGGCTGCGCTCGCCGGTCACGACGTTCTCGCGCACGCTGTATGTCGCGGCCGAATTCGCGGCCGGCGGCCGCCTCGAACTCGACGCGTCGCACGAGGAGCGCGCGGTCTACGTGGTCGACGGCGAGCTCGCGATCGACGGCACGCCGGTACCCGCCGAGCAGATGGCCGTGCTCGCGCCCGGTGCCGCAGTCACGCTGACGAGCGGCAGCGGCGCGCGCGCGATGCTGCTCGGCGGCGACAAGATCGACGGCGAACGCTTCATCGAATGGAACTTCGTCGCCAGCAGCCGCGAAGCGATCGAACGCGCGAAAGATGCATGGACGCGCCAGGAAATGGGCAAGGTGCCGGGCGAGACCGAGTGGATTCCGCTGCCCGAGTCGAAACCGCGTTGAAAAAGGGGCGCTCCGCCCCCATCCTGACGACATTCGAACGAAAGAGAACGACATGGACACCACGCTTGCCACATTCGAGAAAGACGTCATCGAGGCGTCGCTGGACGCCCCCGTGCTGGTCGACTTCTGGGCGCCGTGGTGCGGCCCGTGCAAGACGCTCGGCCCGCTGCTGGAAAAACTCGAAGGCGATTACGAAGGCCGCTGGAAGCTCGTGAAGGTCAACGTCGACGAGAACCAGGAACTCGCCGCGCACTTCCAGACCCGCAGCATCCCGCACGTGATCGCGTTCGCCGACGGGCGCCCGGTCGACCAGTTCGTCGGCGTGCTGCCAGAAGGCCAGCTGCGCGCCTTTCTCGACCGGCTGCTGCCGGCCCCCGAGGAAGCCGAACGGCGCGCCGCGCAATACGCGATCGCCGAAGAGCGCCACGACGACGCGCTCACGCACCTCGAGGCGGCGCTCGCGCTGAATCCCGGCTTCGACGACGCACGCCTCGACCTGATCGAACTGCTGCTCGCGAGCAACCAGGTCGACGCCGCGCGCGCCGAGACGGAACGCCTGTCGCCGCAGACCGTGCAAGGCGGCGACCCGCGCTACCAGGCGATCAAGACTCGTTTCGACGCCCTCGAAGCCACGGCCGACCTGCCGCCGACCGACGCACTCGAAGCGCGCATCGCGGCCAACCCGGCCGATCTCGACGCGCGCTTCGATCTCGCGCAGAGCCTGATCGCGCGACGTGCGTATGAAGGGGCGCTGGAGCAGTTGCTGGAAATCGTCACGCGCGACCGCGCGTACGGCGACGATCTCGGCCGCCGCACGATGATCTCGGTATTCGAGCTGGCCGGCGACCGCCCGGACCTCGTCGCCGGATGGCGGCGCAAGCTGAGCATGGCGCTCAACTGAGGGACGACTGGCCGGGCCGCAACGGCCCGGCTGCGTAACAGCCCGACTGCGTAACAGCCCCGCATCGCATGCGGCGCGGCGCGCATCACGCGCTGCGGCATCGCGCCCACGCCCGCGTGTCGCGCGCTCAGCCGGCGGCCTGCGCCGCGATCGCGCGCAGCGCATGCGCGGCGGCCGCAAAGCCGAAGCTCGCGGTCACGCACACGCTCGAACCGAATCCCGCACAGTTGAGCCCCGCGACGTGCGCGGCCGCGGACGGCTCCGCACCGTCCTCGAGATCGCAGGCGGCCGCTTCCGGATAGATCAGCGGCTCGTCCGAATACACGGCGCTGACCTTGAAACGCGCCTTCGGCCCGCGCGGAAAGCCGTGCTGCTTGCGCAACTGCGCGCGCACCTTCGACAGCAGCGGATCCTGGATCGTCAGCGCGAGATCGTCGATCCGGATGCGCGTCGGGTCGAGCTGGCCGCCCGCGCCGCCGACCACGACGAGCGGCTGACGCTTCGCGACGCACCACGCGATCAGCGCGACCTTCGTGCGCACGCTGTCGATCGCGTCGACCACGTAGTCGAAACCGCCGCCGAGCAGCGCGTCGAAGTTGTCGGGCTCGACGAAATCCTCGATCCGGTTCACGCGGCACGCGGGATCGATCAGCGCGATCCGCTCGGCCATCGCGTCCACCTTCGGCTTGCCGTAATTGCCGTCGAGCGCGTGGATCTGCCGGTTCGTATTGCTTTCCGCGACGTTGTCGAGATCGATCAGCGTGAGCGTGCCGACCGCGTTGCGTGCGAGCGCCTCGGCCACCCACGACCCGACGCCGCCGATCCCGATCACCGCGACGTGCGCGCGCTCGAACGCGGCGGCGGCCGGCGCGCCGTACAGCCGCGCGACGCCGCCGAAGCGCCGCGCGCGATCCACGTCAAGCTGGATTTCCGGGGTCGGGGTAAGATCAGAAGAACTGGGCGGGGCGGTGTCGGCGGCGGGCATGGCAGCAAGGAAAACGTAAGTCGTGCAGCCCTCTATTTTGCCTGAACTCCCCGCTCGCACGCGCCACTGTGCACGCACGTTTCTTGCGCGTTGGCTACAATGGTTCCAGATTGAAGCGTTTGCATAACATGACGACTCTCGCCGATCTCCGCATCAATTATTCGCGTGCTTCGCTCGACGAAGCCGATGTCGCCCACGACCCCTTCGCCCAGTTCGACCGCTGGTTCAAGGAGGCGCTTGCCGCCAAGCTGCCCGAGCCGAACACGATGACGCTCGCGACCGTCGGCGCCGACGGCCGGCCCTCGGCACGCATCGTGCTCATCAAGGGCGTCGACGAACGCGGGTTCGTCTTCTTCACCAATTACGAAAGCCGCAAGGGGCACGACCTCGCCGCGCATCCGCAGGCAGCGCTGCTGTTCTACTGGATCGAGCTCGAGCGCCAGGTGCGCATCGAAGGCCGGATCGAGAAAACCAGCGCCGAGGAAAGCGACCGCTATTTCGCGTCGCGCCCGCTCGGCTCGCGCATCGGCGCATGGGCGTCCGAGCAGAGCGCGGTGATCGACAGCCGCGCGACGCTCGAAGCGCAGGAAAAGGCCGTCAGCGAACGCTACGGCGACAACCCGCCGCGCCCGCCCCACTGGGGCGGCTACCGCCTCGTGCCCGACTCGATCGAGTTCTGGCAGGGCCGCCCGTCGCGGCTGCACGACCGTCTGCTCTATACGCGCGACGCCAACGCTTCGTCGGGCTGGTCGATCTCGCGCCTGTCGCCGTAAGCGCGGCGCCGGCGCACGCCGGTCGTGTCTCGTGTTGCATCCGGGCGCCCGCCGCGCAAGCGGCGGGCGCCGGTCAAGATACTTGGCTGTATTCGATTCAACGAACAAACGGAGAATCCAAATGTTCTGGGAAAAGAAGCTGGCACAGTGGGCGGACGAAGTACGGGCGAAAGCGAACATACCGGCGCGCCTCGTGCTGTGGAACGGCGACCAACTCGATTTCGGCACCTTCAGCGCGCCGCAGGTCACGCTGAAGGTGAACAGCGCGTCGGCGCTGCCGCTCTTGCTCGAACCGAGCCTCGACAATCTCGGCGAGGCCTACGTGAAGGGCAAGATCGACATCGAAGGCAAGCTGTCGGACATCATCAACATCGGCTACTCGCTCGCGCGCAGCACGGTGACGAGCGCGAGCAAGCTCGCGCGCGTGAAGCGCTACTTCAATCACACGAAGAGCACCGACAAGAAGGCGATCCAGTATCACTACGACGTCTCGAACGAGTTCTACAAGCTGTGGCTCGACGAGAACATGGTGTACTCGTGCGCCTACTTCGAGAACGGCGACGAGGATCTCGCCACCGCGCAGATCAAGAAGATCGACCACATCCTGACGAAGATCCGGCTCGAGCCCGGCCAGCGCCTGCTCGACATCGGCTGCGGCTGGGGTGCGCTCGTGCTGCGCGCCGCGCAGAAGTTCGGCGCGCAGTGCCTCGGCGTCACGCTGTCGCAGAACCAGTTCGACCTCGCGACCGCGCGCGTGAAGGCGGCCGGGCTGGAGGACAGGATCGAGATCCGGCTGCAGGACTACCGCGAGATCGACGGCCAGTTCGACCGCATCACGAGTGTCGGGATGTTCGAGCACGTCGGGCGCAAGAACCTGCCGCTCTATTTCACGCGGATTCATGACCTGCTCGTCGACGACGGCATCGCGATGAACCACGGGATCACGTCGACCGACGCGGAAAGCGGCGAGACGGCGCTCGGCGGCGGCGAGTTCATCGACCGCTACGTGTTCCCGGACGGCGAGCTGCCGCACATCAGCCTCGCGCTGGAAGCCGCGCAGCGCGGCGGCCTGGAAGCGATTGACGTCGAAAGCCTGCGACGGCACTATGCGCGCACGCTCGACATCTGGACGGAAAACTTCGAGGCGAAGGCAGAAGCGGCGCGACAACTCGTCGACGACGAAAAATTCCGCATCTGGCGCGTGTATCTCGCCGGCTGCGCGTATGCATTCGAGCACGACGACGTGTCGATCTTCCAGATCGTGTGCCGCAAGGCCGGACGCAGCGCGAAAACGCTGCCGTGGTCGCGGCGCTATATGTACGAACACGCGCTGCCGCGCTAGGCGGCGCTTCACGCTGGGCATGCATGGGTGACGGCAGGACGCGGCGCAAGGGGCCGCCGGAACGACAGCAGCACGACGACGCGCACGCGCCGCACGCCGACGGGCAATTCGACCTGTTCGGCGTGCCGGCCGACGCTGCACGCGCGTCGCCCGAGGACGACGGCCCGCCTGCCCGCACCGACGAACACGTGAAACCGGACGCGCGCGACGACGCGCAGCCGGCACCGCGCTCCCGCTCCCGTTCTTCCGACGAAATACCGCCTGCCGCTTCCGGGCTGCTGTGGGACGAACCGTCCCCGCCAGCCGCGCCGCTGAAGAAAGGCCGGCGCCGACGCGGCGTGCTGCCCGCGCCGATCGCCCCCGAGGTCGCCGACGCAGCGGCCGGCCTGCCGCCGAACGTTCGGCTCGGCACGTCGTCGTGGTACTTCCCCGGCTGGGACGGCATCGTCTACGACGGCGATTTCGCGCAGACCAAGCTGTCGCGCGAAGGGCTCGAAGCGTACGGCGCACATCCGCTGCTGAAGAGCGTGAGCCTCGATCGGTCGTTCTACGGCCCGCTGTCGGTCGCCGATTACCTGCGCTACGCGCAGCAGGTGCCCGACGATTTCCGCTTCGTCGTGAAGGCGCCGGCCTCCGTGACCGACGCGGTCATCCGCGGCCGGCGCGGCGAGCCGTCGGGGCCGAACCCGACCTTCCTCGACGCGCAGCTCGCCACCCGCGAGTTCGTGCTGCCGTGCCTCGAAGGGCTCGGCCGGAAAGCCGGCGTGCTCGTGTTCCAGTTCTCGCCGCTGCCCGACCAGCTGCTCGCGCTGCCGGCCGCGCTGATCGACCGGCTCGCCGCGTTCTTCGCGGCGCTGCCGCCGCTGCCGCCGGACGCCGACGGCACCCGCTATGCGATCGAGATTCGCGACGCGAGCCTGCTCACGCCGCGTTTCATCCGCGCGCTCGCCGCGCTCGGTGTGCGCTACTGCGTCGGCCTGCACGCACGGATGCCCGACGCGCTGCGCCAGGCGGCCGCGCTCGCCCTGCTCGACGGCGACGCGCCGGGCCCGCTGATCGTGCGCTGGAGCCTGCACAGCGGCTTCAAGTACGAACAGGCGAAAGCGAAATACGAGCCGTTCGACAAGCTCGTCGACGAGGATCCGGCCACGCGCTCGGCGCTCGCCGAACTGGCCGCGCGCTATGCGCTGGCGGGGCAGCCGGTGATCATCACGATCAACAACAAGGCGGAAGGCTCCGCGCCGCTGTCGTGCATCGCGCTCGCGCGCGAGATCGCCGCCGCGTGCGCGCAGTGGCGCAACGAGGCGGCCTGACGCCCATTTGCGCCGGCTCCCGCCGTTCCGGCGCTTACGCGCCGCGCAGCGACTTCAGCCGGTGCGAGAACTTCTGCCGGAATTTCGCGAGCTTCGGCCCGATCACGACCGAGCAGTAGCCCTGCCCCGGGTTACGCGCGTAATAGTTCTGGTGATAATCCTCGGCCGGCCAGTAGTTGCCGTCGAGCGGCACGACCTGCGTGACGATCGGCTGCCCGAACACCTGCTCGCGCTCCAGCTCGCGGATCACGTCGAGCGCCGTGTCGCGTTGCGCGTCCGAATGCGTGAACACGACCGAACGGTACTGCGTGCCGACGTCGTTGCCCTGCCGGTTCAACTGGGTCGGATCGTGCGTCGCGAAGAAGATCTCGAGGATCTCGCGATAGCCGATGCGCGCCGGATCGAACGTCACGTTGACGACTTCCGCGTGGCCCGTGTCGCCTTCGCAGATGTCGCGATAGCCGGGATTGCGCGTATGGCCGCCCGCGTAGCCCGACTGGACGGCCGTCACGCCGTCGACGTCGAGAAACACCGCCTCCGTGCACCAGAAACACCCGCCTCCCAATGTCGCGGTTTCAAGCATCTCGTTCACCATGAAATCAGTCCTGCGTTGATGTCGGCAGCCGGCACGCATGCGCCGGCGCCACCGTTCCGTCTCGCCGCTGCCCACCCGGGGGCGGGTCGCAACGGCACTGCGGCAAGTATCTCACTCGCGCGCGAACCTGACAGGTTGCACAGGTACCGCGCACGACCGGCCGCCCGCTTTCTCGTCTACACTTAGGCACGCGCGAGCGCGGCGGCAAACCCGCTGCCTCGCGCAAAGCGCCCGATGCGTGCCCGACCCTGATGCAAACATCATCTGCCGGAACATCGATATGCATGCCTTAACAGACATCACCCGCATCACTCGCCCGGCCGTCGCCGCATCGCGGGCTGCCGCTTCGACCGTGCCACCCCCTTGCCGTACGTCCGTCTCGCCCCGCGTGCGGCGATCCGGAACACCGCCTTTCTCCGCTTTCACGATCTGATGCACGGCGCGCCGCACGTGTCGCCGACGCGTGCATCCGCCTGCCGATCGCGCCTGCCGGCGCCATGCGCGCCGCGCGGCAACCCCGACCCGCACGCCCGCAACGAACGGCCGTGCGTCAACGATCCGAACCCATCGAGAGGGCATCACCATGAGCATGCGACCTGACCCGACGTTTCACGCTTCGCCCGAGCTTGCGATGCAGGCGCCGGCGGAAGAGTTTGCCTATACGTTGTTGCTGAGCCCCGATTTTTCCAGACCCGACGCGCTCGCCGTGATCGACGTGAAGCCCGGCTCGACGACCTACGGAAAAATCGTGCATACGGTGACGATGCCGAACACCGGCGACGAGTTTCACCACTTCGGCTGGAATGCCTGTTCGTCGTCGCTGTCGCCGCTGACCGGCCATGCGTTCCTCGAACGCCGCTTCCTGATCATCCCCGGCCTGCGCTCGTCGCGCATCTACGTGATCGACACGAAGCCGCATCCGACGCAGGCACGCATCCACAAGATCGTCGAGCCCGACGAGATCTTCTCGAAAACCGGCTATTCGCGGCCGCACACCGTTCACTGCGGCCCCGAAGGCATCTACGTGAGCACGCTGGGCGGTGCCGGCAAGGATGGCACCGACGGCGCGCCCGGCATCTTCATCATGGATTGCGAAACCTTCGACGTGCTCGGCCGCTGGGAGATCGACCGCGGCCCGCAGGACAAGCACTACGACTTCTGGTGGAACCTGCCGCGCGACTACATGGTGTCGAGCGAATGGGCGCTGCCGCCGCAATTCGAGAACGGCATCGTGCCCGAGGACCTGCTCGCGAACAAATACGGGCACCGGCTGCATTTCTGGGACCTGCGCGCGCGGCGCAACGTGCAGACGATCGATCTCGGCGCGCAGCACCAGATGGCGCTCGAAGTGCGGCCCGCGCACGACCCGGTGCGCGAATACGGGTTCGTCGGCGTCGTGGTCGACACGACGAATCTCGAAGGCTCGATCTGGACCTGGTGGCGCGAAGGCGGCAAGTTCCATGTGAAGAAGACCGCGACCATCCCGGCCGAACCGGCCGCGGCCGACGAACTGCCGCCGCTGCTGAAATCGTTCGGCGCGGTGCCGCCGCTCGTGACCGACATCGACCTGTCGCTCGACGACCGCTTCCTCTACGTGTCGTGCTGGGGCACCGGCGAGATGCGCCAGTACGACGTATCGGACCCGCACAACCCGGTGCTCGCGGGATCGGTCCGCATCGGCGGCATCGCGCGCCGTGCGCCGCACTCGAACGGCCGCGCATTCGCGGGCGGCCCGCAGATGGTCGAGATCAGCCGCGACGGCCGGCGCGTGTACTGGACCAATTCGCTCTATTCGACGTGGGACGACCAGTTTTATCCGGATGGCGTGCCGGCCGCGCAGGTGCTCGCGCATGCGGGGCCGGAAGGCGGGCTGACGCTCGCCGACGATTACTGGGTCGAGTTCCCCGAAGGCTATCGCGCGCACCAGATCCGGCTCGAAGGCGGCGACTGCTCGACCGACTCGTTCTGCTATCCGTCGGTCAAGCGTTGAACGCCGGCCTTCACGCCCAGTTCGCGCTGTGGGCGGCCGTGCTCGCGAGCGGGGTGTATCACGGGCTCAACCCCGCGATGGGCTGGCCGCTCGCGGTGTCGAACGCGCTGATGACGCGCCGCGGCGGCGCGCTCGTCGCGGCGCTCGGCTATCTCGCGCTCGGCCATGCGCTCGCGGTCTTCGCGGTGATGCTGCCGTTCGGGCTGCTCGCCGCGCTGCTTTCCTGGCAATCGGCGATCCGGATCGGCGCGAGCGCGCTCGTGATCGGCTTCGGCGCCGTGCTGCTAATCCGGCGCCGGCATCCGCGTGCGCTCGCGCGGATCCCGCCGGCGCGGCTCGGCCTGTGGTCGTTCGCGGTCGCGATCGCGCATGGCGCGGGGCTGATGCTGGTGCCGATCTACCTCGGGCTCTGCGGGCTCGACCGGGACGCCGGCCACCGGGCGGCGGCCACGCTCGTCGATGCGCATCTCGGAATGGCGCTCGTCGTCGCTGCCGTGCATGCAATCGCGATGATCGGCGCCGGCGGCGGGCTCGCGTGGCTCGTGTACCGCTATCTCGGGCTGAAGTTCGTGTCGCGGAGCTGGTTCAATCTCGATGCGGTGTGGGCGTCGAGCCTGATCGTGACGGGCGCGCTGTCGCTCGGACTGGCGGCGGCGCGATAGATGGCGCGGGGATCGGCGGCTGGGAGATGCAACTGCGCAGGACCGCGCGGCGGCCCCGTTCGAAAAACGCGACAGAACGGCGTTGCCGGCCGCGCGCGATTGCCCGTCCTGCCGCGCGCCGCAGTGTTCGCTACGTCACCCTGCCCCCTCGATGCGCCGCCTGGCCGGGCCCGGCGGCCCCGATTCCGCTAAAATCGGGCCATGCGCACCCCTTCCCCATCGACCGCCTTGTCGCCTTTCGTCCGCCGTGCCCGCCCCGCTCGCGTCGCGCCGCGCCCGCCCGTTTCGTTCCGGATGGCTGCCCGATGAGCCAGGCCAATCCCCCGGATTTCGACTCGGCCGCTTTCCGGCAAGCGCTCGGCCAGTTCGCAACGGGCGTGACGGTGATCACGACGCGCGCGCCGTCCGGGCAGCTGATCGGCATCACCGCCAGCTCGTTCAACTCGGTATCGCTCGATCCGCCGCTCGTGCTGTGGAGCCTCGCGCACAAATCGGCGTCGACGCCCGTGTTCCGCGGCAACAGCCACTATGTGGTGAACGTACTTGCGGCCTCGCAGCTCGACCTGTGCAAGCGCTTCTCGACCTACAAGGGCGACCGCTTCGAAGGAATCGCGCATGCGGCCGGCAACTCCGGGATGCCCGTGCTCGACGGCGCGCTCGCATGGTTCGAATGCCATAACCGCAGCCGCTATGACGAAGGCGACCACGTGATCTTCGTCGGCGAGGTCGAACGCTGCGGCGTGCGCGCCGCATCGGACACGACGCCGCCGCTCGTGTTCCACGGCGGCGGCTTCCACGGCCTTACACCGCTTTGATCGCTCCCGTGCGCGCCAGCCCGACCGGCGCGCCGGCTTCGTCCTTCAGCGTCTGCAGCACGATGTTCGAACGGATGTCCATGACGCCCGGCGCCTTGTAGAGCCGGTTCAGCACGAAATCCGAGTAGTGCTTGAGGTTGTGCGCGAGCACGCGC
Organism: Burkholderia sp. LS-044; assembly: GCF_004803625.1. Classification (NCBI taxonomy): domain Bacteria; kingdom Pseudomonadati; phylum Pseudomonadota; class Betaproteobacteria; order Burkholderiales; family Burkholderiaceae; genus Burkholderia; species Burkholderia sp. LS-044. The sequence goes on from NZ_SSWO01000020.1 coordinate 46,439, forward strand.
AGCAGATAGTGGCTCTCGCCCGTCACGACGAACGCGCCGACCACCTCCGGCCATTCGCGCAGCGCTTCCGCGAAGCGCTCGTGCCATTGATTTTCTTCGTTGCGCATCGATACCTGCACGAACGCCTCGAGCTCGAAGCCGAGCTTCTCGCGGCTCAGGCACGCGCGATAGTGCTCGATCACACCCTGCTCCTCGAGCAGACGCATGCGGCGCAGGCAAGCGGATGGCGAAAGCGAAATGCGTTCCGCCAGGTCGAGATTGCTGATTCTGCCCTCTTCCTGCAGTACCGCCAGAATCCGGCAGTCGGTGGCATCGAGCGTGATCGCGTGCATTTTTGGTCCCCGTTTTCCCTCTGAGTCGAATTATCTGCCAATCCGGCGGTTTGTCCATGTTTATTTCGCAAGCACTTTCTGCGAGCGTCCACCTATCATTCGAAGCATCGACTCACCGAATCGTCATGCCATGGACACCCTCTGGGACATCTCGCCGCCTGTCAGCCCCGCCACCCCCGTGTGGCCAGGCGATACGCCGGTTTCCGTCGAACGCGTGTGGCGGATGGAGGCCGGCTCGCCGGTCAACGTCGCACGCCTGACGCTGTCGCCGCACACGGGCGCGCACTGCGACGCGCCGCTGCATTACGACGCCGACGGCGCGCCGATCGGCGCCGTGCCGCTCGACACCTATCTCGGCCCGTGCCGCGTGATCCATTGCATCGGCGCATCGCCGGTCGTGCGGCCGGCCGATGTCGCGGCCGCGCTCGACGGCGTGCCGCCGCGCGTGCTGCTGCGCACGTATGCACGTGCCAGCATCGAACGGTGGGACAGCGACTTCTGCGCGGTCGCGCCCGAGACCGTCGACCTGCTCGCCGCGCACGGCGTGAAGCTGATCGGCATCGATACGCCGTCGCTCGACCCGCAGGAATCGAAGACGATGGATGCGCATCACCGCGTGCGCGCGCACCGGATGGCGATCCTCGAAGGCATCGTGCTCGACGACGTGCCGCCCGGCGACTACGAACTGATCGCACTGCCGCTGAAATTCGCGACGCTCGACGCGAGCCCCGTGCGCGCGGTGCTGCGCGCGCTGCCCGCGCGTGCCTCCTGATTACCCCGACTGACGACTCAAATCATGATCAAGACCCGTGAAGACGCGCTCGCGCTCGACCGCGACGATCCGCTCGCCCCGCTGCGCGACCAGTTCTCCCTGCCCGACGGCGTAATCTATCTCGACGGCAACTCGCTCGGCGCGCAGCCGCGCGCATCGGCCGCCCGCGCGCAGCAGGTGATCGGCGCCGAATGGGGCGAAGGCCTGATCCGCAGCTGGAACACGGCCGGCTGGTTCGCGTTGCCGCGCCGTCTCGGCGACAAGCTCGCGACGCTGATCGGCGGCGCGCCGGGCGAAACGGTCGTCACCGACACCATCTCGATCAACCTGTTCAAGCTGCTGTCGGCGATGCTGCGCCACCAGGCCGAGCGCGCGCCCGAGCGCCGCGTGATCGTGTCGGAGCGCTCGAACTTCCCGACCGACCTGTATATCGCGCAGGGGCTGATCGAGCAGCTCGGCGGCAACTATGAACTGCGCCTGATCGACGATCCGGCCGACCTGCCGGCCGCGCTCGGCGCGGACACGGCCGTCGCGATGATCACGCACGTGAATTACCGCACCGGCTACATGCACGACATGCCGGCCGTCACGCAGCTCGTGCACGACGCGGGCGCGCTGATGCTGTGGGACCTCGCGCACTCGGCCGGCGCGGTCCCGGTCGACCTGAACGGCGCGCGCGCCGACGGCGCGGTCGGCTGCACGTACAAGTACCTGAACGGCGGCCCGGGTTCGCCCGCATTCGTGTGGGTGCCGCAGCGTCATCACGCACACTTCTCGCAGCCGCTGTCCGGCTGGTGGGGCCACCGCGCACCGTTCGCGATGCAGCCGGGCTTCGCGCCCGATCCGGGCATCGCGCGCTTCCTGTGCGGCACGCAGCCGATCGTGTCGATGTCGATGGTCGAATGCGGGCTCGACGTGTTCCTGCAAACCGACATGCAGGCGATCCGCCGCAAATCGCTCGCGCTGACCGATGCCTTCATCGCGCTCGTCGAAGCACGCTGCGCGGGCCTGTCGCTGAAGCTCGTCACGCCGCGCGCGCATCACCAGCGCGGCTCGCAGGCGAGCTTCGAGCATCCGCACGGCTACGAGGTGATGCAGGCGCTGATCGCGCGCGGCGTGATCGGTGACTACCGCGAGCCGTACGTGCTGCGCTTCGGCTTCACGCCGCTCTATGTGCGCTTCGTCGACGTGTGGGATGCCGTCGAGACGCTGCGCGACATCCTCGCCACCGACGCCTGGAAGGCGCCCGAGTTCGCCGAACGCGGCGCGGTGACCTGACCGGCCTTGCCCGGCGCGCACCGCGGTCACGCGGATTGCGCGCCGCGCCCCGTCATTCAAATCTGGAGATAGTCGTGAATTCTGGTCATATGCAGCCGCCCGGCGGCGACGCGCCGGCGGGCTGCCCGTTCTCGGGCGCACGCGCAGCACATTCCGCACAAGCGGCACACGAAGCGCCGCACGTGCCGGGCGATGCCGCGGGCGAAGCCGGCTGGCACAACGCACAGCTCGATTTCTCGAAGTCGATGAGCTACGGCGACTACCTGTCGCTGAATTCGATCCTCGACGCGCAGCATCCGCTGTCGCCGGATCACAACGAGATGCTGTTCATCATCCAGCATCAGACGAGCGAGCTGTGGATGAAGCTCGCGCTGTTCGAGCTGCGCGGCGCGCTCGACGCGGTGCGCACCGACGCGCTGCCGCCCGCGTTCAAGATGCTCGCGCGCGTGTCGCGGATCCTCGAGCAACTGGTGCAGGCGTGGAACGTGCTGTCGACGATGACGCCGTCCGAGTATTCGGCGATGCGGCCGTATCTCGGGCAATCGTCGGGCTTCCAGTCGTATCAGTATCGCCAGCTCGAATTCCTGCTCGGCAACAAGAACGTGCAGATGCTGCAGCCGCATGCGCACCGGCCCGACATCCTCGAACAGGTGCGCGCGACGCTCGAAGCGCCGTCGTTCTACGACGAGGTCGTCCGCCTGCTCGCGCGGCGCGGTTTCCCGATCGCGCAAGCGCGGCTCGAGCGCGACTGGACGCAGCCGACGCAGCACGACGAAACGGTCGAAGCCGCGTGGCTCGAGGTGTACCGCCACCCGCAGCAGCACTGGGAGCTCTACGAGATGGCCGAGGAACTGGTCGATCTCGAGGATGCATTCCGCCAGTGGCGCTTCCGTCACGTGACGACCGTCGAACGCATCATCGGCTTCAAGCAGGGCACGGGCGGCACCAGCGGTGCGCCGTACCTGCGCAAGATGCTTGACGTCGTGCTGTTCCCCGAGCTCTGGCACGTGCGCACCACGCTGTAACGCACCACTCGCCCGCCGTCACGACGACGTGCGGGCCAGTTCCTCCCCTTCACGCGGCTGCGCTGCCGTACGTGACAGTCGCGGGATATGCCGCCGCACGGCGAGCAGCGCGACGCAGACGATGCGCATCGCGATCGCCAGCATCGTCAGATAGGCCGTGGCGCCGCCCGTGGTGATCACGATCGCGCCCGCGAACGCACTGAGGATCGCGCCGAGCCGGCCGAACGCGAGCGCGCTTCCGGTACCCGTCGCGCGCACGGCGGTCAGGTAGATGTACGCACAGAGCGCATACATCGTCGACTGCACCGCGTTGACGAACAGCCCGTGCAGCCCGAGCCCGACGATCAGCCAGCCCGTGCGGCGGCTTGCATCGCCCCCATCAGCCACACCGCACTCGCCGCGCCGCCGATGCTGCACAGCACGAGCGGCCAGCGCGACCCGGCATGCGCGATCGTCCACGCGCACAGCAGCGCGCCGATCACGCCGCCGAGGTTGTACGCGGTGAGCCCCGTCCCCGCGACCGACACGCTCAGCCCGCTCGCGGCCAGCATCGTCGGCAGCCAGCTGAACGCCGCATACACAGCGAGCAGGCACATGAAGAACGCGCACCACAGCGCGATCGTGTCGCGCGCCTTTCCACCCGCTCATTCCGCCCGCCGCCGCAGCGCACCATCGAAATGCCGTTTCCCCGCCTTGACTTTCGTTCGCCCGAATACGATCATTCGTTCACACAAAGAGCAAATGATCGTATTCGTACTCGGCAGGAAAATCTGGCACGAACAGGAGACACCGGATGAGCGCATCGCCCTCCGCCCGCACGCCCGTGCTGCTGCACATCGGCGCGGGCTCGTTTCACCGCGCGCACCAGGCGTGGTATCTGCATCGCGTGAACGCGGCCGTGCCGCCCGACGAGCGCTGGTCGCTGACCGTCGGCAACATCCGCGACGACATGCGCGCGACGATGGACGCGCTGGCCGCGCAGCACGGCGAATACACGCTCGAAACCGTCACGCCGCAAGGCGAGCGCGCGTACGAGACGATCCGCGCGATCACGCGCGTGCTGCCCTGGTCGATCGATCTCGCCGCGCTGATCGACGCCGGCGCCGATCCGGCCTGCCGGATCGTGTCGTTCACCGTCACCGAAGGCGGCTACTACCTCGACGAACACAACCGGCTCGACGTCGCGAATGCCGATCTCGCGGCCGACCTGCAGGGTGCGCGTACAACGCTGTACGGCGCGCTCGCGGCGCTGCTCGCCGAACGCGTGAAGCGCGGCGCGGGCCCGCTCACGCTGCAGAGCTGCGACAACCTGCGCAACAACGGTGCGCGCTTTCGTGCGGGGATGCGCGAATTCCTCGAGCGGCGCGGGCAGGCCGACCTGCTCGCGTGGTTCGATGCGAACGTCGCGACGCCGAGCGCGATGGTCGACCGCATCACGCCGCGCCCGACCGCCGACGTGCGCGAGCGCGTGCTGGCCGCCACCGGCATCGACGACGCATGCCCGGTGATGGGCGAATCGTTCATCCAGTGGGTGATCGAGGACCGCTTCGCGGCCGGCCGGCCGCGCTGGGAGCTGGCCGGTGCCGAACTCGTCGACGACGTGCACCCGTACGAGGAAGCGAAGATCCGCATCCTCAACGCGACGCACAGCTGCATCGCGTGGGCCGGCACGCTCGCGGGCCACACGTATATCCACGAAGGCACGCATGACGCGGCGATCCGGCGCTTCGCGCACGACTACGTGACGCAGGACGTGATCCCGTGCCTGACGCCGAGCCCGCTCGATCTCGCGCGCTACCGCGACGTCGTGCTCGAACGCTTCGGCAACCCGTACGTACTCGACACGAACCAGCGCGTCGCGGCCGACGGCTTCTCGAAGATCCCCGGCTTCATCGCACCGACGCTCGTCGAATCGTTCGCACGCGGCGCAGCGCCGGTCGCCACAGCCGTGCTGCCCGCGCTGTTCCTGCGCTTTCTCGAACGCTGGGCGCGCGGCACCTTGCCGTATGCGTACCAGGACGGCGTGATGGACGAAAGCGCCGCGCGTGCGATCGTCGGGGCCGGCCATCCGGGGGCCGGCCATCCGGAGGCCGACGACCAGGTCGCCGCGCTGTGCGCAAGCCGCGCGCTGTGGGGTTCGCTCGCCGGCAACGCGGCGCTGTTCGAGGCATTGCGCGCCGGGCTCGCGCGGGTCGATGCATGGCTCGCGGCGCGCTGACGCGCATTGGGGCGAACCTGCCTTGGCACGTGCACGGCCGCGCGGCTAAAGTAGCGAGTCCCCACTGACGGAACGGATCGCTCATGTATCTCGGCATCGACCTCGGCACTTCGGAAGTGAAGGTGCTGCTGCTCGCCCCGGACGGCACGGTCGTCGGCACCGCCGGCTCGCCGTTCACCGTGTCGCGGCCGCATCCGCGCTGGGCCGAACAGCATCCGGACGACTGGTGGCAAGGCACGCTCGCCGCGCTCGCTGCGCTGCGCGAACGGCATCCGCAAGCGTTCGCGGCCGTGCGCGGCATCGGCCTGTCGGGCCAGATGCACGGCGCCGTGCTGCTCGGCCGCGACGACCGCGTGCTGCGCCCCGCGATCCTGTGGAACGACATGCGCAGCGCCGACGAATGCGCGCTGCTCACCGAACGCGCGCCCGATCTCCACGCCCTCGCCGGCAATCTCGCGATGCCGGGCTTCACAGCGCCGAAACTGCTGTGGGTCGCGAAGCACGAGCCCGATGTGTTCGCGGCCACTGCCTGCGTGCTGATGCCGAAGGACTACCTGCGGTTCCGGCTGACCGGTGCAAAGGTGTCCGATCCATCGGACGCAGCCGGCACGCTGTGGCTCGACGTCGCGCGCCGCGACTGGTCCGACGCACTGCTCGCCGCATGCGGAATGACGCGTGACCAGATGCCGCGCATCGTCGAAGGCAATGCGCCGTCCGGCACGCTGCGCGCGGACATCGCGCGCGAACTCGGGCTGTCGGAGGCGGTCGTGGTAGCCGGCGGCGGCGGCGACAACGCAACGAGCGCGCTCGGCATCGGTGCGATCCACGCAGGCGACGGCTTCGTGTCGCTCGGCACGTCCGGCGTGCTGAGCGTGGTCGGCGATCGCTTCATGCCGAACCCCGCATCGGCCGTGCATGCGTTCTGCCATGCGATTCCCGACCGCTGGCAATTGATGAGCGTCGTGCTGTCGGCCGCGAGCTGCCTTCGCTGGGTCTGCAAGCTGACCGGCACCGACGAGCCCGCCCTGCTCGCCGAAGTCGAGGCGCTCGACGCCGACGCGCTCGCGACGGCCCCGCTGTTCCTGCCCTACCTGTCCGGCGAGCGCACGCCGCACAACGATCCGTACGCACAAGGCGTGTTCTTCGGGATGACGCATGCGACCGAACGCGCGCATCTCGGCTACGCGGTGCTCGAAGGCGTGACGCTCGGCCTCGCCGACGGTCTCGACGCGCTGCATGCGGCCGGCGTCGAAACCGCCCAGCTGTCGCTGATCGGCGGCGGCGCGCGCAGCGCGTACTGGGCACAACTGATCGCCGATGCGCTGAACGTGCGCACGCGCCAGCACGGCGGCGGCGAAACGGGTGCGGCGCTCGGCGCGGCGCGGCTCGGCTGGCTGGCCGTCGGCGGCGATCCGCATGCGGTGCTGGCCAAGCCGCCGGTGCGGGCCGAATACACGCCGGATGCCGCCCGCCATGCGCTGCTGCGCGAACGCCTCGATGCGTTTCGTTCGCTGTACCGCCACGTGCGGCCGCTGTACGAACCGTCGCGCGCACGGCTCGCGTAAGCGCCGCCCGTCACGCGTGCCGGCCGTCGGCCGCATGCGCGACATGCGGTACAGTGGATGCCGTCATGCGGCCCGCCGGCCGGCCCGCGGGCGGCCCCCCAGCTCCGAACCGAATCGCTATCGTGTCCAAGTCCTCAGAAAAACTCGATCTCGCCACGCGTGCCGCGTGGCTCTACTACGTCGCGGGCGACACGCAGAACGAGATCGCGGAAAAGCTGCAGGTGTCGCGCCCGGTCGCGCAGCGCCTCGTCGCGTTCGCGGTCGAGAAGAACCTGATCCGCGTGCGCGTCGACCACCAGCTCGCCGACTGTCTCGACCTCGGCGCGCAGTTGTCGAAGCGCTACGGCCTCGCGATGTGCGAAGTCGTGCCCGTCGATGCCGATGCGCCCGACGCGATCGACCGCAAGCTGGCCGTCGCCGGCGCGCAGGTGATGGAGCGCTACCTGAACGAAACGCGGCCGATGGTGATCGCGGTCAGCAGCGGCCGGACGCTGAAGGCCGCGGTCGCACAGATCGCGCAGATCGACCGACCGCAGCACCGCCTCGTGTCGATGGTCGGCGCGATCGCGGCCGACGGTTCGTCGAACCGCTACGACGTCGCGCAGTACATCTCCGAGAAAACCGGCAGCAAGCACTTCCTGCTGCCCGCGCCGCTGTTCGCCGACAGCGCCGCCGAGCGCGCGCAGTGGTGCAATCACCGGCTGTACCGGATCGTCGAGGCGCTGTCGGGCCAGGCCGACGTCGCGTTCGTCGGAATCGGCAACATCGGCCCGCACTGCCCGCTCTACGAAGACGGCTTCATCACCGAACAGGAGCGCGACGAGATGACCGCGCTCGGCGCGGTGGCCGAACTGCTCGGCGTGCCGATCGACGCGCAAGGCAAGCTGATCGATGTGTCGACCGGCACGCGCGTGACGAGCGTGTCGCTCGCCACGCCGCCGAAGCGCCCGACGATCGCGTTCGCGGGCGGCCCGAAGAAACGCGATGCGGTGATCGCCGCATTGCGCGGCGGCTGGATGTCGGGGCTCGTCACCGACGAGACGTGCGCGAGGGCGGCGCTGGAAGCGTAGCCGGCGTGCCGGCTTCCCGTCACCGCATGCGGTCGCCGCACGGCGGATCGCCGACGCGTGCGGACAAACCGGGCATCACTGCAGAAACCCGGGCATCGTGGCCTTCATGACGGCCTCCGCCTTGTTGGCCGCACGAAGCTTGCGCATCACGTTCATCAGGTGAAACTTCGCAGTCCGGTCATAGATGGACAGAATCAATCCGATATCGGCATACGTCTTGCCTGCCGCAGTCCATTTCAGCACCTCCTTCTCGCGCGCCGTCAGCGTCTGGCACACCTCCGGCATCGCCATGGCAACGACGAGGCGCGCGCCAGGACGGCGCCGGGCATGCGGGCAATCTGAATCGCGCCCGCACCTGCAAACTCACGCGGCGCGCGGCGCCGGAAACGCATGCCGGCGAGCCCGCCATGCGCCGACCCACGCGGCCGCCAGCAGCGCGACGAGCACCCACGGAATCGCGCCCGCCCCGGTTGCGCCGAGCAGCATCCCGCCCGCGATTCCGCCACCCGCGATCGCGAGGTTCCACACCGTCACGAGCATCGACTGCGCGACATCCGCCGCCTCTCCCGCGGCGTTCGCGGCGGCCGTCTGGAACAGCGTCGGCGCGCCGCCGAACGCGAGCCCCCACAGCGCGACACCCGCATAGACGATCGCCATGCCGGAACCGGCGCCGAGCATCGCCGCCGCGATGGCGAACAACGCGATGCTGGCGAGCGTCAGCCGCCGTTGCGCGACGCCGATCCACGCGCCCGTCAGCGCGATGCCGACCAGCGACGCGATACCGAACACGAGCAGCACCGCATCGACCTGCGCGCCCATCCGCACGCCCGCGAGAAACGGCGCGACGTACGTATACAGCATGTTGTGCGCCAGCACGTACGCGAACATCACGGTCAGCACCGGCCGCACGCCGGGCAGCGTCATCACGCCGAGCACCGGCTCGCGCGCGCCGGCCTGCTGCCCCGGATAATCGGGCAGACGCCAACGGATCCAGCCGATCAGCACGAGCGCCGCGAGCGTGATACCCGCGAACGCGACGCGCCACCCGAGCGCCGCGCCGAGTGCGGTGCCGGCCGGAATGCCGATCGACATCGCGACCGGCGCGCCGAGCATCGCGACCGCGATCGCCCGGCCACGCAACGAGGCATCGACCATCCGGCTCGCGTAGCCGGCGAGCAGCGCCCACAGCAGCCCGGCCGCCATCCCCGCGACGAAGCGCGCGGCGAGCGTCAGCGCGTAGTACGGCGACACGGCCGTCAGCGCATTCGAGACGACGAAGCCGGCCAGCGCCGCGAGCAGCAGCGTGCGCCGGCGCATCGCGCGCGTCGCGGCGACGAGCGGAATCGCCGCGACGATCGAGCCGAGCGCATACACGGTCACGAGCTGGCCGATCAGCGCCTCGGGCACGCGCAGGTCGGTGCTCATCAGCGGCAGCAGGCCGGCCGGCAGCGCCTCGGTGAGAATCGTGATGAACGCGGCCGTCGCGAGCGCCAGCAGGTTCGCAACCGGCAGGCGCGCGCCGGCCTGCACCGGCTGAACGGCCAGCTCGTCTTCGATCGTCGTGCAGTCGCTCATGCCGCGCTCCCGGTTTCGACGCCGTAGACCGCATCGCGCACCGCGGTCACGATCCGCCCGTCGAGGCCCTCGTACAGCGTGTTGGTCAGTGCGACGGCCGTCAACCCCGCCGCGCGGTCGACGAACCACGTGTGCCCGTACGCGCCGCCCCCGCGCCAGGTGCCGACCGACTCCGGCGACTGCGCGGCCACCGGATCGCGCAGCACCGAGAACCCAAGCCCGAAGCCGAAACCGGGCGCATCCCGCAGTTCGCCCGCACCCGGCTGGACGCGCGCCATCTCGTCGACCCATGCGGGTTCGAGCCAGCCGTCGCGGCCCGTGCGCAGCGCGTCGAGCAGCGTCACGCAATCGCGTGCGGTGCCGACCATCCCCGCGCCGCCCGACGGCCACGCATCGGCATCGAACACGCGCGCCGGCTCGAAGCGGATGCCGATCGTGCCGTCGAACACCGGCACGAGATCGACGTCCGCCATCCGGCGCGGAGCGCCCGGCGTGCTCACGTAAGGCGTCGCGACGCGTGCGGCGTCGTGCGCGACGAACGCGGTGTCGGTCATCCCGAGCGGTGTCGTGACGAGCGCGGCAACCGCGTCGGCGAGCGGCCGCCCGTCGACTGCCTCGATCAGCGCGCCGACCACGTCCATCGAGAGCGAATAGCCCCACGACGTACCCGGCGCGAACTGCAGCGGCACGCTGGCGATGCGCCGCAGGTTCTCGGCGAGCGAGAGACCCGAGCGGTCCATTCCGTCGGACACGCCGGCGCGTGCATACGGGCCGTCGCCGTCCGCTTCGAGGAAGCGGTAGCCGAGGCCGGCCGTATGCGACAGCAGATGACGCAACGTGATGACGGCAGGCGTGCCGTCGGCCAACGTCGGGCGGAATCCGGGCAACGAGCGGGCGACCGGTTCGTCGAGCGCGATGCGCCCCGCCGCGACCAGCCGCATCGCGGCGGCCGCCACGACCGGCTTCGTGACCGACGACAGGCGGAACAGCGCGTCGTCCCGCATCGGCGTGCCGGCTTCCCGATCGGCAAGGCCGACGGCGCGCGCATAACGCAGCTCGCCGTCCTGCGCGACCAGCACGACCGCGCCGACCATGCGCGCGTCGGCGAGCGCGCGATCCAGCGCGTCGTCGAGCCGGTGGCGCAGCGCGGCGTCCGGTTCCACGCGCAAGGCGGTGACAGGCAGGGATGACATGACGTGACCTCTCGACAATGAACGAGCGCTCATCGTAGGGAGCCGACGCAAGAAGAAAAACCGGGGTAGAGTTCCGGACAATCCGGACGCCGGCGTCCGCAATCGGAAACTCGCATGGAAAACCTCGGCGGCTTCGTCGTGTTCGTTCAGGTCGCGGAAACGCGCAGTTTCGTCGCGGCCGGACGTGCGCTCGGGCTATCGGCTTCGGCGATCGGCAAACGCATCGCGCGGCTCGAGGCGCGGCTGAAGGTGCGGCTCTTTCACCGCAGCACGCGCAGCATCACGTTGACCGCCGAAGGCACGCGCTTTCTCGAACGGTGCCGGCGCGTGATCGCCGAGCTCGACGCGGCCGAGCAGGAACTGACACACAGTGCCGAAGCGCCACGCGGGCGCTTGCGCGTGAGCCTGCCGACGATCGGCACGCTGCTGCTGCCGGTGCTCGCCGATTTCATGGCCGCGTATCCGGAGATCGAGCTCGACATCGATTTCAGCGACCGGCTCGTGGACGTCGTCGACGAAGGGTTCGACGCGGTGCTGCGCACCGGCCAGCCCTCGGATTCCCGGCTGTCGTCGCGGCTGCTCGGCCACTTCCGCCAGCACCTCGTCGCGTCCCCCGGCTATCTCGACCGGCACGGCACGCCGCGCACGCCGGCCGATCTCGCGCAGCACCGCTGCCTGCACTACCGTTTCCCGACCAGCGGCAAGCTCGAGACCTGGCCGCTGCGCGTGCCGCGCGCGGGCACGCCGCCCGAAGTGCCGGTCGCGATGGTCAGCAACAGTGCGGAAGCGCGCCTGTGCTTCGCGCTGCGCGGGCTCGGCATCGCCTGCCTGCCCATCTTCTTCGTGCGCGAGGCGCTCGCGGACGGCACGCTGCGCGCGGTGCTCGACGAACACGTCGCGAGCTGCACGCCGGTCTACGTGCTGTGGCCGTCGGGCCGTCACCCGACGCCGAAGCTGCGCGCGTTCGTCGATTACATGGCCGCGCACCTGCCGCTGTGACCGCGGCCGGCCGTCATGCGGCCTTCGCGTGCACGCTCAGCCGGCGGAACGCCTGGCCGTGTTCGTCGAACAGGTGGCAATGCTCGGCCTGCGCGTGCACGTGGAGCGCCTCGCCGGTGCGGTACGTGTCGAGCGGCGGAATCCGCGCGATCAGCCCGTCCGGCGCAACGGCCGACTCCGCATACAGGTACGCGGCATCGCCGAGCGATTCCACGGCCATCGTCCGCGCGGCCACGCCGGTGGCCGCCGCTTCGACCTTCAGGTGCTCGGGCCGCACGCCGACCGTCACCGCCGCGCCGCGCTGCAGCCCCGCCGCCTCGACCGCGACGCGCTGCGTCTCGCCGCTGTCGAAGCGCACGAGCACGCCGCCTGCATCGACCGAATCGACGGTGCCCGTCAGGAAGTTCATCTTCGGCGACCCGATGAAGCCCGCGACGAACTGGTTCGCCGGCGCGTGGTAAAGCTCGTTCGGCGTGCCGACCTGCTGCACCGCGCCGCCCGACAGCACGACGATCTTGTCCGCGAGCGTCATCGCCTCGACCTGGTCGTGCGTCACGTAGATCATCGTCGTCTTCAGCTCGTCGTGCAGCCGCGCGAACTCCAGCCGCATCTTCACGCGCAGCGCCGCGTCGAGGTTCGACAGCGGCTCGTCGAACAGGAACACCTTCGGCTTGCGCGTGATCGCGCGGCCGATCGCGACACGCTGCCGCTGGCCGCCCGACAGCTGCTTCGGCTTGCGGTCGAGCAGATGGTCGATGTGCAGGATCTTCGCGGCGTTCTTCACGGCCTGGTCGATCTCGGGCTTCTTCGCGCCGGCGAGCTTCAGGCCGAACGCCATGTTGTCGTACAGCGTCATGTGCGGGTACAGCGCATACGACTGGAACACCATTGCGATGCCGCGCTTCGCGCTCGGCACGTCGTTGACCTTCGCGCCGTCGATCAGCAGGTCGCCGCTCGAGATGTCCTCGAGGCCCGCGATCATCCGCATCAGCGTGGATTTTCCGCAGCCGCTCGGGCCGACGAACACGACGAATTCGCCGTCGGCGATGTCGAGGTTCACGTTGCGCAGCACTTCGGTTTCGTCGTAGCGCTTCGCGATGTTGCGCAGGAGCACGCTTGCCATGATCTGTCTCCGTTCGTTCGTGATGCGTGATGCGCCGCGTCGGACGCGGCGCGCAATCGTTCGTGGTTGCTAGTTCGGCAGCACCGCGCCGGTCGCCTGCCAGCGCGCGACGTAGCCGGGCAGTTCGTGCATGTCGTCGAATACGTGACGCGCGCCGATCCCGCGCAGCGCGTCGATCTGCGCGGCCGACGCATGCCCGCCGCCGACGAAGCCGAGCACGGTCATGCCGGCCGCGGCGGCCGCGGTGATGCCGGTCGCGCTGTCCTCGACCACGAGGCACTGCGCAGGCACGACGCCGAGCGTACGCGCGGCCGCGAGATACACGTCCGGCGCGGGCTTCGGCCGTGCGACGGCATCCGCGCAGAACAGCCGGTCGCCGAAGAAGCGCGCGAGGCCCGTGCGCGCCAGCGCCGCCTCGACGTAGGCGCGGTAGCTGTTGCTCGCGCAGGCCGTCGTCAACTGAATCGCGTCCAGCGCCGCATCGATGCCGTCGACCATCGGCGCGTTGACGGCCGCCGCCTCGACCGCGCGGCGGATCGCGTCGACATCGCCGGCCGACAGCGTGCGCCCGACGGCGTCGCCCGCGCCAGCCAGCACGCGCTCGATGCGCAGCCCGAGCAACGGCATCACGGCCGGCCGGGCATCGATGCCCGGCCAGCGCGCGTCGAGCTCGCGCACGATCACGTCGGCCGCCACGGCCTCGCTGTCGATCAGTACACCGTCGCAATCGCAGATCAGGACGTTCGCGCTCATTTGACGGCTCCGAACGTGAGCCCGCGCACGAGCTGCTTCTGCGACAGCCAGCCGACGATCAGGATCGGCGCGACCGCCAGCAGGGAAGCTGCGGACAGCTTTGCCCAGAACAGCCCTTCGGGGCTCGAGTACGACGCGATGAACACGGTGAGCGGCGCGGCGTTCGAGCTCGACAGGTTGATGCTCCAGAACGCTTCGTTCCACGACAGGATCACGAGCAGCAGCGCGGTGGAGGCGAGCCCCGGCAGCGCCATCGGCATCAGCAGGTAGACGATCTCCTGCCACGTCGACGCGCCGTCGATGCGCCCGGCTTCGAGGATGTCCTTCGGGATCTCGTTGAAGTACGTGAAGGTCATCCACACCGCGATCGGCAGGTTGATCAGCGTGTAGACGATCACGAGGCCCGACACGGTATCGAGCAGCCCCGCGTTTTTCCACAGCAGGTAGATCGGCACGAGCACGCCGACCGACGGCATCATCTTCGTCGACAGCATCCACAGCAGCACCTTCTGCGTGCGGTGGTTCGGGAAGAACGCCATCGCGTACGCGGCCGGCACCGCGAACAGCAGCGAGATCACCGTGACGCCGGCCGAGATCAGCACCGAATTCCAGGCGAATGAAAAGTAGTTGCTGCGCGCGAATACCTCGCGGAAGCTGTCGAGCGTCGGCACGAAGAACAACGTCGACGCATACGCCTGCTGCTCGGTCTTGAACGCGGTGATCGCCATCCAGAAGATCGGGAAGAACAGCAGGAGCGCGATCAGCCACGCGAGCGTGCCGGGCAGCGCACGCCGCACGAGGTCGAACACGGCCGGCACGCGCCGGCCTTCGAAGGTCAGGTCGCTCATTTCTCGTACTCCCCCTTCAGGTTGCGCGCGAGCATCCGCACCAGGAAGAACGACACGACGTTCGCGACCACGACGGCGATGATGCCGCCCGCGGACGCGAGGCCGACGTCGAACTGCTGCAGGCCGAGCGCGTAGATCAGGTACGACAGGTTGGTCGTCGCATCGCCGGGGCCGCCGCCGGTCGTGGTGTAGATCTCCGCGAAGATCGACAGCAGGAAGATCGTCTCCATCATCACGACCACGGCGATCGCGCGCTTCAGGTGCGGCAGCGTGATGTAGAAGAACATCGCGATCGGGCCCGCGCCGTCGATGCGCGCGGCTTCCTTCTGCTCCTGGTCGAGCGACTGGATCGCGGTGAACAGGATCAGGAACGCGAACGGCAGCCACTGCCACGCGACGATGATGATCACCGCGGTGAGCGGGTAGTCGGCGAACCAGTCGATCGGCGTCATCCCGAGCGCGCGCATCGCGTTCGCGACGAGCCCGTACACAGGGTGCAGGATCATGTTCTTCCAGATCAGCGCGGACACCGTCGGCATCACGAAGAACGGCGCGATCGCGAACAGGCGCGCGACGCCCTGCCCGTAGAACTTGCGGTCGAACAGCACGGCCATCAGCACGCCGCCGACCACCGTGATCGCGAGCACCGCGCCGATCAGCACGAGCGTGTGCCAGATCGCGGGCAGGAACGACGGATCGGTCGCGAGGAAGCGGTAGTTGTCGAGCCCGGCGAAACCTTTCACGTCCGGGTTCAGCAGGTTGTAGCGCGAGAACGAATACCAGATCGTCATCGCGAGCGGAATCGACATCCACAGCAGCAGCACCGCGACGGACGGCGAGACGAGCCAGCTCGCGCCGCCGCGTGCGCGGCGCGGCGCGCCGGGCGGCGACGACGCGTCGCCGACCGACGGCGCATGAGCATGGCTCAGGGGAAGACGTAAATGACGCATGATCGGCGTTCCTCCGGTTGATGCGCGGGCGCGAACGGCCCGCCCGCCTTTCGGCTTCGCCGGCCCGCGGCATGTGCAACGGCGCACGCCGCGGGCCGCGTGACTGCCGGCGCGTTACTTCTTGTAGCCGGCCTGCCGCACCGCGCGGTCGGCGGCGGCCTGCCCGGCGGCGAGCGCCTGGTCGACCGTCATCTGGCCCGCGACCGCACCGGCGATCGACTGGCCGACCACCGTGCCGAACGACTGGAATTCAGGAATCCCGACGTACTGCACGCCCGTGTACGGCACCTTCTTCAGCGACGGATCGTTCGGATCGGCCGTCTCGATCGCCTTCAGCACGAAGTCAGAGAACGGCGCGGCGGCCTTGTACTCGGGACGCTGATACGTCGACGTGCGCGTGCCCGGCGGCACCGACGCCCAGCCTTCGTCCTTGCCGACCATCTCGATGTACTGCTTCGACGTCGCCCATGCGATGAACTTGCGCGCGGCGTCCTGCTGCTTCGACGTCTTCGGCACGGCCAGCGCCCACGCCCACAGCCAGTGCGAGCCCTTCGGCGTGGCGGCGACCGGCGCGGCCGCGAAGCCGATCCTGTCGGCCACCTGCGACTGCTGCTTGTTGTAGAGCATCCCGGCCGCGACCGTCGCGTCGATCCACATCGCGCACTTGCCCGATGCGGTGAGCGTCAGGTTCTCGTTGAAGCCGTTCGAGCTCGCTCCCGGCGGGCCGTCCTTCTTCAGCAGGTTCACGTAGAACGTGATCGCCTTCTTCCATTCCGGCGACGTCAGCTGCGCATTCCAGTTCTCGTCGAACCAGCGCCCGCCGAACGTGTTCACGACCGTCGACACGTACGCCATGTTCTCGCCCCACCCGGCCTTGCCGCGCAGGCAGATTCCGTAGGTCCCCTTCGCCTTGTCGGTGAGCTTGTCCGCGAACTCGGCGATCTGGTCGTAGGTCGGCTGGTCGGGCATCTTCAGCCCCTTCGCCGCGAACAGGTCCTTGCGGTAGAACGTCATCGAGCTCTCGACGTAGAACGGCAGCGCGTACAGCTGGCCGTTGTACGACAGGCTGTCGCGCGCGGTCTTCACGATGTCGTTCAGGTCGTAGTCGGCGGGCAGGCCCGTGATCGGCGCGAGCCAGCCGCGCTTGCCCCACTGCGGCGTCTCGTAGGTGCCGATCGCCATCACGTCGAACTGGCCGCTGCCGGTCGTGATGTCGGTCGTCGCGCGCTGGCGCAGCACGTTTTCCTCGAGGATCACCCAGTTCAGCTTGATGTCCGGGTTCGCCTTCTCGAACGCCGGCGACAGCTTCTTCAGCTCGATCATGTCGGGATTGTTCAGCGTCGCGATCGTCAGCGTGCCGGCGGACGCGGCGCAGGCCGCCGTCGCGAGCGCGGCTCCGGCGAAGCAGCGTGCGGCGGCGTCGAGCATCTTTCGTTGCATGGCATGTCTCCTGTGTTTGTTAGGGTCTGTTTCCATATGGAACGCACATGCGTTGCCACGAGAACGGCCGCTCGCGAGGCGCGCGACGCTGCGAATACTGGACGTATTCGCAAGGAGCGCAACGCGGCAAGCGGCCGTTCTCGTGGCAACCCCAAACTAAAAAAATACATTCCACGGGAATGCCCGAAATCGCCCACATGGCGGCGTCGCTCGTCGCTTGTCCCCCAAGGGGACTTCCTGCGGGGCGTTTGGCTCGGCCAAACGGCGCTCCTCACTTCTTGCCTGCGCCCCGTTAGGAAGTCCCCTTGGGGGACGAGCGATTTCGGGCATTCGCATGTGCGTTCCATATGGAAACAGACCCTAGTGTCGTCGGTCCTGCGTTTCCTTCGCGGCCCGTCACACCGGCCGCTGCATTCCGCACGCGCGCGCATAGTGCGCGATCACGTCGCGTATCCGGTGGCGCACCCACGCGCGCGGCTCCTTCGTGAGCCCGCCCGTGCGGCACGCCGCGTAGACATCCGGCAGCCACTGCGCGACGAGCGTCTCCGGCACCGGCTGCCGCGCGAGGTTGTCGAACAGTTGCTCGACCGCTGCCGCGACGGCCGGCTGCAGCCAGTAGTAGCGAATCCGGTCGCTGTAGCTGAACTGGCGCGCGAGCCGCTGCTCGGTTTCGTCGCCGCGGTAGTACGGCGCCCAGTGCTCGGGCTGCGCGCGCATCGCGGCGTCGACCACGTCGCGCAACCGCGAGCGCTGCCCGGCGTCGCCGGTCAGCGCGTCCTCGATGAAGGTCAGCGCAAACAGCGCCTCGCGCAGCGCGAACGTGAGTGCGGGGCCGACCTTCAGCACCGCGAAGTGGTCCCGCACGAGCGCGGCGAGTGCCCCCTCGGTCTGGTAATCGGTCGAATGCGCCTCGAACACGAGGCGCGGTGTCTGCAGGATACTCGCGCCGAGCGCCGCGGCCTTCGCGCTGTCGTAGTCGAGCACGTGGCGATCGTCGAAGTCGACGCCCGGCTGCGCGACGATCGCGACGACGCGCGCCCACGCGTCGTCGAGCCCGGCCGCCGCGAACGCGGCGCGGTGCGCATCGAGCGTCGCCGCGATGCTGTCGCTGCGCGTGACCGCGATCTGCGCGATCGCCGCATCGCCGTCGTGGCCGTTGTTGCCGCTGACTTCACCGCCCGGCGTCGGCACCTCGGTGCCGATCACGTAGACGGGCGCGATGCCGGCGCGCGCCGCCGCGTCTTCCGCCACGCAGCACAGTTCGGCCGCGCGCGCGGCGATCGTGCGATCGTCGAGCCGCACCGGATCGTCCGCGCACGCCATGCTCGCATCGAGGTGGATTTTTTCGAAGCCGGCTTCCACATAGGCGGCGACCATCGTGCCCGCCTCGCGCATCGCATCGGCCGCGCGGCGGTGCCGCCACGGGTTCGGCCCAAGATGGTCGCCGCCGAGCACGAGCGCCGACGGCGCCAGCCCGCAACGCCGGGCGATCGCGTCGACGTCGCGGCGGAAATCGGCGGGCGTCATGCCCGTATAGCCGCCGAGATGGTTCACCTGGTTGCAGGTCGCCTCGATCAGGAGCGGCGAGCCATCCGCGCGCGCCGCTTCGCACGCGGCCTCCAGCACGAGCCGGTGCGCGCTGCAGATCGAATAGATGCCGCGCTGCGCGTCGGCGCGGTTCGCATCGAAGATCATCCGCAGCACGGCGTCCGCATGGGCGGTGCGCGGGCGTTCGGCGAAGGTCGTCAGGCCGGACATGCGATACCTCGTTCGGTCAGGAAGCGGTCGATCTCGGCCGCGCTGCTGTTGCCTTCCATCGGGCCGCGCCGCGTGACCGCGATCGCGCCGGCCGCGTTCGCGCGGCGCAATGCGGCATCGATCGGCACGCCCGCGACGAAGCTCGCCACGAGCGTGCCGCCGAAGCAGTCGCCGGCGCCGGTCGGGTCGATTTCGTCGACCTGAAAGGCCGGTGCTTCGACGCGGTCGGCGCGGTCAAATGCAACGCTGCCTTGCGCGCCGCGTTTCAGCACGACACGCTCGAGCAGCGGATGCGTCGCGAGCAGGCCCGCGATCGCACGCTCGGCCGGCTGCGGCCCGCAGAAGAACGGCAAATCGGCCTCGCTCGGCATGAACAGGTGGCACGCGGCGAGCATCGTCTCGAGCGCCGCGCGCATCGGGCGAAAGCTCAGCATCTCGGGGCGCACGTTCGGATCGAACGACACCTTCGCGCCGGCCCGCGCGGCCTCGATCACGCCGCGCTGCACGGCCGCGATCGCCGATTCGCTCGTCAGCGACGAGCCCATCACGTGGAAATAGCGGCAGCCGTCGAACATCGCGGTATCGACGTCGGACGCATCGACGCACGCGGCCGCACTGGTGGACAGACTGTAGACGAAGCTGCGCGAGCCGTCGTCGCGATACGCGACGAACGCGGTGCCGGTCGGACGCGCGACGCGGCGGATGCGCGCGACGTCGACACCATCGCGCTCGAGCCGCGCGACGATCGCGTCGCCGAACGCATCGCGGCCGACGCAGCCCGCATACGCGACGCGCGCGCCGAGCCGTGCGGCCTGGTCGGCGAAGATCGCCGGCGCGCCGCTCGGGAACGGCCCGGCGAACAGGCCCGGCGCGTCGAAACCCTGGCCGCGCTCGGCGGCGACGAATTCGGCCAGCAGTTCGCCGGCGACGACGATCTCGGCCATCAGGCGTGCCCTCCCCGTTCGACGGTGGCCGCGGTGAGCGGCGCGGCCGCCCCGTCGCAGGCCGGCCGGCAGGTGACGCGTGCGAGCGGCGCCACGTCAGCTCATCCAGTTGCCGCCGTCGACGTTCAGCGTCTGGGCGGTGACGTAGTCGGCGTCGGACGACGCGAGGAACAGCGCGGCGCCCGTCAGGTCGCCCGGCACGCCCATGCGGCCGAGCGGCACGGCTTCGCCCACGAGCCGCTTCTTCTCGCCGAGCGGCCGGTTCTCGTAGCGCGCGAACAGCGCATCGACCTGCTCCCACATCGGCGTGTCGACGACGCCGGGCGCGATGCCGTTCACGTTGATCCGGTGCGGCGCGAGCGCGAGCGCGGCCGACTGCGTGTAGCTGATCACCGCGGCCTTGGTCGCGCAGTAGTGCGAAACGAGCGCCTCGCCGCGACGCCCGGCCTGCGACGACATGTTGACGATCTTGCCGCCGCGCCCCTGCTCGACCATCCGCTGCGCGACGGCCTGCATCAGGAAGAACAGCCCTTTCACGTTGACCGCGAACAGCCGGTCGAACACGTCCCACGATTCGTCGAGGATCGGCCGCATGTCGAACAGCGCCGCGTTGTTGAACAGGATGTCGACGCCGCCGAAGCGCTCGACCGCCGTGGCGACGATGCGCTCGATGTCGTCGCGGCGCGTGACGTCCGCGGTGACGGCCACCGCGCGGCCGGGGTTCGTTTCGATGAGCCGCGCGAGCGAGCCGCTGGCAGGCTTCAGGTCGACGAGTACGCAGCGGGCGCCCTCGTCCAGATAGCGTTGCGCGACCGCCTCGCCGATGCCGCTTGCGGCGCCCGTCAGGATCGCGACCTTGTCTTCCAGTCTCACTGGCTGTCTCCGGTTCGTTCTGCTTTACGACGGCCGCGAGATGAACTAACGCTCGCCGACCGATCAATTGCTCTGTTGTTGATCGAATGATCGGATACGCGATTCGCGCTGTCAAGGCAACATGACGGCTTTCTATGATGCGCTGCGGCACAACGGCGCACCGCGGCGGCCCGCCACGCGCGCCCGGCAAGGCGCGGCGCGCGCGGTGCGGCGCGGTCGGATCGGCGATGAAGGGGACGGAGCGAGGACGAAAAGGGGAATTCGCGCTGCACGGCGCGGCGATACGTTATATCATCGCCATACTTCGTTTCACGCCCAGCTTCACGCCATGGCTACCTCATCGTCCATTGACGCCCGGCTGTCCCGGGCCGACGCATTCGCCGCCGAGCACGGGCTCGCGTGGACGCCGCTGCGCCGCCAGGTCTACGAACGCGTGCTGGCCGCGCAGCGCCCGATCGGCGCGTACGACCTGCTCGCCGAGCTCGAGCCGCAGCGCGGCCGCGTGCCGCCCACGACCGTCTACCGCGCGCTGGATTTCCTCGTCGAGCACGGCTTCATCCACCGGATCGAATCGAAGAACGCGTTCTTCGCGTGCTGCGAGATCGGCGTCCCGCACGAAGGCCAGTTCCTGATCTGCGATTCGTGCGGCGACACCGTCGAGATTCCCGGCGGCGACCTCGCGAAGCAATTGTCCGCGAGCGAGCCCGCGCACGGTTTCGAAGTCCACCATCAGGTCGTCGAGCTGAGCGGCCTGTGCGGACACTGCAAGCGCAAGCCCGCGCAACGCTGACGCGTATCGGGCGGCACACGCGCCGCCCCCTTCCAACGAGGAGTTCCATGCCCATTGCCCTGAAGCGCGCGCCGCGGCGCGCCCTGACGCCTGTCCGCTGGCTCGCCGCTGCCGTCTCCGCGGCCGCCGCGCTGTCGCTCGCGGCGCCCGCGTTCGCGCAGGCCGCGACCGTCAACGTCGTCGCCGCCGAGAATTTCTACGGCGACGTCGCGTCGCAGATCGGCGGCAGCCATGTCGCGGTGACGAGCATCCTCAGCAATCCCGACCAGGATCCGCACCTGTTCGAAGCGAGCCCGAAGACGGCCCGCGCGCTCCAGCACGCGCAGGTCGTGATCTACAACGGCGCCAACTACGATCCGTGGATGAGCAAGCTGCTCGGCGCGTCGAAGCAGGCGAAGCGCGCGACGATCGTCGTCGCCGACCTGGTCGGCAAGAAGGCCGGCGACAACCCGCACCTGTGGTACGACCCGGCGACGATGCCGGCCGCCGCACGCGCGATCGCGGCCGAACTCGGCCGCGCCGATCCGGCGAACAAGGCCGAATACGATGCGAACCTGCAGAAGTTCGTCGCGTCGCTGAAGCCCGTCGACGACAAGGTCGCCACGCTGCGCGCGCAGTACAAGGGCGTGCCGGTGACGGCCACCGAGCCGGTGTTCGGCTACCTGTCTGACGCGATCGGCCTCGACATGCGCAACCAGCGCTTCCAGCTCGCGACGATGAACGACACCGAAGCCAGCGCGCAGGACGTCGCCGCGTTCGAGAACGACCTGCGCAAGAAGCAGGTACGCGCGCTGATCTACAACAGCCAGGCCGAAGAACCGATGACCAAGCGCATGCTGAAGATCGCACGCGACGGCGGCGTGCCGACCGTCAGCGTCACCGAGACGCAGCCGGCCGGCAAGACTTTCCAGCAATGGATGGCCGGCCAGCTCGACGCGCTCTCGGCCGCGCTCGCCGCCGGCAAGAAATAAACAACCGTAACGCCATGACCGCCACTCCCCACGCACTCGCCGTCGATCGCGTCACGCTCGAACTGGGCGGACGCACGATCCTGCGCGACGTCAGCTTCGCGATCGAACCCGGCGAATTCGTCGGCGTGCTCGGGCCGAACGGCGCGGGCAAGACGACGCTGATGCGCGCGGTGCTCGGCCTCGTGCCCGTGTCGGCCGGCACGCTGTCCGTCGGCGGCGTGCCGGTCGTACGCGGCAACGCGTCGATCGGCTACATGCCGCAGATTCGCAGCGGCCTCGCGAACCGCCGGATGCGCGGCTACGACTTCGTCGCGATGGCCGCCGACGGCCACCGCTGGGGGCTGCCGCACACGAACGCGGCGACGCGCCGCGACGTCGACCGCGTGCTCGATCTCGTCGGCGGCCCGACGCTTGCCCGCCGGCCGCTGTCGGAACTGTCCGGCGGCGAGCGGCAGCGCCTGCTGCTCGCGCAATGCCTGCTCGGCAGCCCGAAGCTGCTGCTGCTCGACGAGCCGCTGATCAGCCTCGACCCGAACCACCAGCGCGGCGTCGTCGAGCTCGTGCGCAACGTGCAGCGCGAGCTCGGCATCACCGTGCTGTTCTCCGCGCACGAACTGAATCCGTTGCTGAACGCGCTCGACCGTGTGCTGTATCTCGGCAACGGCGTCGCGGCGCTCGGCACCGTCGACGAGGTGATCACGAAGCCCGTGCTGTCGCGGCTCTACGGATCGCCGATCGACGTGATGCGCGTGAACGGCAAGATCTTCGTGATGTCGGGCGACGTCGAGATCGAGAAGCACGACCACGAACACGAGGACGACGACGGCCACTCGCACGGCGGTGGCGGCGGCCACGGCCATCACCACCACGGACACGCTCATCCCGGGCACTCGCACGATGTTTGAATACGACTTCATGATCAACGCCTTCGCGGCGTCGGGGATCGTCGCGGTGCTCGCGGGCATCGTCGGCTACTTCCTGGTGCTGCGCGGGCAGACCTTCGCCGGCCATGCGCTGTCGCACGTCGGCTTCACCGGCGCGACGGGCGCGGTGCTGCTCGGCATCTCGCCGATCTGGGGGATGGTCGGTTTCACGCTCGCGGCCGGGATCGGGATGGGCGCGCTCGGCGAAAAGCTCGCGGGCCGCGACGTCGCGATCGGCGTGATCCTGTCGGGTGCGCTGGGTTTCGGCCTGCTGTTCCTGCATTTCTACACGTCGTTCGCGACGCAGGTCACCGCGCTGCTGTTCGGCAACGTGCTCGCGGTGAGCCACGACACGCTCGCGGTGCTCGCCGGCATCGGCGCCGTGAGCCTGCTCGCGCTCGCGCTGATCGCGCGGCCGCTGCTGTTCGCGTCGCTGCAGCCCGAACTGGCCGAAGCCAAGGGCGTGTCGCTGCGCACGGTGTCGATGCTGTTCCTCGCGGTGTGCGCGCTCGCCGTGGCGGCGGCCACGCAGATCGTCGGCGTGCTGCTGGTGTTCACGCTGCTGGTCGGGCCGGCTGCCGCCGCGCAGAACGTGACGACGCGGCTGTCGACCGGCGTGCTGCTCGCCGCGCTGTTTGCGTTGTTCGAAGCATGGCTCGGCATCGTGCTCGCGTATCACACCGACTGGCCGACGAGTTTCTGGATCACCGCGCTGTCGGCGCTCGTGTACGGCGCAAGCCTGTTGCGGCGCCACTGATCGACGCCCGACGACCATGAAAAACGCCGGCGTGCCCGAGGGCAGCGCCGGCGTTTTTTCATGCACCCGCTCGGGCGGCGCGCCGTGTGTCGCCGCGTGCCGCCGTGTGCGTTATGTGCTCCCCTTCCCGCTCATCGCGCGAGCACGCGCGCGTGATGCGCGATGTGATCGGCGATGAACGTCGAGATGAAGTAGTACCCGTGGTCGTAGCCCGGATGGCGGCGCAGCGTCAGCGGCTGGCCGGCCTTCGCGCACGCGGCTTCGAACACGTCGGGGTTGAGCTGGTTCGCGAGGAACTGATCCGCGAGGCCCTGATCGACGAGGATGCCGTCCGCGAACTTCGGCGCATCGGCGCGCGCGACGAGTTCGCTCGCGTCGTGTGCCTTCCAGGCGTCGCGATCGGCGCCGAGGTAGCCCGAGAACGCCTTCTCGCCCCACGGGCAGCGTGTCGGCGCGGCGATCGGCGCGAACGCCGATACCGACCGGTACAGCCCGGGATGACGCAGCGCAAGCGTCAGCGCGCCGTGCCCGCCCATCGAATGACCGAAGATCCCGAGCCGCGCGCCGTCGATCGGCAGTTCGGCCGTGACGAGTTCGCGCAGCTCGCGCGTCACGTACGACTCCATCCGGTAATGCGCGGACCACGGCGCTTCGGTCGCGTCGACATAGAAGCCCGCGCCGACGCCGAAGTCCCACGCGTCGGTCTCGCCCGGCACGCCCGCGCCGCGCGGGCTCGTGTCCGGCATCACGAGCGCGATGCCGTGCTGCGCCGCGTATTGCTGCGCGCCGGCCTTGATCGCGAACGTCTCGTCGGTGCACGTGAGCCCCGCGAGATAGAACAGTGCCGGCACGCGGCCGTGCGCGGCCTGCGGCGGCAGGTACACCGAGAACTTCATCGGCAGGCCGATGGCCGCCGAATCGTGACGGTAGAAACGCTGCTCGCCGCCGTGGCACGCATGCGAGGAAACGAGTTCGAGCATCGCGGTGCGCTCCCGGTCAGTACAGCACGACCGAACGGATCGACTCGCCGGCCTTCATCAGGTCGAAGCCTTCGTTGATCCGCTCGAGCGGCAGCGTATGCGTGATCAGGTCGTCGATGTTGATCTTGCCTTCCATGTACCAGTCGACGATCTTCGGCACGTCGGTACGGCCGCGCGCGCCGCCGAACGCCGAGCCCTTCCACTCGCGGCCCGTCACCAGCTGGAACGGACGCGTGCTGATTTCCTCGCCCGCTGCCGCCACGCCGATGATGAACGACTGGCCCCAGCCCTTGTGCGTGCACTCGAGCGCCTGGCGCATCAGCTTCACGTTGCCCACGCATTCGAACGAGTAATCCGCGCCGCCGTCGGTCAGCTGCACGATGTGGTCGACCACGTTCTCGACTTCGTTCGGGTTGATGAAGTGCGTCATCCCGAACTTCTTCGCGAGCTCGACGCGCTTCGGGTTGATGTCGACGCCGATGATCTTGTCCGCGCCGACCATCTTCGCGCCCTGGATCACGTTCAGGCCGATCCCGCCGAGGCCGAACACGACGACGTTCGCGCCGGCCTCGACCTTCGCCGAGTACACGACCGCGCCGACGCCCGTCGTCACGCCGCAGCCGATGTAGCAGATCTTGTCGAACGGCGCGTCCTCGCGCACCTTCGCGACCGCGATTTCCGGCACGACGATGTAGTTCGAGAACGTCGACGTGCCCATGTAGTGGAACAGCGGCTTGCCGTCGAGCGAGAAGCGCGACGTCGCGTCGGGCATCAGGCCCTTGCCCTGCGTCGCGCGGATCTTCTGGCACAGGTTGGTCTTGCGCGACAGGCAGAACTTGCACTCGCGGCATTCGGGCGTGTAGAGCGGAATCACGTGGTCGCCCTTCCTCACGGTGCCGACGCCGGGGCCGACGTCGACCACGACGCCCGCGCCTTCATGGCCGAGGATCGCCGGGAAGATCCCTTCCGGATCGGCGCCCGACAGCGTGTAGTAGTCGGTGTGGCAGATGCCCGTCGCCTTCACCTCGATCAGCACTTCGCCTGCGCGCGGCCCTTCGAGATCGACTTCCTCGATCGTCAGCGGTGCGCCCGCCTTCCATGCAATCGCGGCTTTCGTCTTCATCGTGTGACTCCTGTCTGTGTGTGAGGTCGGCCCGGGTTCGCGCGTCGGCGCTCATGTCGACCGGCCTGGGTGCGCCAGCACCGACGCCGGCCCAATGCTTCGCACCGGGTTCCATGCAAAGCGGTCGAAACCGTGCCGCGCGGCGTCGCGCACGGCACGGCGAAAGAATCTCGTGCTCGCCATGATGGCCGGTTCCGCCGCGCATCGCGTGCGGGAAACGGCCGCCGGCTTGCCACGATGCGTCATCGCTGACGCAAAAGAACAAGTGCCCGATTTTAAGCGCCCGTCGTGAACCATGCATCCGTCCGGGCATACAGGTCGACGAAGCGCGCGTGGCGTGCGGCGAGCGATCGATCGTCGCGCGGCTCGGCAACCGGCGCCGCGGCCGGCGCCAGCGCGTGCAGCGCGTCTTCCCGCCAGTGCCCGATCGCGACACCCGCCAGCAGCGCGGCGCCGCGCGTCGCGGCGTTCGGGCAGTCGATCGCGTGAAGCGACGCGCCCAGCGAGTCGGCAAGCAACTGGCGCCAGCGCGGATCGACCGAGCCGCCGCCCGCGAGACGCAGCGTCGTCACCGGGTCGCCGCGGTCGGCATCGCGGATCGCGTCGAGCCCGGCGCGCAACGCGAACGCGACGCCTTCGAACGCGGCGCGCATCATCGCGCCGCGCGTGTCGCCGAGCCCGAGGCCGAGCCAGCCGCCGCGCGCGTCGGGGTTCATCCACGGCGAACGCTCGCCCGTCAGGTAAGGCAGGAAGCACAGACGTTCCGACGCAGCCTGCGCGAACGCATCGTCGTACGCATCGGCCCACTGCGCGTAGCCGAGCCAGCCGCGCACGGCTTCGAGCGCGAGCCCGACGTTCTGCATCGCGGCCATCGTGTAATAACCGCCGCCGGCCGCCGCGCGATAGCGATGCAGCCCGCGTCGCGCGGGCTGCAGCACATCCGCGAGCACGACGATCTGGCCGCCGCTGCCCGTCGTCAGCAGCGCATCGCCGGCGGCGGCGAGCCCGCTGCCGAGGGCCGCGCATGCGGTGTCGGCCGCGCCCGTCGCCAGCGGCACGCCGGCCGGCAGGTCGAGTGCAGCCGCAGCCGTTGCGCCGAGCGTGCCGCAGCGCGCAGTCGACGGCTGCACCGATGCGAACCGGTCGGCCGGCAGGCCGAGTGCGTCGATCAATGCGAGATCCCATGCGCCGTCGGGCGTCGCGAGCGCGGTCGCACACGCGTCGCTCGGATCGGCCGCGACGTCGCCGCCCAGCGCGATGCGCAACCAGTCCTTCGGCTGCACGGCCCAGCGCGCGGCGCGCAGCGCATCGGGTTCGTGAGCGGCCAGCCAGCGCAGCAGCGGGCCGGCCATACCCGGCGCGACGGGGTTCGGGGCGACGGGCAATCCGGCGACGGGCGATCCGGCGACGGGCGATCCCGTGACGGGCCGGCCTGCCTCATCCGCTTCGCGCACCGCCCGCGTGTCGGGCCACAGCAGCGCGGGCCGCACCGGCTGCCCGGCCGCGTCGATCAGCACGACGCCGTGCATCTGCCCCGAGAACCCGATCGCCGCCACCTGCGCACGCTCGCCGGCCGGCAACCGCGCGGCCGCGCGCACCAGCGCCTGCCACCACGTGTCGGGGGCGATCTCGGCCCAGCCGGGCCGCGGCGACGACAGCGCATAGGGTTCGCTCGCGACCGCACGCTCGACGCCGTCGGCATCGAGCGTGACGAGTTTGACGGAGCCGGTGCCGAGGTCGATTCCGAGCAGGCGCATGACGTGAGGGCGAATTCGAATGAACGGATGTCGATGATAACGGGATCGCGATGCACGCCCCGTCTTTTGCCGCCGCCGCGCCGGCCGACATCGCCATGGCCTGCCGGGTTTCACCCGGCTGCACGTTGGCGGTGAAAGCGGCCGCTCGCGGGTTAACCCGGCACGATTTTTCCCAGGCACTTTTTGCCGCTATGCGCCCCGCCCGATACACACCATAAAGCGGCCGATATTTGACATGGGGGCCAGCGCTATTTTGAAGGGCTATAAAACCGGGAACCCTCACTCCTGCGGCAGTTTCCCGATGATCGACACCCTGTTTCATGCCGAAATGGCATATCGAACCAGCAAAGAGCGGAATAGTACCCAGCGCTCTTGTTGCGTGGATTCATTCCGCATAACTTCGTATCACCCCGAAAACAAGATCATGGAGTGAGACAGATGCAATCGAACACGGTCCATCCGTGCGATGAGGTGCTGCCGACCGGCAAGCTGGTAACGCTTGGCCTGCAACACGTCCTCGTCATGTACGCCGGCGCTGTTGCCGTGCCGCTTATCGTTGGCGCCGCACTCAAGCTGCCGAAAGACCAGATCGCGTTCCTGATCAGCGCCGATCTGTTTTCGTGCGGCATCGCCACGCTGATCCAGACGCTGGGCCTGTGGATCTTCGGGATCCGCCTGCCCGTCATCATGGGCTGCACGTTCGCGGCAGTCGGCCCGATGATCGCGATCGGCACGAACCCCGGCCTCGGCATTCTCGACATCTTCGGCTCGACGATCGCGGCCGGCATCATCGGTATCGTGCTCGCGCCGATGATCGGCAAGCTGTTGCGGTTCTTCCCGCCGGTGGTGGTCGGCACCGTGATCGCGGTGATCGGGCTGTCGCTGATGGAAGTCGGCATCAACTGGGCGGCCGGCGGCGTCGGCAACCCCGAGTACGGCAGCCCCGTCTATCTCGGCCTGTCGTTGCTCGTGCTGACGCTGATCCTGCTGATCAACAAGTTCGGCCGCGGTTTCATCGCGAACATCTCGGTGCTGCTCGGCATCGTCGCCGGCTTCGCGATCGCGTTCGCGATCGGCCGCGTGAATACCGACGGCGTCGCGCACGCACCGTGGGTCGGCATCGTGATGCCGTTCCACTTCGGCATGCCGCACTTCGACCCGCTGTCGATCGTGACGATGGTCACGGTGATGTTCGTCACGTTCATCGAATCGACCGGCATGTTCCTCGCGGTCGGCGACATGGTCGATCGTCCGGTCAACCAGGAGCGCCTCGTGCGCGGCCTGCGCGTCGACGGCCTCGGCACGCTGATCGGCGGCATCTTCAACTCGTTCCCGCATACGTCGTTCTCGCAGAACGTCGGCCTGATCGGCGTGACGGGCGTGAAGAGCCGGTTCGTGTGTGCGACGGGCGGCGTGATTCTCGTGCTGCTCGGCCTGTTCCCGAAGATGGCGCAGGTGGTCGCATCGGTGCCGCCGTTCGTGCTCGGCGGTGCGGGCATCGTGATGTTCGGGATGGTGGCCGCGAACGGCATCAAGGTGCTGTCGAAGGTCGACTTCGTGAACAACTCGCACAACCTGTTCATCGTCGCCGTGAGCGTCGGCATGGGTCTCGTGCCGGTCGTGTCGCCGCACTTCTTCTCGAAGCTGCCGCCCGCGCTCGCCCCGATCCTGCACAGCGGCATCCTGCTGGCGTCGGCATCGGCCGTGATCCTGAACATCGTGTTCAACGGCGTGAAAGGCGAGAAGGATGCGCGCTGCGAGATCCGCCGCGCCGGACACGACTTCGACGGCCGCCCGGCCGACGTGCATCACTGATCACGACGCGCCGGACGACGGCGCGAAGCGGTAACGGAAAACGCCACGGCATGCCGTGGCGCTTTTGCTTGGCGGAGCCGGGTTACGCGAGGTGCCTCGCGCGCGAGGGGTGGCCGCCTGCGATGCGGTGCAGGCTGCCTGGTTGATCGGTTGATCGCGCCTGGACGCGTATCTGCCGTGATCGGCATCAGCGGCATCCGATGCAGTCATCGTCACGCCAACCGTCGTGGTCTCGCACAACTCGGCCGCACAAAAGAAAACGCCACGGATTTTCATCCGTGGCGTTTTCGCTTTTGCATCTCGCCGGTTCGGCAGGCAGAAGCAGTTGCCCGCTCCTGCCCCGCCTTTCACTTAGCCGTTCGTCGCCGCCGACGACGCAGGCGCCGGAGCGGCCGCCTTGTCGTAGTCGACCGGCGCATCCGGCGCGCGCGGCGTCTCGCCGGCCCGCTGGATCCACCCGCCGCCCAGTGCGCGGTACAGGTCGACGAGGTTCGTCCAGCGCGCCAGACGTGCGTTGATCAGCGTCTGCTGTGCCGAGTACAGATCCGTCTGCGCGGTCAGCACCGACAGGTAGCTGTCGACGCCGTTCTTGTAACGCAGGTCCGACAGGTCGAAACGTCGCTGCTGCGCGTGCTCGTTGCGCTCGAGCGCCGCGATCTGCTGGTCGTACGTGCCGCGTGCGGCCAGGCCGTCCGCCACTTCGCGGAATGCCGACTGGATCGCCTTCTCGTAGTTCGCGATCTCGATGCGTTTCTGCACGTTCGCGAGATTCAGGTTCGCGATGTTCTGCCCGCCTTCGAAGATCGGCATCGTGATCTGCGGCGCGAACGACCACGCCGCCGTGCCGGCCTTGAACAGGCCGCCCAGCGTCGGGCTGCCGGTGCCGAACGCGCCCGTCAGCGAGATGCGCGGGAAGAACGCCGCGCGCGCCGCACCGATGTTCGCATTCGCGGCCAGCAGCGTCTGCTCGGCCTGCATCACGTCCGGACGACGCGTCAGCAGGTCCGACGGCAACCCGGCCGGCACGTCCGTCAGCAGGTTCTGCGCGTCGAGCGGCATGCCTGCCGGCAGGTCGTCCGGCAGCGGCTCGCCGATCAGTTGCACCAGCATGTTCAGTGCCTGAGCGCGCGCACGCGCCTGCTGCTGCTGGTTCGACAGCGCCTGCTCGACCACCGTCTGCGCCTGACGCAGCTCGAGCTCGGAGCCTGTGCCGTTGTCGAACTGCAGCTTCGTCAGGTCGTACTGCGCCTGAGCGGACTTCAGCGTGTCCTCCGTGACCTTCAGCAGGTCATCGGTCGACAACAGCGTCAGGTATTGATCGGCCACCTGCGACACCAGCGAAATCTCGAATGCCTGCCGTGCATACGACGTCGACAGGTACTGCGCGAGCGCCTGGTCCTTCAGGCTCTGCACGCGGCCGAACAAGTCAAGCTCCCACGACGCGGACAAACCGACGTTGTAGGAACGCGAGATATACGGCGCCCCCGTCTGCGACAGACCTTGCGGCACGCGCTGGATGCTGCCCGTGCCCGTGCCGTCGAGCGTCGGGAACAGCTCCGCGCGCGTGATCTGGTACTGCGCGCGCGCCGCCTCGATGTTCAGCACCGACACGCGCAGGTCGCGGTTGTTCTTCAGCGCGATCTCGATCAGCCGCTGCAGGCGCGGATCGACGAAGAATTCGCGCCAGCCGATGGCGGTCGCCGCCTGGCCGTTCGCGCTGCGCGCGCCGGCCGCACCCGGCTGCGTCGCGTAGACGCCGCCGGCCGGGTACGCCTGTGCGACGGGCGCGTCGGGCCGCTTGTAATGCGGCGCCATCGTGCAGCCCGTGGCAAAGAGCGCGACCGCGATTGCAGTCAAAGCGTGTTTTTGCATCATCACTGTCCCTTGTTGCCTTCGTCGCCGTTGCCCGGCTTCTCTTCGTGGTGCGAGTGCTCCTGAGCCAGGCGCAGCGCCTCGTCGACGTCTTCCTTCTCGCCGCTGAAGATCGCACGGATCTTCACGAAGAACATCGGGATCATGAAGATCGCGAGGAACGTCGCCGTGATCATCCCGCCGATCACGCCCGTACCGATTGCGTGCTGGCTCGCCGAACCCGCGCCGTTGCTGATCGCGAGCGGCATCACGCCGAGAATGAACGCGAGCGACGTCATCAGGATCGGACGCAGCCGCAGGCGCGCCGCTTCCAGCGCGGCCTCGATCGGCCCCATCTTCTCCGTCTGCTGCAGTTCGCGCGCGAACTCGACGATCAGGATCGCGTTCTTCGCGGACAAGCCCACGGTCGTCAGCAGGCCGACCTGGAAGAACACGTCGTTTTCCAGACCGCGCATCGTCGCCGCAAGCAGTGCACCGATCACGCCGAGCGGCACCACCATGATCACCGAGAACGGGATCGACCAGCTTTCATACAGTGCCGCCAGACACAGGAACACGACAAGGATCGAGATCGCGTACAGGATCGGCGCCTGCGAGCCGGACTGGATTTCCTGGAACGACAGGCCGGTCCACGAATAGCCGATACCGACCGGCAGCTTCTTCGCGAGCCCTTCCATCGCGGCCATCGCCTGACCGGTCGACTTGCCCGGTGCGGCCTGACCCTGGATTTCCATCGCCGACACGCCGTTGTAGCGCTCGAGCTTCGGCGAACCGTACGTCCAGTGACCGGTCGCGAACGAGCTGAACGGCACCATCCCGCCCGACCCGTTGCGCACGTACCAGATGTTCAGGTCTTCCGGCGTCATCCGGAACGGTGCATCCGACTGCACGTACACCTTCTTGATCCGGCCATCGGTATCCAGGAAGTTGTTCACGTACTTCGATGCCCATGCGATCGAGAACGTCTGGTCGATCGCATCCGCCGTCACGCCGAGCGCGTTCGCCTTCTCGCGGTCGATGTCGACCTTGTACTGCGGCGTATCGTTCAGGCCGTTCGGGCGCACGCCCTGCAGCGTTGGATCCTTCGAGGCCATCCCGAGCAGCTGGTTACGCGCGGCCATCAGCGCATCGTGGCCGAGACCCGCGTTGTCGGTCAGTTCGAAGTCGAAGCCGGCAGCCGTACCGAGTTCAGGAATCGACGGCGGGTTGAACGGGATCACCACTGCGTCCTTGTAACCCGAGTAGCGCCCGAACATCCGGCCGATCAGCGCCTGCACCTTCTGGTTCGCATGCTGACGCTGCGAGTAGTCCTTCAGGCGAACGAACACGAGACCGGAGTTCTGGCCACGGCCCGCGAAGCTGAAGCCGTTGACCGTGAACGCCGATTCGACGATTTCCTTCTCGTCCTTCAGCAGGTAGTCGGAAATGTTCGCGAGCGTCTTCGCGGTCGTTTCCTGCGTCGAACCCGACGGCGTCTGCACGATCACGAACATCAGGCCCTGGTCTTCATCGGGCAGGAACGACTTCGGCAGGCGCACGAACAGCAGGCCAACCGCGACGATCACGACCAGATAGATGATGAGCCAGCGGCCCGAGCGCTTGATCACGTGGTGCACGCCGACGTGGTACTTGTCGCGGCTGTTGTTGAACGTGCGGTTGAACCAGCCGAAGAAACCCTTCTTCTCTTCGTGATGCCCTTGCGGGATCGGCTTGAGGATCGTCGCGCACAGTGCCGGCGTCAGAATCAACGCGACGAGCACCGACAGCACCATCGCCGACACGATCGTCAGCGAGAACTGACGATAGATTGCACCGACCGAACCGCCCGAGAACGCCACCGGCACGAACACCGCCGACAGCACCAGCGCCACGCCGACCAGTGCGCCGGTGATCTGGCCCATCGCCTTGCGGGTCGCCTCCTTCGGTGACAGGCCCTCCTCCGCCATCACGCGCTCGACGTTCTCCACCACCACGATCGCATCGTCGACCAGCAGGCCGATCGCGAGCACGAGGCCGAACATCGACAGCGTGTTGATCGAGAAGCCCACCATCGACATGATCGCGAACGTGCCGAGCAGCACGACCGGCACCGCGATCGTCGGGATGATCGTTGCCCGCAGGTTCTGCAGGAACAGATACATCACGAGGAACACGAGCACGATACCTTCGAGCAGCGTCTTGACCACTTCCTCGATCGACAGCTTCACGAACGGCGTCGTGTCGTACGGGTACTTCACGACGAGGCCGTGCGGGAAGAACGGTGCCAGTTCGTCGATCTTCGCGCGCACGGCCTTCGCGGTCGCGAGCGCGTTCGCGTTGGTCGCGAGCTGGATACCGAGTGCCGCGGTCGGCTGACCGTTGTACTTCGTGTCGAAGTTGTAGTTTTCGCCGCCGAGGCCGATCTGCGCGACGTCCTTCAGGCGAACCTGCGAGCCGTCCTGGTTGACCTTCAGCAGGATGTTGCCGAACTGCTCGGGCGTCTGCAGCAGCGTCGATTCGGTGATCGTCGCCTGCAGCATCGTGCCCGGCTTCGCCGGCGTGCCGCCGATCTGGCCGCCCGCGATCTGCACGTTCTGCGCGGTGATCGCGGAGCTGACGTCGACCGGCGTGAGGCCGTAGTTCGTCAGGCGGTTCGGGTCGAGCCAGATCCGCATCGCGTACTGCGAGCCGAACAGCGTGACGGTACCGACGCCGTTCAACCGGCTGATCGGATCCTTCACGTGCGACGCCACGAAGTTCGCGAGGTCGTACTTGTTCATGCTGCCGTCTTCGGAGTTGAAGGCGAGCACCAGCAGGAAGCTGCTGCTCGACTTCGTCACCGAGAGGCCGAGCTGCTGCACGACCTGCGGCAGGATCGGCGTCGCGAGCGACAGCTTGTTCTGCACCTGGACCTGCGCGATGTCGGCGTTGGTACCCGGCGCGAAGGTCAGCGTGATCGTCGCGTTGCCCGAGTCGTCACTGGTCGACGACATGTACAGGAAGTTGTCGAGACCGCTCATCTGCTGCTCGATCACCTGCGTCACCGTGTCTTCCACCGTCTTCGCGGAAGCGCCCGGGTAGTTCGCGGTGATCTGGATCGATGGCGGTGCGATCGTCGGATACTGCGAGATCGGCAGCGTGAAGATCGCCGCAACCCCGGCCAGCATCAGGATGATGGCGATCACCCACGCGAAGATCGGGCGATCGATAAAAAACTTTGCCATGAAACAGGCTCCCTGTTATTGCGCGCTCGAAGCAGCGGCAGCACTCGCCGGCGCAGCGCCCGATGCGGCAGCACCGGAAGCGGCAGCGGCGCCGGAACCGGCGGCAGCCGGCGCGGCGGACGCGGCAGCCGCACCCGACGCGGCATCGGCCGCCGGTGCGAGCTGCGCGGGGACCGTCTTCACGGTCGCACCCGGGCGCACCTTGTCGGCACCCTGCACGATCACGTGATCACCCGCTTGCAGACCACCTTCGACCACCCAGTTCGGGCCCTGCATGCCCGTCGTCTTCAGCGGACGCGGCTCGACCTTGTTGCTGGCGTTCACCACCATCGCGATCGCCTGACCCTTCTGGTCATGCGTGACGCCGATCTGCGGCACCAGGAACGCGTTCTCGTTCACGCCTTCCTCGATCCGTGCACGCACGAACATG
This sequence comes from Burkholderia sp. LS-044, assembly GCF_004803625.1. Taxonomy (NCBI): domain Bacteria; kingdom Pseudomonadati; phylum Pseudomonadota; class Betaproteobacteria; order Burkholderiales; family Burkholderiaceae; genus Burkholderia; species Burkholderia sp. LS-044. The sequence continues at coordinate 81,776 of NZ_SSWO01000020.1, forward strand.
CCCGGCAGCAGCACCTTGCCCGGGTTCGGGAAGACCGCGCGGATCGTCACCGAGCCGGTGGTCTGGTCGACCGTCACGTCCGAGAACTGCAGCTTGCCCGGCTCCGAATAGGTCTTGCCGTCTTCCAGGATCAGCGACACCTTCGCCGCGCCCGGGCCGGACGTCTTCAGGCGCCCGCTCTGTACGTCCTGGCGCAGCTTCAGCCCTTCGAGGCTCGACTGCGTGAGGTCCACATACACCGGGTCGAGCTGCTGCACCGTCGACATCAGCGTCGCCTGGCTCGCCTGCACGTACGCGCCCGGCGTCACCTGCGAGATGCCGACGCGGCCGGTGATCGGCGACACGACATCGGTATAGCCGAGGTTGATCTGCGCGGTATCGACCGCCGCCTTGCCGGCCGCGACGTCCGCCGCGGCCTGGCCTTGCGTGGCCACCGCGTTGTCGTAGTCCTGCTTGCTGACCGCGTTCGCGGCCACCAGCACCTTGTAGCGTGCGACCAGCGCGTTCTGCGTGACGAGGTTCGCCTGCGCCTTCGCGAGCGTTGCCTTTGCACTGTTCAGCGCGGCGATATAAGGCGCCGGGTCGATCTTGTAGAGGCGCTGACCGGCCTTGACGTCGGTGCCTTCGGTGAATTCACGGCGCAGCACGATGCCGTCGACCCGCGCGCGGACCTGCGCGACGAGGAACGCGCTGGTGCGGCCCGGCAGGTCGGTGAAGACCGGTACGGCTTGCGGCTGGACGGTGACGACGCCGACTTCCGGCGTTTGCGGCGGCGGTGCCGATTCTTTTTTCCCGCACGCGGCCAGGAAAACGGCGGCCGTCGCGACAGTGATTAAGCGGTATGGAACCCGTTCGACGCGCATGGAGCGACCTCTGTGTATAACCAATGGAATAAGTGCCGCACCCGACCGGAGCGAGCGCAACACGGATGCGCCTCACGGCGCAGATCGAACACCTGAATTACTGGACTGCTAGATACAGCAAGCGGCACGAAACCTCCGTGCCGACAGGATGCCCCGCAACTGCGGACTGGTACTTTGGCGGGAATCAGCAGAGTGGGATATTAACTGATTGCCACTTGGGTCATTCGATCGTAGGGTGGTATTGTATATACATTCATGAATGTATGTAAAAAGCCCGTTTGTGCGCGACCGGCTGTCCAGTCTTACAGATTGTTACCAGCCGCGAGCATAGCCAGTCTATACGACCGCGCCGAGGGTTGCAGACCCTATATTCACCTACGATCGATCCAATCAGGCCTGCACATGGTCAGACGTACCAAGGAGGAGGCGCTCGAGACGCGCAATCGCATTCTCGACGCCGCCGAGCACGTGTTCTTCGAGAAAGGCGTGTCGCACACGTCGCTCGCGGACATCGCGCAACATGCCGGCGTGACGCGCGGCGCAATCTACTGGCATTTCGCGAACAAGAGCGAACTGTTCGACGCAATGTTCGACCGCGTATTTCTGCCGATCGACGAGTTGAAGCGGATGCCGCTCGACGCGCCGGGCGGCAATCCGCTCGACAAGATCCGCCAGATCCTGATCTGGTGCCTGCTCGGCGTGCAGCGCGACGCGCAGTTGCGCCGCGTGTTCAGCATCCTGTTCATGAAGTGCGAATACGTCGCGGACCTGGAGCCGCTGCTGCAGCGCAACCGCGCGGGGATGAGCGAGGCACTGCACGCGATCGACGCCGATCTCGCGGGGGCCGTGCGGCTCAAGCTGCTGCCCGAGCGGCTCGATACGTGGCGCGCGACGTTGATGCTGCACACGCTCGTCAGCGGTTTCGTGCGCGACATGCTGATGCTGCCCGACGAGATCGACGCCGAGCAGCATGCGGAAAAGCTCGTCGACGGCTGTTTCGACATGCTGCGCTACAGCCCGGCGATGCTGAAGGACGGCGAATGACCGCGCGACGCGCGTTCGCCCGCGGTTCGGGTCTTCGTTTCATCGCGCGGGCCGCCAATCTCGCCGACGGCCTGCCCGCCGCCCCTTCTTCCCGCCCGGTTCAGGCCGCCTTCGCGCGTTGCGCGCGGGCCCGCCGGTTCGACGCGGCGACCGAATCGCGCTTCGGCATCGGCGCACCTGCCAGCCCCGCGATCCACGCATCGGTGGACATCACGGCCGCGAAATTCGACTGGAACACCACCGCGTACGCGCGGTGAATCTCCTCGGCGCTCACCGCGCCTGCTTCGTTCTCGTAAGGCAGCGCGCCCGTCGCGTCGTTCAGGTATTCGACATTCAGCCCCGCATGCGCCGCGTGATAGACCGTCGACGCATTGCAGTTGTGCGTCATGTAGCCGGCCACCGCGAGCGTGTCGATCCCGTGCGCATCGAGCCACGCCGCAAGGTCGGTCCCGGCAAACGAGCTTGCGCGCGTCTTCTCGATCAGGTGTGCGTACGGCCGGCCGGCGACGACCGCGTGCAGCGCGACGCCGTCGGTGCCGGGCGCGAAGATCGGCGCGCCGGCCGGCGCGACGTGCTGGACGACGATCACGGGCACGCCGGCCGCATGCGCGGCATCGATCGCGCGGCCGATGTTCGCGAGCGACACGTCGAGCGGCGGATATTCGATCGGCAGGTTGCCCGTCACGTACTCGTTCTGGACGTCGATCACGATCAGCGCGCGGCGGGTAGCGGAATGGGAAACGGAATGCGGGACGGCGTTCGACATGGCGGGCTCCTGGTCCAGGGGCGCGGCCCCGCCCCGGAACGGGGTGGTCAGCGGCGCGATGCGATGCATTGTCGGGGCGCGACGCTCACGTGGACAGTGGCCCGATAGCCATTCTTCGATAGAATCGGGCCATCACCAATCCGGAGCCCGCCATGACCGCCGCCTCGTCCACCCGGCCCGCCTCGGCCGCTCCGACCGTCGTTGCCGTGATCGCGTACGACGGCATCAGCCCGTTCCACCTGTCGGTGCCGTCCGTCGTGTTCGGCAAGGAACGCGACGCGGCCGCGTCGCCCGCGTTCGAGTTCCGCGTCTGCTCGGCCGAGCGCGGCCCCCTGTCGACGACGGGCGGTTTCACGATCACCGCGCCCTACGGCCTCGACGGGCTCGACGACGCGGACATCGTCATCGTGCCGGCGTGGCGCGACCCGGACGAAGCGCCGCCCGACGTGCTGCTCGACGCCGTCCGTGCGGTCGCCGCGCGCGGCGCGCAGCTCGTCGGGCTGTGCCTCGGCGCGTACGTGCTCGCCGCGGCCGGCTTGCTCGACGGCCGCCCGGCCACCACGCACTGGGCATGGGCCGACGACTTCGCACAACGCTTCCCGCGCGTGAAGCTCGATCCGGACGTGCTGTACGTGGACGACGGCAACCTGATGACGTCGGCCGGCACGGCCGCGGGGCTCGACTGCTGCCTGCACGTCGTGCGGCGGCGCTTCGGCTCGGACGCCGCGAACCAGATCGCGCGCCGCCTCGTGATCCCGCCGCACCGTCAGGGCGGGCAGGCGCAATACGTGCCGCAGCTGGTCGCCGCGCACCCGCGCGATGCGCGGCTCGCGGGCCTGCTCGACTGGGTGCGCGCGCACCTCGACGCCGCGCACAGCGTCGATTCGCTCGCCGAACGCGTGCTGATGAGCCGGCGCACGTTCACGCGCCACTTCCGCCAGGCGACCGGCACGACCGTCACCGCGTGGCTGCAGGCCGAGCGGCTGGCGCGCGCGCAGCATCTGCTGGAAACCACCGGGCAATCGATCGATGCGATCGCGCAGGCGGCCGGCTACGGGTCGAGCGTGTCGCTGCGCCAGCATTTCGCGGGCACGCTCGGCACGTCGCCGTCGGCGTATCGAAGGGAATTTCGCGGCGCCGGAGCCGGCGCCGATGCCGCGCGGTAGGCGCGCGGCGGGCGAGCCTCGCAGCGGAAACGGCCGGCCGCTCAGCCGCCGTTGATCCAGCGCGCCGCGTAGAGCAGCAGCGCGACGAAGACGATCATCGCGGCCCACGCCCACACGGGCACCGTGCCCGAGCCGCGATGCGGGAGTGCACTGGCGGCACGCCCGGTCAGCGCGCCGCCGAGGTGCTGTGGCAGCGCCCGCTTCGTCGCGGCCACGAGCGACGCCGGCCGCAGGAACACGTGCTGGCGCCGCGGCGCGGCCGAGCGCGCGCGATTCGGTGCGAGACCGTGCTTCGCCTGCACGACCGCGCAGAATTCACGGAAGAAATCGTCGGTCCATTCGCGCAGCGTATTTTCGATCTGCCGCCCCGGCAACTCGGTGAGCGGGCCGCTCGCCGTCGCCCAGACCACGTACTCGATACGCGTGGCGTTCGCGTCGTCATCCGGCATCAGCACGAGTTCGACCTGGCCGCGCAGCGCGCCGAGCCCGTCGGCCCGCGCCTTGAAATTGAGCACGCGGCGCGGCTGACCTTCCGCATCGCCCTGCTCGGCGGCCGCATGCGCACGCACGTCGTAGCGGGCGCGCAGCGGGCCGAGCGGCACCGTGATCGTCAGCGCGAATTCGCCGTCCGCAAGCTTCACGAACGATTCGCAATGATCGAAACTCGCGCGCAGCAGCGCGAGATCCTCGAATGCCGCCCGCACGACGGGTGGCGCGAGCGGTATGCGCAATGTGTCGTTCAGTTCCATGACGCCTCCCCGATGAACGCGCGCCGCATCAGGATGTCTCGACGAGACTGTCGATCCGTGCGGCGTCGAAGGCGACGTAGAGCGCGAGCGCCGACGCCGCCCCCTTCGGTTCCTCGTAACTCCATGCGGCGTTCTCGATCACGCCGTCTTCCGTCTGCAAGTCGAAGTGTACGGCCTCGCCCCTGAACGGGCAGACCGACGTGATACCGGATTTCACGAGCCGGCGCATGTTGACGTCGCGGCGCGGCAGGTAGTGGGTGTCCGGCAGGCCCGTTTCGCGCACGGTCAGCGCGCCGTGCGAATCGGCGTACGTGATACCGCGATGGATCACGCGCACGCGATGACGGTTCGGCACGATTTCGAGACGAGGGTCGGCTGCGTCGGACATCGTTTCTCCTTGGGACGACCCGGCCAGGCCGGGCTCAGGAAACGAAAAAGCCACGGCACGGGTGCCGTGGCTTTCATTATGGGCGAAACCGCAGCCGAATGCGCGACCCGGGCCGGCGCCGCGCGCGGCAGGCTACTGCGCGCTCCACTGGAACGCCGTCTTCGCGCCGCCCTTCGCGCCGACCGTGACGGCACGGGATTCCTCGTTGCCCTGGTACGACGCATGCACCGTATAGCGGCCCGGCGGCACCTTCACGAGCATGTACGGCCCGCGCGCGTCGGTCTTCAACACCTCGTCGCCCTTGCCGTCGACGATCCGCACATGAACGTCGGCCAGGAACTCGCCGCCCTTGCCGGTGAAGCGCAGCGCCAGCGGCCATTTCGGCTCGTTGCGCTGGAACGCCGTCGATTCGTCCTGCCCGACGCCGCCGGACACGAAGGTGACGTCGCCCTGCTGGCCCGCGGCGGGCAAACCGTCCGACTGCGCGTACGCGCCGGACGCTCCGGCCGCGAGGCCGGCGGCCAGCGCCGCGGCGACGGCAAATCGGGACACGTTGCGTAGATATTGCATGGCTCTCTCCTTGGGGTCGGAACACATACAGGGCGCGGCGTCACGCATTCGAGCGGCGGCGGCGCCCGCCGCGGCCGGCCTGGCCGGCCGTCGGCCGTGGCCGGTCAGCTCAGGTCGACCGGCACGAAGATCTGGGCATTATCGCGCTGGATCAGCAGAGCAAGACTGTTGCCCGCGCCCTTGACCGCGTCGCGCAACTGCTCGGGGCTCGTGACCGGGCGGCCGTTGACCGCGAGGATCACGTCGCCGGGCTGGATGCCCGCGTTGGCGGCCGGCCCGCCGGCCTGCTGCACGATCAGGCCGTGCGACAGGTTGTCGGCGCTGCGCTCCTGCGGCGACAGCGGACGCACCGCGACGCCCAGGCGCCCCTGCTCGACGGGCCCGCCGTCGTTCGACGCGAGCTTCGCATCGGCCATCGCGCCGAGCGTCACGCTGATCGACTTCTTCGACTTGTCGCGCCAGATCTGCAGGTCGGCCTTCGAACCCGGCTTCAGGTTCGCGATCTGCGCGGGCAGCGACGTCGAATCGGCAACCGGCGAGCCGTTGACCGACAGGATCACGTCACCCGGCTGCAGGCCGGCCTTCGCGGCCGGGCCGTTCGGATCGACCGAGCTGACGAGCGCGCCGTCCGGCTTCTGCAGTCCGAACGAGCTCGCGAGCGTCTGGTTCAGCCCCTGCACGGCGACGCCGAGGCGGCCGCGGCTCACGTGGCCCGTCTTCACGAGTTCGTCCTTCACCTTGATCGCCTCGTTGATCGGGATCGCGAACGACAGGCCCTGGAAGCCGCCCGTCTGCGAATAGATCATCGAGTTGATGCCGATCACCTCACCCTGCAGGTTGAACAGCGGGCCGCCCGAGTTGCCGGGGTTCACCGGCACGTCGGTCTGGATGAACGGCGTGTAGTTCTCGTCCGGCAGCGCGCGCGACTTCGCGCTGATGATGCCCGACGTGACCGTGTTGTCGAAGCCGTACGGCGAGCCGATCGCGACGACCCACTGGCCGACCTTGCTCTGCGCCGGGTCGCCGATCTTCACGGTCGGCAGGCCGCTCGCATCGATCTTCAGCACCGCGACGTCCGACTGCTTGTCCGAGCCGACGACCTTCGCCTTGTATTCGCGCTTGTCGGTCAGCTTGACCGTGACGACGTTCGCGCCGTCGATCACGTGCGCATTGGTGAGGATGTACCCGTCGGAGCTGATGACGAACCCGGAACCGAGGCTCGCGCTCGGCTGGTCGTCCGGTTGCGCGTCGCCGCCCATGCCCGGCACCTGGCCGTAGAAATGCTTGAAGAACTGGTAGAACGGATCGCTCGGATCGATCGGCAGTTGCGGCTGCGGTACGCGCCGCGACACCTGCTTCACGACGTGCTTCGCGCTGATGTTCACCACCGCCGGGCCGTAAGTCTCGACGAGCCCGGAGAAATCGGGAATGCCGGTCTTGGCGGCCGCTTCGGCCGGCATCAGCGCGGCAGCCTGCGCGGGCGTGATGATTTGGGGATCGGCGCGGCGGGTGCCGGCAACATAACCGGCGGACAGGGCGGCCGCCACGGCGACCGCGACGGCGCCGCGCGCAAGGAATCGGGTGTTCATCGTAGGACCTCCTCTTTGTTAGGACGCAGCGTAACGACCCTGACTTAAAGGAGGCTTAATCAGCCTTAAGCGGGGCTTAAGCGGCCGCCGGCGCCCGCCCGGCGGCACGCGTCACGCGGATTCGGAAGGCTGCGGCGCCTCGGCCGGCATCTCGGCGTCGCGGAACACGACGCTGACGAGCAGGCCGCCCGCAGCCGCGTCGCCGAGCGACACCGTCGCCCCCTGCTGCGCCGCCACGCGCTTGACGATCGCGAGCCCGAGCCCGCTGCCCGACACATCGGTGCGCGCCCGCGCGGAGCTGTCGCGGTAGAAACGGTCGAACACGCGCTCGCGCTCGTCGGCCGGGATGCCGGGCCCGCTGTCGCCGATCTGCACGCACGCGCGGCCGGCCGCGTCGCGGGTGAGCGACACGTCGATGCGGCCGCCGTCCGGCGTGTACTTCACCGCGTTGTCGAGCAGGTTGCCGAACATCACGCGCAGCGCGCCGACGTCCGCGACGACGCTCGCCGCGTGCGTCTCCTCGAAGCCGAGATCGATGTCGCGCCGCTGCGCGAGCGGCGCAAGCGCAGCCACGCATTCGGCGAGCAGTGCCTGCAGGTCGACGGGTTCGCGCATCGTCGCGCCGTCGGGTTCGGCGCGTGCCAGCGCGAGCAGTTGCTCCGTGAGACGCGTCGCGCGCGACACGCCATCCTGGAGATCCGCGACCGCCTCGCGGCGCGATGCGTCGTCCTTCGCGCGGGCGACGAGTTGCGCCTGGATCTGCACGGCCGCGAGCGGCGTGCGCAGTTCGTGCGCGGCGTCGGCCACGAACGCCTTCTGCGTGTCGAGCGCGGCCGACAGCCGCGCGAGCAGCCCGTTCAGCGCCCGCACGAGCGGCTGCACCTCGAGCGGCAGGCGTGCATCGGGCAGCGGATCGAGCGCTTCCGGCCGGCGCGCCTCGACGGCGCGCGTCACACGGCCGAGCGGCGCGAGCCCGCGCCCGACGATCACCCACACGGCCGCGCCGAGGAACGGCAGCAGCACGATCAGCGGCCACAGCGTGCGCAGCGCGACGTTCGCCGCGAGCCGGTTGCGCACCGACAGCGGCTGCGCGAGCTGCACGACGTTGTCGCCGACGATCGCCCCGTACACGCGCCATTCGCCGCGATCGGTGCGCTCGGTCGAGAAACCGAGTTCCGCGCGCGGCGCGATCGGCGCACGCGGATGCGAGAAGTACATCAGCACGCCGTTGCGGTTCCAGATCTGGATCACGATGCCTTCGTCGCCGTTGGTACGCGAGCCGAATACCTGCGAGAACGGTTCCGACGGCAGCGCCGCGGCGATTTCCTGCAACTGGTAGTCGAACAGTTCGTTCGCCTCGGCGAGCGCCTGCCGGTAGATCAGCCAGCCCGCGATGCCCACGCCCGCGACGACGATCGCGAGCAGCCAGATCAGCAATTGATGACGAATCGACCTCACGCGTCAGCTTTCCTTCACGACCATGTAGCCAAGCCCGCGCACGTTGCGGATCAGGTCGGAGCCGAGCTTCTTGCGCAGCGCGTGGATGTAGACCTCGACCGTGTTGCTGCCGATCTCCTCGCCCCAGCCGTACATCTTCTCCTCGAGCTGGCTCTTCGACAGCACCGCGCCGGGCCGCGCGAGCAGCGCCTCGAGCAGCGCGAACTCGCGCGCGGACAGCGCGACGGGCGCGCCGTCGAGCGTCACCTGGTGCGAGGCGGGATCGAGCGTCAACGCGCCGTGGCGGATCAGCGATTCGCTGCGCCCCGCCTGGCGGCGGATCAGCGCGCGCATTCGCGCGCCGAGCTCGTCGAGGTCGAACGGCTTGACGAGGTAGTCGTCGGCGCCCGCGTCGAGGCCCTTCACGCGATCGGCCACCGCGTCGCGCGCGGTGACGATCAGCACCGGCAGCGCCAGCCCGCGCGCGCGCAGCGTGCGCAGCACGTCGATGCCGTCGCGCTTCGGCAGCCCGAGATCGAGCAGCAGCAGGTCGTACGTCTCGCCGCCGAGCGCCGTCAGTGCGGCGTCGCCGTCCTGCACCCAGTCGACTGCAAAGCCGTCCGAGCGCAGCGCCTTGCGCACGCCTTCGGCAATCATTCGATCATCTTCGACAAGCAGAATCCGCATCGGGACAGGCATCCATGGGGCGAGTCAAACACGCCGACCATTGTAGCGCCGCGAACCCGGCGCGCGGCACCGTGCAATGCAACAGAAAGGCGGATTGCAAGGGGGCTGTCCGGACTTGTCTCTACAATGTGCGCTTTGGCGCCGCGCGCGCCCTGCCCGAACGTCGTGCTTTCCCCGTATTCGCTCATGCCGATTTCCGATCTTTCCAACCGGTTCGCCCCCCGCGCCCGCGTCTGCCTGCGGGCGGCCGCCATCGTCGCCACCTGCACGGCCCTCGCCTTCGCGCCTGCCGCGCAGGCCCGCAAGAAATCCCACAAGGAAGCGCGCAAGACCACGGTCGTGTCGCCGGCCGCGCGCGCGGCCGGCCTGCCGGCATCCGTGCTCGTCGCGCTGCAGCGCGCGAAGGTGCCGGCGTCGGCGATGAGCGTCGTCGTCGAGCGCGTCGGCGATCCGGAACCGCTGATCGCGTGGAATGCGAGCCGGCCGATGCTGCCCGCCTCGACGATGAAGCTCGTGACGACCTTCTCGGGCCTGTCGATCCTCGGCCCCGACTACCGCTGGCGCACGACCGCGTACACGGACGGCACGGTCGACCCCGACGGCACGCTGCAGGGCAACCTGTACATCAAGGGCACCGGCGATCCGAAGCTCGTACCCGAAGAGCTGATCGACCTCGTCGACAAGCTCCGCAAGGCCGGCGTCAAGCGCGTGGCCGGCGGCCTCGTGCTCGACAAGAGCTACTTCGCGGCGTCGACGCGCGATCTCCCTTCGTTCGACGACGATGCGAGCGCGCCGTACAACGTCGGCCCCGATCCGCTGCTGTACGCGTTCAAGGCCGTGTCGTTCACCGTCACGCCGGGCGACGACGGCAAGGTGGCCGTCGACGTGCTGCCGCCGCTCGCGGACCTGTCGATCGACAACCAGCTGGTCGAAGGCTCGGGCTCGTGCAGCGCGGCCGCCGCGGCCGCGCGGCCGACGCTGACGGCCGGCAGCGGGATCATGACCGCTTCGTTCGCCGGCGACTACCCGCTGCGTTGCGGCGCGCACACGACCAACCTCGCGATCCTCGACCACACCACGTTCTTCGCCCGCGGCTTCCTCGCGCTGTGGCAGCAGGACGGCGGCACGATCACGGGGCCCGTGAGCGAAGGCAAGGTGCCGACCACCGCGCGGCCGCTCGCCGTGCATCACAGCCCGGTGCTCGGCAGCATCGTCTACGACATCAACAAGTTCAGCAACAACGTGATGGCGCGCAACCTGTTCCTGACGATCGGCGCGGTCGGCGGCAGGCCGCCCGCGACGCCCGAGCAGTCGAGCCGCGTGATCCAGGCGTTCCTGCAGAAGAACGGCATCGCGATGCCCGACCTCGTGCTCGAGAACGGCTCGGGCCTGTCGCGCGAAGAGCATGTGAGCGCGCTGTCGCTTGCCGCGCTGCTGCAGGCCGCGAACGCGAGCCCCGTCGCGCAGGCCTTCATCGATTCGCTGCCGATCGCGGGCATCGACGGCACGATGAAGAACCGCCTCACCAACGCCGGCGTGCTCGGCAACGCGCACATCAAGACCGGCACGCTGCGCGACGTGCGCGCGATCGCCGGCTACGTTGCCGGCGCCGACGGCCAGAGCTACATCGTCGTCAGTTTCATCAACAACGATCACGCGGAAGCCGCACGCGCCGCGCACGACACGCTGCTCGAATGGATCTACGCCGGCGCGCAATGACGATCCGCGCACCGCGGCATGGCGCGGCGCCGCCGGCAGCCGGCCCGCGCCGGCTTGCACCGGCCACGGGGCCGCACCGCGCAGCGGGTCGCCCCGACGGGCAATCGGGGCGCCCCGCAAACGCCCCCGCGCACGGAATCCCGCCCTCCCCGGTTTGAAACGGCAGCCGCCGCCCGCGCGCGACACACCGCGCACCGATCGCGCCCACAAAACAGGGCCACACCGCCCGGCCCCGTGCCGCGCGGCTTCCGTAGAAACCCTGTCCTCAGAGGGAACCCTCTACGCTGCCCCCTCGCCTAGCGCGTGGCGATTGCGTAGGCTGTTGGCCTGACCGATATCTACAACGGGCCATACGCCCGGCCTCAAGGCTTGCAGGGGAAAGAAGGAGACACGCCCATGCGATTCGACGTCGAATTGCTTCTGCTCGCGCTGGCGCCCGTCTTCCTGCTCTGCATCGCGTGGGAGGCCTGGCACCTCGCCCGCACCCGTGCGCAGGACTCTGTCTATGCGTGGCGCGACACGCTGTGCAACGCGGCGCTCGCGCTGATGCACCAGGGCGCCGACAAGATCGCGTGGCTGTTCGTGATCCCCGTCTACGCGTATTGCTACCGGCACTACCGCCTGTTCACGTGGCACGACGGCTGGCTGTCGTTCGCGGTGCTGTTTGTCGCGCAGGATTTCCTCTACTACGTGTTCCATCGCGCGAGCCATCGCGTGCGCTGGCTGTGGGCCGCGCACGTCGTGCATCACTCGTCCGAGCGGATGAATTTCTCGACCGCGTTCCGCCAGAGCCTGATGTATCCCGTCGCGGGCATGTGGGTGTTCTGGCTGCCGCTCGCGTTCGCCGGCTTTCCGCCGCAGCAGGTCGTCGGCATCGTGCTGATCAACCTCGCGTTCCAGTTCTTCGTGCACACGCAGGCGATCGGCAAGCTCGGCTGGCTCGAATACGTGCTGAACACGCCGTCGATCCACCGTGCGCACCATGCGCGCAATCCCCGCTACATCGACCGCAATTACGCAGGCGTCCTTGTGATCTGGGATCGCCTGTTCGGGAGTTATGTCGAGGAAACACCCGACGATCCGCCGAGGTACGGGATCGTCGAGCGGCTCGGCTCGAACAACCCGCTCGTCGCGACGTTCCACGAGTGGATATCGATGGCCGGCGACGCATTGCGCGTCGACGGATGGCGCAACAAGCTGCGCGCGATTTTCGGCCCGCCCGAATGGGCGAGCGCTTATCATGCGCAGATTGCCGAGGCCGCGAACCCCGATCCGCGCACCGTGCCGCTTGCGGCTGCGCGCGACCAATAAACCGTTTCAGCCAACGGCCGCCGCGCGGCCCGGAACCGAGCAGGCACGCGGCAGATGAGAAACACATCAGGCCATATCTACGAGGAGATCGAACGATGCAGACACAACAACACGCACCTTCCCGCACCCGGCAGCGCATGCTGCGCACCGCGCAGGTCGCGATCGCCGGCGCCGCGCTCGCGCTGCTCGCCGCATGCGGCGGCGGCGGTGACGACAACAACAACAGCGCGTCGAACACGCCGCCGTCGGGCGTGAAGATGCAGGTCGTGTCGTTCGGCGACAGCCTGTCCGACGCGGGCACCTACTCGCAGATCAAGCTCGGCTTCGGCGGCGGCCGCTTCACGACCAACCCGGGCCAGGTATGGACGCAGAACGTCGCGCAGTACTACGGCGACACGCTGCAGCCCGCGAACCAGGGCGGGTTCGGCATTCCGCTGCAGGCCACCGGCGGTCTCGGCTACGCACAGGGCGGCTCGCGCGTGACGCTGCAGCCGGGCATCGGTCACGCGGACGCGAGCGTGCCGAACGCCGACTACGCGCAGGCCACCACGACGCCGATCGCCGACCAGGTCAAGCAATACCTGTCGCAGCACGGCAGCTTCAACGCCGGCCAGATCGTGCTGGTCAACGGCGGCGCGAACGACATCTTCTACCAGGCACAGGTCGCGCAGGCGCAAGGCAACACGCCGGCCGCGCAACTCGCGGCGGCGCAGGCGATCGGCCTGGCCGCGCAGCAGCTCGGCGGCATCGTCCAGCAGATCGTCGCGGCAGGCGCGACGCACGTGTACGTGTCGAACGTGCCGGACATCGGCGGCACGCCGCTCGCGCTGCAGGGCGGCGCGCCGACGCAGGCCGCGTTCACGCAACTGTCGGGGCTGTTCAACAAGACGCTCGCCGGCACGCTGGCCGCGCTGAAGGTCGACACGACGAAGGTCGCGCTGCTCGACACGTTCACGTGGCAGGACGGCATCGCGGCGAACTACAAGGCGAACGGCTTCAGCGTGTCGAACACCGACACCGCCTGCAACCTGAAGGCGATGGTCCAGGCCGCCACGCAGTACGGCGTCGCGAACGCGACCGCATTCGGCTCGTCGCTGTTCTGCTCGCCGCAGACCTACACGGTCGCGAACGCGGACCAGACCTACATGTTCGCCGACACGGTCCACCCGACGACGCACCTGCACGCGCTGTTCGCGCAGTTCGTCGAACAGCAGATCGCGAAGTCGGGCGTCGGCAAGTAAGCCGCCGGCCACGCGCCCAAACAAAAACGCCCGACCGGTTCGCCGGTCGGGCGTTTTTTCATTCCTGAATCAGCCGTCGAACGTGTCAGTCGCGCGCTTCGAACGCGGCCGCCGCACGGCCGAGACGATCGTTGACCGCGATCCATTCGACGGTCTCGGGCAGCTTCTCGACGAGGATGCGTGCAACCTGCGCGCGGTCGAGCGCGCGCAACATCCCGTACAGGTCGCGTGCATACGCCTGCGGATCTTCCGGCGCCGCGACGAAATGCACGCCGTCGGCCTGCGCCCAGCGTCCCGCGCGCGACGCACGGGCGACGAGCGCGACACGCTCGCCGTCGGCTTGCGCGGCCGCGAGCAGCGGCTCGAGCGCGTCGAACGGCAACAGCGCGAGCGGCGTGCGCGGCGCGTAATGCGCCTTCAGCGTGCCCGATGCGCGCGGCGCGGTCGCGTCGCTGCCGTCCGGCAGCTTCGGCGCGCGGCCGAGCACGTCGGCGATCTGCTGCGGCGTCACGTGGCCCGGGCGCAGCAGCGCCGGGAAACCGCGCGACAGGTCGAGAATCGTCGATTCGATGCCGACTTCGGACGCGCCGCCGTCGAGCACGTGCACGGTGTCGCCGAATTCGTCGCGTACGTGCTGCGCGGTGGTCGGGCTCACATGGCCGAACCGGTTCGCGGACGGCGCGGCCACGCCGCCATGCCCGCCGCGCCGCGCGCTGAACGCAGCCAGCAGCGCCTGTGCGACCGGATGCGACGGGCAGCGCAGCCCGACCGAATCCTGGCCGCCGCTCACGGCGTCCGGAATGCGCGCATGACGCTTCAGGATCAGCGTCAGCGGGCCCGGCCAGAATGCATCGATCAACGCCTGCGCATCGGCCGGCAGATCGTCGGCCCAGTAACCGGGATCACCGCCCGGCGGCAGGTGCACGATCACCGGATGATTCGCCGGCCGCCCCTTCGCCGCGTAGATGCGCGCGACGGCCTCGGGATTCGCCGCGTCGGCGCCGAGCCCGTAGACGGTTTCGGTCGGAAAGGCGACGAGCTGGCCCGCGTCGAGCAACGCGGCAGCCGCGTCGATCTGCGCGGCCGTCACGGTGTTCGGGAGATCGATGGACATCGGCCGGCGCCTCAGTCGAGCGGCACGCGCAGCAGCTGCGCGCACGCGGTGGCCGCGGCAACGGCTTCGTCGCGCGTTTCGGCCGTGAAGTTCACGTGGCCCATCTTGCGGCCGACGCGCGCGTCCTCCTTGCCGTACAGGTGCAGGTGCGCGGCCGGCATCGCGGCGACCGTGTCCCACGGCGGCGTGACGGCATCAGCCGTCGCGCCTACGCCGGCCGCACCGTCCGGGAACCACACGTCGCCGAGGATGTTCAGCATCGCGGCCGGCGAATGCTGGCGCGGGTTGCCGAGCGGCATGCGCGTCATCGCGCGCACCTGCTGCTCGAACTGGCTCGTTGCGCACGCATCGACCGTGTAGTGGCCGGAGTTGTGCGGGCGCGGCGCCATCTCGTTCGCGACGAACGAACCGTCTTCCAGCACGAAGAATTCAACGCACAGCACGCCGACGTAGCCGAGCGTATCGGCGATCCGCACGGCGGCCTGCTGCGCCTCTTCGACGCGCGCGGCATCGGCGGCCGGCGCGGGCACGACCGTCAGCGCGAGGATGCCGTTGTGATGCACGTTCTGCGCGAGCGGGAACGCGGCCGAGCGGCCGTCCGCGCCGCGCGCGATCAGCGCCGACACTTCGTATTTCAGCGGCAGGCGCTTCTCGAGCACGCACGGCACGCCGTTCAGCGCCGCATGCGCGTCGCGCGCTTCCTGCGCGGTGCTCACGCGCACCTGGCCCTTGCCGTCGTAGCCGAGGCGCGCCGTCTTCAGGATGCCCGGCAGCACCGCGTCGAGCGCGGCATCGTCGAGCGCGGCGAGTGCCGCCGACGATTCGATCACGACGTGCGGCGCGACCGGCACGCCCGACGCCTCGATGAAGCGCTTCTCCGCGATCCGGTCCTGCGCGACCGCGACGCAGCGGCCGGCCGGCGCGACGAACGTCGTGCGCGCGAGGAAATCGAGGCTTGCGGCCGGCACGTTCTCGAACTCCGTCGACACCGCGTCGCACAGGTCGGCCAGTTCCGCGAGCGCGGCTTCGTCGTCGTACGCCGCGCGCAGGTGGCGGTCGGCGACCGCGCCGGCGGGGCTCGTCGGATCGGGATCGAGCACGGCGACGCGATAGCCCATCGACTGGGCGGCAAAGCAGAACATGCGGCCGAGCTGGCCACCGCCGACCATGCCCAGCCACGCGCCGGGCAGGATCGGGGAAACGGAATCAGGAGTTGCGGTCATGTCAGTGGTCGGTCGCGGCGGAACGCGAAAATGCCCGCCGCAGTGGGAAAATCCGGCGCCGGCCGCGTCGTGCGGCCGCGCGCCATGCCGTCATTCCAGCGGCGGCAGCACCATCGCGTGCGCGGCTTCGTTCTGGCGCACGCGGAACGCGGCGAGCCGGTTCGCGTAGTCGGTCGACGTGCCGGACAGGATCGACACCGCGAACAGCGCGGCATTCGCGGCGCCGGCCTCACCGATCGCGAACGTCGCGACGGGCACGCCCTTCGGCATCTGCACGATCGAGTGCAGCGAATCGACACCCTTCAGGTACTTGCTCGCGACCGGCACGCCGAGCACCGGCACCGTGGTTTTCGCGGCCAGCATGCCGGGCAGGTGCGCTGCGCCGCCGGCGCCCGCGATGATCGCGCGCAGCCCGCGCTCGCGCGCCTTCTCCGCATAGTCGAACATCTCGTCGGGCATCCGGTGCGCGGACACGACCTTCGCTTCGTACGGCACGCCGAATTCCTGCAGGATGGCGACCGCGTGCTTCATCACGTCCCAGTCGGAACTCGAACCCATCAGCACGCCGACGAGCGGCGCGCTGTGCGTGTGGGCAGTCTGGATTTCGCTCATGTCGTATGTACCTCGATCAGGCAAGCGCCTGGCCGGTGATGCGCTCGAGCGCTTCCTGGTACTTCGCGGCCGTCTTCTCGACGACGTCGGCCGGCAGCGCCGGCGCCGGCGCCGTCTTGCCCCACGGCTGCGCCTCGAGCCAGTCGCGCACGAACTGCTTGTCGAACGACGGCGGGTTGGTGCCGACCTCGTACTGGTCGGCCGGCCAGAAGCGCGACGAATCGGCGGTCAGCACTTCGTCCATCAGGTACAGCTTGCCGTGGTTGTCGAGGCCGAATTCGAACTTCGTGTCGGCGATGATGATGCCGCGCGTCGCCGCGTAATCGGCCGCTTCCTTGTACAGCTTGATCGAGATGTCGCGAATGGTGGCGGCCAGCTCGGTGCCGATGCGGCGCTCGGTTTCCTCGAACGTGATGTTCTCGTCGTGCTCGCCCATCTCGGCCTTCGCGGCCGGCGTGAAGATCGGCTCGGGCAGCTTCTGCGCGTTCTGCAGGCCTTCCGGCAGCTGCACGCCGCACACGGCGCCCGACGCCTGGTATTCCTTCCAGCCGCTGCCGGCCAGGTAGCCGCGCACGACCGCTTCGATCATGATCGGCTCGAGGCGCTTGACGACCACGCCGCGGCCCTTCACCTGCTCGACCTCGTCGGCCGCGACGACCGCTTCCGGCGCGTCGCCCGTCAGGTGGTTCGGCACGATGTGCGCGAGCTTGTCGAACCAGAAGTTCGCCATCTGGTTCAGCACGCGGCCCTTGTTCGGAATCGGCTCGCCCATCACCACGTCGAATGCCGACAGGCGGTCGGTCGTGACGATCAGGAGCTTGTCGTTGCCGACCGCGTAGTTATCGCGGACCTTGCCGCGACCGAGGAGCGGCAGCGAGCGGAGCGTGGATTCGTAAAGGGTAGACATCGTCTTTTCGCAGATAAGGAGCCAAACAAAAAGGGAAACGCCGTTCCCCGCGGCAGGCGGGAACGGCGGTCTTGCAATACGTCGGCGAACCGGCGGGCGACGGCGCCCGGCGGTTGCCGGCCGGCCCTTGTTCGGCCGGACGGAGCGGCTACCGGGGCCGGATCGGATCCGGCAACCGGGCGGCCAGCCCTTGCCCGGCGGCAGTACCGGGCGGGGGCAATCGTACTACAGTCTCAGCGCACGACCTGCGCGAGCGCGCCGGACTTGTACTGCTCGGCGATCTTGTCGAGCGACAGCGGCTTGATCTTGCCGGCCTGGCCTTCGCAGCCGAACGCGAGGTAGCGGTCGACGCAAACCTGCTTCGCCGCTTCGCGCGCGGGCTTCAGGTAGTCGCGCGGGTCGAACTTGCCCGGGTTCTCGAACAGGTAGCGGCGGATCGCGCCGGTGATCGCGAGACGCAGGTCGGTGTCGATGTTGATCTTGCGCACGCCGTGCTTGATGCCTTCCTGGATTTCCTCGACCGGCACGCCGTAGGTTTCCTTCATGTCGCCGCCGAATTCGCGGATCTCGGCCAGCAGTTCCTGCGGCACCGACGACGAACCGTGCATCACGAGGTGGGTGTTCGGAATGCGCGCGTGGATTTCCTTGATGCGCTGGATCGACAGGATGTCGCCCGTCGGCTTCTTCGAGAACTTGTACGCGCCGTGCGACGTGCCGATCGCGATCGCGAGCGCATCGCACTGCGTGAGCTTCACGAAGTCGGCGGCCTGCTCCGGATCGGTCAGCAGCTGCTCGCGGGTCATCGTGCCTTCCGCGCCGTGGCCGTCTTCCTTGTCGCCCTTCATCGTCTCGAGCGAGCCGAGCACGCCGAGTTCGGCTTCGACCGTCACGCCGATCGAGTGCGCCATCTCGACGACCTTGCGCGACACGTCGACGTTGTACTCGTACGACGCGACCGTCTTGCCGTCGGCTTCCAGCGAACCGTCCATCATCACGCTGGTGAAGCCGCTGCGGATCGCGGCCGTGCAGACTGCCGGCGACTGGCCGTGATCCTGGTGCATCACGACCGGGATGTGCGGGTACGATTCGACCGCCGCTTCGATCAGGTGGCGCAGGAACGGCTCGCCCGCATACTTACGCGCGCCGGCCGATGCCTGCATGATCACGGGCGCGCCGACCTGGTCCGCCGCCGCCATGATCGCCTGGACCTGCTCCAGGTTGTTCACGTTGAAGGCCGGCAGGCCGTAACCGTGCTCTGCCGCGTGGTCCAGCAATTGACGCATTGATACGAGAGGCATTGTGGAACTCCTTGGAATGAAAACCGGTGCGCCCTGACGCCGGCGCGGCGCTCGCTCCCGTTCGAACCGGGGTGGCGCGGCGCGGCTGAGCGTCGAATAGCCGCATTTTATCGCGAAGCGCCTCCGATTCCGACCGCCCGGTGGCGCCGACTCGCAATTTGTTACGTTCGCACGGCACAATGCGGGCAAAAAAGAGAAAAAAAGCCGCGTGGGGCTTCGGACCCCACGCGGCTTTCGCGTATAAAACGGTGCCGGATCGATTTTTCAGCCGATCCGGGCGGCCGGCGCGCTGGCCGGCGCGGTGCTCAGTCGGTGCTCAATAGTGCTCGCCGACCCGCACGATCTTCAGCGTGTTGGTGCCGCCCGCCTGCCCCATCGGCTCGCCGACGGTCAGCACGACCATGTCGCCGTGCTGCACGTAGCCTTGCTTGACGACGATCTCGAGCGCTGCCTGCAGCGCCGAGTCGCGGTCGCTGTTGAAGTCGACGTGCAGCGGCGTCACGTTGCGGTACAGCGCCATCGTGCGCTCGCTGCCGACGCGCGGCGTCAGCGCGAAGATCGGCACGTGCGTGTAGTGACGCGACATCCACAACGCGGTCGCGCCCGATTCGGTCAGCGCGATGATCGCCTTCGCGCCGAGGTGGTACGCGGTGAACAGCGCGCCCATCGCGATCGACTGGTCGATCCGCGTGAACGTGCGGTCGAGGAAATCCTTGTCGAGCTCGACCTCTTCGGACTTCTCCGCCTCGACGCACACGGCCGCCATCGTCTCGATCGTGACGACCGGGTACTTGCCCGCGGCCGTCTCGGCCGACAGCATCACCGCGTCGGTGCCGTCGAGCACCGCGTTCGCGACGTCCGACACTTCCGCGCGGGTCGGCACGGGCGCGTGGATCATCGACTCCATCATCTGCGTCGCGGTGATCACGAGCTTGTTCGACTCGCGCGCCATCCGGATCATGCGCTTCTGCAGCGCCGGCACGGCCGCGTTGCCCACTTCCACCGCGAGGTCGCCGCGCGCGACCATGATGCCGTCGGACGCGTCGAGAATGCTCTGCAGCGCCGGAATCGCTTCCGCGCGCTCGATCTTCGCGATCATCTTCGGCTTGATGCCGTACGGCGCGCCCGCGATGTTCGCGAGCTGGCGCGCCATTTCCATGTCGGTCGCGTTCTTCGGGAACGACACTGCCACCAGGTCCGCGCCAAGCGACATCGCGGTGCGGATGTCTTCCATGTCCTTCGCGGTCAGCGCGGGGGCCGACAGGCCGCCGCCCTGGCGGTTGATGCCTTTATTGTTCGACAGCTCGCCGCCCACCTTGACGATCGTGTGGATCTCGTCGCCGAGCACGCGCTCGACGGTCAGCACGATCAGGCCGTCGTTCAGCAGCAGCAGGTCGCCCGGCTTCAGGTCGCGCGGCAGTTCCTTGTAGTCGAGCCCGACGCGCTCGTCGTTGCCGAGCTCGCAACCGGCATCGAGGATGAAGGGCTGCCCCGGCGTCAGCGTCGTCTTGCCGTTCTCGAACTTGCCGACGCGGATCTTCGGGCCCTGGAGGTCGGCCATGATCGCGATCTCGCGGCCGACCTTGCGGGCGGCCTCGCGCACCATCTCGGCGCGCTGGCGGTGATCGTCGGCCGTGCCGTGCGAAAAATTGAGCCGCACGACGTCGAGGCCCGCCTGCATCATCTGCAGCAGAATCTCCGGCGAACTGGAAGCCGGGCCGATCGTGGCGACTATCTTGGTGGCGCGCTGCATGAAACTCCTCATCTGGATCAAGGTGGATGCGCTGGGTGAAACGCTGCGAGAGCCGGAAGCGGCGGGCCCAGCGGCGGCCGTTCCGGGGGGCGTGCCGGTGCTTGCGCCCGGCATCGCTTTGTTCTGAATCTCGTGGTGCTGCTCGGCCGCGTCGCCAGCGGCCGCCGGTGCGCGCGGGGCGGTGTTCGCCCGCGCGGGCGCGCGTTTGCGCTTGCCCGCGCCGGCCGGCTGCTCCGCTTTCGCGGAGCGCGCGGCCTTCATCACCCCTGCGCGCGCCGCCACGCTCAGGCCGCCCGCGTTTCGAGCACTTCCACCGCCGGCAGCTTCTTCCCCTCGAGGAACTCGAGGAAGGCGCCGCCGCCCGTCGAGATGTAGCTGACCTGGTCGTGGATGCCGTACTTCGCGATGGCCGCGAGCGTGTCGCCGCCGCCCGCGATCGAGAACGCGGACGATTTGGCGATCGCTTCCGCGAGCGTCCTGGTGCCGTTGCCGAACTGGTCGAACTCGAACACGCCGACCGGGCCGTTCCACACGATCGTGCCGGCC
This sequence comes from Burkholderia sp. LS-044, assembly GCF_004803625.1. NCBI lineage: Bacteria > Pseudomonadati > Pseudomonadota > Betaproteobacteria > Burkholderiales > Burkholderiaceae > Burkholderia > Burkholderia sp. LS-044. Next base: position 102,759 of record NZ_SSWO01000020.1, read on the forward strand.
TTCTCGAGCTGGCTCGCGAGCGCCTTCGCCGTATCGGGGCCGATGTCGAGGATCATGTCGTCCGCTTCGATGTCGGCGACCTGCTTCACCGTGGCCACGGCCGTCGGCGAGAATTCCTTGGCCGTCACGACGTCGGTCGGGATCGGCACCGACGCGCCGCGCTCGCGCGCTTCGTCGATGATCGCCTTCGCCTCGTTGACGAGGTCGGCTTCCGCGAGCGACTTGCCGATCGACAGGCCGGCCGCGAGCATGAACGTGTTCGCGATGCCGCCGCCGACGATCAGCTGGTCGACCTTGCCGGCCAGCGACTTCAGGATGGTGAGCTTGGTCGACACCTTCGAGCCGGCGACGATCGCCACCAGCGGGCGGGCCGGGTTGCCGAGCGCCTTGCCGAGCGCGTCGAGTTCGGCCGCCAGCAGCGGGCCCGCGCACGCGACCGGCGCGTACTTCGCGATCCCGTGGGTGGTCGCTTCCGCGCGGTGCGCGGTGCCGAACGCGTCGTTCACGTACACGTCGCAGAGCTTCGCCATCTTCTGCGCGAGCTCGTCCGAATTCTTCTTCTCGCCCTTGTTCACGCGGCAGTTCTCGAGCAGCACGACCTGCCCCGGCGCGACGTTCACTCCGTTCTCGACCCAGTTCGAGACGAGCGGCACGTCACGGCCGAGCAGCTCGGCGAGGCGCTTCGCGACCGGCGCGAGCGAATCTTCCGGCTTGAATTCGCCTTCGGTCGGGCGGCCCAGGTGCGACGTGACCATCACGGCCGCGCCGGCGTCGAGCGCGGCCTGGATGGCCGGCACGGACGCGCGCACGCGCGTGTCCTCGGTGATGTTGCCCTGGTCGTCCTGCGGGACGTTCAGGTCGGCGCGGATGAATACCCGCTTGCCGGCGAGCTGGCCGGCGGCGATCAGGTCGGTAAGACGCTTGACTTGGCTCATGTTGAACAGATTGAAGTAGTGGATGGGGAAAGGGGGTTCACGCTGGACGTGCGCGGGCTGCCGCGAAAGGGCGCCGGATGCGGCCGTGGCTGGCGGTTCGCATGACGCGCACGGGTAAAAAATCTCGAACGGGCATTCTAGCCGATCCACCTGGCAGACTGACCCGTGCGGCGGCGAATTCCGCCTATTTGGGATCGCGCGCGGGAACGGACACATTGCCGCAACGCAGCAATGCACCTGCGCGAGCGGCCGGTGCCCGGCGGGCCTGAACGGCGGCTCATCAGAAGATCAGGCGCAGCGCGGTGAACACGAGCATCCCGACGACGATCGTGCCGAGCATGCTGCGGCGCCACAAAAACCAGCCGAGGCCGGCGAGCGACGCGTAAAACGGATGGTTGGACAGCGCGAACGACAGCCCGGCCGGCGTTTCGAGCACGTCGGGCAGCACGACGGCGACGAGCGCGGCGGCCGGCGCGTAGCGCAGCGCCCGCTGCGCGCGTTCGGGCAGCACGGTGCGCTCGCCGCCGATCAGGAACAGCGCACGCGTGACCGCCGTGACGATCGTCATCCCGATGATGACGATCCAGATCTCCGTCGCGCTCATTCGATCTCCTTCTCGTGCACGGTTTCGGTGCGGATGCGCCGCCAGTCGGCCCGTTCGACGAAGAAGTCGGCCGTGCAGCCGGCCGCGAGCGCGGCGAGCACCGCAAGCGGCAGCGCGAGCCGGTACGGCAGGTCGAACGCGACCAGCGACACGATGCCCGCGACCGCGACGGCCGCGAGCGTCGACCGGTTCGCGACCGCCGACACCATGATCGGGATCAGCGCGAGCGTGCCGGCCAGCTCCAGCCCCCAGCTCGCGGGGAAGAAGCTCGCGAGCAGGATGCCGGCGAGCGACGACACCTGCCACGACAGCCAGCTCGCGAGCGCCATCCCCCAGAAATACGCTTCCTTGCCGGGCACGCGACCGTAGGCGAAGCCCTGTTTCTGGAACAGCAGGTAGATCACGTCGCCGTTGAAATAGCCGATCGCCAGGCGCCGCCACAGCGGCAGGTAGGAGAAATGGGGCGCAAGCCCGGCGCTGAAGATCACGAAGCGCGTGTTGACCATCGCGGCCGTGAGCAGGATGGTCCAGATCGGCAGCTTCGCCGCGAGGAGCGGCAGCACCGCGAGCTGCGACGAGCCCGCGTAGACCAGCAGCGACATCGCGCTCGCCTGCGCGAGTGTCATGACCGACTTGCTCATCGCGATGCCGGTGACGAGCCCCCACGAGAGAATCGCCATCAGCGTCGGGGAATAGTCGCGCGCGCCCTGGATCAGCGCGAAGCGGTCGGTGGCGGACAATCGAGCGAGCATGGGAAGCGGGCCGCGGCGGGCGGTTCGTCGGGCCGCCGGCGCCTCCTGCCGGTACGACCCGTCGTTATTGGAATCGGTACCGGGCGATTATAGCGCCGGCCCCGTGCCGACCGACCGGATCGCCGGCAAATGACGCTAAAATAAGCGTCTTTCCGGCTCAACGCTGCATACAACCCGCTGTACAACTGCTTCCCAGGAGAATCCTATGTCAATGGCCGACCGCGACGGCAAGATCTGGATGGACGGCAAGCTGATCGACTGGCGCGACGCCAAGATCCACGTCCTGACCCATACGCTGCACTACGGCATGGGTGTCTTCGAGGGCGTGCGCGCGTACAAGTCGGCTGACGGCAGCACCGCGATCTTCCGCCTGTACGAGCACACGAAACGTCTGCTGAATTCGGCGAAGATCTTCCAGATGGACGTGCCGTTCGACCGGGAAACGCTCGAAGCCGCGCAGCTGGAAGTCGTGCGCGAGAACAAGCTCGAGTCGTGCTACCTGCGCCCGATCATCTGGGTCGGCTCGGAAAAGCTCGGCGTGGCCGCGAAGGGCAACACGATCCACGTCGCGATCGCCGCATGGCCGTGGGGCGCGTACCTCGGCGAGGAAGGCCTCGCGAAGGGCATCCGCGTGAAGACGTCGTCGTTCACGCGCCACCACGTGAACGTGTCGATGGTCCGCGCGAAGGCCTCGGGCTGGTACGTGAACTCGATCCTGGCGAACCAGGAAGCAACGGCCGACGGCTACGACGAGGCGCTGCTGCTCGACGTCGACGGCTACGTGTCGGAAGGCTCCGGCGAAAACTTCTTCCTGGTGAACAACGGCAAGCTGTACACGCCCGACCTGTCGTCGTGCCTCGACGGCATCACGCGCGACACGGTCATCACGCTCGCGAAGGACGCCGGCATCGAGGTGATCGAGAAGCGCATCACGCGCGACGAGGTCTACACGGCCGACGAGGCGTTCTTCACCGGCACGGCCGCCGAAGTCACGCCGATCCGCGAGCTCGACAACCGCACGATCGGCAGCGGCGCGCGCGGCCCGGTCACGGAAAAGCTCCAGTCGGCGTTTTTCGATATTGTGTCGGGCAAGAACGCGAAGTACGCGCACTGGCTGACGAAGGTCTGAGCGCGCCGCGCCACCGACCGCCCCACAAAAGAGTGATAAGAGAAAGTCTCATGAGTGAAATCAAGGAAATGCCGCTGGTCGAGCTGACGGCCAAGGATCTTCCCGCGTACTGCCCGAACCCGGCCATGGCGCGCTGGAGCGCGCACCCGCGCGTCTTCATCGACGTCTCGCACGGCGAAGCACGCTGCCCGTACTGCGGCACGCGCTACAAGCTGCGCGACGGCGAGGTCGTCAAGGGCCACTGAGCCCCGGCGGCCGGGCCTACAGGCTTGCAGGCCCGCCGACCCAAGGCGGCGCAGCCGGGCTTCCGGCGCGCCGCCGTTCTCCATTCTGGCAACCCGAACGCGGCGCCTGGGCGCCGCGCTTCATCAAGACATCGGAAGTCGACCTGATGCGTCGAGCGCTGGTTATCGCACCGAACTGGATCGGTGACGCATTGATGGCGCAGCCGCTTTTTGCGCTGCTGAAGAAGCTCCATCCCCGCATCGCGATCGATGCCGTCGCACCCTCGTGGGTCGCGCCCGTGCTCGAGCGGATGCCCGAGATCCACGATGTCTACGCGACCGATCTCGCGCACGGCAAGCTGCAACTGCTGCGCCGCTGGCAGCTCGCGAGCGACCTGCGCGACGTCGGCTACGACGCGGCGTACGTGCTGCCGAATTCGCTGAAATCCGCGGTGATCCCGTGGCTCGCGAACATCCCGCTGCGGATCGGCTACACGGGCGAGCACCGCTACGGGCTGCTGAACGTGCGGCACGCGAACCCGACCAAGTCGGGCGAGCGGCCGCCGATGACGACCCACTACGCGGCGCTCGCGTACGCGCCGGGCGCGAAGCTGCCCGAGTCGATGAAGACGCTGCCCGCGCCGCGCCTCGACGCGGACCTGAACGAGACGGCGCGCGTGTCCGCGCGCTTCAACCTCGACACCCGCAAGCCGCTCGTCGTGTTCTGCCCCGGCGCGGAATACGGCCCGGCCAAGCGCTGGCCGCCCGAGCACTTCGCGTCGCTCGCCACCATCGTCCACCAGTCGTTCCCGTACACGCAGATCGTCGCGCTCGGCTCGCAGAAGGACGCCGCGGCCGCGCAGGCGATCGCCGACCACGCGCCGAACGTGCGCAACCTGTGCGGGCAGACGTCGCTGTCGGAGGCATGCGCGCTGATCGCGCGCGCGAACGCGGTGGTCACCAACGATTCGGGGCTGATGCACGTCGCCGCCGCGCTGCGCCGGCCGCTCGTCGCGCTGTACGGCTCGACGGATCCGCGCCACACCCCTCCGCTGTCGGACCTGGCGAAGGTACAATGGCTCCATCTCGAATGCAGTCCCTGCTTCGAACGCGAGTGCCCGCTCGGCCACCTGAAGTGCCTGCGCGAACTCGGTCCCGAGCAGGTATTCGGCGATTTGCGCGGCATGCTCGTCGGGCAGCGCTGACCCTGGCCGGCAGCGTCGCACGACGCGCCGGGCAATCCGATTCACCGGTGTACGGCGGCTCCATCCGGGCCGCCGTGCTGAATACGGCGCGCGACGCGCGCGAGAGATAACCCCGATGCCACGTTTTGCCCGCCTCTTCGAAGCCGCCGCCGATACGCTGAACGCTTACTACCAGGCCGTCGCCGATGCCAATCTCGACGCGCTGCTGGGTTTGTGGATCGACGAGGATTTCGCCAGCTGCGTATGGGCGGACGGCGAGCATCTGCATGGCCTCGACCAGATCCGCAGCGGGCTCGCCAACCGGCTCGCCACGCGCCCCGTGACGATCGAGCCGCTCGACATCCGTGTGTACGACAGCCTCGGCACGGTCGTCTATACGATCGCCGAAGCGCATCAGCAGGCCGACCTGACGGCCGAACCCGACATGGTTTTCGCCACGTACGTGATGATTCACGAGCGCGGCGAGTGGCGCATCGCGCATATTCACGCGAGCCCGATTCCCGAACAGGCGGCCGGACAATTCGCCGCGAAGATCCGTCACGGGCAGGGTCCGCTGCACTGACGAAGAACGAAGCAACGCATTAGCGGGGCGATCATGAGTACGGCTTCTCCGCCCACCTCGCCGCTGACCGGGGCCCCGGCCCCCAACGACGATTCATTGCGCTATCGCGCACCGCGCTGGCTGCCGAACAGCCATGCCCAGACCATCGTGCCCGCGCTGTTCGCACGGCGCCCGGCCGTCGCTTACCGACGAGAGCGATGGGAAACCCCCGACCACGATTTCATCGATCTCGACTGGGTCGCGCATCTCGACAGCGCGGCGCCGCCGCCCGATGCGCCGCTGTTCGTGCTGTTCCACGGCCTCGAAGGCAGCTCGGGCTCGCACTACGCGCTCGCGATGATGGCCGCCGCGCGCGCGAAGGGCTGGCACGCGGTCGTCCCGCACTTTCGCAGTTGCAGCGGCGAGATCAACCGCCAGCCGCGCTTCTACCATCTCGCCGACAGCGCCGAAGTCGACTGGATCCTGCGCCGGCTCGCCACGCAGCATCGCGGGCCGCTGGTTGCGGCCGGCGTGTCGCTCGGCGGCAACGTGCTGCTGCGCTGGCTCGGCGAGCATCGCAGCGACACGTCGATCCTGCGGGCCGCCGCCGCGATCTCGACGCCGATCGACGTGCACGCGGGCGGGCGCGCGCTGTCGCAAGGCTTCGCGATGGTCTACACGCGCAGCTTCCTGAAGACGCTCAAGCGCAAGGCGCTCGCGAAGCTCGACCAGTATCCGGGGTTGTTCGACCGTGAAGCGATGCTGCAGGCCGTGACGATGCGCGACTTCGACGAGGTCGTGACCGCCCCGCTGCACGGTTTCGCGGACGCGGACGACTACTGGACGAAGGCGACGACCCGGCCGCTGCTGCCGGCGATCGACGTGCCGACGCTGATCCTCAACGCCCGCAACGACCCGTTCCTGCCCGAGTCCGCGCTGCCGGGCCCGGCCGACGTATCGCCGGCCGTCGAGCTCGACCAGCCCGCGGACGGCGGACACGCGGGGTTCATGACCGGGCCGTTCCCCGGCCGTCTCGACTGGCTGTCGGCGCGGGTGTTCGGCTATTGCTCCAAATTCGTCGACCATGGATGACATCGTCAGGCAGGCCCTCGCCAAATGGCCGAACGTGCCGCACTGCACCGGCTGGCTGCTGCTCGACCGGCGCGGCGAATGGCGGCTGCGCGACGACGCGGCCCAGGCGGCCGGCGAGCTCGGCTCGCCGATCCGGCATGCGGCGCTGAACGCGTTCATCGGCCGCAACTACGAATGCGACGCGCAGGGCCAGTGGTTCTTCCAGAACGGACCGCAGCGCGTGTACGTCGAGCTTGCCTATACGCCTTGGGTCGTCCGCCTGGCCGAACGCGACGGGCAACTCGCGCTCACCGACCAGACCGGTACGCCGTTCGAACCGGACGAAGCATGGCTCGACGACGCGGGCGGCGTGCTGTTTCGCTCGGCCGGCACGGCGCCGCGCATCGCGGCGCTGCACGATCACGATCTCGGGCTGTTCGCCGATCACGCGGATTTCGATGCCGCACCGCCGGTACTGCGCTGGCGCGACGGCCGCACGCTCCCGCTCGGCAGCATCGTCTGCGCGGACGTGCCTGCGCGGTTCGGCTACGTCGCCAGCCCGGCACGACAGGCCCGCGACGCGGCCGGCGGCGACGCCTGACCCGCAGCGGCTTCGCGCGCCCGGCGCGCGCCGGACGCTACCCGCGGCCGTTCTTCTCGTCGTCGCGCTCTTCCTTGTAGCGCGCCTCGAATTCCAGCAGCCGTGCACCGATCATCGACTGCTCGTAGAACGAGACGTCCTTCGCGTCGCGCGCTTCCTTCAACTGACGAATCGCCGACGGCCACGCGCCGTCGAGCGCAAGCTTCTCCGCGAGCGCGCGGCGCCGCGCCAGCACGTCGCCCTTGCCGTCGCTCGCCTTCGCGAGATAGTCCCACCAGTCCGGCTGCTCGGGGTCGGCCTTCGCCTGCGCGCGCGCCTGCGCCTGCGCGTCGGCGAAACGGCGCGCCGCGATCAGTGCCTGAAGATGCTCGACGATCGCCGCGTGCGACGCCGGCCAGCGCCGCTGCGCGAGCGCCGCGAGCCGCACCGCTTCGTCGGCGCGCCCCGCACGGCGCGCGATGTCGGCGGCCAGCACGTCGAGGCTCGGCGAACTCGTCGCCGGATCGTCCTCGCGCCGCTCGCGCGCGTCGAACGCCGTGCGTGCCGACGCGAGCGCCTTGCCGGCCGCGTCGTACTCGCCGAGCTGCGCGTTCGCGAGTGCGATGCCGTACCAGTTCGCCGCGACGTTCGGCGCCGTGCGATCGTCGATCTCGGACTGCATCCGGCGCGCTTCGGCCGCGATGTCGGTCGGCGCACGGTTCTGCAGGATCCGCAGCCGCGCGCGCACGAACCCGTATTCGGGCGACTGGCGCGGCTGCCGGTACGGCGCGCGGCGCGCGCGATCCTCCATGTCGGCGATCCGCTCGCCGGTCAGCGGGTGCGTGCGCGCATACGCGGGCACGCCCGCATCGCCCATCGACGCGCGATCGAGCCGCTCGAAGAAACCCGGCATCCCGTACGGGTCGTAGCCCGCGCCCGCGAGCAACTGGAAGCCGACGCGATCGGCCTCCCGCTCGGCCGAACGCGAGAAGCGCAACTGGTTGTCCACCGCGTATGCCTGCCCGCCCATCGCGATCGCGCTGCCGAGGTCGCCGCTTCTCGCGAGCACGCCCGCCAGCACGCCGAGCAGCATCGTCGCGAGCGCCGTATAGCCGGTCTTCTCGTTCGCGCCGATCATCCGCGCGATGTGCCGCTGCAGCACGTGCCCCATCTCGTGGCCGACCACCGACGCGAGTTCCGACTCCGTCTGCGTCGTGACGACGAGCCCGCTGTTGATCCCGATGAAGCCGCCCGGCATCGAGAACGCGTTGATCTGCGGATCGCGCACCGGGAACAGGTCGAAGTCCGGCGTGTAGCCGCCGATGAAGCGCGCGGCCGCCGCGGCCGCGAGCCGCGCCGCCATCGCATTCAGGTAGTCGCGCACGAGCCAGTCGTCGAGATAGTCGGGATCGCGCCGCACTTCGCGCATCACCCGCTCGCCGAGCCGGCGCTCGGCCTGCGGCGTCAGCGAACCGCCGGAGCCATCGCCCAGGTCGGGCAGCTCGAGCGCGCGAAGCGGCGCGCGCAGGCTCGCGGCCGGTGCCGACGCGCCGCCCGCGTCGGAGAACCGGCTCTCCGCGCCGCCGTACGTACCGAATACGCCGGCCGCGATGCCGGACGGCACGGTGGAAATCGACCGGGCGCCGTCGGCCGCCGCTTCGAGCGGCGGTGCGGACGCACGCTGCGCATGGCCGCTCGGCGGCAACGCGAGCGCCACCGACAGCGACACGGCAAGCAACTGTTTGACACGCATGGCAGGATGAAAACGACGCCGTCCCGCGCGCCGGGCGCGCATCGCGGCGTTTGGTCTGAATATTCGGGTCATTGTACCGGCGCCGCGATGACTGTCCCGTGCCGCGGCGGTGCCATCTGCGCTCCGGCGACGCGAACGCCGCTGCTATGATAAGCGCCCGTTGAAGCATTGCATCGGGTCGCGGAGCCGGTTTCGGATGCCGCGCGCTGCCCGATCGCGAAGCAGGATCGACGGACGTGCTCGTGCGAGCACGCCGTTCCACTGGAGCACGACATGTCAGGACTCACCCATTTCGATGCCGCCGGCCATGCGCACATGGTCGACGTCGGCGGCAAGCAGGAAACCCAACGCATCGCGATCGCGCGCGGCACGATCCGGATGCTGCCGGCCACGTTCGCACTGATCCGCGACGGCAAGGCCAAGAAGGGCGACGTGCTCGGCGTCGCGCGCATCGCGGCCATCCAGGGCGCCAAGCGCACGGCCGACCTCATCCCGCTGTGCCACCCGCTCGCGCTGACGCGCGTGGCCGTCGATTTCGAGCTCGACGACGCGCTGCCGGGCGTCCACTGCGTCGCCCAGGTCGAAACGTTCGGCCGGACCGGCGTCGAGATGGAAGCGCTGACCGCCGTGCAGGTCGGGCTGCTGACCGTCTACGACATGTGCAAGGCCGTCGATCGCGGGATGGTGATCACCGACGTGAGCGTGCGCGAGAAACGCGGCGGGAAGTCGGGAGACTGGAAGGCGGAAGACGTCGCGGGTTGACCGCCAGCGGTAACAGCCGCCATTCACGGGACAGCGCCGGCCGTAGCGATGCTCCGTTCGAACGATAAAAACCAGAAAAACACTTCACTCATGAAGAATCCCACGCTGAAATGCGCCGCACCGCTGCTGTGCGCGCTCTTCCTGCTGCCGGCCGTCGCATCGGCCGCCGGCGCCTGCCCCGCCGCCGACACCGCCGCGCGCGCGGCCATCGACGCGCAGCACCGCGTACAGCAGATCCGCAATCCGCCGAGCGACGGGCCCGGCGTCGAGATTTCGCCGCCGCTGCGCGACGCGCTGCGTGCGTACAAGCAGGCGCTCGCCGGCGCGATCGATGCGCGGCTCGCCTGCAGTGACGAACAGGTCGACCCGGCCGCGCTGAAACGCACGCTCGCAGCCGCGCTCGGCGTGCCGGCCCGGCCCGTCCAGCCGAAAGACGGCGAATCGGCGTTCGGCCGCAATCCGGACGTCGACGTCGAACGCGGCGGCACGTCCCGCCCGTTGCTCTTCGTGCGCGCCGGCTTCGACATCGCATGCGGCGACGACAACCTGCTGACCGCCTACGCATGGGAAAACGGCGGCTGGCAGCGCGTGCTGCGCTGGCAGGCCGACGACTACAAGGACATCGGCGGCGCGTACGGCGGCGGCTTCTGGTTCTCGGCGCTGCCCGGCGGGCAGGTTGCGGTCGTCCACGGCACGCCGTGGTGCGCGTCGCGCTGGAGCCGGTTCGCCGTGGACGTGGTCGCACCGGCCAACGGCCCGACCGCGCAACGCGTGCTGTTCCATGCCGAGAACAGCTACGTGCTCGACGAAAACCCGATCCGGTTCAAGGTGCGCCCCGACGGCTTCGAGGTGCGCGCGACGGTCAGCTCGATGGACAGCGAAGTGTTGACGCGGCCAGGCGTCTTCCGCTATCGCGTCGACGGCGGCACCGTGCAGCGCGTACAACCCGTTGCGCTCAACGGCCGCGATTTCGTCGACGAATGGCTGAATGTGAACGATGCGCAGGCGCGCGAATGGAGCGAACCTGCCGCCGCGGCTGCCGCGCTGAAAGGCCGGCAGGCGTTCGACAAGGCCCGCAAGGCGCCCGGTACCGGGTTCGAGTACGGCCCGGTGCGTGGCTGCTCGGACAGCAAGGACCGCTTTCAGGTCGAACTCGATCTGACGGGCAACACCGGGGAGACGGTTGCGCGGCACTACGCGCAGATTCGTCAGGAACGCAACGGGTTCACGCTGCTCGGGCTGAGCACGGCGGCCGAGCCGGCTTGCCGCGGCGCGAACCTGATGCCGCGGCACTGAACGTCGGGCACGCGCGGCGACTTTCGGCGGCCGTGCGCCACGAAGGGGCTGGCAGGAAACCATACCGGGCGGCAACCGGCACGCACGCCGCGCCGCCCGCGCATCACTTGCCGCGCTGCGGCTCGAATACGAACGGTTGGGTCAGCAGGAACGGATTCGCGGTCGCGCCCGTCTGTACGCAGGTTGCGTGCGTCATCGCGTCGACGGCCGCGCGATCGGCCGCCGCATTACGGCTGCTCGTCGTCACGGTGACGTTCTGCGCTTCGCCGGACGTCGTCATCAGCGCGCGCACGAGCACGGTCGCCGGGCGCGTGAGCGGCTTCGCGGTATCCGGATAGACGGCGCGCGGAATGTGGCAGGTCAGCTTGCTTTCCTGCGACGACGACAGCATCGCGCAGCCGGAAAACAGCATCGCGACGGCGGGCAGGATCAGGTAGGTCGAGCGAATAGCCATGGTCGAATATCGTTCTTCAGCACTGTTGCGGACGAACGCGCCGCGCGCCGGGGAACATCGCCCGGTCGCATCGCATGCGTCACACCGCGCCGCGGCCATCGGACCGGCGCCCCGTTACGGCCGCACGGCCGATCGATGCTCGGCCGCGATCCTGCGTGGCGGACTTCCCGGGTGGCCCGGTGTTGCCGGCGTTCGCGTCGCCCCTGCCCCACACGGGCCGGCACGCGAGCGCTTTCGCGCATTGTGCACGCGCCGCCCGGCGAGCGGCGGCGATTTGACAATGGTTGACGCGAATCGCCGCGCCTTCAGCCGGAATCCGCACAATCCACGAGGTAATCGATACGCGGCCGGATTCGCCCGGTTTACGCCGGGCGGTTGCGTTCGGCACGCGCCGCTGCTCTCGCACGGCACGGCCCCTGCCGGCATTCCCCGTTCCGGCAGGGGCCGCACGTATCAATCCGAATCGTCGTCGTCCTCGTCGTCGGCCGCGTCGGCCGGAACTTCGCCGTATTTCGCGACGACCGCCGCCTTGAACGTCTTCAGCGCCGGCTGCTGGTCGCACAGCTTGTACAGCGCCGCCAGCTGTTGCGGCCAGTCCTTCAGCTCCTTCGCGAACACGTGCAGGCGCGCGACGGTGTCGAGCGCATCGGCTTCGCGGCCGGCCAGTGCCTGCAGCACCGCATAGCGGCGCAGCACCGTCTCGCCGGGCAGCAGCGCGATCGCGCGCTCGTGCGCGGCGAGCTTGGCCGGCAGGTCGTCCGCCGAAATCGGGAGCAGCGTGGCCGCGCCGTATTCGCCCCAGGCGCCGAACAGAAACGACGGCGCGTCACGGTATTGCGCGGCCGGATCGCTGCCGTAATACAGCACCTCCGCGCGCTGGTAATCGCGCAGCACGGGCACCGCCGCCAGCACGCCGCCGACCGACAGCACCGCGAACAGCCCGAAGGCTGCGCGCCCCGGCAAGAAACGCAGCGGCTTCACGTCGAGCAGCCCGATCACGAACATCGCCGGCAACAGGAAGAACATGTACTGCTGCGGATACTCGACCAGCGCATGCATCAGCAGGATGCCGATCAGCGCGAAGCCGAACACGCGCATGCTCGACTGCGGTGCGCGCACCGCACGCACGAACCACGCCACGAGCGCAACGACGAGCACGCCCAGGCCGACGAGACCGGACTTCGCGAGCAGGTCGATGAAGATGTCGTGCGAGTTGTTCGCGATCTCGACGCCGCCCAGCGAGCGCACGAGCGCGAACTGGTGTGACGGGAACTCGCCCCAGCCGACGCCGAGCAGCGGGTGCTCGCGGAACATCGCGAGCCCGTACTTCCACAGTGCGAGGCGCGGCGCGATCTGCCCCGCGTCACGCATTCGGTCGGCCGCGGATTCCGCGAGGTTCAGGTGATAGTGCACGTTGGCCCAGCGCACCGCGACGTTCACCGCGATGAACGCCACCGCGAGCACGACCGGGATCAGCCACGCGCGCGCATTGCCCGGTGCTCGGCGCGTTTCGAGCCACGCCATCCAGAAGCCCGCGACGACCATCACCGCGACCTGCAGCCACGGCCCGCGCGACACCGTCAGCGCAAGGCCGACCGACAGCACGAGCGACAGCGCGAGCCATGCCCATACCGCGAGCCGGCGTGTCTGCACGAGATACAGCGCGCCCGCAAGCGCGAACGCGATGTAGCTGGCCAGATGGTTCGCCTGCGCCATGTTGCCGTACGGGCGGCGATCGACCGCGACGTTGTACATCACGACGAACGGCGACAGCGCCGACTCGAGGTGGAACAACTGCACGATCTGGGTGCCGACCGCGAACACGCCGCCGACGAGCAGCGCGCCGGCCATCATCCGCGACACGGCCTCGGCCAGCCCGTCGCGCACGAGCGTAAAACCTGCCTGCATCGCGACCAGCGCGGCGGCGAGATAGCCGACCGCGAGCCAGTTCATCGACGGCACCTTGAGCGGAATCAGCGCGACCTGCGCGATGAGCACCACCGCGAACCCGAGCGGCGCAACGAATGCGGCCGGCGCGGCGAACGGTTCGGCCGGGCGACCGGTGCGCGCGAGCAGCACGACGGACACTCCCACCAGCAGATACAGCACCAGCGCGGAAAACTCGGAATAGAAGGTCGGGATCGGATACGTGTGATTCGTGATCGCGTACGGCACGATCAGGGCGACAGCCAGCGCAACGAGCGGCAACGAACGGGAAAAAGTAGAAGGCATGAGCGAACCGGATGTCAGCAACCGGCGCACTATACAAAACTTTCCCCCCTCTGTGCGGGGCCTTCGCGCCGCGCCCCGGCGCGGGGCGGCCGCCCCGGCCGACCGAAGCGGCGGCCGGCATGCTGCCCGCGCCGCCCTGCTCCGCTGCCGGCACTACGCGCGGCACTCCGCCGGCGCATATTTCGCAGGCAGCGTCGCGGCATCGCCCGGCAACGGCCCGGCTCCCGGCGCCGGCAGCGACGACGCGTCCTTGCCGGCGGCGAAGCACTCCCACGCGATCGCGCCGGCCTGCATCGCGCCCTTTTTGAGCGGGACGCGTGCGGTGGGCGCGTCGGCCTTGTCGGGCGCGGACGGCACGAGCACCAGCGTATTGGCGCCCGCCGCCGCGACGCGCGTGGTGAAGGCGACCGTGATCTGGCCGGTCTCGCCGTCGATCGCGACGGATTCGACGTTGCGGGTCGCGGCCGGCGGGCTGTAGCCGCCGTCGAGGCCCGCGCCGCTCGCGGCGTTGTCGGCGACGGCCAGCCGCGCGGACGACGCAAGCGCGAGCCCCTCGCCGACACGCGAGCGCGCAAGGTAATCCTGGTACGCGGGAATCGCATAGGCGGCGATCACGCCGACGATCGCGAGCACGATCATCAGTTCGATCAGCGTGAAGCCGGCCGGCCGCCAGCGCGGCGACGACCGGTTTGCGCGCCGCAGGTCGGCGGCAACACGACGGAACAGGGAAACGGAAAAGGCTTCGAACATGGCAGGCTCCGGAAACGAAAAACGCCTGCCGTTAAAGGCAGGCGTCTCGATCGTAGCCAGCAGGCCGTGAATCCGGCAGTCGGCCGGATGGCCAGTGTCAGTGTGCGCGCGGTGCGCCGCTGCGCCGCCTGAGCGCGTAACCGATCGCCACCACGAACAGCGCGCCCGCGATGCTCGCGCCGTAGAGCACCGGCTGCGTGTCGAGCACCGGCCAGCGGTCGCCGACCGGGTCGTTCACGATCAAGCCGCCCGCGATCCAGCCGAGCAGCCCGGCGCCGAGCGCCACGACGATCGGGAAACGGTCGAGCAGCTTCAGCACCAGCGTGCTGCCCCACACGATGATCGGCACGCTGACGACGAGCCCGAAGATCACGAGGGGGATCCGGTGCGACGGGTCGGCCTGCTCGGCCGCGCCGGCGATCGCGATCACGTTGTCGAGGCTCATCACGGCGTCGGCGATCACGATCGTCTTCACGGCGTCCCACAGCCGGCTGGCCGGCTTGATGTCGTCGTGCGCGTCGGCGGCCGGCGCCATCAGCTTGATGCCGATCCACAGCAGCAGCAACCCGCCGCCGAACTTCAGGAACGGCACGTCGAGCAGCGCAACCGCGAACGTGATCAGCGCGACGCGCAGCAGGATCGCACCCGCGGTGCCCCAGACGACACCGCGCAGCCGCTGGTTCGCGGGCAGGTTGCGACATGCGAGCGCGATGACGACGGCGTTGTCGCCGCCGAGCAGGATATCGATGATGACGATCTGGAGCACGGCGCCCCAGTGCAGCGACGTCAGGAATTCGAGCATGGGGTGATGTGCAGGACAGTGGCGGCCTGACAGGCGGCCGGGTTCATCGCCGGCACATGCACGACGCATGTCCGGTGGGTGCTTACGAATTCATTGCGCGAGCATAACAAAAAACGCCGGCTAGGCCGGCGTTTTTTGCAAGACGAACCCAGGGGGAAATATTACAGCGCCTTCTTCAGCAGACGGCCCATTTCCGACGGGTTGCGCGTGACGGTGATGCCGCACGCTTCCATGATTTCCAGCTTCGCTTCGGCCGTATCCGCACCGCCCGAGATCAGCGCGCCGGCGTGGCCCATGCGCTTGCCCGGAGGCGCCGTGACGCCAGCGATGAAGCCGACGACCGGCTTCTTCATGTTGTCCTTGATCCACTCGGCGGCATTGGCTTCGTCCGGACCGCCGATTTCGCCGATCATCACGACTGCGTCCGTATCCGGATCGTCGTTGAACATCTTCATCACGTCGATGTGCTTCAGACCGTTGATCGGGTCGCCGCCGATACCGACTGCCGACGACTGGCCGAGGCCCAGTGCCGTCAGCTGCGCGACGGCTTCATACGTCAGCGTGCCCGAACGCGACACGACGCCGATGCGGCCCTTGCGGTGGATGTGACCCGGCATGATGCCGATCTTCAGTTCGTCCGGCGTGATCGTGCCCGGGCAGTTCGGCCCGAGCAGCAGCGTCTTGCGGCCTTCGCGACGCATGCGGTCCTTCACTTCGATCATGTCGCGCACGGGGATGCCTTCCGTGATGCAGATCGCGAGATCGAGGTCGGCTTCGACCGCTTCCCAGATCGCAGCAGCTGCGCCTGCCGGCGGAACGTAGATGACCGACACGGTCGCGCCGGTTTCTGCCTTTGCTTCCTTGACGCTCGCGTAGATCGGAATGCCTTCGAAATCTTCGCCGGCCTTCTTCGGGTTCACGCCCGCGACGAATGCTTCGCGGCCGTTTGCGTATTCACGGCAGGCGCGCGTATGGAACTGACCGGTCTTGCCGGTAATGCCCTGCGTGATGACCTTCGTGTCCTTGTTGATCAGAATCGACATGTATTTTGACCTCTGTTCGATTGGCGTCGCGTGCAAGCCGCGCCGCCATACCTATTCATTGAGCGCGCTTACTTGCCTGCGGCAGCCGCGACAACCTTCTGCGCAGCCTCTTCCATGCTGTCCGCCGAGATGATCGGCAGGCCCGAATCGGCCAGCATCTTCTTGCCGAGGTCTTCGTTCGTGCCCTTCATGCGCACGACGAGCGGCACGTTCAGGTTCACGGCCTTCGAACCGGCGATCACGCCTTCCGCGATCACGTCGCAGCGCATGATGCCGCCGAAGATGTTCACGAGGATCGCCTTCAGGTCCGGGTTCTTCAGCATCAGCTTGAACGCTTCCGTGACCTTCTCGGTCGTCGCGCCACCGCCGACGTCCAGGAAGTTCGCCGGTTCGCCGCCGAACAGCTTGATGGTGTCCATCGTTGCCATCGCGAGGCCTGCGCCGTTCACGAGGCAGCCGATGTTGCCGTCGAGCGAGATGTACGCGAGGTCGAACTTCGACGCTTCGATTTCAGCCGGATCTTCTTCGTCCAGGTCGCGGTACGCGACGATTTCCGGGTGACGGAACAGCGCGTTCGAGTCGAAGTTGAACTTCGCGTCGAGTGCGATGACCTTGCCGTCGCCGGAGACGTTCAGCGGGTTGATTTCAGCCAGCGATGCGTCGGTTTCCCAGAATGCCTTGTACAGGCCTTGCAGGATCGCGCGCGCTTGCGGAATCGAAGCAGCCGGCACGCCGATCTTCGCGGCGAGGTCGTCGGCTTGCGCGTCGAGCAGGCCCGTCGACGGCTCGACGATGACCTTGTGGATCAGTTCCGGGTGCTTTTCGGCGACTTCCTCGATGTCCATGCCGCCTTCGCTCGAACCCATCAGGACGATCTTTTGCGAGATGCGGTCGACGACGAGGCTGACATACAGTTCCTGCTTGATGTCCGCGCCTTCTTCGATCATCAGACGGTTGACCTTCTGGCCTTCCGGACCGGTCTGGTGCGTGACGAGCTGCATGCCGAGGATCTGGTTCGCGTATTCGCGGACCTGCTCGATCGACTTCGCCACCTTCACGCCGCCGCCCTTGCCACGGCCACCCGCGTGAATCTGAGCCTTCACGACCCATACCGGGCCGCCGAGCTCTTCTGCCACCTTGACGGCCTCGTCAACCGAGAACGCCGGCTTGCCGCGCGGTACCGCGACTCCGAATTTCCGCAGGATTTCCTTACCCTGGTACTCGTGAATCTTCATGCGTGATTCCCTTCAGTCTGAGAGTTGGATGAAAAGTCGCTTTAGACGCTTCTTCGAATGATTTCCGTTCATTCCTTCGTGCTGCCATCACCGGGCAAATCCGGCCGAAGCGGGCCATACCACCGCGGGTAATACTGCCGCACGACCTCGCCGTCGAACCGCAACGCCCGGCAGCGGCCGAGCTGGAAAGGCGGTTCGGCGTGCACGTCGCCCTGATCCGGCCCTTCGCCGCCCTCCTCGCGCACGTTCCACACGTCACCGGCGAACGCCTGGATCGCTGCCGTCGGCAGCACGGCGCACAGTTCGGTGAGATGGGAACAGCCTGCGACGCCGGCGAGCAGCCGGTTCGCGTTGCGGCGGAAATTGCGGAAGAGGTTGAGCCCGATGAGGGCCCGATAGGCGGGGGAAGCGGATTGACAGTGACCGGGATAGGGAACCCATTCCGAAGACGCTTCGGCGTCGACGACATTGAGGTCACGATCGATAGTCACGCGCAGCCAGAGTTCGTGGATCGGCAGGCCCTGGGGCCGGATGCCCGACGCAAGCGCGACATCGCGCGGCTTGTGGTCGGTCAGGCAGGCTTCGATGTCCCACAAGCCGTCGCCGCGCTCGTAAGCTTCCGCTCGGATTGCGCGTCGATGTCGCAACTGACGGGGCACGGGCTCGGATAGCGGCATGCTGGAGGTTGAGGCCGAAGAGGAAAACCCACGGATTTTAGCATATTGGGTATTTGAGACACTTTGACGCGACGGCGGGTATTCCCGCCTGTCCGGAAGCAGTTGCGTTGCAGCAAAATCGCGCGCCACGCGCGCGATCGGCACGGTCAGTCGTCGATCGGGAAATCGTCGCCGACCTTCAGCAACTTCACGATGGTCGCGCTCGAGAAGCCCCGCGCGGCGAGAAAGCGCGCCTGCTTCGCCCGCTCGGCCGGCGTTTGCGGCAGTGCACCGAATTTCTTGCGCCAGACCGCCTGCGCACGTGCCCATTCGGTCTCGCGAAGCTGCGCGTTCACCTCCTCGACGAGCGTGTCGCCGACCGCATGGCGCTTCAGCTCGCTGACGATGCGTGCGACGCCGACTCGCGACGCGCGGCGATGCACGAGACTCTCGGCAAAACGCGCATCGGACAGCCAGCCTTCCTGTTCCAGCGCATCGAGCACGGGTTCGACGGATTCGTCTTCGCCGACGTAGGGCGCGAGCTTGCGCGCGAGTTCCGCGCGGCTGTATTCACGCCTGGACAGATAGCCAAGCGCACGCCCCTTCAAGGACCGCGGCGGCTTCGACGATTTACGTTCGCCGGCGGCGGGCGCATCACCGGAAGACGTGCCGGCAGAAGCACCCGACGCTCGACGCGTGCGGCGCGGATGCTGGCTGCTGCGCGTGTAGACATCTTCCCTGGCCGGCGCCGACGCATCGGCTGTGCGATCGCCAGGGAAACTGACACCGGAGACGCGACGACGAGAGCGGTCGTGCGCGTCGAACGATTCATCGTCGTCGAACGGATCGTCCGGTGCGGCAATCTCAAACGAAACGAGGGCATCGTCGGATGCCCTCGTCGCGGTGCGGTTCGCGGCATGGCTGCCCGCGATCCGCCGATCGGCGCTCGAGGATCCGGCTCGCCGGCCGGGACGACCCGCCGCTTCGGGCGCGTCGCTCTCCTCCGGCTCGCCAGCCTGACCTCGGCGCCCGACCATCACTCTTCTTCGTCCACCGCCTCGGCTTCGTTGCCTGCACCATCGGGCATTGCGACGACGCCGAGCGATTCGCGGATGCGGTTCTCGATCTCGCGCGCGATTTCCGGATTCTCGCGCAGGAATTCACGCGCGTTGTCCTTGCCCTGGCCGATCTTCTCGCCGTTGTAGCTGTACCAGGCGCCGGCCTTGTCGACGATCTTCGCCTGCACGCCGAGATCGATGATCTCGCCCTGACGCGAAATGCCCTCGCCATACAGGATGTCGAAGATCGCTTCGCGGAACGGCGGCGACACCTTGTTCTTGACGACCTTCACGCGGGTTTCGTTGCCGATCACCTCGTCGTTCTTCTTGATCGAGCCGATCCGGCGGATGTCGAGACGCACCGACGCATAGAACTTCAGCGCGTTACCGCCCGTCGTGGTTTCCGGGTTGCCGAACATCACGCCGATCTTCATACGAATCTGGTTAATGAAGATCACGAGGCAGTTCGTGCGCTTGATCGTGCCGGTCAGCTTGCGCAGCGCCTGCGACATCAGGCGGGCCTGCAGGCCCGGCAGCGAATCGCCCATCTCGCCTTCGATTTCGGCCTTCGGCACGAGCGCCGCGACCGAGTCGATGACGATCATGTCGATCGAGCCCGAGCGCACCAGCGCATCGGTGATTTCGAGCGCCTGCTCGCCGGTGTCCGGTTGCGAAATCAGCAGCTCCGGCACATTCACGCCGAGCTTCGACGCGTACTGGACGTCGAGCGCGTGCTCGGCGTCGATGAACGCTGCGGTGCCGCCCAGCTTCTGCAGCTCGGCGATGACCTGCAGCGTGAGCGTGGTTTTACCGGACGATTCCGGGCCGTAGATCTCGACCACCCGGCCGCGCGGAAGGCCGCCGACGCCAAGCGCGATGTCGAGGCCCAGCGAACCCGTGGAGACGACCTGGATATCTTCCGCCGCCTCGCCGTCGCCCATGCGCATGATCGAGCCCTTGCCGAACTGCTTCTCGATCTGGGCAAGCGCGGCGGCCAGCGCCTTGCTCTTCTCGGCGGTCATCCCGGAGCCCTTCTTGCTATCTTCCATGAATCGTCCTTTGCTATGATGAGCAGCGTCTGTCAGAGGCGCGCCCGCTTTCAAGCGCCGCCCACGAATTCAGACACTGTATAAAAAAACAGTGTTTTGTGCAAGCCCGCAATGCAGGCTGCGTTGTACACGAATAACTTCGGAGACAGCCGGCCGGCGCGAACGCCCCGCCGGCCATCGGTCAGCACCATGCGAATTCTCATCGCGGAAGACGACAGCATACTCGCGGACGGCCTCACCCGGTCACTCCGCCAATCGGGCTATGCGGTCGACCACGTGAAGAGTGGCGTCGATGCCGATACGGCACTGTCGATGCAGACGTTCGACCTGCTGATCCTCGACCTCGGGCTCCCGAAAATGTCCGGGCTCGACGTGCTCAAGCGCCTGCGCGCCCGCAATTCCAACCTCCCCGTGCTGATCCTGACGGCCGCCGACAGCGTCGACGAGCGCGTGAAGGGGCTCGACCTCGGCGCCGACGACTACATGGCCAAGCCGTTCGCGCTCAACGAGCTCGAGGCGCGCGTGCGCGCGCTGACCCGGCGCGGTGCGGGCGGCGGCCCGACCGTCGTGCGCCACGGCTCGCTCGCGTTCGACCAGGTCGGCCGCATCGCGTACGCGAACGATCGCGTGCTCGACCTCTCCGCGCGCGAGCTCGGCCTGCTCGAGGTGCTGCTGCAGCGGATCGGCCGGCTCGTGTCGAAGGAGCAGCTCGTCGACCATCTGTGCGAATGGGGCGAGGAAGTCAGCAACAACGCGATCGAAGTCTACGTGCACCGGCTGCGCAAGAAGATCGAACCCAGCGGCGTACGGATCTCGACCGTGCGCGGCCTCGGCTACTGCCTCGAGAAGGCCGCGCCGGCCACGCCCGCCGACTCGGCCGCGCCCCAGCCCGCGGTGGCCGGCACGCCGCTGCGCTGACCCCGGGCGTCGCCGCGATGGCCACGCCGGCCCATACCCGCCACCCGACCGGCGCGCCGTCGTCGGCCGCCGACGAGGCGCGCGACGCGCGCTACGAGAACCCGTTCGCGCCGCCCGACGAAACCGATGCGCCCGAGGCGCCGCGCCCGCGCTCCCTGTTCGGCGAGATCCTCGACTGGATGCTCGCGCCGCTGCTGCTGCTGTGGCCGATGAGCATCGCCGTCACCTACCTCGTCGCGAAGACGATCGCGAACGGTCCGTTCGATCGCGCGCTCGAGACCAACGCGTACGTGCTCGCGCGGCAGATCCATCCGGTAAACGGCGTCGCTGAGCTGACACTGCCGCAGCAGACGCGCGACTTCCTGCGCGCGGACAACGTCGACAGCGTCTATTTCCAGGTGCTCGGCACCCGCGGCGAACTGGTCGCGGGCGAAGCCGACATGCCGCTGCCGCGCGACGAGGACCGCCCGCCGCCGGGCGTCGTCATGTTCCGCGACGACCTGCTGCGCGGCAACGACGTGCGCGTCGCGTATACGACGGTCGCGCTGCCGCAATCGGACAGCGCACAGCCCGTGCTCGTGCAGGTCGGTGAAACGCTGGACAAGCGCAACGCGCTCGCGAACGACATCATCAAGGGCGTGATCCTGCCGCAGTTCGTGATCCTGCCGCTCGCGATCCTGCTGGTCTGGTTCGGGCTGTCGCGCGGGCTCGCGCCGCTCAACGCGCTGCAGGCGCACATCCGCGCGCGGCGGCCCGACGACCTGTCGCCGGTCGAGGCGCAGCGCGCGCCGCCCGAGATCGAGCCGCTCGTCACGTCGTTCAACGACCTGCTCGCCCGTCTCGAACAGAACATGGCGCTGCAAAAGCGCTTCATCGCCGACGCCGCCCACCAGATGAAGACGCCGCTCGCGGGCCTGCGCACGCAGGCCGAGTTCGCGCTGCGCCACCCCGTGCCGCCCGACGTGCAGCGCTCGCTCGAGCAGATCGCGACGAGCTCCGAGCAGGCCGCGCGGCTCGTCACGCAGTTGCTCGCGCTCGCGCGCGCCGAGAACCGTGCGAGCGGGTTGACGTTCGAGCCGGTCGAAATCGCCTCGCTCGCGCGGCGCGCGGTGCGCGACTGGGTGCAGGCCGCGCTCGCGAAACGCATGGATCTCGGCTACGAAGGCCCGCCGGACGACACGCCGCTCGACGTCGACGGCAACCCGGTGATGCTGCGCGAGATGCTCGGCAACCTGATCGACAACGCGATCCGCTACACGCCGGAAGGCGGCCGCATCACGGTGCGCGTGCGCGCCGAGCCCGCCGCGCGGTTCGTGCATCTCGAAGTCGAGGACACCGGGCCGGGCATCCCGGCCGCCGAACGCGAGCGCGTCGTCGAGCGCTTCTACCGGATCCTCGGCCGCGAAGGCGACGGCAGCGGCCTCGGGCTCGCGATCGTGCGCGAGATCGCCACGCAGCACGGCGGCACGCTGACGCTCGACGATCACGTCTACCAGCACGCCCCGCGCCTCGCCGGCACGCTCGTGCGCGTCAGCCTGCCGCTGACCGAAGCCGCCCCGGATTAACCCTGACGCGCGCCGCCGCAGGCTGCCCGGATTACGCCGAAATCGACGATTTCGGCGACGTTGCAAGCGTGATAGACACTCAAAGCAGAAACTTAGACGAAAGTTGACGCACATCTGCTTTGCAGACGCGAGTCAGTCCGCCGTAAGTTTCCCTACCAATAATCGTCAACAGGCCCGCCTCACCCAAGGCGGCCGCACACCTACAAAGGGACTTGGAGACGACTCATGGCAACGTTAGGCGGGCAAATTTCGCACTCGCCGATGACGGGTGAAGAGAAGAAGGTGATCTTCGCGTCGTCGCTCGGCACCGTGTTCGAGTGGTACGACTTTTACCTGGCCGGCTCGCTCGCGGCCTACATCAGCAAGAGCTTCTTCTCCGGCGTCAACCCGACCGCCGCCTTCATCTTCACGCTGCTCGGCTTCGCGGCCGGCTTCGCGGTGCGGCCGTTCGGCGCGATCGTGTTCGGCCGCCTCGGCGACCTCGTCGGCCGCAAGCACACGTTCCTCGTGACGATCGTGATCATGGGCATCTCGACCTTCGTGGTCGGCTTCCTGCCCGGCTACGCGTCGATCGGCATCGCCGCGCCCGTGATCTTCATCGCGATGCGGCTGTTGCAGGGTCTCGCGCTCGGCGGCGAGTACGGCGGCGCGGCGACCTACGTCGCCGAGCACGCGCCGGCCAACCGTCGAGGCTTCTACACCGCGTGGATCCAGACGACCGCCACGCTCGGCCTGTTCCTGTCGCTGCTCGTGATCCTCGGCGTGCGCACCTTCATCGGCGAGGAAGCGTTCGGCAGCTGGGGCTGGCGCGTGCCGTTCGTCGCGTCGATCCTGCTGCTCGCGGTGTCGGTGTGGATCCGGATGCAGTTGAACGAATCGCCGGTGTTCCTGCGCATCAAGGCGGAAGGCAAGACGTCGAAGGCGCCGCTGACCGAAGCGTTCGGCCAGTGGAAGAACCTGAAGATCGTGATCCTCGCGCTCGTCGGCCTGACCGCCGGCCAGGCCGTCGTGTGGTACACGGGCCAGTTCTACGCGCTGTTCTTCCTCACGCAGACGCTGAAGGTGGACGGGGCGAGCGCGAACATCCTGATCGCGATCGCGCTGCTGATCGGCACGCCGTTCTTCCTGTTCTTCGGTTCGCTGTCGGACAAGATCGGCCGCAAGCCGATCATCCTCGCGGGCTGCCTGATCGCGGCACTGACCTACTTCCCGCTGTTCAAGGCGCTCACGCACTACGCGAACCCGCAGCTCGAGATCGCCACGCAGAAGTCACCGATCACGGTCATCGCCGATCCGGCCGCCTGTTCGTTCCAGTTCAACCCGGTGGGTACGTCGAAGTTCACGAACTCGTGCGACATCGCGAAGAGCGCGCTCGCGAAAGCCGGCCTGAACTACGAGAACGTCGCGGCACCGGCCGGCGCGACGGCGCAGATCAAGGTGGGCGACACGGTGATCCCGGCCTACGAAGGCAAGGCGGCCGACGCGAAGGCACAGGGCGCGGCGTTCGACAAGACGCTCGGGTCGACGCTGAAGGCGGCCGGCTACCCGGCCAAGGCGGACCCGGCGCAGCTCAACTGGCCGATGACGATCGTGATCCTGACGATCCTCGTGATCTACGTGACGATGGTCTACGGCCCGATCGCCGCGATGCTGGTCGAGATGTTCCCGACGCGGATCCGCTACACGTCGATGTCGCTGCCCTATCACATCGGCAACGGCTGGTTCGGCGGCTTCCTGCCGGCCACCGCGTTCGCGATCGTCGCGGCGAAGGGCGACATCTACTCGGGCCT
This sequence comes from Burkholderia sp. LS-044, assembly GCF_004803625.1. NCBI lineage: Bacteria > Pseudomonadati > Pseudomonadota > Betaproteobacteria > Burkholderiales > Burkholderiaceae > Burkholderia > Burkholderia sp. LS-044. The sequence goes on from NZ_SSWO01000020.1 coordinate 127,163, forward strand.
CTGGTATCCGATCGTGATCGCGCTGGCCACGTTCGTGATCGGCCTGCTGTTCGTCAAGGAGACGAAGGACTCGAACATCTACGCGCAGGATTGAGGGTGGAGGGCGGCACGGGCCGCCGGCAACTTTTTTCGCGGAAGATGAAAAAAGGTGTTGACAGCCCGAGCGTCGATCTACATAATTCAACTCTTCGGCGAATTAGCTCAGTCGGTTAGAGCGACGGAATCATAATCCGCAGGTCCGGGGTTCGAGTCCCTGATTCGCCACCACGCATTACCAAGGCTGCGCGCTTCCGCAAGGAGCGCGCAGTTTTGCTTTGGGTCCTTGAAAATCAAGGACTTGGCGAAGGTATAAACCCGCCTCTCTAGGCTGTCGGGTGCTACATCGAACTGCTACAGTGGACGCCCCGGCGTCCGGCTTCGGTGGCACGAGGACAACCTTGCCCCTGAGAGGACACCATGCCTTCGCAACACTGCCTGACGACCCGCCGCCAGTCCGCGGTTCCCCAGTTCAGACGTGCCATCCCGGCAGACCTGCAAGCGCTTTTCGGCCGACTCGAGCTCGGCGGCTCGCTCCACACCCGCGAAAAGGCCGAAGCCAGGCGCCGGCGCAACGCACTTGTTGCCGCCACCGACAGCCTGTTCGTCGACGCACGTATGCTGCGCGCAACCGGCTCGGCAAACCGGGACGCCCTCCTGCACGAATTTACCCGGCAACGCGAACTCATCTGCGCCGGTCGGACAGGGCGTTATTCAACTTCGCCCGAGCATGCAACCGAACCCCACGACGCGCTAGCCGAGGACCAACCGCCCTGCTGGCCCGCCGTCTACGACGAAACGTTCTCCTCGGACGAGCGCCCCCCCATCAAGGCGCACTTTTGCCTCAAGCCGTCGATGATTCCGCGGCTTCTTGCCCGCCGGCGCGCACTCATGCTGGAAGGCGATGATGTCCTGCGCCCTACCGATTCGCGCGACGACCTGAAAGCCATGCGCAAGGGACTGGCCGAACTCGAACAGGATGTCACCGACGACATCGTCCGCGGCGACACCTCCATCATCCGCGAAGAAGCGCTCACGCTCCTTGCTTATGAAGGCATCGACCTTTCGCGAACACACGCCGAGCATCTGGCGGAATACCTGAAGCGATTCCTCAGCGCCGAACTCGAGCTCATCCGTGAGCAGTTGGGGCGCCTGAATGGCAGCGGCACACCGACGCCGGCACTGCCCGCGGAGCCACTCGATACTGATGACTGGGAGCACTTCATCGAAACGTGGGCCTCCGTGCGCAAGCCGAAAGCGGCAACCATCAGCAATGTCCGCGCCGAAATCGCCCGCTTCCGGAAATTCAGCAAGGACAAGAGCCCAGTCGACGTCACTGCCGGTGACGTACGCGCCTACGTAAATTTTCTCCTGCAGTCCGTCTCGCGAAACCGGGCTAAGGTCATCCTCTCACTCATCCGGCCCGTGGTCGGGACGGCAATCGACGAAGAAATCACGTCACTTGCGCAGAATCCGTTCTTGGCGGTGACCGTCCATGTGTCCGAGAAGGACATCCGCTCCTACCAGCCGTTCTCGGCAGGCCAGCTCCAGACGTTTTTCGACGGCCCGGTCCACCGTCACGGCGAACGTCCAGGCAAAGGTGGTCGCGACGCGGCCTTCTGGCTGCCGCTTCTCGCCCTCTTTGCCGGTGTACGCCTCGAGGAAGCAGGGACGCTCACTACAGCAAGCGTCTTCCAACGCGCCGGAAGCCATTGGATAAAAATTGGCGAGAGCAAGTCGGCGAACAGCAGCCTACGAGAAGTGCCAGTTCACCATGTCCTCGAGGAAAAGGGATTCATCGAGTTCGTCGAACGTCAGCGCATGCAACGAGGGGCAAACGCTACTCTGTTTCCAAATCTGCGCCCAAAGGCGATTGACGGGAAGAAGACACGGATATACTCGACGTGGGTCAACGAATATATCGACGCCCACGTCATTGACGACCCGCAATATACGTTTCACTCCTTCCGCAACAATTTCGAGGAAGCACTTACCTGTGAAGGCATCCTGGAGGATGTTCGCCGCGCACTGATGGGACAGGCACAAAGTGGCATGACCCGCCGTTATGGAAAAAAGGGGGCCGGCAACCGACGCGTATTTCCTGACCGTGTCCTGATTGACGCCATGCACCGGTTGACCTACGAGGGACTGGACCTGACGCGCGTCACAGCGAACACCAGCCTGCCTCGCTGATGCCCTCGCCGTAGAGTGCCGCCTCAAACCGTGGCGGCACTTTATGAGACACAGTGCTTCCGAGCCCCTTCGCCAGCACGTGGACCCTAGCGGCGCAACGACTGCTTAGCAGCGTCGACATCAGCATGCTCTGCATCATGCATCCAGCCGTCGGCGATGCGCATCAGCATGGCCGACGTACGGGGGAAGTCCTGCATGGCGTCGGCCCAAGCGCGAGTCTGCCTCGCCAATTCACGCTCCTGGTCCCCACCCTCTCCAATGCCTTTGCTGTAGATACCCCTCATGTTGAAGCGCTCAACTGCTAGTCCATTCTCTAACTCATCTGACGCGACGCTCTCGATGGCAAACCGTACGGCCTCGTGTGGCCATGCACCGTCGAGTAGACTTGCCGGTGCATGCGCCAGTAAGTGTCCAATCCGCCCGTCCGTGACGTCCACCCGGTCCATTTCCTTAGCCAAATCGCGCACCTCGTAGCACCATTGCAGAAGAATCTTGCCATCAACATCGTTGCCAGCTTGACCGGGCAGCAACTGAAGGCTCCCAAGCAGGTCGTATGCCGCGACTGCCAAACGCTGTTCGTTCTCCGAGACCTCTCTGGCTTCCGCGTTTGCCGCCTTAAAGACTGCACAAATTGCTTCCATGAACAACCCCGCTCGTTCCACCATCAGTCGATGCAATGTGAGGGGCTTTTTTCTTCGACTGAAGCATGGCAGGTAGGCAAACTCCCGTTTCGCAAGCGCCTCGGGGACGACATCGTTTCTTGTCCCCAACTCGTCAAATACCTGTTCCAAGTAGTAGGCGGTCATGGTATCCAGCCGCCCTTGCGATGCGTTGATTTCTGGTATCGCGGAATCAAGCAGGCGCAAGAGCGTGTCCGATGCAACCTCTTTCAGGCGACGAACGGCGGTCTCAATAGCGGCCATCGGGCGGCCACGCGATGCATAGCTTTCGATAGCAAACAGAAGTTCATCGGTATCGCCCGCCACCGCATACGTGTGTTTCTGGGCCCAGTATGCTTCGTTGACCTCTGGCCCAAACGAACTGACGATATCCCAAGTTCGCCTGTTCTCGCCCAGCCCTGTCAGCAGGCGAGCCGTACGGGACGGCTCCACCGTGAGTTCGGCGACAGTATTTTGGACATCATTTGCAAAGCTTTTGCCGAACCGTGTCAACCCTTCGGCGATAACCGTCGCGCTCACGGCATCAAGTCCGTCGCCGCTCTCCACCGCCAACCGCAACAGCTCCGCCAGTTGCTCTCTAGGTAACTGCAGTGACTGTGATGCCACGGCCACGCTCCGCGGCAGCTTTACGCGCTTCGCCAACTCAACCACTCCTTGGACACCGCTGCTTGCGACAATCACCCGAATGGCCTCGGAGCGTGCTGCATCGACTGGCGCCATTGGGTCTTCTGCGGTGGCAGCTACGCCCGGTACCGGCGGCATCCAGTCATCAAAGAGCCAAATACTCTGAAGCAACGGGTCATCTGGCTTGAACTTCTCGATAACAGCGTCGACTCGGGACAGCACCTCAGGTCTCAGGGCCCAGTCTGTGTCGGCAAAGGTGCGGTGTCGATTTGCCTCCCTCCGCAATGCGTCCCATATCAGGAACCGGCTTTCGCTGGTAACTTCAGCTAGCACGACGTCCAGCGCACTAAGCATGCTGTCCAGCGACTCCGCGGGGAATTCGCTCATTGCACCGATGAGCGTTGCCCATCGGTCCGGGTCCTGCCCCGCCTGCTCCAGAGCGAGGCGGACGACTGCAGCCTGGCTTTCCCAGACCACGCCATAAGTCAGCGCCTCCTCTTCGGCACCACCGAATTCACGGAATTTCGGCGTAGCCGTTGGGCTTGATGTGTCGTGCGACCGGGGCAGCAGTTTTGTGAGCAACGGCCAGGCGATGGCGGGCACCGCCTTGACGATGTGGGCGAGAACCGCCGTTCTTTGTTTGGCACGGGCGCTGGTATTGGGCGACCATGACAGAAAGATGGCGCGCAAACTGTTAATGGGGCGATTGGAAAGCGACCCTCCCGGGTCAATTGCTGCCAGACGCGCGAGGCACATGGCAGAACGAAGCAGAAGTCCCGGGTCCCAAGCCAGCGTCTCCAGTGCCCACAGCAACCCGACGTGGTAAGTCCGGGGAGTGAGAAAGCCCTTATGTTCGTCAAAGATTGGCTTGATTGCCGCGCAGTCGCCCTCAAGCAGACGCTCGAGGGCCTCCAGAAAAGGGATGGGGGCGGCCTCCGCGAGCAGGGCGAGGTTATCCTGCAGACTCGCGAGTAACCGATAATCGTTTGACAGACCGGGCAGACCTCGGACGATACCATTCACGAATTCTTGAGGTGTCGTGCCCTGCACGGTGAAATCAGCCTGCTCATGCAGAACCGCCATGTGCAGGAGCATGGTCATCAGCCCTTCGCGAAGCCAGTTGCTATGGGTGTCCTGCCTCTCCGACATCGGCCGGAACAGTTCATCCTCCTTCGGCACCGGCGGGATGTAGGAGAACACCTCCGTTGCCGCAGCCGAGAACTGACGCAGGTGCTCTGCCCCGATAAGATGACCGAGGTGAACAAACGCGTCCACAGATGAACGCATGGTCCACACGTCACCCACGTGGTCCACCGGCGGGTCTTTCAGCTTCGCGAGCTTCCGTAGCGGAGCCTCGACCATCTCATATTCGGCGCACCTGGCAAGCGTGCAGAGTATCGTCTGGTCCGGATTGCTGGACGTGGCCCAAGCGCCCGCCAACAACGCAGGCACCAGAGGCTCCGCGCTGTCCATCCATTCTGGTCTTTCTGCGGTACCGCTTGGCCTCTGGCGTGCCAGCACGGCCAGACTTCGGCCGCAGCGCTGCGCAATTTCGTATCCCTGCTCCTCAGTGAATCCCATGGCAACGAACGCCTTGCCGAGAGCTGAGCTGTGCGGTCGATTGAGCAGGACATGATTCGACCGCTTTTCGTCCGCGCCGGCACTGACGATGGTTGGACCGTATTGGGCAAGCAAGCCCGCGAGTCCCCGTGCCTGCCCCCGGGGCAGAAAAATAAGCCCCTCTTTGCCGGCAAGTGCGCGTGCGGCTTCCTCAGTATCCACGATTAAGGTACGCGCTTCGAGAAAAAAACGTACTGCCGGTTCGGCCCGACGAATCGCAGCGATGGCAAAAGCCAGAACTTCGTCCGGAGAATCGGCCGCATATGCAAGCTTGCTGGTACCTTCACTGAGTCCGCGCAAAAGCCCTTCGGCTTGCGACTCTCGACCGGCAAGCGGAACTTGCTCGACGAGAGCGGGGGAGAACCTGTTCGAAAATTCTTCCCAGAACTCATCAATGCTCCGCGCCCCCGCTGATGGCATCAGCCTCAGCTCGTATCTTGCCCAGCGGGCGGCAACGGCGGGGCAGGCACTAAGCCAGTCTTCCAACATGGCCCCGTCGATGTACTTGACGTCCTTCCAGTCCCTCTGCTCGCGCTTCGCCTGTACCCAGTCTGGCAACTTCACCGTGGGGTTATCCCACGTCCTTGGAGAAACGAAAACGAATGTCGTTTCTTTGCGCGCAGCCTCGTCAGCCTGCGCTGTTCGCTTCTCGTAGTCACTGGTAGCCTTTCCGGCTGCGCCTTCAGTGACGCCGAACTCCCAGATTGACCTTCCGTCCGGCACGTATGGAGGCATCCCCGTCGCTTCCAGCACGCCGTCGAAGCCTCGAACCTGCCCCTTATCGCCGCTTGGAAAGCGGATGTCCATGATGTTTGCCGCGGTTGCTCGGATTAAGTCGGCAACCAGCGCCGGGAAATTGGTTCGAGCTTGAAGCGTATCTGCCCACTGTTGCAGGTTTGTCGCTGTGACCCAACGCATCTCACTTCCCTCACGCATATCTTGTTGAAGCCTTAAACAGGCAAGCGCCAGCGTCCTGCCGATTGCGAGTACGCTACCACCCACCCGGACGCAACCTGCGTCAGACGCCCGCCCACTCTGCCGACAACGATTCCGCCTGCTGGAGTGCCGTGTCGGTCGCCTCCTCCTGCCGGTCAGGCGGGTAACGCGAGCAACGAGTTCCACCGCAAAAAAATCGGCAAGCCGCATTCAGTGACTCGCCGTCTGACCATCATGCAGCCAGAAGTGGCTCTCCATCATCACGTGGGTCTGCTGGCACCTTGAAATCCGCAACCTTGGCAGGTCTGAAGCCGCTGTCGACGCGCTGGAATGCGTTCATCCCCGTCGGGCCTACTGTGGGAGGACAGTCAACCAGCCGCCGGTGTTAGTTCGTCCCGACAAACAGGCAGTGGCAGCTCCTTGTGCTCGCCCCCCCCAATCGTCATGTTTCATTTAGGCAAGCCGTATGTAAAAAACACGAGTCTGAACCCGCTCATTCATCAGATAGTCAATACCGCCCGTCAGAAAGTAGCGATGTACCTCCTCGCAACCGTCCTGCGTTACCGTCCTGACGTCAACTTCCCGGTCATGAAACGACTTGGTGCTGCGCTTAAGCGGGATAACCTCAACATCCCTGTTTTCAAACCCCATTGACTTCACCAAATTGTCAACACGGCGTTCGACGTCAAGATAAAACTCAACATAGCCGTCCCGTTCTTTCGTTTCGCGACAACGAACGTTCAGATACTCGATAGAGGCGGCCGCAGACCTGGCGTACCGAAGAAACGCCTCAAGCCTTCCCACGTTCACGGGCGCCGCGCAGTACGGGTCCCTGATTTCCAGGCGTTTGACGTAGGCCCCTTTCAACGGAGCAAAGATATCGTCCAGCTTCCTCTGCTCGCCTTCATGCAGTTCCCACATGGCCATCCGCTCGCCTTCACGCAGCGCGTCCAACCCGTATGGCATCGCCGTCGCCGTGAGCGCGTGGAGCTGTTCTTGAATCACCTCATCTACAAGCCCTACGTCGGCCGGCGCAGCAATCATCCGACCGAGCAGCGATTGTCCCGCAAAGTGCTGGCGAACAACGGGCATCTGGGGCAGTGTTCCGACGAAGACTCGCGGCAAAGTCTGCCAAGTCGAAGCATACTTCTCAGGGAGTGCGAACAAGCGCAAACGCCTCTCAATGACGTAAGGTTGCAGTCTTCGATAGGCGGCCAACGGAGCCTGGGCTTTCGGTTTCTCGTCGAGTTCGTTCGTAAGATAGACGTTCACAGTCTTTCCGCCCTGGAGCCAAGTAAGAAGCTGCCCCATTGAGTCTTCGTCAACGCTCTCCACGTCGACGAGACTGCGGACGACGAAGCTAATCTCATCATAGTTGGCGAGTCGCTCTGCAAGGCTGGCCACACTGGGCGAAGCCCACCTAACAAAGTCACCCGGCTCATTGCTGTCCACGCTGGGGGCCAGCAGACCACTTAACCATGACAGCGCCGCTCGACGTTCGAAACTGTCCCAATGACGCTGGTTAGCGTAATCGCACAGGCAAACACGACAGCCGGATTCGCATTCCGCTGGGCAATCCAGAGCACTTCGGGCGGCATCCATCAGGGCTACAAACGTGAACCCCGGTTCGCCAATACGGGCACAGTAGCCCGCACCGCCTGGAACGCCGTCATACAGAATGACTTCAAGCGCACTGCCTCGCGCGCCTGAGAGGCGGTATATCGCCCGAACCTCACCCGCATGCAGCGAGAGCAAACGCGTTGCTGCCAGCCGGACTGCCTCGGAGACAGTTCTCGCAACCCGCTCATGATAACGACGGTGCTCCATGTCCTGCGATTCTGGTTCAGGGAGAGCCTGCAAAAATCTCAAGATACGGACGTCAGTATTAAACTGATGAACGAAGTCCAGACCGATTTGCGACACGTCGTCGTTCTTGCAAACCAGACCTGTCTGCGGGTCCTTGTGCACGAGCTTTGCCTTCGCGCCTTTGCCGACGACCTTTCCAGTCGGCGACTTCCCTCCAAAAACGGCAGGCTTGACTGGCTCGCAGTAGTTGCACACGTTGCACCGACGGTAACCCTCACCGTACGCGCCGCGATTCGCGATGAAGAGGGACCCGGTTAGTCCACTCTCACTCTTTGCTTTTGCATAGAGCATTGCCGAACTAAGGAACGGCAATCCCGTGTCCGCGAAAATGTCATCGCGAGGGGCAGCAATCAGTCTGGCTTCGTCGGCCGCCTTCACCCGTCGCCTGCTGGAACCCGGGTCTCGTCCGCGGCGCGCTGCAAAGCTCGTGATAAACCCGTGAGGCTCAACAAACCTGCGTCTGCGACGGTCCTCTGCGGAACCACAATTGCCACAGGTCGGCGGAACATCTTCTCTTGTGTCGCCGATATCAACGTGGAAGCATTCCGGACAAGCCACATACCATCTCTCGGGCATGAACGCCTTCGGGTACTGTGCAAGTCCCGCGCTTTCCCAAATACGTCCGTTAGCCACTACCTCGGCTCCCGGCGCGTACTCACTGATACCTAGCGAAGCATCTCTTGATAGCACCACGTCAGACTTGCTACCGAAGAAGCTTTCCGACGACTCAGTCAGCACTTCGAGGTTCAGGGAGTGCACTGGAAAACTGTAAGTGGGAATCAAGCCACGGCGGGACAGTTGGTCTACGAGAAACTGTCCCATGAAATCATCACGCATTCGCTTCCAATAGTTCGCCTTTCCGTACTCGTCGGCTATGGCGGCCGCTGTGACCCGTTCAGTATATTTGCCGAATCGCTCGCACACCTCCTCAGCGAACTCACGGACAGCAGCTAGAAATTGCTCGCGCAGGCTCGCTCCGTACGCACCTATAGCCCGCACGTCAACTGGCAGCTTCGCGCATAACCCCTCAGCTTCATCGGTCGCAGCCTGCCCCCCAGGTGACTCAAGCCACGACATTAAGTGCTCGGTGAACGCGCGGAGTTCATCCCTCTCGAACTTCTCTTCAAAGAAGTGCTTCAGCGAAGGCGCGTTAATGTCACCATCCTGGATTCTCTTGCGCAGGTAGTGAGAAAGAAGCACTGAGAACTGATGCCGGGTGAAGAGCTCCTGATTGTCGAGGTGGATAAACGGCGTTCCAGGGCTCGACGCAAGGTATGTTGGAAAATCTCGCACGACCATCTGGTCAAAGTTCGTGTTCCTCGCAACGGTGACGCAGAAAGGCGCAGCCTGAGCACGACGACCAGCGCGACCTGTACGCTGTTGATAGTTCGCAATGCCGGGTGGAACGTTCAAATTGACGACGGCTTCGAGGTCCCCAAGGTCAACCCCCATCTCCATCGTGGTCGTACAGCACAGAAGATTGATTTTCCGTTCGGCGAAATCCCGCTCAATGACCTCCCGCAGTTCTGTCGAGAGTGACGCAGTATGCTCCCGCGCTCTTACAGTGGCATGATTCGTTTCCTCGTAAGAGGACAGATAGTGGTTGCGCTTGCGCAGTTCTTCACGCTCCTCGGCGCCCAACTCTTCCACCTCGCCACGGCACCGGAAGGCCACACATTTAAGGCCGATTACGTGCTGCTGCATCAAGCCGCAGCTCTTGCAGGCATAGAGTGGCGCCCTATCTCCGTTTCCAAATCGAATCAGGTCACCGTTGAGCGCAAATCCCGGCATGTGGCGTTCAAGCAGGACAATCGGCGGCTTTGTCACGACGTCCCAGAATTGCCGCAAAAACGCAACCGCCTCGTCGCGCTGCATGCCGAGTTGCTCGACGAGGTACCAGGTGCGCCGGTTGTGGCGCGTCGCTGACGGAATCCATTTGTATCGGACCACATCATCGCCGCCCTCGAGGTCGAATGACCGATGACCGTTGTAGGTTCCCCAAACGTGCTCGTCCGAAAGAGCGACCTTATGAAAACGTGACAGCGCCCGCTCTCGCCGGATGTTTTCGAGAAAGAGATGAACAAGAGCAGAAATGGCCGAGTCGCTCGCCGGAAGTGAGTTCGGCCAGAATGTCTTAACCCTCTGCAGAAGCAGGCGAAGCTTCGCATCGTCGTAGGTGACCTGCACGATACCGAGCGGCTCGACCGAGTTACGCCGACCGCCAGGCGTGCACATTTCACGGCCGATAGCCGCGAGCAGCAGCGCCAGCATATCCTGATGGTCGTGACAGATTTCGCCATTGGCATCCAGCAAGACAGCCTGCTGGCCATCCTGCTGCCAATGTTGATATATCTGTTCCGCGAGTTGGGAACCGGTGACTGGGGTGCTTCGGTCTCTCAAAACATTGCGGATTGCGCTACGAAGCGCGAGGTCAGCAGCCGTCCGCTCAAAATAGGGGGCAAAAAACGCAGCGTCCTGCCGGTTATCCGAGAACGTGAGCAAGTTACGCCCACCAGCAGGACGCGGGTTGTAATGGTCGATGAAGGCCGCAGGCAAAGACTCAAGAACACGCTGTGCAACGACGCTACCGAGCGCCTCATTGCCGGGATGCATGCGTGTCACGACCTCAGCGTCAGTACCTGACGCACTCCCACCACACGCAGGACACTTGAGCACGTACCATGCACGCTCCTGCTCATCGCGCTGCGTCTGGATGGCGTACAGCGGAATGGCGTCTGCTCGAGCACCTAGTTCGCCTGTCTTGGGGTCCAGATAGTACTTCTCGTATTCCTTTGACGAGCCTGCGTCGGCTTCATCATCCTCGTCTTCGACGTACCCAACCGGACTGCCGAGCCAGAATACACGTCTTTCGGCACGCCCATCGCGGTCTCCTGGCTGGCGGTTGTACAGCCGCCCTCCCTGCTCGAACCCTTCAAAAAACGGCTGACCGCATTTTCGGCAGGTAAGCAGCGAAAAGTATTGTCCTTCTTCAGTACGATGGTACCGTGCAGCCCGCAACTGGGCCCATCCTTCGTCGCCGTCCGATGGCAAGACAGCGAGCCCTTCGATACTGTTAACGGCGATGTGATAGCGCCCGGGAAGCAGCGGGAATCCGTCATTGCTTGCGCGCGCCAGCATGCCAAGACGAATGACCGCGCTCAACGCGCTGTATTTCTCCTCGTCTGCCACCCTCTCAAGGGGCGAGTCAAAGACAAGTGCAGTCAAGTCTCGGAATGCGTGCACCCCACCCCCGTCGAGATGCTGTGCAACCCGCCTGATTTCCTGATTCTGCGAAAAGCGGTCCTCAAGGAATGCAGGAACGTCCACGTCGGCCCCGCATTGCAACTCCTCACGCGCCAGTCCGCAGTTATGCAGCAGCAGGTTCCAAGCGTCAGCCGTTCTCGCTTCGTCATCGAGGGCGAGCAATTCTTCGAGGGCATTCCCCACACTCGACCACTCGGAAACTTTCAATGAAAACTCGTGCAGCGGAACTACCTGCAGCCGCTCATGGACGATGCGCTTGCCACGCACAACTTCATGAACCGACTCTCCGAACAGGGTACTGGCAAACGACTTCAGCCTTTCATCCGCTCCGTCGCCGTCTGCGAGACTCGCACTGGTGCCAAACACTTGAACCGGCTTGTCGATTCCAAGACGGTTCTTCAGCTTGCGAAGTAGGAACGCGACCTCCGTCGCCTGGGCCCCATGGTATGTGTGGATTTCATCTAAAACGATGAAGCGCAGGGCGTTCGCCGTGAAAAGGCGCTCATTGCGCGGAAGCAGCAAAAGATGCTCCAGCATCGCGTAGTTTGTAATTAGCACCTTGGGCGGATTTGCCAGCATTTCCTCGCGGGTCAACATCCAGTTGGCGGGTATCCGGTCGGGATAATTCAGGATGTCCATCAGCTTCGTGTTGCTAAGCAGCCGCGCCTCCTCCTCGTCCCGCTTCACCTTTGCCTTGACTTGGCCGGTGTAGCGACCAAAGGTAATGCCGTGCGACCGAAGATATCGCGCGAAGAGGGGCGCAATGCGGTAATACAGCTGGTCATTGGCCAGCGCGTTCATCGGATAAACCAGCAGCGCCCGCACGCCAGGCCTGTCTGGTTCCGGGTCCAACAATAGCTGATTGGCGATGGGGTACAGGAACGTTTCTGTCTTACCGCTACCGGTGCCAGTCGCCACAAGAAGGCTCTTTTCCTGCTTGCAGGCAAGCTCCATCGCGCGCTGCTGGTGTCGGTGCAGCTTGCGCCCGGCCGTTGGGATATTGCCTAGTGCATCGTGAACAAACCCACCATTTTTTGCCAACAGCGCTTCGAGAGATTCACCCTTCTCGAAATCGGGGAGGGCCTCAACGTACGGACCTTCAACGAGCGTCTCCTGCGCTAGGATGTGGCGGAATTCGGCAGCGAGCCGCGGATGGCGTCGCCCGATGGGCAAGGTTGTCGAGATGTACCGCTCGAGCACATTATCCAGGTCTTCGACGAGTGCAATGGGATTGGCATCTTTCATCGGATACTCTCGGCTTTCTGAACCAGCTCCCAAAGAAGCAGGTAATAGGCAAAGGCTGCTCCGCCAACCTGAAGGAGGTAGGCAAGGGAGGCATCAACGGGGATATTGGAACTTCGGAGCACGTCCATGAACCTGCGCAAAGCCATCTCATTGCGCGCACCTAAGCGGCAGTGGAAGGCCAGCAGTGAAATGAGATGCGTAATCTGGTCCAAGTTCTGGCGCCGTTGCACAAGTTCCTCGGGAAGGTTTTCATCGCCCCCTGTCGCCCATGGAGCAACAACGGGAGCGTGACCAGCCAGACGCGGATGATAGTCGTGTGGGAACGAGGGGAATTTCTGTTTCAGGAAACGGCAAAGTCCCATCGCCTGCCCGCGGCGAATTTCATTTCCTGCCAGACTGCGTTCATATGCCAACTCGAGCGAGCGCGTCGCGAAACGATGATGTACTGGCCCAAGCCAGTCTCCGTTTGAGGGTTGGAAGTTTTCGTCGGCCAGCTTGAACGAGTCGCCAACACGGTCTTCAGTTTGCCGCAGTCCTTCAATGTAACTGTCGAGCCTGAAGCCACGCGGCTCGCCCCCTGCGGCAACTTCAGTAAAATTGGAGAAACCGGATGCTGCAGCGACATGAATCAGGTCCGGAAAGACTCTGGGATATTGCCCCTTCAAGTCTGCGATTGCACGTAGCACTTGGCAGACAGGATGCGTGCTCTGGTTAACCTTCCCATACGCAACAGCCGGTAAAGTGTATATCTCCGGCATCACTGCGCCGGCAGTGACTTGAAGTAACCAACTCGAACTTGCATCTTCGGGTGCACGCGCACACGCGAGGTCAACGAGCGTTGTCACTGCTTCGTGTATGCGCCCATTCCAGCGCGCGAGCAGCGCTCGCCACATTCCTGCAATCCATTGGACGGATTCCCAGGATTCCTGCATATAGCACGTTGACATTACTGCCTGCACGCGCGACAGCACGGTGAGAGAGTCTTTGTCCGAGAGCGCGGACAAGCATTCGAGGAGGGCTTCACTTCGCACTTGTCTCCCCTCTTCGTCACAGATAAAACCAGCAGCAAGTGCGTCCTGGCGCTGGTTTGCGAGATGCCCCCAAATTCCGCCGACGCAGGCATCGAATCCGAATACCCAAGCTCCGGATGGCCAACCTTCTAGGTCAAAATACAGTGAAACCGAATACCCACCGTCTCTCACCGGCAAACACGTCATGCGGGACCGCCCCAATCGATGTCCCGCCCACACTCCTGTATTAGCCTCGAGGGTAATCTCCGCGTCCTTACCCGAGATGACATCTGATACCCGCACCAACACACCCTGCACGTCATCCGGCGTCGAAAACTGAACCATGAACTGCCCATCCACCACTTTCGTGGCCATGCGTGCAGCATAATGCGGCCGGACTAACCTCAATAGCTCGTGGCTCAATCCGGTCACGCCGCTCGTAAACATAAGGGTGCTTGCTTGTGGAGTGAGGCGGCTGGCCAAAAGCGATGCAGGAAGACGCTTGGTTGGATGTTTTGAAAAATCCACATTGAGAGCCCAATCGCCGACCGAGAGCACCCCCGGCTCGCTTGCACTTACCAGAACCTGTTTGCCCGACATAACCGAGACGGACTCGACGGAGCCAATTGCTCGCTTCTGTCGGTTAATTCCACCGGATTCCAACGGACTTTCGACCTCAATGAAGATACCTGGAACATTCCACGACAACGCTTGATATCGCCGCTCGTCAAGCTTGAACACCAGACGCAAGGTTTTGGAGATAGTATCGTGCGGCTTCACAACATTGCCTTGAATGCGCACGTTCTCGCTCAACTCATGTTGCAGGTTCCTCGGCGGGTCGTTGCATACGAAGTGCATGCTCGACGTGACGTCGGACAGCCCCAACCAATAATTCACTGAGCTCCGTATCAGCACCCGACTTTCGCCTGCGCGAGACACCTCTGCGAGTAGCTGTAAGCCCCCGGTGAAGTCATCTTGTCCAGTCGCTTCGTGACCGCGAGGATCGTGTCCACCAGATTTTTAAGTGGACACGTGTACACCATGGAAGGCAACGAGGTTGAAGGGCTGGAACTGATAGA